>JADCGR010000009.1 GCA_020248905.1 Curvibacter sp. | reverse complement strand
CTGGCCCAAAACTCATCCGACACCTCCCACGACTCGACACGCGCTTTGCCCATCGGCGCCTCCGAACGCCGCGCAAGATGCGGCTCGGGGCGCTAGTTTACTATTTACGGATAAGTTCTAAGGCTGCGCGTCGCTCAACGCTTCTTTTCTGCCGGGCGGTACTGGCTACGGCAAAATCATTTTCGTCTGGAGCTGCTACGGCTTCCGAGCCCCACGTCGCGCCTCAGGCGAGAAAGGCGCGAATCGCCGCCAGCGTGGCCTCCGGCGCCTCGGTCATGTGGTGATGGCCCACGGGTAGCTTCAGCACCTTCACTGTTTTGCCGCTGGCGCGCGCAAGAGAGATCAGTCCCTCGGCATTCTTCGCCAGCGTCATCTGGTCCTTGGCACCCAGCAGAAACAGCACGGGGCAGGTGATGGCCTGCAGGGCCTGCTCGCCATTGGCATAGTGGTCGCAGGCTAGGAAGCCACGGTGGAACACATTGACCTGGCTGTTGCTTGCCAGCACGCGCCGGCCCAGGGCCTGGCTGGCGCCGTAGACCCATGTGCCCGGCCCCAATGCCGAGGGTGGCGCCGCCAGCGTGCTGCGTGAAAAGACATTGATCATTTTGAGCGCCTTCTCGGGTTCGTGCAGCGAGGCGTCGAGCAGGGCCTGTGAGACCTTCATGGGGTAGGCTGTGCCCACCAGCACCAGGTGGCTGATACGGTCGCCCAGCCGCGCTGCGGTCTCCAGCGCGATCAGCGAGCCCCAGCTGTGGCCCACGAGCGCTGCGCGCTGCACGCCCGCCGCGTCGAGCAAGGCCGCGACGAAGCCGGCCGCGTCCTCCACAGAGGCCGGGGCCTCGCCCGCGCTGCGGCTGTGGCCGGGCAGGTCCACGGCCAGAACGTTCCAGCCATGGTGCGCGAGGTAGCGGCTTTGCAGGATCCAGACGCTGTGGTCGTGAAGCACACCATGGATCATGACCGCGGTGGGCTTGCCCGCGTCGAAGGGCTTGCCGCCCGTGTAGCAATAGGTCTTTGCGCCGTTGACGGATAAGTACATGGATCGGTCTCCAGACCGTTCGCCCTGAGCTTGTCGAAGGGCAGGGCTTCGACAAGCTCAGCCCGAACGGCGCTAAGTGGTTTTCTCTGCGGCCTTCAAGGCCCGCTTCAGGTCCTCGATCAGGTCGTCCGGGTCTTCAAGGCCGATGGACAGGCGGATCGTCCCGGGTCCGATGCCGGCGCCAGCCAGCGCCTCGTCACTCATGCGGAAGTGCGTGGTCGAAGCCGGGTGGATCACCAAGCTGCGGCAGTCACCCACATTGGCCAGGTGGCTGAAGATCTGCAGCGCCTCAATGAACTTTCGGCCCTGTTCGCGGCTGCCCTTTAGATCGAAGCTGAACACCGAGCCCGCGCCACGTGGCAGCAGCCGTTGCGCCAGCTCGTGGCTGGGATGGGTCTCCAGCAAGGGGTGGCCGACGCGGCTCACGAAGGGATGGCTGGCCAGGAAGGCCACCACTTTCTCCGCGTTGCTCATGTGCCTCGCCATGCGCAAGGGCAGAGTTTCCAGCCCCTGCAGAATCAGCCAGGCCGTGTGCGGGCTCATGCAGGCGCCGAAGTCGCGCAGGCCCTCGCGGCGCGCGCGCAGCAGGAACGCGCCGATGGTCGATTCCTCGGTAAAGACCATCTGATGGAAGCCCTCGTAGGGCGCGGCCAGCTCGGGGAATCTGCCGGAGGCTTCCCAATCGAAGCTGCCGCCATCAATCACCACGCCGCCGATCACCGTGCCGTGCCCGCTGAGGAACTTGGTGGCCGAGTGGTAGACCAGGTCGGCGCCGTGATCAAAGGGCTTGATCAGCCAGGGTGAGGTCAGCGTGGAGTCCACCAGCAGCGGCACACCCGCGTTGTGCGCAATCGAACTGACGGCCGGTATGTCCAGCACGTCCAGCCCTGGGTTTCCCACGGTCTCGCCAAAGAGGAGCTTGGTGTTGGGCTGCACGGCAGCACGCCAGCCATCAAGGTCGCCCGGCTTCACAAAGGTTGTTTCAATGCCGAAACGCCGCAGCGTGTAGTGCAGCAGGTTCTGGCTGCCGCCGTAGAGGGCGGTGCTGGCTACGATGTGCGAGCCCGCACCCATCAGGGTGGCAATGCTCAGGTGCAGCGCCGCCTGCCCGCTGGCCACGGCGATCGCCCCGATGCCGCCTTCCAGCGCCGCCATGCGTTGCTCGAAAACCGCGTTGGTGGGATTGCTGATACGGCTGTACACATGGCCAGCGCGCTCCAAGTTGAAGAGCGAGGCCGCATGATCGCTGGACTCAAAGACGAAGGAGGTAGTGAGGTGGATCGGCACGGCCCGTGCGCCCGAGGCCGGGTCGGGCGCGGCGCCGGCGTGCAGAGCCAGGGTGTCGAAGCCGGGATCGGAATAGCCAGGCATTGGAGTTCTCCGTTTCTTATGTGCACACGGCGCCGCAGGCTGTCGCATGCCCTCTTGACCGGCGACCGGTTTAAGTCTTATTGTGGGCTATATTCGACTCGACCAAGAACCCAGAGGAGCACACCATGAAGGTCAGCGACATCCTGCGCGTCAAAGGCAACACCCTCTACACCATCACGCCCGAGGAGTTGCTGACCAAGGCGCTGGATGTGATGTCCGAGAAGGACATCGGCTCCCTCGTGGTCATGGACCGCGGCGACCTGGTCGGCATGCTGACCTTCCGCGAGGTTATCCAGCAAGTCGTCAAGAACAAGGGCAGCGTAGGCACGGCCAGTGTGCGCGCTTCCATGGACAGCGCACCCCTGACCTGCACCATGGAGACCGAGATTGACGAAGTCCGCCGCATGATGCTGGAGCGCCACGCGCGCTACATGCCCGTGATGGACGGCAAGATACTCATGGGCGTGATCAGCTTCTACGATGTGGCCAAGGCCGTGGTGGATGCACAGAACTTCGAGAACAAGATGCTCAAGGCGTATATCCGGGACTGGCCTGAGGAGGATGTGCCGGATTCGAAGTTCTGATCCCTCTTTTCCGGAAGCGCTCGTGATCATGTGACAAGCCGCGTCTCTGCCCGGCGAGCCACCCGGATTCACGTGGATCTAAGAACCAGACACGCTCAGCGCCTGTGCATGCGGTGTATCGCCAAGAGGTCCTGGGGGATAATCCGGGCCATGAGCGGCAACACCTTCGGACACCTCTTTACTGTCACCAACTTCGGTGAATCCCACGGCCCGGCCATCGGTTGCGTGATCGATGGCTGCCCGCCTGGCATGGACTTAAGCGAAGCCGATATTGAGGTCGAACTGGTCCGCCGCCGCCCCGGTACCTCGAAGTTCGTGACCCAGCGCAACGAGCCCGACGCGGTGGAGATCCTCTCCGGCGTCTACGAGGGCAAAACCACGGGCACGCCGATTGCCCTGCTCATCCGCAACACCGACCAGCGCAGTAAGGACTACGGCCAGATCCTGCAGACCTTCCGCCCCGGCCACGCCGACTACACCTATTGGCGCAAGTACGGCATTCGCGATCCGCGCGGCGGCGGCCGGTCTTCGGCGCGCCTCACTGCGCCCACGGTGGCGGCAGGAGCTGTGGCCCGCAAGTGGCTGAAGGAAAAGTTCGGCACCCAATTGCGTGGCTGCATGACGCAGCTCGGCGAAGTGTCGATCCCCTTCGAGTCCTGGGAACATGTGCCCCACAACCCCTTTTTCGCACCCGTGGCCGATGTGTCGGCGCTGGAGAGCTATATGGAGGCGTTGCGCAAAAGCGGGGACTCCTGCGGCGCGCGCCTGCGCGTGACCGCTACAGAGGTGCCTGTGGGCTTGGGCGAGCCCCTCTTCGACCGGCTCGACGCCGACATCGCTTACGCCATGATGGGCCTGAACGCCGTCAAGGGCGTGGAGATCGGTGCCGGTTTTGCCGCCGTGGCCGATAAGGGCAGCACGCACGGCGACAGCTTGACGCCGCAGGGCTTCGTGGGCAACAAGGCCGGCGGCGTGCTGGGCGGCATCACCACGGGCCAGGACATCGAGGTGTCGATCGCAATCAAGCCCACGAGCTCCATCCTGATTCCGCGCGAGTCCATCACCACCGAAGGCCAGGCGACCGAGCTCATCACCAAGGGCCGTCACGATCCCTGCGTGGGCATCCGTGCCACGCCCATTGCCGAGGCGCTGCTCGCCCTCGTGCTCATGGACCACGCGCTGCGACATCGCGCCCAGTGCGGCGACGTGCAGCTGCCAGTGCCGCCGATTCCCGGCAGCGTCTGAACATGACCATCAGGCCCCCACGCTCGCGCACTGCGTGTCGCTCTCTGCCCCCCGAGGGGGCGCGTCAGCGCCTTCGGGCGGCCGGGCGGCGCTGACATGCCGATGAGCGAGGCCGAGCGCGCCACGCGCGTCGATCTGGCCGCGGCCTACCGCCTGGCCGCGCTCAACGGCTGGGACGACACCATCTACACGCACATCTCCGCCGCCGTGCCGGGCCAGGAGGGCGCCTACCTCATCAATCCCTACGGTTTGCTGTTCGAGGAGGTCTGTGCCTCCAACCTGGTCAAGGTCAACATCCGCGGCGAAAAGCTGGAGGACACGCCCCACGCCGTCAATCCATCGGGCTTTGCGATCCACGGCACCATCCACGCCGCGCGTGCCGATGCGTGCTGCGTGCTGCACCTCCACACCGAATGGGGCCTGGCGCTCGCCATGGTCCCCGGGGGGCTGCTGCCGACCACCCAGCACGCCATGCGCCTGCACCAGCGCATCGGCCGTCATGCCTACGAGGGGTTGGCCCTGAGCAAAGCCGAGGGTCGGCGCCTCATCGCCAACCTTGGGGAGCTTGAGGGTCTGATCCTTGAAAACCACGGTACGCTTACCGTGGGTCGCACCGTCGCCGAGGCCTTCATGCTCATGCATCATCTGGAGCGTGCGGCGCGGGCCCAGCTGCGCGCCATGGCCGCCACCGGCGGCCATGTGCTCGTGGCCAGCGACGAGGTCGCGAGCCGCACCTACACCCAATGGATCGGCGATGGACAGGAGCGCGACGGTGACGCCGAATGGCCCGCCCTGCTGCGCCGCCTCGATCGCATCGATCCGTCCTACCGCCACTGAAGAGGAGTCTTGCCATGCCCACCATCCACGTTGAAATGTTCGAAGGCCGCACGCTTGAGCAGAAGCGCGAGTTCGTGAAGGCCATCACCGAGGCCGCCGTCAAGACCCTGGGCAGCTCCCCCGAGTCGGTGGACGTGATCCTCACAGACGTCAAGAAATCCGACTGGGCCACGGGCGGCGTGCTCTGGAGCGAGAAGAAGTAGCAGGGCGACCCGGGTGAGGAGCACGCGCCGGCAGCTGCTGCCTTTTTCGGCCCTGTCGGCGACCTACTTCGCGCACATCGGCTTTTTCAATCCCTACCTGCCGCTGTGGCTGCAGGAGCTGGGCTACAGCCTCATGACGCTGAGCCTGCTCATGACCGTGCCCTCGGCCACGCGGCTGCTTGGCCCCTACGCCTGGGGCTGGCTGTCGGACCACACGGGCGAGCGCGTCAAGCTGCTGCGCTATTCGGCTACGGCGGCGCTGCTGATTTCCGCGGGTCTGTGGGTGCAGGGTGGCACCGCCTGGCTCGCGCTGGTGCTTTTCCTCGTCTTCCTGCACACCAGCGCCATGATGCCGATGAGCGAGGCCGCGCTCGCGCATCTGGTCACCCGCGACGGCAGCTTTGATGCGCGGCGCTACGGCCGCGTGCGCCTCTGGGGCTCGCTGGGCTTTCTGCTCACGGTGTTTGCGGCCGGGGCGTGGTTCGAGGCCTGGGGCCTGGGCCATTTCCCCGCCTGGACCGTGGCCTCGCTGGCGCTGGTCACGGCCAGCGCCTGGTGCCTGCCCGACCTCAAGGACGCGCACGCCCCCCACGAACCCAAGCCCTCGCTGAGGCCGGTACTGCGCGAGCGTACGGTGCAGTGGTTCTTTGCCGCAGCCATCTTCCATGTGCTGGCGCACATGGGGCTCTACATCTACTTCTCGCTGCACCTTGATGCGCTGGGCTACAGCAAGACCGTGATCGGCCTGATGTGGGCGGTGTCCGTCATCGTGGAAATCATCTGGTTCTACACCCAGGGCCGATGGCTGCCGCGCCTGCCGCTCACGGGCTGGCTGCTGCTGTGTGCGCTGCTGGCCGCCCTGCGCATGGCCATCACGGCCCAGTGGGCTGCGCTGTGGTTCATGCTGCTGCTTGCGCAGTGCCTGCACGCCTTCACCTTTGCCGCCCACCACGCGACCTGCATCGCTTGGTTGTCCCAGCATTTTCCCGGCCGGCTGCGCGGTCGCGGCCAGGCGCTTTATGCGGTACTGGCCTACGGCGCGCCCGGAGTGCTGGGCGGGCTGACCGGTGGCGTGATCAGCAGCCGGCTGGGATTGCCAGCCGTGTTCTGGGCCTGCGCGGGCTGCGCGCTGCTGTCGGCGTTCTGCGCCTGGCGCTTGGTGCGTGCGTCAGCCGGCCTGCCCCCACGCACTGATGCGGGCTAGTGCGTTGTCTGGCTCGCGCGCTTGCAGAGCGCGGGTCGGCGTGCCGATGCAGGTAAAGCCCACCAGCTGCTCGCCGTCTTCGCAGAAGGCCTGCGCCAGAGCCGGGTGCTGGCACTTGCGCCCGCCGAACATCTTGGCGCCGTAGCCCAGCAGGTGCACGGCGTTCATGAAGTTGCCCATGGCCGCACCCACACAGATTCAATGTTCGTGGGATGGGACCATGTCCACGCCGGGATCGATGCGTGCGACCCAGGCCCCAAGCACGGGACCGTTGTAGGCGCGCTTGCATTCGGCGGCCACGTCTTCCTCGCTCTTGCCTTCGTCACGCGCGAACGCCTCGAAGGTCCGGGCCAGCGCCGGGCGTTGCGCCTCGCTGATGGTCACCACGCGCCAGAGCAGCAGGCGGCCGTGGTCCGGTGCGCGCAGTGCGGACCGCACGGCCAGCTGCAGCTCGGCCGTACTGGGGCCGGGGGCCACCATCCAGCGCGTGCCCAGGGAATGACGGCCCAGCAGTTGCGCCAGCGCGGGCGGTACATCGGGGTGGGCGTCGGGTTCCATCAGAACTTCAGTTTTTCGTGGATGTGACGTGCCGCGGCCAGCAGCCTGTGATCCTCACCCAGGCGGCCCACGAGCTGCAGGCCCACGGGCAGGCCGCGCGCATTGCGCAGCACAGGCAGGTGCACGGCGGGCAGGCCCAGCAGGGACCAACTGCGGCAGAACAGCGGGTCCCCCGTGGCGGCCAGTCCCTCGGGCGCGGCGCCCGTGGTGCTGGGCGTGAGCAGCACGTCGTGGCGCTCGAACAGCGCGTCAATGCGCAGCCGCCAGTCGGCGGTGCGCCGCAGCTTGTCGGCGTGTTGCGCGCCGTTGATGGCCATGCCTGAGTCCAGCAGGGCCTGCAGCGCGGGGCTCAGGGCGTCGCGGTGGCGCGTTCTCTCATGGCTGAGCGAGCGCGCCATCTCGAAGGCCATCACGTCCTTCTGCAGTGCAATCAGTTCGGCGAAGTCGGGCAGGGCGACGTCCTGGCAGCGGTCGCTGTTGCGCGCCAGGGCGGCGGTGGCCATCTCCCAGGCGCGCTGGGTGTCCAGCTCGGCCTGCGGCCACAACGGCGAGGGGAAGAGGCCGATGCGCAGCGTGCCATGCACATGTGCCTCGGCCAGGCGCGCATCGCCGGTGAGAACGGCGCCGAGCAGCGCAGCGTCTTCCACGCGGCGGCCGAAGCTCCCGATCACGTCCAGCGTGGGCGAGAGACTCTTGACGCCGGCATCCGGCACACGCCCGAGGCTCGGTTTGTAGCCCACCACGCCGCAGTAGGCGGCCGGTCGGATGATGGAGCCGGCCGTCTGCGTGCCCAGGGCCAGCGGCACCTGGTGGTCGGCCACGGCGGCAGCCGAGCCGCTGGACGAGCCGCCGGGCGTGTGCAGCGGGTTATGCGGGTTCACCGTGGGGCCGGGAGTGAAGTACGCGAACTCGGTGGTTACGGTCTTGCCCAGCACCACGGCGCCGGCCTCGCGGCACAGGGCCACGCTGGCTGCATCTGCTGCGGGGCGGTGGTGGGCGTACAGCGCCGAGCCGTAAGACGTGGGCAGGTCGGTGGTGTCGAAGAGGTCTTTCACGCCCAGCGGCAGGCCGTGCAGCGGGCCGCAGATGGCACCAGCGTCGAGTGCGCGCGCCTGGGCCAGGGCCGAGACGGCGTCTACGTGCACGAAGGCGTGCAGGTCGTCGTTACGCGCAGCCACACGCTCCAGGCAGGCGCGCACCAGGTCCTCGGCCTTGAGCTCGCGGCGCTGCAGCAGGGCCGCGGCCTGCGCGGCGCCGAGTTCATGCAGTTTCGGCTGGGTCATGGCTGTCTTCTCGCTCCTGTGAGCCGATGGTAGCCCAGTGGCAAAATGGTCAGACCAGCTACCGGACACCCCAAGCATGAAAACTGTCCTCGTCCTCAACGGCCCCAATCTCAACCTGCTCGGCACGCGCGAGCCCGCCGTCTACGGCTCACAGACCCTGGCCGATGTGCAGGACCAGTGCGAACGCGCCAGCGCGGCCAACGGCCTCAAGCTCGATTTCCGGCAGAGCAACCACGAGGGCGAACTGATCGACTGGATCCACGAGGCTGGCCGCCAGCAGGCGGCAGGCAAGCTGATGGGCGTCATCCTCAACGCTGGCGCCTACACGCACACCAGCATTGCGCTGCACGATGCCATCAAGGGCACGGGCGTGACGCTGATCGAGCTGCACATCAGCAACGTCCACGCCCGCGAGGAGTTCCGCCACAAATCCTGGATCTCGCCCGTGGCCAAGGCCGTGATGGCCGGCTTCGGCGTCAATGGCTACGCACTGGCGATTGCCGGGCTCGTGCAGCTGGCTGAGAAAAAGTAAGCGATCGGCGCGTAGACCCAAACGAAGACCTCACTGGTTCTGAGGTCCGGGCTGTCCTAGGCACGTCTATGGAAGACCCTCCCTAGGTTCCGATCACGCCTCCATCACGCCTGCGGATCACCACGGTGGCGGAGCGCGGGCGGGCACCCGGGCGGCCTGAGGGCCAGTTGGACAGCTTGCCCGGTTCGTTCGGGTCGCTGCGCTCCGAGGGGCTCTCGCCCGGGTGCTGGATGTTGATGAACATCGTGCGCCCGTCCGGTGTGGCTGTGGCGCCCGTGATCTCGCAGCCGCGCGGTCCGGTCAGAAAACGGCGGATTTCACCGGTGCCGGGGTCGGCCGCCAGCATCATGTTGTTGCCCAGGCGCGCCAGATCGCCCTTGCCCATGGCCGAGGTCGACATATCGGTCTGGATCCAGAGCACACCGCGCGCATCGGTCCACAGGCCGTCTGGGCAGGCGAACATATCGCCCTTGACGTTGCCGCGCGCTTCGGCGCGTGTGTTCGCGGGATCGCCGGCCAGCACGAAGTGGTTCCACTTCATCGTGAGCCCGGCGTAGTCGCCCTCGTCTTTCCAGCGAATGATGTGGCCCATGGTGTTGTTGGCGCGCGGGTTGGCCGCGTCCACACCAGCGTTCGTGCCCACGGCGCGGTTACTGTTGTTGGTCAGCGTGCAGTAGACCCAGCCGTTCGTGTCCACATCGATCCACTCGGGGCGGTCCATCTTGGTGGCGCCCAGGGCGTCGCTGGCCTGGCGGCTCTTGATCAGCACCTCGCCCTGGTCGGCAAAGCCGTTGGCCGCGGTGAGCGGGCCCTGGCCGTGGGTGAGTGCCAGCCACTGGCCACTACCGTCGGCATTGAACTTCGCGACGTAAAGCGTGCCGTGGTCCAGCAGCGTGGCGTTGGCGCGCGCGCCACCGGGCTGGATGCGGTCGCGGCTGACGAACTTGTAGATGTATTCGAAACGCGCGTCCTCGCCCATATACACGACGGCGCGGCCCTCCCGGGTCACGGCGACCGTCGCACCCTCGTGCGCGGCACGGCCCAGGGCCGTACGCTTGACGGGAGTGGAACTGGGGTTGAAGGGATCGATCTCGACCACCCAGCCGAAGCGGTTGGACTCGTTGGGGTTTTTCGTCGCGTCAAACCGTGCGTCGTGCTCGTGCCAGCGGTAGCCGCCCGCGCCGCCCTTGCGCAGGCCCCAGCGCCGCTCGTGCTCGCTCGGGTTATCGCCGCCGCTGAAGTAGTTGATGAAGTTTTCTTCGCAGGTGAGGTAGGTGCCCCAGGGCGTGATACCGCTGCCGCAGTTGTTGATCGTGCCCAACACGCGCCGCCCGGCCGGATCAGCGGCGGTCTGCATCAGCGCATGCCCCGCAGCCGGGCCGGCGACCGTCATGGGCGTGTTGGCCGTGATGCGGCGCGCCCAGGGTGAAGGCGTAACTATGGCCCACTGGCCGGCCTTGTTCTCGACCTCTATGATGGAGACACCGTGCGCGGCCTGGGCCTTGCGCACCTTCTCCGGTGTCCAGGTCCTCATGCCATCGGGGAAGAGCAGGCCTTCGTCTGTGTACTCGTGGTTCATCACCAGCAAGCCGCTGGTCGAGCCATTCTGCGCGTAATAGTGAATACCGTCGTGATGCATGCCCAGTTGCGTTTCCTGCTGGGCGGCCGTGTTGCTGGCATCGTCCCGGAAGGCATGGTTCTCGCCCGACAGGCCCACCGGATCGCCCCAGGGTGCGATGACCTGGGCCACATACCCTTCGGGCACGGTGATGTCGTCAGCGGTCGAGACCGGCACGCTCTTGAAGCCCAGCAACGGGCCACCGCCCATGCTGGCACAGCCCGCCAGCGCCGAGGCGCCGGCAATCGGGGCCAGCAACTGGCTGACCGCAGCGCTCAGGCCGCCCTGTAGCAGGGTGCGCCGGCTCGGGCTGGAGAGTTCGTGGATGCTGGGGTTGGAGGAGCGGTTGCTGTCCTCCATGGTCGAAAAATCTTTGGCCATGGTGTTGTCTTGGGGGCGAGGGTTGGGGATACACCGGTGCGAACACGGGCGCCAGCCCGAATTATTGAGGCAGGCAGATGACAGGAGTAAGACAGACGGCGCCGCCGGCCGGCCCGCGCTCAGCCCCTGAAGCTGGCGTAGGCAGCCTCGTCCATCAACTTGCCGAGTTCGGCAGGGTCGCTGAGCTTGAGCTTGAAAAACCATCCGGCGCCCAGGGGTTCGGAATTGGCCAGCGAGGGATCGGCGCGCAGCGCCTCGTTGACTTCGGTGACCGTGCCGCTGACCGGCGTGTAGACATCGGCTGCAGCTTTGACCGATTCCACCACCCCGGCGATCTCGGCGGCCACCAGCACCTTACCCACGGCGGGCAGGTCCACGAACACGATGTCACCCAAGGTGTCCTGGGCGTGTACGGTGATGCCCACCACACCGGTCGAACCTTCCACCCGCACCCACACGTGTTCGTCGCTGAACCTGATCATGTCCGTCACTCCGTTGTCGAGCGGCGATCTTAGCGCCAGCTGCGACACGGTCTCCCGTGCTGAGCCCATGCAGCCATAAAAAAAACCGGCCCAGGGGCCGGTTTTCAGCGAAACGCTAAGGCTTCAGTAGCGCTTGCGGCCAGCGCCGTAGCCGCCGCCACCACCGCCCTCCCGGCGACCACCGCCGCCGAACCCGCCGGAACCGCTGCGCGGTTCCATCGGGCGGGCGATGTTGACGACCATGTCGCGGCCGCCAACGTTCTGGCCGTTCATGCTGCGGATGGCTGCCTCGGCCTCTGCCGGGCTGGACATCTCGACGAAGCCGAAGCCCTTGGAGCGACCGCTGTCACGGTCCATCATGACCTTGGCCGACTGGACGCCGCCGAACTCTGCGAATTTCTGTTGAAGATCGTCGTCCCGCACCGAGTAGGAGAGGTTGCCGACATAAAGTTTGCTGCTCATGGTAGAGCCTTTCAAGAAAAGCGCCCTGGGTTAGCGTCTGTCTAAAGACGGTAGTAACTTGCGACGCAGGGGGAATGACAGTCCGGATGGGCCGTCAACGAAACGTCCGCCGGGCCGGCGCGGGGGCGCCGCCAGTGCGGGGGGGAAGATGGCGGAAGGTGATGCGGCCCTTGCCCAGGTCGTAGGGCGAGAGCTCCAGCGACACCTTGTCGCCCGCGAGGATGCGGATGTGATGCTTGCGCATCTTGCCGCCGGTGTACGCCACCAGGGTGTGCCCGTTGTCCAGGGTCACGCGAAAGCGCGAGTCCGGCAGGACTTCGTTCACGGTGCCGTGCATCTCGATCAGTTCTTCCTTGGCCATGCTTGTTCCTTGTGGGATGGGATGAGGGCGGTCCTCAGGCGCCGCAGCGGCGCTGTTGCAGCCAGCTGCGGCCTTCGCGGGCAGCGTACTGCAGGGCGCTCTCAGGCGTGCTGAACTCTGGCACGAAGCGCACGACACGGTCGTGCATGCCGTTGCGGATCGAGACCGAGGCCATGTAGTGCCCGGACTCGGTGGACCGGATGAGGGGTGAGACAAGATACTTGCCCACCGGGAATGCTTTTTCCAGGGTGGTATTCATAAAGGTGCACGCCTCTGGGGGCATGTCGCATGGGGGTTCGAGGGCGCCCAGTCCAAGACCGGACGTGCGGCTGATGCCGCTGGTTCCGGTCGTGGGTCAGGAAAAAAGACCGGATGTGAAGCTCGCCGCAGGGGAAGGAGTGTGACGACCGGTGGGGGCCGGTGAGATCGGCCGGTCGGGCGGGTCAGGCGGCGTGTGCGTGGCCGCGGACCGTGTCAGACAACAGCTGCTGCACAGGTAAGCAAACTGCAGCAACAGGCGCATTGTACGCGCCTTCAGTCCAGCGAAGCGGTTTATTTTCGTTCCGTAATGCGCTCAGACCCTCGGCGCCCGTGTGTGGTGATAGTGTCCACTGCCCCGCTGCAGCACGGTGTCGAGTGGCTGCAGATCGCCGGGTTCGAGTTCGGGCTGCCCGGCAATGCGTGCGTACAGCGGCGTGAAATCGATGCGAGCCAGCTCCAGCAGCTGGTCCAGGTCGCGCAGCACGAAGTAGCTCTCCTGGAAGTCGTCGATGCGGTAGCGAGTGCGCAACACCCGCTCCGTGTCAAAGGCAATGCGATGGGGAGAATCGTCCTCCAGGCTGAAGCGGCTCTCGGTGGCCGAGGACAGGATGCCCGCGCCGTAGATGCGCAAACCCGCGCTTTCCTGAACCAGGCCGAACTCCACCGTGTACCAGTAGACACGCGCGAGCTGCGGCAGGTAGCCAAGCCGCTGGGCCTTGAGACCGCCTTCGCCGTAGGCCTGCATGTAGTCGGCCATGACTGGGTTCATGAGGATGGGTACGTGGCCATAAACATCGTGGAAGACGTCGGGCTCCTGCAGGTAGTCCAGCTCGTGCGGCTGGCGGATGAAGTTGCCGGCCGGGAAGCGCCGGTTCGCAAGATGCTCGAAGAACACCTCGTCGGGCACCAGCCCCGGCACCGCGACCACCTGCCAGCCGCTGCGCGCGTGCAGCACCTCGTTGAGTTGCGCAAAGTCGGGGATGCGGTCGTATGCGATGGGAAGGTCATTGAGGCCTTCAAGCCAGGCCTGGCTCGCTCGCGCGGGCAGCAGCCCGGTCTGGCGTTCAAACAGCGTGCGCCAGGTGGCGTGGTCCTGCGGGGTGTAGCGGCACCATTGCTGGTCCACCGTCCAGTCGGCACGCGCGGGCCGGTAGCCGGGCTGTGCCAGGCCGTGGCCGTCCCCGCAGTCCATGGTGGTGCTCACGCAGCGCCCAGACCGGCCAGGTCGTTCATGGCTCGCGCCATCTCCACGTCTGAGGCCGTCACGCCGCCGGCGTCGTGCGTGGTGAGCGCCACGTCCACCCGGTTGTAGACATTGAACCACTCCGGGTGATGATTCATGCGTTCAGCCAGCAGGGCAACCCGGGTCATGAAGGCGAAGGCCGCGCTGAAGTCGCTGAACACAAACTGCCTGACCAGGGCCGGGCGTCGCGGTTCCAGTTGCCAGCCCGGTAGTTGCGCGAGCGCGGCACGAGCCGCATCGAGTGTATGGGGGGCACGGGCCATGTTCATGCCTCCACGTGCAGCGCACCGCGGCGCAGCTGGTCGCGCTCCAGGCTTTCGAAAAGGGCTTTGAAGTTGCCCTCGCCGAAGCCTTCGTCGGCCTTGCGCTGGATGAACTCGAAGAACACCGGCCCCAAAAGGGGCTGACTGAAGATCTGCAGCAGCAGGCGCGGCTTGCCATCCCCGGTGGAGCCATCCATAAGGATGCCGCGCGCCTGCAGCTCGGGCACCCGCTCGCCGTGGCCCGGCAGGCGCTCTTGCAGCATCTCGTAGTACACGTCGTTGGGGGCTGTCATCAGCGGTACGCCAGCCAGTTGCAGCGCGTCCACACTGGCGACGAGATCGTCGCTGAGCAGGGCGATGTGCTGGATGCCTTCGCCGTTGAACTGCATGAGGAACTCCTCAATCTGCCCATTGCCACCGCGGCCAGCCTCTTCGTTGAGCGGAATCCGGATCAGCCCGTCGGGCGCCGTCATCGCGCGACTGGTCAGGCCCGTGTACTCGCCCCGGATGTCGAAATAGCGGATCTCGCGGAAGTTGAAAAGCCTCTCGTAGAACTGGCTCCAGAAGCTCATGCGGCCGCGGTAGACGTTGTGCGTGAGGTGGTCGATGACCTTGAGTCCGTGGCCGCGCGGATGGCGGTCCACGCCGGGCAGGAATTCGAAATCAATGTCGTAGATGCTTCGCCCGTCCTCGTAGCGGTCGATGAGGTACAGGGGGGCGCCGCCAATGCCCTTGATGGCGGGCAGGCGCAGCTCCATGGGCCCGGTCGGCACGTCTACGGGCTGGGCGCCGAGCTCCAGCGCGCGTGCGTAGGCGCGGTGCGAGTCGCGCACCCGGAAGGCCATGGCGCACGCGCTGGGCCCGTGCTCGGCAGCAAAGTAGCCGGCTAGGCTGCGCGGTTCGCGGTTGACAATGAAATTGATGTCGCCCTGCCGATAGAGCAGCACGTCCTTGCTGCGATGGCGGGCAACGAGCGAGAAGCCCATCTTCTCGAACAGCGGCTCCAGTGTGTTGGGGGCGGGCGAGGCGAATTCGACGAACTCGAAGCCGCACAGGCCCATGGGATTTTCAAACAGATCGGCCATGAGGAATCTCCAGAAATGATCATCGGTAGCGGTAGCGCTCGGCTGCGCGCGCAAATTCAGCGTGTGGCTGGCGGAGGAGCGCAGGGGCGCCCGCGGGTGCTGCGCGCCAGATGCTGGCCAAAGATCAGGAATTGGAGGATCATGTCGCCGTAAGGGTAACCTATCGCCGGCTTCGGCGCCACAGGCACATTCCCGAGCCTGGCGGCCGGTCGCCCCGCGAGCGGACCGTGAGGAAAGGTTAGGGCTGCTGTGCTCCATTGCCCTTGCCCGCGCTTGCGTGCGGGCATCTGGCGCGCTGAACTGGGCCGGCGCTCCAGCTCAGTCCTCGATAAGCGTGCCAGGGGCTGCGGCATCCATCGCCTGCGCTAAACGATCCACATGCAGAATGCGCGCCGGCCGCCCCGTGGCCCTCGCGTAAGCCAGTGCACTGTCCACCTTGGGCGCCATGGAGCCGGCCCCGAGCATGCCCGCCGACAGCATGCGCTGCGCCTGGGTCGCAGTCAGCCTTTCAAGCAGTTTTGCCTGGGGCGTACCGTGGCCATCCTCCACGCCGGCCACATCTGTGGCGAAGACCAGGGCCTGTGCCTTGAGCGTGATGGCCAGGTGCGCGGCAACCCAGTCTTTGTCGATCACGCCGGGCAGTCCGCCTGCGCGACGGTACAGGTCCACCGGCATGCGCACCAGTGCGATGCCGCCACCTCCGCCGGCGATCACATGGTGTTCGCGTAGCAGCGTCGCGATGGCGTGCTCTTCCACCACCGCCTGCGGTCGCGGCGAGGCTACGGTACGGCGCCAGCCGCCGGCCAGTTGCACGGAGGAACCGCCCTCGGGACGGACCTTGAGCAACGGGCCGATGGGCTTGGTCGGCGTTCCAAACGCCGGGTCATCCGGGTCCACCAGGGCGCGGGTAACTAGCGCCACGGTGGCGTCGCCGCTCTGGGCTTGCAGCGCCTCGGCCAGCAGGTAGCCCAGCTCGCCCTGCGTCTGGGCCACGTGGATGTCCAGGTTGTCCGGGTCCTCGCCTGCGGTCATCAGCCGGCCGACCTGCGGGCCGTTGCCATGCACCACCAGCAGTCTCCAGCCGCGCCTTGCGGGGGTCGCAAGATGGCGTGCCGCAGCGGTTGCGGCGCTGCGTTCGGCGGCGTAGCCCTGGTCAGCCGCAGGCGGGTTGAGCGCATTGCCGCCCAATGCCACCACCAACAAAGGCCATTCAGGCTGCGGCATCGAGACGTTGGGCCACCAGTGTGGCCAGGGTGGGGCTGCCTGTGTCGGCATAACCGTAGCGGGCACGAACGATGGGCCGCTCAAAGCCGCCAAGGCGCGCGAGGTCGATGGGCGTGGCAGACAGCACCACCTCGGCGCGGCTGGTGTTGACTGTCGCGCGTAGCGCGGTCAGTTGCGCCGCGCCATAGCCCATCGCCGGTAGCACCGGGCCAATGTGCGGGTATTGCGCGTAGACGCGAGAAATGTTGGGCGCGGCACTCTCGCGAGGGTCCACGATCTCCACGCCCGCCAGCTTGCGCAGCGCGCTGTAACCGGCGCCCCAGGCCATGCCGCCGTGCGTGAGGGTGGGGCCGTCTTCCACCACCAGCACGCGCCGGCCCAGTAGCTGCTGCGGCGCATCAATTTGTATGGGAGAGGCAGCGCGCACGACGGGCACGCCCGGTCGCAAGGTGAGTACCGCAGCTTCCAGGCTCGCTACGTTGGCCGCGGGCGCGGCGTCGACCTTGTTGAGCACCACTAGGTCGGCCATGCGCAGCACGGCCTCGCCCGGGTGATGGGTGGCGAGCTGGTCGGGTCGTAGAGCGTCGCAGACCACCACATGAACGGTAGGCCTCAGGAAAGGGAAGTCGTTGTTGCCGCCGTCCCAGACGATGATGTCGCAGGTCTCTTCGGCCGCCGCCAGGATGGCGGCGTAGTCGACGCCAGCAAACACGGTGTGGCCGGCGGCCAGGTGGGGTTCGTACTCCTCGCGTTCCTCGATGGTGCACTCGTCCGCGTCGAGTTGGGCCACGGTGTGAAAGGCCTGCACGCGCTGGCGCGCCAGGTCGCCGTAGGGCATCGGATGTCGAATGACGGCCACGCGCAGGCCGAGCGCCTTCAGCGCCTGCGCCAGGTGGCGCGCGGTCTGCGACTTCCCGCAACCGGTGCGCACGGCCGAAACGGCCACGACCGGCTTGTGCGAAGCCAGCATGGTGGCCTGAGGTCCGAGCAGGGCGAAGTTGCAGCCGACGGCCAGGGCCCTCGAGGCCAGGTGCATCACCTGGGCGTGCGTCACGTCGCTGTAGGCAAAGACCACGGTGTCCACGTGCTCACGCTGGCAAAGGGACTCCAGCTCGGCCTCGGGCACGATGTCGATGCCCTCGGGGTAGAGGGTGCCGGCGAGACTGGCGGGATATCGGCGCGCGTCGATTCCCGGGATCTGTGTGGCGGTGAAGGCGACGACGCGAACGCCGGCGTCACCACGGTAAACCGTATTGAAGTTATGGAAGTCGCGCCCCGCTGCGCCACAGATCACGATGCGCTGCATGGAAGCCTCTGGTGATGCTCGCATGGAGACAGGATAGTACACAGCAGGGCGCAGGGGGGCTGGGGCCGGCGTGGGGTAAACCTCTTCAACATCGTGCAACGATCGCGCGAGGAGGATTGACTTAAGATCGCGCCCACGCATGATTGGGAGCCAGTGCGAATGGCTGTGGGCCGGCCGGCCTGAGCCACAACAACAGATGGCAGGAGGCAGGAGACATGGATCTGAAACACATCGGGCTCAAGTGGGAAGAGCTTCACCAAAGGTGGGCGATCGCCAATCAGGAAGCCAAGCGCGCGGAGTTGAAGATCCTTGTGCGCTACAAGGGTTTTTCCGAGGGTAAGGGCGGCCCCCCGACGCTCGAGGACCTTGCTTCAGCCGAGCAGCTGCGCCGCCTGGCCAGTGACGCGCAGGCCGACCGCGACGAATTCATCCGCAGCGTCTTGCGCTGAAGGGCCCTCGGCCTTCTCTTTACATCCCGCTGTAGTTCGGACCGCCACCGCCCTCGGGCGTAACCCAGACAATGTTTTGCGTTGGGTCCTTGATGTCGCAGGTCTTGCAGTGCACACAGTTCTGCGCGTTGATCACCAATTGATCCGCACCGTCCCTCTGCACGAACTCGTACACGCCGGCCGGGCAGTAGCGGCTCTCCGGCCCGGCGAACTTCGCCAGGTTGATGCGCACCGGCACGCCGGCGTCCTTGAGCGTGAGATGGGCGGGCTGGTCCTCGGCGTGGTTGGTGTTGCTGATGAAGACGCTGGAGAGGCGGTCGAAGGTCAGCTGGCCGTCCGGCTTGGGATAGGCGATGGGCGTGCAATCTGCCGCAGGCTTGAGGCGGGTGTGGTCGGCTTCCTTGCGATGAATCGTCCAGGGCGGCGTCTTGATACCGATCTTGGGCAGGAACCATTGCTCGATGCCCGTCATGACGGCGCCAACGAGATTGCCCTTCTTGAACCACTGCTTGAAGTTGCGCGACTTGTGCAGTTCCTCGTGCAGCCAGCTCTGCGCGAAGTTGACCGGGTAGGCCGTGACTTCGTCATGCCGGCGGTCTGCTGCCACCGCCTCGTACAGCGCTTCTGCGGCGAGCATGCCGCTCTTAATGGCGGCGTGGCTGCCCTTGATGCGGCTTGCGTTGAGCGTGCCGGCGTCGCATCCGACCAGCGCGCCTCCCGGAAACACCAGCTTGGGCAGCGAGAGCAGGCCACCCGCCGTGATGGCCCGCGCGCCGTAGCCGATGCGCTTGCCGCCTTCGATGTGCTTGCGGATGGCCGGGTGGGTCTTCCAGCGCTGCATTTCTTCGAAGGGGCTCAGCCAGGTGTTCTGGTAGTCCAGGCCGGTGACGAAGCCCAGCGTGACTTTGTTGCCTTCCAGGTGGTAAAGGAAGCCGCCGCCATAGGTGCTGTTGTCCATGGGCCAGCCGGACGTATGCACGACCAGCCCCGCCCTGGCCTGCCCCGCCGGGACTTCCCACAGTTCCTTGATGCCCAGCGCGTAGCTCTGCGGGTCCTTGCCCTCGTCGAGCTTGTACCTCGCGATGATCTGCTTGCCCAGGTGGCCACGCGCGCCCTCCGCAAACACCGTGTAGCGGGCGTGCAGTTCCATGCCGAGCTGGAAGCTGTCGGTGGGCTCACCGTCCTTGCCGATGCCCATGTGGCCCGTGGCCACGCCCTTGACGGCGCCGCCCTCGTTGTACAGCACCTCGGCGGCGGTGAAGCCAGGGAAGATTTCCACGCCCAGCGCCTCGGCCTGCTCACCCAGCCATTTCGTCAGCAGCCCGAGACTGATGACGTAGTTGCCCTCATTGTGGAAACAGTCGGGGACCAGAAAACCAGGCGTCTTCCTTGCGCCCGTTTCTGTAAGGAAAAGCACCTCATCGCCAGTCACCGGCTGGTTCAGCGGGGCACCCATGTCTTTCCAGGCGGGGAAGAGTTCGTTCAGGGCACACGGGTCCATGACGGCACCAGAGAGGATGTGGGCGCCGGGCTCGCCGCCCTTTTCCAGCACCACGACGCTGACGTCCTGCCCCTTCTGCACCGCGATCTGCTTAAGACGGATGGCGGTAGAGAGGCCGGCGGGCCCGCCGCCAACGACGACCACGTCGTACTCCATGGCTTCGCGGGGACCAAACTTGGCGAGGATTTCTTCGTTTGTCATGACGGCTGCTTTCTGTCTCAGTGCGTGGAGTCGCTTGATAATGGCTCGGGGCCGGCGCGGGATGCCTGGAGCATGTCCGGGCGCGACCCGTCGGCTGCGCGCCCGATTTTAAAGCGTAACAGCTACAAAATAGAACGATCGTTCTGTTTTGTAGGAGTTTTTTTAGAGGACTGGCCATGGCTTACAACATTGATCTTTCCGGCCGCGTGGCCTTCATCACCGGCGCTTCCGGGGGCTTGGGCGCGCAGTTCGCGCGCACCCTCTCGCGGGCTGGCGCGGCCGTGGTACTGGCGGCGCGCCGGGTGGACAAACTCAAGGAGCTGCGCGCCCAGATCGAGGGCGAGGGCGGTGATGCTCACGTGCTGGAGCTGGACGTGACCAATCTGGCCTCCATCAAGTCAGCGGTCGCGCATGCGGAGACCGAGGTGGGCTCCATCGACATCCTGATCAACAACTCGGGCGTCTCGACCACCCAGCGGCTCGTGGACGTGACGGAGGAAGACTACGACTTCGTCCTCGACACCAACACCAAGGGCGCTTTTTTCGTCGCACAGGAGGTGGGAAAGCGCATGATAGCCCGGGCCAGGGGCGCGGCCCCGGGCAATTACACCGGCGGGCGCATTGTGAACATCGCCTCGATGGCCGGCCTCAAGGTGCTGCCGCAGATCGGTGTGTATTGCATGAGCAAGGCGGCCGTGGTGCACATGACGCGGGCCATGGCCACCGAATGGGGCAAGTTCGGCATCAATGTCAATGCGCTGTGCCCCGGCTACATCGACACCGAGATCAACCACTATCACTGGCAGACCGAGCAGGGCCACAAGCTCATCAGCATGCTGCCGCGCAAGCGCGTGGGGCAGCCTGCGGACCTGGATGCGGTGCTGGTGATGCTTTGCGCCGACGAGAGTCATTTCATCAACGGCGCGGTGATTCAGGCCGATGACGGTTTCGCTACCTGAGGAAGGTCTGGACAAGTCGCACCGTGCGCGGCGTGGATCTTGCGGGATGAGCCGCAAGGCGGAAAACCCAAGGCAAGCCTAGGGAAGGTCTGAACAAGTCCCGCCATGCGCGTTCGAGTCAAAAACGGGCCCTTTGCCCACCCAGTCGCTTGCCTGTGTCTACGGGCAAGCGACCAGCGATGCGAGCGGTCAGACAAATGCGTTCTTGAATCGAACGCGCATGGCGGGACTTTCTTAGTCCTGCGCTAAGGCTGCGGCAATTATTGATCCTGGTCAGCTCCGCGTGCCTGGGACAGGCCACAATTCATCCATGGCTACAGAGAAAGTCTCCCCTGCCGACCTGCGTCTGAGCATCGATGCCGGTACGCTGGGGTTCGTCGATACGTCCGAGCTGTTGGCGCACCCGCTACCCTGGATTGGCCAGGAGCGGGCCGAGCGGGCGGCGCGCTTCGGCCTTCAGATGGACGCCCCAGACTACAACCTCTTCGTGCTGGGCGAGGTGGGCAGCGGTCGCAGCACGCTGCTGGCGCAGATGATGCACGAGATGGCCGCTACCCGGCCTGTGCCGCCTGACCTGTGCTATCTGCACAACTTCGACGCCCCCGAACGCCCGCGGGCCCTGCGCATGCCGGTCGGCCAGGGGCGCCAGTTGCGCCAGCTTATGGCACAGCTGGTCAAGACCCTACAGGCCGAGATTCCCAAGCGCTTAGCCGGGGAGGACTTTCGTGCCGAAACCGCGCATCTGCAGAAGACCTGCAAGGCCGAGGACCAACGCGCCTTTGCCGAGCTCGACACCTACGCCGAGGCGCGCAACTTCGCACTGATTCGCGACGAAGGGCATCTGGTGCTGACGCTGCGAGACGACAAGGGCGAACCCATGACCGAGGGCAAGCTGCTGGCCATGCCGAAGGAAAAGCGCATCGAGGCCGACCGGCTGGAGGAGGAGTTGCGCGGCGAGATCACGCGCTACCTGGAGAAGACGCATGCGCTGGAGCGTGTCTTGAATGAAGGCCTGGCGGCCCTGCGACGTCAGGTCATCAAGCCGTTGCTGGAGCGCGAGCTACAGGAGATTCGCAGCGAGCTGCGCAAGCAGATCAAGGACACGGTCAAGCTCGGCAGCTACCTGGACCAGGTTGCCCACGACGTGCTGGAGAACCTGGAGCTGTTCCAGCCGATGGACGAGGACGAAGACGGCCTGCGTGCCGCCGCGCTGGCCGAGGCGCTGCAGCGTTACCACGTTAACCTCGTGGTGGACCAACATGGCCGCGAGGGCGCACCGGTGATCGTCGAGGACAACCCGCTCTTCCGTGTTCTCTACGGCAGCATCGAATACCAGAACGAGAACGACGTGCTGGTGACCGACTACACGCGCATCCGGGCTGGCAGCCTGCTGCGCGCGCATGGCGGCTTCCTGATGCTGCACCTGCGCGACCTGCTGGCTGATGAGCCGGTGTGGGAGAAGCTGCGCCGCTTTCTGCGCAGCGGGCGCTTGCAGATTGAGGAGCCAGGCATGCCGTATGCCCCCATCGCTGCCGTGTCGCTGCAGCCCGAGCCAGTGGACGTGGACGTCAAGATCGTCCTGGTCGCCTCGGTGGCGGAGTACTACGCGGTGCAGGAGGGCGACCCTGAGTTTGCGCGGCGCTTCCGCTGCAAGGTCGACTTCGCCGAGAGCTTCACGGCCAGCGCCGAGACCCGGCGTGCCACTGCCATCTTCGTGGCTCACACCTGCCGTCGCCTCGGCCTACCGCATTTCAGCGCCGAGGCCGTGGCCGCGCTGCTGGAGCAGGCGCATCGCGAGGCTGAGGACCAGAGTCGCCAGAGCGCGATCTTTGCGCACAGCGAAGCGCGGGTGATGGAGGCTGCCGCCATCGCGCGCGCCCGTGGCGCTGCACAAGTGCAGGCGCAGGACGTTGCCGCCGCCCGGCGTGCGCACATCCACCGCCATGATTATCCCGAGCAGCGCCTGCAGGAATCCCTGAGCGATGGTGAGCGCCTGCTTGATGTGGACGGCGAGCAGGTAGCGCAGGTCAATGGCCTGACGGTGCTGGACCTGGGGGACTACCGCTTCGGCTTTCCGGTACGCGTCACGGCACGCACCCACGCTGGCGACGAGGGCCTGCTCAACATCGAGCGCGAGGTCGAGCTATCGGGCCCCATCCACGACAAGGGCGTACTCATCCTGCACAGCCATCTGGCCTCGCTCTTTGCCCACATCGCGCCGCTGGCGCTCAACGCCGCCGTGGTCTTCGAGCAGGAGTACAGCGGGGTCGAGGGCGACTCGGCGTCGTGCGCCGAGTTCTACGCCCTGATGTCCTCGCTTTCGGGTCTGCCGCTGAAGCAGGGCATCGCCGTGACGGGGGCGCTCAACCAGCATGGCGAGATGCTGCCCGTAGGCGGCATCAACGAGAAGATCGAGGGTTATTTCCGAAGCTGCGAGCTGCTGGGCCTGACGGGCCGCCAGGGCGTGCTGATCCCGCGACGCAACCGACGAAACCTGATGCTCGACGCGCGTGTGGTGCAGGCTGTGGCCGAGGGGCGCTTCCACATCTGGGCCGTCGACCACGCAGGCGAGGGCATGGAACTGCTCAGCGGCGAGCCCTATGGTGTCCTCAGTGGTTGGGGCTACCCTGCCCACTCGGTGCTGGGCCGTGCGCAGAGGACTCTGCAGGACTACCGAGCGGCCTGCCAGGCTGCAGGCGTGGACAAGCCCGCGCGGCGTCGGCCCGGGCCCAGGGAGGCGCGCTGAAACGCCCTCCAATGCAGGACCGGCAAGCGACAGGCGCTTGTGCGCTTTTCCTGATGCGGGCGCCTACGAGCGCCTACGGGCGCCTGACGGCAAGCGCAGCCTCGTAGGCCTTCTTAAGATCGCGGTACTCGTGACAGGACAGGGTGCAGATCCTGCTGAGCGCCTCCAGATGCACCTTGGCCTTGTCCAGCTGGCCCAGCTGAATATAGGCCTCGCCGATGTACTCATGCGCGCCGCGATGCTTCGGGTCCAGGGCCAGGGCCTTGTTGTAGGCGGCGAACGATTCGTCGTAGCGCTTGAGCTGGCGGTAGCTGTAGCCCAGCAGGTTGAAGCCATCGGCGCTGTTTGGGTTGGCTCGGGTGTAGACCAGCAGCGAGGAGATGGCGTCCGACCAGTTCTTGTTCTCGATGAGCTTGATGGCCGGGCTCAGGTCTGACTGCGTGGGCGTGTCGGGTGTGTCGTAGGCTGCGTGCGCCTGGGGGCTGAGGAGCAGGGCCGCAAGGACGGCCAGCAATGCGAGTGTTTTCATAAGAAGCTCTAGACGGTCTTGAAGGATTGACGCTCAGGATAGCGAATCAGCGCACAAGGTGCAGGTGGGCGTTATCGTCCGTACCGACGTCTGGGGTCTTACCTCTTCTCGCGCGGCAGCCGGCCCAGCAGGTAGAACTCCGGATTGGGCATCATGCTGCTGAAGCTAGCCATGCGGTTCGAGAGGCCGAAAAAGGCGGTGATGGCCGCGATGTCCCAGATATCCTCGTCGGACAACCCGTGGGCATGCAGCGCAGCGAAGTCGGCCTCTTCGATCTCGTGCGAGTTCTGGCAGACCTTCATCGCAAAGTCCAGTATCGCACGCTGGCGCGGGGTGATGTCGGCCTTGCGATAGTTCACCGCCACCTGGTCGGCCACCAGCGGCTTCTTCTCGTAAATGCGCAGGATGGCACCGTGGGCTACCACACAGTAGAGGCACTGGTTGGCCGCGCTCGTCGTGGTGACGATCATCTCGCGTTCCCCCTTGGTCAGGCCCGAGGCGCGCCCGACCGCCTCGGGGGTCATGAGCGCGTCGTGGTAGGCGAAGAAGGCGCGCCATTCAGCGGGCCGGCGCGCCAGGGCCAGAAAGACGTTGGGGATGAAGCCTGATTTCTCCTGCACCTCCATAATCCGGGTGCGGATGTCCCCGGGCAGGTCGGTGAGTTCAGGATGCGGGTAGCGGCTCATGGAAGTCCTAGCAGTCGTGTAGCGATTATCCGTGAGGCTGGAGCTGCTCCGACTCGACGATCTCAACGCCGGGCAGCTCGCGCAGCACGCCGTCCAGCAGCGCGCGGGCGATCCATGGCGGCTTGAGCGGACGGTGGCGCCGGGCAATCCGAGGGCACAGGGCCCGCGCCATCCAGAGACCGAGCCGTTCACTGGGTCGCGATTCGTTGCGCTCGGTGTCGATCCGGGACCGACGCCGGAACGTTCGGGCAGGGTAGCCGAGCGCGCGCACGCCGTCCTCAGCTTCGGCCTTGGCGCGCAGATGGAAGTTGCCCTTCGGTCCTGCGCCCAGTGAAAAGACGATGGCATGGCGGGTCGCCCCTGCGGTATGAGCCAGGCCCGCCGTGCGCTGGAGCAGATCGCCGTTCACCGCCGCAAAGGCAGCCTGTGAGCCGGCCATCCTGATCAGGGTGGCCAGGGTGCAGATGATTGCGTCCACCTTCCAAAGGGGTGAATCCGGGACCAAACATAGGGGCCTGTCATGGCGCATTCAGCCGACGGTAAGCTTGTGCACCAGGTCTGCCGTGGTGCTGGCCGTGTACTTGCGCATGAGCCGCGCGCGGTAGATCTCGACCGTGCGGTAGCTGATGGCCAGTGCCTTACCGATCTCCTTGGACGTCAGGCCCTCCAGCAGGTGGGCAGCGACTTCGCGCTCACGTGCCGTGAGATCGGCCTTGACGGGGCGGCGCGAGCTCAGGTCTTCGAGCGTCCAGACGCCTGCGCCCAGCGGATCAGCCGGGTCGAGCGCGCACCCGGTGACATGGCACCAGAAGACCTCGCCCTTGAAACGGCCGTCGACCCGCTTCATGATGCGGTCGTCCGCATAGCGTCCCTGCCGGTTCATGATAGGCGCGATGCGCGCACCGATGCGCTCGAATTCGTCGGCGCTGGGATAGAGCAGCTGGAACGACTGCCCCACAATGGTCTCGCGCGTGGCGCCAAACATGTCGCACAAGTGGCGGTTGCAGTCGATCATGATGCGGTTGCGCGAGAGCACCATCCCGATGGGCGCGTACTCAAAAGCAAGGCGGTAATCGATATCCATAGGGCCATCATTCTAGGCAGTACTACGTATTCTGATAAGTAGTATCGTCACGGTATCATGAAATCGGACATCAAGCAAAGGAGAAGAGCGTGAACAAGGTGTACCCGAGTGCGGCTGCCGCCATCCAGGGTGTGATGCGCGACGGCCAGCTGATCGCCGTGGGCGGTTTCGGCCTGTGCGGCATCCCCGAGGCGCTCATTGACGCCGTGCGTGATGCCGGCATCAAGAACCTGACCGCCATCTCCAACAACGCAGGGGTCGACGAATTCGGCCTGGGCAAGCTGCTGCAGACGCGGCAGATCAAGAAAATGATCTCCAGCTACGTGGGTGAGAACAAGGAATTCGAGCGCCAGTACCTTGCCGGTGAGCTGGAGCTGGAGTTCACGCCCCAGGGCACGCTCGCCGAGAAGCTGCGCGCCGGTGGCGCGGGCATCCCGGCCTTCTTTACCCGGACCGGCGTGGGTACCATCGTGGCCGAAGGCAAGGAGCTGCGCGAGTTCGACGGCGAGACCTATGTGATGGAGCGCTCGCTCGTGCCAGATGTCGCCCTCGTCAAGGCTGACATCGCGGACCGTTCCGGTAACCTGCGGTTCAACCTCACGGCGCGCAACTTCAACCCGGCTGCGGCTATGGCTGGCAAGGTCTGCATCGTTGAGGTGGAAAAGATCGTAGAGACCGGCGAACTGGCCCCGGACGACGTGCACCTGCCCGGCATCTATGTGCATCGCATCGTGCTCAACGCCATGCCCGAGAAGCGCATCGAAAAGCGCACCCTGACCGAAAAGAAGTAAGCAAGAAGGAGAACACCATGCCCTGGACCCAAGACCAGATGGCCGCGCGCGCGGCCCAGGAACTGCAGGACGGCTTCTACGTGAACCTCGGCATCGGCATGCCCACCCTGGTGGCCAACTTCGTGCCCGATGACATGGAGGTGTGGCTGCAGAGCGAGAACGGCATGCTGGGCATCGGCCCCTTCCCCACCGAGGACGAGGTTAACCCCGATCTCATCAACGCCGGCAAGCAGACCGTGACCACCATCAAGGGCACGAGCATCTTTGGCAGCCACGATAGTTTTGCCATGATTCGAGGCGGCAAGATCAATCTGTCCATCCTGGGCGCCATGCAGGTCAGCGGAAAAGGTGACCTGGCCAACTGGATGATCCCTGGCAAGATGGTCAAGGGCATGGGCGGCGCCATGGACCTGGTGGCCGGCGTGCCGCGCTGCATCGTGCTCATGGAGCATATCGCCCGCAAGAAAGACGGTAGCGAGGACCTCAAGATCATCCCGGAATGCACCCTGCCCCTGACGGGGAAGGGCGTGATTGACCGCATCATCACGGATCTCGGCGTGATGGACGTAACTCCGCAGGGCCTCAAGCTCGTGGAACTCGCGCCCGGCGTGACGCGCGAGTTCATCCAGTCCAAGACTGGCGTACCGCTGATCTGATGAATGCGCGAAAAAACCGGCCTTCGGCGAAGGGAATCGAGAAGAAATTCTGCAGAACGGCGTGAATGGTGATCTTGTTGATGTTTGCTCTTTGAAAGTACCGTTGACAAACACCGTCATTTCAGAAGTGCCGGCGCCTAGGGAAGGTCTGAACAAGTCGCGCCGCGCGCGGCGTGGATTTTGCGGGACGAGCCGCAAGGCACAAAACCCAAGGCAAGCCTGGACGGCTTGCCTGGTTTTGCAACGCAGCGTCACGCATCCGCTAGGCGGATGCGTTCGCGATGCGCCTTATGGGTCGGCACGGCCGAGCGGCCGTGCTTGGCCCGCAAAACCGCGCCCCCCAAGGGGTTCGGCCCAGAGCAAACGCGGTGGCGTTTGCGGGCCAATAGGGCCGGACCGGCGGGCACATCCGGCCGGATGCGCCGACGG
>JADCGR010000008.1 GCA_020248905.1 Curvibacter sp. | reverse complement strand
GTTCAACCGCTTCCGTAAACTGCTGGTTCGCTACGAGAAGCTAGATCGAAGCTTTACCGCTCTGAACCATCTTGCCGCCGCCATCATCGCCTTCCGCAAAGTTCCGCTCTCAGTGAACCTTATTTACGGATAAGTTCTAAAGGGGTAAACCCCTTCTTGTGAAACAAAATACTTGCTTTCTATAATGCCCCAGAAAATGTGAGACGCAAGTCTCATTTGGGGGCAACGATAGAAAGATTCCACGGCCGGATATCAGCACCGGAACATGGAACATTGAGGAGACGGTGCTATGCGTGTGAGGGCCGGTGGTCGGCGCTTTCCCATGGTTTGTGTACGTTTGACGCACGGCCAATGAGCTTGCATCAAATCGAACGCGTGCTCAGCGAGGAGCAGGGCGAGGGCGAGGCAGTTGTCTGCATCCATGGCTTGGGCGGCAGCTCCAACACCTTCACGCCACTCATGCACGGCTTGACTCGGCGACGCGTGCTGCGCATCGACCTGCCGGGAAGCGCCCGTTCCCAACGCGTTGAAGGCGACCTGACCATCGCCCGTTATGTTGCGACGGTGCGCGCCGCTTGCGCGCGCGCGGCGATCACGCGCGCCGATGTGGTTGGCCATTCGATGGGCACCATCGTGGCGCAGCATCTGGCCGTGGAAACGCCCGAGCTCGTGCGTAGCTTGGCCCTGTTCGGCCCGTTGACCGCGCCTTCCGATGCGGCGCGCGCGGCAGTACTAGCGCGCGCGGCCAAGGTCCGCAGCGAGGGCGCGGTGGGCATGCATGAAATCGCGCTTACGCTGGTGCAGGCGTCCCTTTCAGCGGATACGCGCCAGCGTCTGCCGCTGGCCGTGGCATTTGTGCGTGAAAGCCTGATGCGGCAGGAGGCTGAGTCCTACGCGCGCAGCTGTGAAGCCCTGGCCACGGCTTCGGCAGCCGCACTGGAACGCATCGCCTGTCCGGTGCTGTTGATCACGGGCGACGAGGACAGCGTGGCGCCTCCCCAGGCCGCGCGCGCCATGGCCGGCAAACTCGGGGCTGCTCCGTCAGCGCGCGTGTGCGTCCTGCCGCGCTGCGGGCACTGGACGCCCGTGGAGCGGCCCGACGAATGCCTGCGCGAACTGCTCGATTTCTGGTCAGTCAACGCGAGGACCTGACGATGGCCGATGTGCATTTCATGAATGTCAAAATTTTCGATGGTGGCGGCGAGACCCCTTTCATTGGCGAGGTGCTGGTCTCTGGCAACCGCATCGTGCGCGTGGTGAAAACCGCCCCGGGTCAGCGCGGCACGCCGATCGCTGGTGCCACGGTGATCGACGGTGCCGGCGCCTTCTTGATGCCGGGCATGGTGGAAGCACACACCCATTTCGCCTGGAACGATCAGCCCAGCTTGGACGCCATACAGCGCATGCCGCCGGAGGAACACATCCTCTGGTGCGCTCAGGTCGCCGAGCGTTACCTGGACATGGGGTGGACCAGTTGCGTGAGCGCCGCCACCGCCAAGCCCCGGCTGGACGTGGTCATCCGCAATGCCATCAACGATGGCACCATCATCGGCCCGCGTTATCTGGCGGCCAGTCAGGAAATCACTGTGCCGGGCGGGCTCGGCGACACTACCGCGCCGCACCGGCCGCAATCCGAGTTTGCCTTCGGCGCTGTCGTCAGCGGGGCCGAGGAAATGCGCCGCTGCGTGCGCATGTTCGCCAAGTACGGTGTCGATACGCTCAAGATCAACCTCAGCGGCGAATCGATTACCGGTTTTTCCTCCGAGATGAGCCAGTTCACCGAGGCCGAGATCCGCACCTGCGTGGAAGAAGCCAAGGCCTGGGGTAAGCGCGTGGCCGCGCACGCGCGCAGCACCTGGTCGATCAAGCAGTGCGTACGACTGGGCATTGAGGTCATCTACCACGCCAGCTTCGCCGACGAGGAGTCGTTGGACCTGCTGGAGGCCAACAAATTCAATCACTTCGTCGCGCCCGGCCTAGCTTGGCTGGAGCGCACTGTCAACAACGCCAGCGAGTACGGCCTGACACCCGAGGTCACGCGCAAGATGGGTTACCACCACGAGCTGGAATGCGCCATCGAAAGCATGAAGGCCATGCGCCGGCGCGGCATCCGTATCATGCCCGGCGGCGACTACGGCTTTGCCTGGACGCCGCACGGCACCAATGCGCGCGATCTCGAATATTTCGTCAAGCTCCTTGGCATGAGCACGATGGAAACC
Organism: Curvibacter sp.; assembly: GCA_020248905.1. Lineage (GTDB taxonomy): Bacteria > Pseudomonadota > Gammaproteobacteria > Burkholderiales > Burkholderiaceae_C > Hylemonella. The sequence goes on along the minus strand of JADCGR010000008.1, from coordinate 25,560 downwards.
TTGCTGTCGGCCACGGCCTGGGGCGGCCCGATGATGAAGATGGGCAAGCAGCTAGGCTACATTCGCGAAGGCTGCCTGGCCGACATCCTGCTCATTGACGGCGACCCTCTGGTCGATATCACCATCCTGCAAGACCGTGCGCGCATTCTTTCAGTGATGAAGGACGGGGTATTTCACCGCGCGCCGCCCACGCGTGGAACGCATCCATGGCAGGGCACCACGAGGTGGGCGGCATGAGGGACATCCTGATCACCAATGTGCGCATCCTCGACGGCAGCGGCCAGCCCCCTTACACCGGCAGCGTACGCGTGCGCGGCCAGCGCATTCATGAAATCAGCCGCAGCTTGGCGCCGGTGGGGGGGTTTGGCGGCGACGCACTGGTCATCGACGGCGCGGGCGCCACCCTGATGCCAGGCATGTGCGAGGCGCACACCCGTTTCTCTTGGAACAACGCACCTACCTTGGCCGGCATCCAGAACATGCCGCTGGAAGAGCACGTGCTGTGGTGCGCCAAGGTCGCCAAGAGTTATCTAAAGGCCGGCTTCACCTCCTGCGTCGGCGCGGCGTGCGCGAAGCCTCGCCTGGACGTGGTGATCCGAAACGCCATCAACGCCGGGCAGATCGCCGGACCGCGCTACCTTGCCGCCAGCCAGGAAATCACCGTGCCCGGCGGCTTGGGCGACGAGACCCTGCCGCACCTGCCATTTCCGGAATATAGTTTTGGTGTCAACGTCAACGGCGCGGAGGACATGCGCAAGGTGATTCGCATGTTTCTCAAGTACGGCGTTGACACCGTCAAGCTCAATCTCTCGGGCGATAACTTCACGCCGCAGTCACCGGCACGAACCTCCTGGATGACCGACGCGGAAGTAGCAGCCGCGATGGAGGAGGTGCGTCTGCGCGGCAAGCGCGCGGCCGCCCATGCCCGCTCCGTCGAAAGCGTGAAGCAGTCGCTGCGCCACGGCATCCAGATCATTTACCACGCGAGCTACTCCGACACGGAAACGCTTGATATGCTGGAGGCGGCTCGGGACCAGGTTTTCGTCGCCCCCGGCATCGCCAGTATCCATGCCCTGTTGCACGAGGCCGAGCCCTGGGGCATCACCAATGCCAAGGCGCGCGAGATGGGCTACCAGGACGAGTGGGACAACGCCCTTGAATCGCTGCGCGCCATGCATCGGCGCGGCGTGCGCGTCCTGCCCGGCGGCGACTACGGCTTTGCTTTCACTCCACACTGCCAGAACGCGCGAGATCTGGAGTTTTTCGTCAAGTACCTGGGCATGACGCCGATGGAGGCCATCCGCTCCACCACCCAGTTCGGCGGCCAGATCATGATGCGCGGCCACGAACTGGGCCTGGTCAAGGAAGGCTATCTGGCCGACCTGTTGCTGATCGACGGTGACCCGCTAGCGAACATTGGCACTCTGCGCGAGCCCCAACGCATCCTGGCCGTGATGAAAGACGGCGTGCTGGTCAAGACGCCGCCCGTGGCGCGTGAACGCCGCTTCGGAGGTGGGATGGCATGAGCCAACGCATGAAGTGGGCACTGTGGCTGCTCATCGGCGGCCCCCTCGCGGTGTTTTCCATCTGGGCCATGGTGGACAACGCGCGGCTGTATTTCGTCACCCTGCTCAACAGCCTCACCCTGGCCTCACTTTACTTTATCGTGGCCAGCGGCTTCACGTTGGTGTTCGGCCTGATGCGCAACGTCAACCTCGCGCACGGCTCGCTATACCTGCTGGGCGGCTACATCGCCTTCACCGTAGCCGAGCGCACCGGTTGGTGGGTGCTGGCGGCGGCTGCGGGTTTTGCTGCGGCCGCCGTCGCCGGTTTGCTGATTCAGTGGCTGATCCTGCGTCACATGCAGGGGCAGGATCTGCGTCAGACCCTGGTCACCATCGGCCTGTCCATTGTCATTGCCGACCTGCTGCTGTGGGCCTTCACTGGCCAGGTGCACCAGATGGAGCCACCCGACTGGCTCAGCGGCCCGATCCGCGACATCCCCCTGATCCGCGCTTACTCCGCCTATCGCCTGAGCCTGCTCGGTTTCGGCATCCTGATCGGCATCGGCCTTTGGTGGCTGCTCAACCGCACGCGTGTGGGCGTGATGATCCGCGCCGGCGTTGATGACCGCGCCATGCTGGCCGCCGCTGGCTTCAACGTCAATCTCATCTTCGCCATGACCTTCATGTTGGGCGCGGGTCTGGCCGGCTTCGGCGGCGTGATCGGCGCGGTGGAGTTGTCCATGGTGCCCGGCGAGGACACGCGCCTGCTGCTGGCCTCGCTCATCGTGGTGATCGTCGGTGGCATGGGCAGCGTCACCGGCGCGGCCATCGGCGCGGTCATCCTCGGCCTTGCAGAAACGTACGGCCTGGCCTACGCGCCGACCTACAGCGTGGTCTTCACCTTCGTCATTCTGATCCTGGTGCTGGCCTTCCGCCCGAGCGGCATCATGGGGAAAGCCGCATGAGCGCCAATCGGTGGCGCAGCGCCATGAACAGCGCACGGCCATCCGTGCCGCGCGTGCTGCCCGCAGCGGTCAGAACGGCGCGTCAAGCCATCGCACCGCCCGACCCCTATGCAGATAGCAACGCGCCTCACTGGCTCAAGTTCCTCTGGCGCCATCTGGCTGCGCGCCACGTTTTCACCGCTGCGCTGGTGGTGCTCTTCCCGCTGTTCGCCACGCCTTTCTTTACCTACCAAGTGGCGGCCCAGTCCCTGGTGCTGGGCCTGATCGCCCTGTCGCTGACTTTCCTCGGCGGCTATGGCGGCATGGTGTCCCTGGCGCAGATGACGGTGGCCGGCATCGCAGGCTATGCCATGGCCGTGTTTGGGACCAGCAGCAGCGCCGAGATCAGCCTCGGCTGGCCCTGGTGGGTCGCGGTGCCGATGGCCATCATTTTTTCCGCGCTGTGCGCCACCCTGATTGGCTGGCTGTCGGTGCGCACCGAGGGCATCTACACCATCATGATCACGCTGGCCATCGGCGTGGCCTTCTACTATTTGGTGTTGCAGAACTACAGCGTGTTCAACGGCTTTCAAGGCCTGCGCGAGCTGCATCCGCCCAATTTTCTTGGCATCGCCTGGCGCGAACCGGTGCCCTTCTATTACCTGGCGCTAGGTTGCGCGTTGTTTGGCTACTTCGGCGTCAAGTGGATCGTGCGCGCGCCCTTTGGTATCGCCTTGCTGGGTATTCGCGACAATCCGCGCCGCATGGAGGCGCTGGGCTACCACGTGGTGGCGCACCGGGTCGCGGCCTATGCCTTGTCAGGCGTGCTGGCTGCCGTCGGCGGCATCCTGCTGGCCTGGTACAACGCGCTGATGACGCCTGGCTCGGTCGGCATGAGCTGGCTGATCAACATTCTGGTCATCGCCGTGCTCGGCGGCATGCGCCATCCGATCGGCGCCTTCCTCGGCGCGATGGTCTTCGTGCTGCTACAGACCTTTGCTATCGACCTGATCGACCGCGAGCGCTTCAATCTCGTGATCGGCGGGGTGTTTCTTGCGATCGTCCTGTTTTCCCCCGACGGCCTGCTCGGACTGTGGGCGAAATTTCGCGCCCGCTTCCACCCGGACCAGGCTTAACTTCAACCCGTAAGGAGACAACCGTGAAACAGAGCAAGAGATTTTGGATGCGTTCCGTTCTTGGGGCTGCCGCAGCCCTGACCATCGTGGGCTCGGCCTGGTCCCAGGGCCAGCCCGTCAAGATCGGCCTGCTGGCCACGCTGGACGGCCCATTCGCCGCGGGCGGAGCCGATGGCATGCGCGGGGCCGAGTTGGCCATCAAGGAGCGCGGCGGCGTGGTTGCCGGGCGCAAGATTGAGGTCATCAAGGCGAGCTCCGACGCGAAACCCGATGTTGCCGTCAACGCCACGCGCAAGCTGGTCGAACAGGACAAGGTGGACATCATGGTCGGGCCGCTGTCGGGCGGCGAGGGCATCGCGGTCAAGGACTACTCCAAGACCCAGCCCAACGTGACCTTCATCAATGGCGCTTCCGCCGCCCAGGCCACCACCCTGCAAACCCCGAGCCCCAACTTCTTCCGGTTCAATACCGAAGGGGCGCAGTGGATGGTCGGCCTCGGCCAGGCCGCGCTGGACAAAGGCTACAAGCGCGTGATGGTGATCGCGGAAGACTACGCCTTCCCCTATTCCCAGGTCCAAGGTTTCATGACCGAGTTCTGCGCCAAGGGCGGCAAGGTGCCGGTAAAGGCCTGGGTGCCACTAGGCGGTAAGGATTATTCTTCGGTCATCGCTCGAATCCCCAAGGACGTCGATGCGCTGCTGGTGGTGCTGGGCGGGGCCGACGCGGTCAATTTCCTGACCCAGTATGAAAACGCCGGAGGTGACAAACCCATGCTTGGCGGCTCCATCACGGTCAGTCAGGACGTACTGAACTACCGCGGAAAGCGGCGCGATTCGCTGGTGGGCACCATGTCGGCTGGCCCCACAGCCGACGCCTTCACTGGCGCCGAGTGGCGCGCTTTCGTTGACGCCTATCGCAAGAACTACCCGGTGTCGGCCGGCGGCTACCCCAGCCCCAGCCTGTTCGCTTACGTCTATTACGTCAACATGAAGGCCGCCCTGGACGGTCTGGCCGCTGTCAATGGTGACCTCTCTGGCGGTCAGGCTAGGTTCCGCGACGCGCTCAAGACGATGGTCCTGAAGACACCCACCGGCGACGTGCGCCTGGACGACAACCGCCAGGCCATCGGCACCACCTTCGTCACCGAGGTGGTCAAGGACCCCCAGGGCAACCTGTTCAACAAGGTTCTGCGCAAGGTGGACAACGTGGACCAGCTGCTCGGCCTGAAGAAAGAGCAGTTCCAGATAGGAACGCGCGACGTACCCAACTGCCCCTGAGGGGGGTTCCACGGCGGCCACCGTCATGAGCATCCGTCGACACCCCGCCACTGCAGCGACGCCCCCGGCGCGCCCGCTGGCCTCGGGCGACGCCCTTGTGCTTGAAGGCGTCACGCGCGTCTTCGGGGCGCTGCGCGCAGTCGATAACGTGTCGCTGGCGGTGGTCGCCGGCCAGAAATACGCGGTACTGGGCTCCAACGGCGCGGGCAAGACCACGCTGTTCAACACCATCACAGGTGACTTCCCGCCTACTGCGGGAACCATCCGTTTCTTCGGCGAGGACATCACGGCCCTGCCCCCGCACGAGCGCATTCGCAAGGGCTTGCGCCGCACCTACCAGTCCTCGCTGCTGTTTCGCGAGCTGACTGTCCGCGACAACCTTTTTCTGGCGGTGCGCGGTGTGGCCAGCGGTCGCTTCAGTCCGCGCCGCGCTGGGGCCGCCCACCCCTCCACCCTGGCCACGCAGGAACTGCTGGAACGCGCCCGGCTCAGCCATCTGGCCAACGAGGTGGTGGCCAACCTGGCCTATGGACAGCAGCGCCAGCTGGAGATCGGCATGGCGCTGGCGGGCGCGCCGCGCTTGATCCTGTTCGACGAACCGGCCGCCGGCCTGTCGCCGGTCGAGCGACGTGAGCTGGTGATCCTGCTGCAATCGCTGCCGACGCACATGGGCTTCGTGCTAATCGAACACGATCTGGACATCGCGCTGCGCGTGACCGAAAAAGTCACCGTCATGCACAACGGGCGCGTGCTCAAGACCGGCACGCCCGCCGAAATCGAGGCCGACGCCGAGGTGCAGGCCATCTACATGGGGAGCCACCACTGATGGCCGCGCCGCTGCTTCAAATCGAGGCCCTGGATGTTTATTACGGCCACGCGCATGTCCTGCAAGGCGTCAATCTGGAACTTGAGCGGGGCGTGTTCGGCATTGTCGGGCGCAACGGCATGGGAAAGACCACCCTGTGCAACGCGATTACCGGCCTGGTCCCCGCGCGCGGAAGCATCCGGCTGGCGGGCGAGGAAATCCTCGGTCTTTCACCGGACCGCATCACGAATAAAGGCATTGCCTACGTGCCCCAGGGCCGCCGTGTCTGGCCTTCGCTGACGGTCGATGAAACCCTGCGCCTAGTCGCTTCCCGGCGGCGTGATGTCGAACGCATCTACGCCATGTTCCCGCGCCTGGCCGAGCGCAAGAGCAACGCGGGCGCGCAATTGTCCGGCGGCGAGCAACAGATGCTGGCCATTGGTCGCGCGCTGCTGCTGCAACCGCGTCTGCTGGTCATGGACGAGCCAACCGAGGGGCTTGCCCCGGTCATCGTCGAGCATGTCGAACAGTCGCTGCGCGAACTGGCGGCCGACGGCCAGATCGCCGTGCTGCTGATCGAACAGAACCTGGGTGTGGCCGTGGACATGGCCGACCGGATCGGCGTCATGGTCAATGGCCGCATAGCACAAATCATGCCGGCAGCCGAGCTGGCGAGCGACCGCGCTTTGCAGGAGCGACTGTTGGGCGTGCGCTCGGGTTCTGATGAGGACGAAGCACCACCGCCCGGGCCGACGGCGGTCGAGGCCGCGCAACCAATCATGGTGACGGTAGCGCGTGCGCATGGTGACGGCGCGCCCACGCTGGACGATATGCTGCCGCGCACCGTGCGCGGCTTCAACCGCTGGAACACCGCCAACGGCGTGACCGCCATCCGCGACATCCCGCGCGACGCAGCGACGCCGGCGCCACCGGTCACTGCGCCCTCTCAGGTGCTGGAGTTCCCGGTAGCAGCCAGCAGCGAGCGGGCGGCCTACGTCGCTGGCACCTTCGACACCAAAGGACGTGAGCTGTTCTTCCTGCGCCAGTGTCTGGAAAGGTTGGGCCTGCGCGTGGTCACAGTCGATTTGTCCACCAGCGGCAAGACTTCCACCGCCAGCGTGCATCCGCGCGAAGTGGCGCGCCATCATCCCGGCGGCGAGGCGGCCGTGTTCAGCGGTGACAGGGGCAGCGCGGTGACCGCCATGGCCCTGGCATTCGAGAATTTCGCGCGCAGCCGGCGCGACCTGGGTGGCCTGATTTCGGCGGGTGGCTCGGGCGGCACCTCCCTGGTCACCCCGGCTATGCGCGCCCTGCCCATCGGCGTTCCCAAGGTGATGGTCTCCACCATGGCCAGCGGTGATACGCGCCCCTATGTCGGCCCAAGTGACATCTGCATGATGTATTCCGTCACCGACGTGCAGGGCATCAACCGCATCAGCGAGAAAGTGCTGTCCAATGCCGCCCAGGCCCTGGCCGGCATGCTGACGCATCCGCCCGTCGAATCATCACATCACAAGCCGACGCTGGGCCTGACCATGTTCGGCGTCACCACGCCCTGCGTACAGATGGTCACCCAGCAACTGGGCGCGGACTACGACTGCTTGGTCTTTCACGCAACCGGCGTGGGCGGCCAGTCGATGGAAAAACTGGCCGACTCCGACCTGCTGGCTGGCGTCATCGACGTCTCCACCACTGAGGTGGCTGATGAAATCGTCGGCGGCACGCTGTCGGCTGGCCCGACGCGCATGGATGTGTTCGCCCGTCGGGCCCTGCCGTACGTGGGCTCCTGCGGCGCGCTGGATATGGCCAACTTCGGCGCCTGGGACAGCGTGCCCGAGCGTTTTCGCGGTCGGCGTCTGTACAAGCACAACCCTAACGTCACGCTCCTGCGCACCACGGCCGAGGAGTGCCGCGCGATTGGTGAATTCATCGCGGCCAAGCTCAATGCCATGCAAGGGCCGGTACGTTTTCTGATTCCCGAGGGCGGTGTGTCCGCTATCGACCGCCCGGGCCAGCCCTTTCACGACCCCGAGGCGGACCGTGCCCTGTTCAACGCCATCGAGCAGAACTTCCGCCCTGGCCCCAGCAAGAAGCTGATCCGCCGCCCCGAGCACATCAACGACGAGGCCTTTGCCCAAGCGCTTGCCGCCGCCTGGCGCGAGATCGCCCCCACGCACAAGGAGCAAACCCATGCCGCGTATCGCTAGAACCACCCTGCTGGAGCGCTTTCGCGCCAAGGTCGCCGCCGGACATCCGCTGATCGGCGGGGGCGCGGGCACCGGACTGTCGGCCAAGTGCGAGGAGGCCGGTGGCATCGACCTCATCGTGATCTACAACTCGGGCCGCTACCGCATGGCCGGACGCGGCTCGCTGGCCGGCCTGCTGGCATACGGCAACGCCAACGAAATCGTCTGCGAGATGGCGCGCGAGGTGCTGCCGGTGGTGCGACACACGCCTGTGCTGGCCGGCGTCAATGGCACCGATCCCTTCATGATCCCCGATCAATTCCTGCGCCGGCTCATTGACCTGGGGTTTTCCGGTGTGCAGAACTTCCCCACGGTGGGTCTGATCGATGGCACCTTTCGGGCCAACCTAGAAGAAACCGGTATGGGCTACGGGCTGGAGGTGGAGCTGATCGAACGCGCCCGCGCGCTCGATCTGCTGACCACACCCTACGTCTTCAGCGAGGACGATGCGCGCGCCATGGCGCGCGCGGGCGCCGACATCGTGGTGTGCCACTTGGGCCTGACCACTGGGGGCGCCATCGGCGCGGAAACGGCGCTCAAGCTGGCCGATTGCGTCGAGCCGATCAAGGCCTGGGCCGCCGCCGCCAAGGCAGTCAAACCGGACATGCTGGTGCTGTGCCACGGGGGGCCCATCGCCACGCCCGAGGACGCCCGCTGGGTTCTGAATCAGTGTCCCGAATGCCATGGCTTTTATGGAGCCAGCTCGATGGAGCGCCTGCCTACCGAGGTCGCCCTGACCGAAACCACGCGCCGTTTCACTCAAATCACGCGCTAACAGGAGAATCGTCATGACCGGTACCGAATTCGGCAATTTCATACTCGGCCTGATCGTCGCTGCGGTGATCGTGGCGATCATCGTCTGGTTGCTGCACTGGCTCTACCTGCGCAGCTCCAAGGAACGCGCCTTCGTGCGAACCGGCCTGGGTGGACAGAAGGTGGTACTCGACGGCGGCGCGCTGGTGCTACCCATCGTGCACGACGTGATCCCGGTCAACATGAACACCTTGCGCCTGGAGGTCAGTCGAGGCCGGGACAAGGCGCTCATCACCAAGGATCGTATGCGCGTCGATGTGATCGCCGAGTTCTACGTGCGAGTCGCCGCCAAGGCCGAGGCAGTGGCCGCCGCCGCACAGACCCTGGGTTTGCGCACCATGGAGCCGGATCAGCTCAAGGAACAAGTGGAAGGCAAGTTCGTGGACGCCCTGCGCACCGTTGCCGCCGAGATGACCATGGAAGAACTGCACGAAAAACGCGGTGCCTACGTCAAACGCGTACGCGAGGCCGTGGCCGAGGACCTGACCAAGAACGGTCTTGAACTCGAGGCTGCGTCGCTGACGCAGCTCGACCAGACCGGCCTGGAATTCTTCAACCCGAGCAATGTGTTCGACGCCGAGGGCCTGACCCGCCTGACCGAGCAGATTGAGCGGAGCAAGAAGCAGCGCAACGACGTGGAGCAGGACACGCTGGTGGCCATTCGTAACAAGAACCTGGAAGCGGAAAAACTCTCTCTGGAGATTGATCGCGAGGCGGAATACGCGCGCCTGAGCCAGCAGCGCGAAGTGGAAATCGCGCGCGCGCGCCAGCGCGCCGCTCTGGCCACCGAGGGGGCGCAGCGCGAGCAGGAAGCCGAAAATGCGCGCATCGCGGCCAAGCTCGCTACCGACGCGGCGCGCGTGCGATCGGAGCAGAGCCTGGAGCAGGAACGGATTCAGAAGGAGCGCACGCTGCAGGCCGCCGAGATTGAGCGGCGCAAGGAGCTGGAACTGGCCGAGCAGCAGCGCGCCGTAGCCGTTGCGCGTGAAAGCGAGGCTGTCTCCAAAGCCCAGGCCGAGGCCGAGGTAGCGCGCGCGCTGGCGGTGGCGGCGGAAGAAAAGGTGTTTACCGCGCGCGAGATCGAAATGGCCGAACGCAAGAAGGCCATCGAACTGATCGGCGCGGCTCAGGCCGCCGAGCATGCGGCCCTGCAACTGACGGTGGCGGCCGAGGCCGAAAAGAATGCCAGCGCCGACCGCAGCGCGGCCATCCGCGCGCAAGCCGAGGCCGAGGCTGAGGCCGAACGTATCCGTGCGGCGGCCGCGCAGGTACGCGCCGAAATCGAAGCCGAGGCCACGCGCCTGATGAACGAGGCGCATAACGTGCTCTCCCCTGAGGCGCGCGCTTCCGCACTGCGGCTCAAGCTGGTGGAGAAGGCCGAAGTCATTATTCGCGAATCGGTGCGCCCGATGGAGCGCATCGACGCAATCAAGATCCTGCACGTCGATGGTTTGGGTGGAGGCAGCGGCAAGGGCGATGCTGGTGGCAGCGGCTTTGCGGACGGCGTGGTCAACTCGGCCCTGCGTTTTCGAGCGCAGGCGCCCCTGGTCGATCAGTTGCTGCGCGAGATCGGACTGGATGGGCAGGACATCACGCGCCTGGCGATGGGCGCGGCAGGCGGCGCCGAAGCCTTGCCGCCGACCCAGCTCAAGAAGGAGTGATGCGCGGTGATACGCATATACGTTTCCAGCGTAATCGATACCGGCGCCGACAACGTCTGGGCCCGCATCCGCGACTTCAACGCGCTGCCGCTTTGGCATCCGGCCATCGCCGACAGCCGCATCGAGAACCAGCAGCCGAGCGATCGCGTCGGCTGTATCCGCCACTTTCATACACGCGAGGGCGGCATGATTCGCGAGCGGCTGCTCGCTCTCTCCGATTACGACTACAGCTGCACCTACGAAATCCTGGAGAGTCCGATGGGCGTGAGCAATTACGTGGCCACGCTCAAACTGACACCGGTCACCGACGGCAACCGCTGCTTCGCTGAATGGAGCGCGGAGTTTGACTGCGCCGAGGAACGCGAGCATGAACTTGGCCAGTTGATCGGCGAAGGCGTTTTCCAGGGCGGCTTCAACGCGCTCAAGCTGCATTTCGGCAAGCGCTGAACGCGCCCATGCCTATGCTGCAGAAAATCGTCCGCTCCACCATCATCGACGCGCCCATCGAGCGGGTCTGGTCCGTGCTGCGCGACTTCAACAGTCATGATCAATGGCATGAAGCTGTGGCTGCCAGCCGGATCGAGGGCGGCGAACGCAGCGATCAGACTGGCTGCGTGCGCGACTTCAGGCTCAAGGACGGCAACCTCATCCGCGAGCAGCTGCTTGCGCTCGATGATCGCCACTTTCGCAGCACCTACTGCATCGTCGAGGCTACGGTTCCCCTGCAACGCTATGTGGCTACGGTCACGCTCAAGCCGGTGACCGACGGGCGGCGCACCTTCTGGCACTGGGAATCGAGCTTCGCCACGCCGCCGGGCATGGAGCTGGTGTTGCGCGACATGGTCGCCACCGGCGTCTATGAAGCAGGCTTCGCCAGTCTGCGCCGGCATCTGGAACAGGGACGGGACGCTCGCAAGGCCGGCATCGACCCCATGCCGCGCGCCCTCGCGCTGCCCAGCCGGCGCGTGGTGGTTGCCACCTACGGAGCTGCGGATGTGCTGCGCGTGGAGGACGGTTCTTGCGAACCTCCTGCTGCGGGCGAGGTAAGGCTGCGCCCGCGCGCCATTGGCGTCAACTTCATCGATGTCTATCTACGACGAGGCTGGATACCCGCCATGCTCGCCCCCGGTGCAACGCCGGGCATGGAAGCAGCGGGTAGCGTGATTGACGTGGGCGAAGGCGTTCACGGCTTTCTGCCGGATGAGCGCGTAGCCTACGTCGGCCCGACGCCCGGTGCCTACTGCACTGTGCGCAATGTGCCGGCGAACTGGGTGGCACCCCTGCCCGCCCAAATTGATGATGACCTCGCCGCTGCCGTGCTGCTCAAGGGCCTGACGGCGGATTACCTGCTGCGTGACCTGGGCCATGTGCGTGCCGGTGCGCGCTGGCTGGTGCACGCGGCCGCTGGCGGTCTCGGGCTGCTGCTGTGTGGCTGGGCACGCCGCCTGGGCGCGACCGTCATCGGCACCGTGTCCAGCGAGGCCAAGGCGCGTCTGGCGCGCGCCCATGGCTGCGACCACGTGATCGTGACACCTGACTACCGTTTCGCCCAGGCGGTGCAAAACGAACTCGGCGGCGCCGACGTGATCGTCGATGGCCTGGGCGCAGCCGCCTGGCAGGAAAACCTGGCCGCGCTGGCACCTTGCGGGCACTGGATCAGCGTCGGGCAGGCTAGCGGCGCTTTGCCTGACATTGCACCGGATGCCTTGCTGGCCAAGTCGGCCTCGTTCTCGCGTCCGGTGGTATTTGCCTACGTCGGGACGCCAACGCTGTTACGCACACGCGCCGCGCGGGTTTGGACGGCACTGGCCCAGGGCGACATCAAGCCCCCGCCGATCGAACGCTATGCCCTCGGTGCGGCCGCCCAGGCCCATGCACGACTCGAACAGCGCGCCAGTATGGGCGCCCTGATCTTGCTGCCTTGAGCGTCAAGGGACAACGCTGAACAAGTCCCAAACTTTCCTGTCGAACAGTGCCACATTGACCGACGAGCGGCGAGCAATACTGGTCTCCCGCCAGTGGCTGAGTGTCTGGCCGAATTCAACCGGTCGTCGCAACACCGGGTTGAATGGCAGATTGCTGGGACTCGTTCAGCGCTTCTGCCGGCATCTTACAGCCCAACCTTCTGCCTGGTCTGTTGTTGAGGGGCAGATCCACTGCTTGGGTCTCTCGGCCGCCGCGAGGTGCGTCAGCCCGGCAGCGTCATGCCCGCATGTTCTGCAGCCCGCGCATCAAAAGGTTCATACCCGGCCGCAGCCGGGGGCAGTCGCTGTGCGCTCAATCAGGCAATCTGTAAAACCCGCCTTGCCATTGCCGAATACGCGCAGCGCCATAAGCTCCTGCTCGGCCCGCTCCACCACGATCTGCCGGCTGCGAAGCAAAGCCTTCAAAGCCCGTTAAACCTGCTCAGTGCTCAGGGCTTAGCAAAAGGTCTGAGCGTGCTCCAGTTTCTTTGCTTCACTGTAAGAAAACCGGACCGTCAATCGCGTCTAAAGCGTGTATGTCGCTGCGGGACCGCCGCGCGCCCTGTTCGTGTGCATTGGGAGCAACAGCCCAGCCGCGAACACCCCCTTCAGCCTGCCTTGGCAGGCGTTTATGCCAAGCCTTTGGTACGTCTGTACCATTGACGCCCGCTGTGACCAGCAAGGGAAAGTCCGAAAAAGTTCCGCCATGCGCGTTCGAGTAGGGGTTAACAAGTCCTTCTTCGACGGCCCGCTCCTCAGTCGTGACCCGGTGGCCATCGTGTCAGCCATCTCCACGTCGGCACTTTGCCTGGAAATCGAAGTAGTCGCCAAGGACGTGGAGACCCCAGAGCAGTTCCATTTTGTGGCGAGCCAGGGATGCCATGCAGGGCTATTTCTTGAGTGCCGCGGCAGCCGTCGACGAATTCGTGTGGCTTGCGCGTCTTGGGCGCCTGCCGGGACGGCCGCCCCAGTGATCCGCGGCTTGCCTGGAGCGTCAGGCGGTCACAGGCTCTTGCGACTCCTGCCACAGTCGGTTAACGGGCCAGTATGTTTTTGGAGTTCACCCGCCGCTACGCAGATCCAGCACCACGGGCGCGTGATCGCTCGGTCGCTCGTTACGGCGCGGACCGGTGTCGACGGCACAGGCCAGCGCGCGGGGCCGCAGTGCATCGCTGATGAGGATGTGGTCAATGCGCAGACCCTGCTTGCGGCGAAACGCCATGTTGCGGTAATCCCACCAGGAGTAGTTTTTCTCGGGTTGAGGAAAGAGTCGCATGGCATCGCTGAGGCCCAGCGCGATCAGTGCGCTCAGATGGGCGCGCTCTTCCTGCGTGCAGTGGATGGTGTCTTTCAGGCCCACCGGGTCCCACACGTCCAGGTCGTCGAAGGTGATGTTGTAGTCGCCCATCAGCACCAGCTGCGCATGCACGGCAAGTTCGCCGCGCACCCAATCGCGCAGGGCTTGCAGCCAGCGCATCTTGTAGGCGAACTTGTCCGAGCCCGGCTCCTGCCCGTTAGGGAAGTAGGCGCCGATCACGCGGATGCCATTGACTGTGGCGCCGATCACGCGCGCCATTTCGTCCTCAAAGCCGGGGATGTTGCGCACCACGGCGTTCAGCGGGGCGCGCGAGAGCAGGGCCACACCGTTGTAGGTCTTCTGGCCGAAGCACACGGCCTCGTAGCCCGCTGCCGTGAAGGCGTCAAATGGAAACTTGTCGTCGGTGAGTTTGAGCTCCTGCAGCGCCAGCACGTCGATGGCCGAGCCCGAGGCCTGTTGCGCCGCCAGCCAGTCCAGCACCTGCGGCAGCCGAACCGTCAGCGAGTTGACGTTCCAGGTGGCAAGCCTCATGAATACCGGTCTTTCAGATGTGGAGCAGCGCCATCGCGCCCACACCCACGCCTATGGCTCCACCCGCGAACATGGCGTATTCCAGCCACTTCTTGCGCGTGAGCAGCGCAATGGCGGCCAGCGCGATGGCCACCTGAAGCACGGTTGTCGCCTGGGCCCAGCGGTGGTGCAGGTGCATCTGTTCGTCGCTCTTCTTGTTCCACTCCACGACCTCGGCCTCCAGCTTGTCAGCATCGGCCTTGATTTCGTTCTTCTCTTTCTCGTAGCGATCGATCTTGGCCTGGTATTTGTCCTTCTCCGCCGGGTTCGTGGTGAGGTCGCGCGAGAGCTCGGCCAGCGACTGCTTGGTGCTCTTGGCCTGGAAATAGTTCCACTGGTTCGATGCCGCCGTCTTCTTGATCGCTGCCTCGTTCTTGTACATACCGGCATTAGCCTGGGTGGCGCCGCCCATGTAGGCGAAGATCGCCCCGACCGTAGCAATGACGGCCGTAAAAAGCGCGATCTGGTTGGTCATACCGCCGTGGCCGCCATGGGCGCCACCCTGGGTGGCGTGCTCCATCTCGTGATCGTGCGGGCCATGCACGTGAAAGCCGCCTGAGGACATATCAGACTCCTTGTGTATTCGTGTACTTCACAAAACTGAACTTGAGGCCAGTGGAAGAAACATGCGCCTCACGGCTCACCTCCTGCCACTCCGGCCCGAATTGTGGCGCATAGGCGTCGCCTTCGAACGTTGCCTCGATCTCGGTCACCACGGCGCTGCTCGCCAGTGGTAGCGCCTGGGCGTAAATCTTCCCGCCGCCGATGATCCATGCGTCCGCCACCTCACCGCACTGCGCGATGGCTTGCGGCAAAGAATGCGCCACTCGGGCACCATCGGCCTGCCAGTCCTGCTGGCGGGTCACGACCACATTGATACGGCCGGGCAGGGGACGAAATCGCGGCGGCAGCGACTCCCAGGTCTTGCGGCCCATGATGACCGGGCAGCCCAGGGTCGTGCGCTTGAAGTGGGCCAGGTCTTCCGGCAGGTGCCAGGGCATCACGCCATCCTTGCCGATGACGCCGTTGGCGGATCGTGCGTAGATGAGGTGCAGTTTCATTCAGTGGCTTTCGGGTGACGCGGCGGCAACAGCACAGCGGCGATGGCGGCCATAACGAAGACGATGGCCAGATAGTCCTGCCAGTGCGGCCACTCGCCGACGATGACGGTGGCGCTCAGCGTGCCCACCAGGGGAATGGCCATCACGCTCATGGCGCTGGTGGCAGGCGGCAAGTGTCGCGCCAGGCCCGCCCAAAGGGTCTGTGCAAAACCGTAGTTGACGAGCGCGCCATAGGCTAGGCTGGCCCACATGGGGCCGCTGAACTGCCAGCTTGGCCAGGGCTCGCTGATGAAGGCGATGATCCACAGGCAGATGGAACTGAGGATCATCATCCAGATTGTGAGGGTCTCCACTGGCAGGGTCAGGTGGGCGCGTCGCATCATCAGCGTGCCGATGGCCCAGCTGATGGCTGCGATCTCCATCCAGACAATCCCCAGCGGACGGCCTGTGAGCGCGGTGAACTCGCTCGATGTGAGCAGCGCAATGGCCACGCCTACCGCAAAGACCGCAATCACCGTGCGCCGTGTGAGGCGCTGCCCCAGAAACAGCGCGCCCAGCAGCACCGTCCAGATCGGCATGGTGAAGCCCAGGATTGCTGCACGTCCTGAGGCCAGTTCCTTCACGCCCAAAATGGAAATCGTGTGCCAGCCCAGGATGTTGGGGAGACCCAGGGTGACGACCGAGCGCCACTCCGCGCCCTGCGGCAGCATGCGCAGACCGCGCGCGCTGTACCAGCTGTATAAGAAGATGGAGCCTGCAGTCATGGTGAGGGCGCGGAAGTAAAGCGGCGAGAGTTCGCGCAGTGAGAACTTCATCATCGGCCAGTTGATGCCCCACATCAGCGTCAGGGCGACCAGAGCCACGAGCTGGCGGCGGGTGATCACACCGCCACCGGTGCCTTGATGGCCGGATGGCACTGGTAGTCCATCACCTCGAAGTCCTCGTATGCGTAGTCGAAGATCGAAGCCGGCCGGCGCTTGATGTTCAGCGTCGGGTAGGGATAGGGCGTGCGGCTCAGTTGCAGCTCCACCTGCTCGTGATGATTGCTGTAGATATGGCAGTCGCCCCCGGTCCAGATGAAGTCGCCGACCGCCAGGTCACACTGCTGCGCCAGCATGTGGGTGAGCAGAGCGTAGCTGGCGATATTGAAGGGGACGCCAAGGAAGATGTCGGCGCTGCGCTGGTAGAGTTGGCAGCTCAGCCGCGCGGGTTCGCCGGCCAACGGCGACGGCGCCACGTAGAACTGGAAGAAGGCGTGGCAGGGCATCAGTGCCATCTTGCTGAGCTCGGCCACGTTCCAGGCACTCACGATGATGCGGCGCGAATCCGGGTTGCTCTTGAGCGTCTTGACGACTTCGGCGATCTGGTCGATATGGCCGCCGTCAGGGGTGGGCCAGCTGCGCCACTGCACGCCGTACACCGGACCCAGGTCGCCGTCGGGCCGGGCCCACTCATCCCAGATCGTCACACCACGTTCCTTGAGCCAATTGTTATTGCTGGAACCTGTTAGGAACCACAGCAGTTCCTGAATGATGGAGCGCAGGTGCACCTTCTTGGTCGTCACCAGCGGAAAGCCCTCGCTGAGGTCGAAGCGCATCTGGTGGCCGAACACGCTGCGCGTGCCGGTGCCGGTGCGGTCGGTCTTGGTCACGCCCGCCGTGTACACATGGCGCATGAAGTCTTCGTACTGGGAGCGGACAGGGCGGGCAGTCATAGCGCGGATTTTCCTACAACTTGGGTGCGTGCACGGTGCGCTTGTGTCAGCCGGTTCCAGTGCGCTGCTTTGGCAGTGACTAGCCGGTCGAGACCCAGGCCGATGTGGCTAGCCGGGTCTCGGCCCGGGGGCCGAGATACGTTTTTTTGCTTCGCCAAAACAAAGCACCGGCAAAGAGAATGCGCCCCTGGTGTCTGTGACCCCGGCTGCGCAGGGGAAACCTGCAATGCTCGAGCCAGGCGGTAGCCGCGCAAACTCGGCTAGCGCCTCAGACACGCGCGTCTCTTGATCCGCCTGCCCCTGCGCTTCTCGGCACAGCCACAAGGGCAGGAATCGTGAAAGTCCAACTCGAAGATGGAGCCACGTCAGCCCCGAAAGCCTAACGACGTACATTGCGTTCGATGAGAGACGGCAACGCCCGAGGAGTCAGAGCTTGAATTGATGGAATATCCCGGACTGGCTGGAGCGAGAGATCACCGCACGGGATTCGCACTGTGTATATTGCGGCGTCGATTTCTCAGTGCCGTCCGACAGACGTGGTTGCAAGCCTTCGTGGGAACACATCGTCAACGACGAGCGGATCATCAGCCGAGAGAACATCGCAAGATGCTGCATCTCGTGCAACGCGAGTAAGGGTGCCAAGGACCTGGCTCTCTGGCTCGGTTCAAACTACTGCGCACGCCGGGGCATCAACCCTGACGCTGTCGCGGAAGTTGTTAAGCAGGCATTGCTGACTCCTCCTTTGCCCCCGGACGTGTAGCGACGCGCTATGAAGCGAGGCGGTCGAACTCGCGCCTTCCATTCTTCTGACTCAACGCTCGAGCAAGACCGCCGTGTGCGGAGGCGAGTCGCGCAGGCAGCGGCGGAAAAAGAAGCGCAGATGTCTGAGCCCGCGGGGCGAGTTTCTGCGCTTCCCGCCGGTGCCGAGCAACGCAGCGTGCCCGTAGCGTAGCGCAGGGACGACGCACCCGGCTCGCCTTTCTTTTGGGCACTTTTCTTTGGCGAAGCAAAGAAAAGTACCTCGCCCGCCGGGGCGAGACCCGGCCTGCCGCCCCGGCCAGGGACCAATCAACTCAACCCCGAATCACCCGCCCCGGATTCATCAGATTCAACGGATCCAAGGCCTGCTTGATCCCCCGCATCAACCCCAGAGCCACTGCTGACTTGTGGTCCGGTAGTTTGTCCACCTTGAGGCTGCCGATGCCGTGCTCGGCCGAGATAGAGCCGCGGTAGCGGTCCACCACTTGGTAGACCAGCGCATTCATCGGCGGCTCCTCTTCGGCCAGGAAGCGCTTCTGATCGTCGCCCTCGGGAGCCTGCACGTTGTAGTGCAGGTTGCCATCACCCAGGTGGCCGTAGGTCACAAGCCGCGCGCCCGGAAATCTCTCCAGCAGCAGGGCATTGGTCTCGGCGACGAAGGCGGGGATGCGCGAGACGTTGATCGAGATGTCGTGCTTGATGTTCAGGCCCTCCTGGGCCTGGGCCAGGGGGATGCTCTCGCGGATGTGCCAGAGGGCCCTGGCTTGCGCCATGCTCTCGGCGACCACGGCGTCGGTCACGCAACCGGCTTGAATGGCGGCTTCAAGCAGGCGCTCGAACTGCTGGCGCGCGTGCGCTTCCGATTCATTGTCCGAGTTCTCCAGCACCACGCACCAGGGCGATTCTTGCCAGAAGGGCACACGTTGCTGCGGGAAGTGCTTGGCCACCAAACTCAGCGCGAACTGGCCCATGACTTCAAAGCCGGTCAGACCCGCACTCAGGTGCTCGTGGGCCAGACCCAGCAGTTGCACAGCCGCCTCCATGGACGGAACGGCGGCCAGGGCCGTGAGCTGGGCTTTGGGCAGGGGATAGATCTTCATCGTGGCGCCGGTGATCACGCCCAGCGTGCCCTCGGAGCCGATGAAGAGGTGTCGCAGGTCGTAACCCGTGTTGTCCTTGCGCAGACCGAGCAAGCCGTCCCAGACCTCGCCCTGGGCCGTCACCACCTCCAAGCCCAGGCACAATTCGCGCGTGTTGCCGTAGCGCACGACCTGCGTACCGCCCGCATTGGTACCCAGATTGCCGCCGATGGTGCAGCTGCCTTCGGAGGCCAGGCTCAGGGGGAAGAGAAAGCCCGCCTTCTCGCATTCTTCCTGCAGGTTCTGCAACACGCAGCCGGCGTCCACGGTGATGGTGAGGTTGCCGGCGTCGAGTTTGCGCACCTTGTTCATGCGCGTGACGCTCAGCACGACCTGGGTGCCACTCTCGTCGGGCGTGGAGCCCACCACCATGCCGGTGTTGCCGCCCTGCGGCACCATGGCCACGCGTGCGGCAGCGCAGGCCTTGACTACAGCGGCCACTTCTTGGGTGCTCGCGGGTCGCACCACGGCCAGGGCCACGCCGCGTTCGCGACCGCGCCAGTCCAGCTCCCAGGCGGTGAGATCGGTGGCGGGGTCTTCGTGTGTCAGCACATGGGCGGCGCCGACGATGGCGCGAAGCTCCTCGATGAGCTGCCTTTGTTCGGTCGACAGCTTCATGGTGTGGCGGTGTCGGTGGTGGGTGCTTCACGCACGGCGATCTGTCGCAGGCGGATGTGCAGCACGCAGGCCGCAAACAGCAGCAGGCTTAGCAGCACCTGCAGGCCTGCCAGCCATGCGCCAAGCCCGGATTCGGTGGTAGCGCGCACCACGCCCTCGGTGAAGTAAAGCCACAGCAGCAGGCTGAGCCAGCGGTAGGTGTACATGCGGTGCTTGAGCAGGCCCGCTAAAGGCAGGCACAGCGGCAGCACCTTAAGTGCAAGCCAGGAGCCGCCGGGGCGCAGAGGGCTGAGCCACAACTCCCAGGCCAGGCCCAGGACGATGAGGGCGAGCAAGCTGCCGACGGCAAGTGCGCGGCTGAGGCGGGCGTGGGCGGGGGCGTTCGTATCTGCGGCGTTCATTGAGGTGGCATCATAGCGACATGACTCTGTCCACACGCCTGCAGGCTTTCCTTACAGATTTCTCACGCTTCCCCTGGAAGACCACGGCCCTTACGCTGCGCGAGCGCTTCCGCGAGGACCGCCTGGGTCTCACCGCCAGCAGCCTGACGTTTACCACCACCATCGCCCTGGTACCGCTGCTGACCGTGGCGCTGGCGCTGTTCACAGCGTTTCCGATGTTTGCCAAGTTCCAGGACGTGCTGCAGAAGTGGCTGATGGAAAGCCTGATCCCGGACAACATCGCGCGCCAGGTGCTGGGTTATCTCACGCAGTTTGCCGGACGCGCGGGTCGCCTGGGCTGGGCCGGCCTCACGGTGCTGTTCTTCACGGCACTCAGCCTGGTGTTCACCATCGACCGCGCGCTCAACGCCATCTGGCGCGTGCGCCGGCCACGCTCCTTCGGGCAGCGCCTGCTGGTCTACTGGGCGGCCATCACGCTGGGGCCGCTGCTGATCGCCGCGAGTCTGAGCATCACCTCGTACCTTGTGGGGGCCTCGCGCGGCAGCGGTGGTGCCCTGCCCGGGGGCATGCGGCTGGTGCTCGACGCCACCGAGTTCATGCTGATTGCGGGCGGCCTCGCTGCTGTTTATCACTACGTGCCCAACGCACGGGTCCGCTGGAGCCATGCTTGGGCTGGGGCCGCCGTCGGCGCGCTGGCGCTGGAGGGTGCGCGCAACGTGCTCACGCTTTACCTCAAGGCCGTACCCACTTACTCGGCTGTCTATGGGGCTTTCGCGACCGTGCCCATACTGCTCATCTGGATCTACGTGGCATGGGTCATTGTGCTGCTGGGTGCGGTGATCGCCGCCTATCTGCCCAGCCTGCTCGCCGGGGTCTCGCGTCGCGCGCTGGTGCCGGGCTGGCGCTTCCAGCTCGCGCTGGAGGTGCTGCAGGCGCTGGAGCAGCAGCGCTGCGCGCCAGGCCATGGCCTCACGGTGATGCAGCTGGCCGCCCGCCTGCATGTGGACCCGCTGCAGTTGGAGCCAGTTGCGGAGATGCTGGTGCAACTGGACTGGGTGGGCAAGCTGGCTGAGGAGGGTGCCGGGCAGGCACCAAGGCTGGTGCTGCTGGCGGAGCCCTACACCACGCTGCTGGGTCCGCTGGTGCAGGCGCTGCTGCTGCCGCGCGAGGCCAGCACCGAGCCCTTGTGGCACAACGGCAAGCTGGCGTCTCTGACTCTGCGCGATGCGCTATCGAATCAATAGCGCTTTGAAAACACTCTCAAAAGGGAATCCGGCCGGTCCAGATGTCCTTGTACATCACCCAGTCGCCCATGAAGCTGTAGAGCGGGCGCTTGAAGCTGGCGGGCTTGTTCTTTTCGAAGACGAAATGCCCCAGCCACGCAAAGCCGTAGCCGCAGAGCAAAGCGTAGAGAAAATACTGGGGCCGACCCGTCGCGATGAGCATGCCAAGGCAGACCAGGCTGAGGGTGCTGCCCATAAAGTGCAGGCGGCGGCAGGTCCGGTTGCTGTGCTCACCCAGGTAGAAGGGATAAAACTCGGTAAAGCTCGTGAAGCTGCGCGGGTCCGCAGCGGTCTGGCTGGTCATCACGGGTCTCCTGAGTTTCTGACTTCACCAGTTTAGGCTGACTGGAGCGGCAAGGGCAAGCCCATAGGCGACAGGCTGGGGCGCGGAGTTATAGTGCCCCGGTCTGTCCCGTCGAAAACCCTGCTCGCATGTCCAATGCCACGCTGCGCCAGCTGCGCATGCTGACCCGCTACAACGCTTGGGCCAATACACGCCTGTACGACATCCTGATGGCCCTGCCCGATGGCGAGGCGAGGGCCCGTCGCAACCTAGGTCAGCACAGCATGGTGGGCACGCTGGCCCATGCCTGGGTTGTCGATCGCATCTGGCAGGCCCATCTTCAGGGCCAAGCGCATGGCTACACCGCGCGCCAACCGCAGGTCGAGCCCACCCTCCGGCAGCTGAGGCGGCATCAGGAGGATTCAGACCGCTGGTACGTCACCTATGCCGATGATCTCGACGACACGCGGCAGGCCGAGGTACTCGACTTTCGTTTTGTCGATGGCGGGGCGGGGCGCATGTCCCGTGGCGACATGCTGCTGCACGTCGTCAACCACAAGACCTACCATCGCGGCTATGTGGCGGACATGCTCTACCAGGCAGGGTACCGGCCGCCAGTGATGGACCTGCCGGTCTTCCTCCGCGATGTTCCGCAGCCCGGGAACGAAGGGGCCTGAGCCATGTTTCTTGGCCATTTCGCCCTCGGCTTTGCTGCCAAGACGGTCGCCCCCCGGGTTTCGCTGGGCACGCTGTTCCTTGCGGCCCAGTTCATCGACCTGCTCTGGCCCACCTTTCTGCTCATGGGGCTGGAGCGCGTGCGTATCGACGTCGGCGCCACGGTGGTCACGCCGCTGGTGTTTGAGCACCATCCCTGGTCGCACAGCCTGCTGGCAGTGTCCGGCTGGGCGCTGCTGATCGCGGGGCTCCATTTCCTCATGGTGCACGAGCGGCGCGGTGCCCTGGTGCTGGCTGCGCTGGTGCTCAGCCACTGGCTGCTCGACCTGCTGGTGCACCGGCCCGATCTGCAGATCCTCCCCTGGAGCGCGACGACGGTAGGCCTGCGCCTTTGGGCCTCGCTGACGCTCACGCTGGCCCTGGAGGTCCCGCTGTTCGTGATCGGGGTGTGGCTGTACGCCCGCAGCACGCGCCCCATGGATGGGGCAGGACGCTGGGGTCTGGTCGGACTGGTTCTGGTGCTGTTCGTGATCTATGCCGGGACCGTGCTCGGCCAGCCACCCACGAGTGTCTCTGCCGTGGCCTGGGTCGGCCAGCTCCACTGGCTGCTGGTGCTGCTGGGCTATTGGGTGGACCAGCACCGCCGGGCACGGGTCTGAGACGAAGCGGACTCAAGCCCTGGAATTCAGAGTCCGACGAGACGTTTCAACAAGGAGCCTAGGAGGGTGTATGGATCCGAGTCCAACACTGCAGCGCCGGGGCTCGCGTCTGGTTTCAATGGCGCTTGCCCTGGTCTCCGTGCTGCTGGCCACCCCGCTGTGCTAACAGCGGAACCCCTTTATCGAGGGCTTCGAGGCGCGTGTCTACCACCTGCGTTTCAGGAGCCTGCGTGCGCCCATCCCGGTCCATCCCGACATTGCCATCATCGCCATCGATGACAGGAGCATCGCCGCGCTGGGGCGCTTTCCCTGGACCCGCCAGCAGTACGTCCACCTGCTCAATCGCCTGGAGGCCACCCGGCGGCGTGCCATCCTTCCGGACGTCTTTTTCCCCGCGCCGGAGTCGTCCGGATTGGGCCAGGCCCTGGCCGACGTTCTGCGCCGGCTCGGCCCTGCCGAGCTGGCGACGCCCTTCGAGATCGACCGTCGCCTGCGCGACATCAGCCGCCTGGAGAGTCTGCCGGTGCTGGGGAGCGCGGCCGCAGGCGTCGGCCACATCAACCTCATACCCGAGGAAGAAGGCGTCAGCCAACGCAAGCTGCTGCTGTTTGAACGTGATGGACAGACCGCCCCTGCGCTGGGCCTGAAGGCGCCCATGGTAGCGCTCAGCGCGCTGGCAGGCGCAGGGCCTGGAGCTCTTCGTGCTCCGCGGCGACTTCCAGAGCGGCGACGTGGTGGCGGGCAATATCGGTTTACGCGTGCAGAAGATGGAGTACACGGCGATCGGCGACACCGTCAATCAGGCCTCGCGCCTGGAGGGCATGGCCAAGTACTTCGGGGTGGACTTCATCGTGGTCGACGACGTCTACAGCAAGACCTGCGACACCTTCCGCTTCCGCCGCCTGGACCGCATACGGGAGCTGATACGCAGGGCTCTGGTATCCAGCGTCAAGACGCGAGCGGCTGCCTGGCCGGCTACTTCGGTTCGCATGGCGACGGCTGCAGCCAGTTCCAGAGTCTGGCGTAGTTGGCGGTGGACGCGGCCTCGGTCTACATCAGCGACCGCGACCGCAGACTGGTGCATCACCTCCGCACCCCGACCAACTCCAGCCGCGTGGCGGCCGCGCCGGTATCGGGGCCGCCTACGGTGCGCTGGCGCCACTTGCTGCCCCTGGCCGCCAGCCACATGGCTTGGAACACGAAGCACACGCTGATCGGCGTGGCGCGCGACAAGGCGCTGCTTCTGCGTCATCAGCACGTTAAGCTCCCGGAGCTGCCAATCAAGGGCATCCGCCCGACGGTGCTGGCCGTCGACAAGAGTGGCGCGCGGTAGGTCCTGGAGCGTGGCAACGCGCGTCAGCACAAGCTGGACGCCGCCGGCAATCCGGTGCTGACTATCGGGCGCAGCGGTAGCCGCAACGGTCAGTTCAACGCGTCGGAAAGTTTCGTCATCGTCATCGTCATCGTCAGAGTCAGCGACGGCAGCGTCTATGCGGTCGACAGCGGCAACGGCCACATCAAGGGCTTCAGTCCCGACGGTTTGTCCTTCAAAGTCATCGATCGCGGCCTTGCCGGAAAGCTCGGGCGGCGCACGGCGCTGACGCTCAACGACAAGGTCCAGCTCTTGGTGATGGACCGCAACCGCAGCACCGTGACCGTGTATTGACCAGCCGGCGAGCCCCTGCGCGAGTTCGTCAACGCTCCCGCGCGCGAAGGCGAGCACCTGCGCGACTCCTTCGGACTGTAAACCCTGCAGGAGAAGATTGTCGTGCTCTCGCCCGAGCGGGTACGCGTCCACAGCCACGAGGGCCGCCTTCTGTCCGCCTTCGGCGCGGGCGGCAGCTCGCGAGGCGAGCTGGCCCAGGCCACAGCGAAGCCGCGTGCGATTCCCGGAGCTTCTTCATCGCCGAGCGTGGCGAGCCGTGCGTGTAACTGTTCAGCATGCGCTACATGCCCCCTGCGCCTAGCAGCTTGCCGCCCGAGTGGTGGTGTATAGCGTGGAGCTGCGCTGGCAGGCCTCGCCCCTGGCCGATGTGTAGCAGTGCGACATGTACCGTGCCGAGTGGGAGGCCGGGCCTTACCGGCACATCGCCAGCAGCAAGGCCGCAGTCTTCGTGGGCAGCGGGCTCAAGCCCGACGTGAACTATTACTACCGCGTGGCAGCGGCTGTCGCCGACAGGCTGGAAGGCCGCCCTAAGAGCGGCGTTCTCGCAGCCGCGCTCAATTACACGTCGCCGGCACCTGAAGAGCGCAAGCCCGAGGTTTTTTTCTGGCCTGTGTGGCGCAAAGAAACCCATGGTGCGTATTCATCAGGGCGTGCCCGCACTGCTTCTCTGCGTGTGCACCTTCGCACACACCTTGTGCACGGCGGGTCAAGCCTGGCAGGAATGGCTCTGCCGCGAGCTCTCCGATACCTGGACCCAAGGCCGCGAGGAGGTCTAACTGCCCTTGCATGCGCATCACCTCCGCTACGCTGTTAACCGGGAGAAGATCGACAGCTACCGCGAGGATTCCTCGGGGCTGGGCTATGGGCGCAGCCGCTACGATGTGCGCTGATATCAACAACTACCTGCTTGCCCTGCCGGGCGGGCTCCCGATCGCCCCGAATAACTAAGAACTTATCCGTAAATAAGGTTCACTGAGAGCGGAACTTTGCGGAAGGCGATGATGGCGGCGGCAAGATGGTTCAGAGCGGTAAAGCTTCGATCTAGCTTCTCGTAGCGAACCAG
>JADCGR010000007.1 GCA_020248905.1 Curvibacter sp. | reverse complement strand
GGTGCGAAGCACCGGGTCCGCATGGTTTCGCGTGAAACGCGAAACACCGGCGTTGTCATGATTCCGCCCCGAGGGGCTGGTGCGAAGCACCGGGTCCGCATGGTTTCGCGTGAAACGCGAAACACCGGCGTTGTCATGATTGCGCCCCGAGGGGCTGGTGCGTAGCGCCAAGTCCCCCGCGATGGTGAGTGCAGCGGGGGGGGGCCACGCGGGTGATCAAGGCCCGCCGCACCTCCCGCTTACCCGGTTTGACGGGCCCGGAGGATGGCTTTGGGGCAAGGTAAAATGCCTGGTTGACGATTTCATGGGGAGGTCTGTCCAAGACCTCCCCATTCTGTTTGAACCCGCGCGGGTGGCGAAATTGGTAGACGCACCAGGTTTAGGTCCTGACGCCAGTAATGGTGTGGGGGTTCGAGTCCCCCCCCGCGCACCAGCCCGGCAGTGCATGCGTCTGCCGAACTGTTTTGAACTGATTGGAGTGAGCCGTGGCCGTTACCGTTGAAACCCTTGAAAAGCTCGAGCGCAAGATCACCCTGAGCCTGCCTTTGGCGGCCATCCAGACCGAGGTTGACACCAGGCTCAAGAAGCTGGCCCGCACGGTCAAGATGGACGGCTTTCGCCCCGGCAAGGTACCAATGAATGTTGTTGCTCAGCGCTACGGCTACTCGGTGCACTACGAGGTGCTCAATGACAAGGTCGGCGAGGCCTTTTCGCTAGCAGCCAACGAAGCGCAACTGCGCGTGGCCGGGCAGCCGCGGATCACCGAGAAAGAGGGCGCGCCCGAGGGGCAGTTCACCTTCGACGCGGTGTTCGAGGTGTATCCCGACGTGAAGATTGCCGATCTCGGTGGCGCAGAAGTCGAGAAGGTGACAGCCGAGGTCAGCGACGCTGCCATCCAGAAGACCCTGGACATCCTGCGCAAACAGCGGCGTACCTTTGCCCAGCGTGCCCAGGGCGCAGCGGCCCAGGACGGCGACCGCGTGACGGTGGACTTTGAGGGCAAGATCGATGGCGAGCCCTTCGCTGGCGGCAAGGCAGATGATTTCCAGTTCCTTGTTGGCGAAGGCCAGATGCTCAAGGAGTTTGAGGATGCCGTGCGCGGCATGAAGCCTGGCGAAAGCAAGACCTTCCCGCTCGCGTTTCCTGCGGATTACCACGGCAAGGACGTTGCGGGCAAGACGGCCGATTTCCTGGTGACTGTCAAGAAGATCGAAGCTGCGCACTTGCCCGATGTGAATGATGCCCTCGCGAAGTCTTTGGGTGTGGCTGAAGGCACCGTGGCTGCCCTCCAGGCGGACATCCGGAAGAACCTGGAGCGCGAGGTCAAGTCCCGATTGGCGGCCCGCAACAAGCAGGCCGTGATGGATGTGTTGGTGGCCAAAGCCGAGCTTGACCTGCCCAAATCGATCGTTCAGGCCGAGATTGACCGCATGGTCGAAGGTGCCCGCGAAGACCTCAAGCAGCGCGGCATCAAGGACGCAGACAAGGCGCCTATTCCGGCAGAGCTGTTCACCGCCCAGGCCGAGCGTCGCGTGCGACTCGGGCTGGTGGTGGCCGAACTGGTGCGCACCCATGGCCTGCAGGCGACGCCGGAACAGATGAAGGCGCACGTCGACGAACTTGCCGGCAGCTACGAGCGTCCGGAGGACGTCAAGCGCTGGTACCTGGGCGACAACCGCCGCATGGCTGAGGTCGAAGCGGTGGTGATCGAGGGCAACGTCGCGGACTTCGTGCTGGGCAAGGCCAAGGTCTCCGAGAAGGCCATTTCCTTTGAAGAACTGATGGGTCAGGCGTGATCGGCGCCTGAGACCTTGAACGCTGTGGGGCTTGTTGTGGACTTGTAGTCCGACCGGCAAGCCCCATTTGCTTTTTTCGGTACAGTAAGACGCTGCAAACTGGAGAGATCATGAACCTGCGCAACTCCGCTTACCATGGCGCCCTCGACACTCAGTCTCTCGGGATGATTCCCATGGTGATCGAGCAGTCTGGCCGTGGTGAGCGCTCCTACGACATCTACTCCCGACTTCTCAAGGAGCGGGTCGTATTCCTCGTCGGCCCGGTAAACGACCAGACGGCAAACCTGGTGGTGGCCCAACTGCTCTTCTTGGAGAGCGAGAACCCGGACAAGGACATCTCCTTCTACATCAATTCGCCGGGCGGGTCGGTCAGCGCGGGCATGGCGATTTACGACACGATGAACTTCATCAAGCCCGATGTGTCTACTTTGTGCGTGGGCATGTCTGCAAGCATGGGGGCGTTCCTGCTGGCTGCCGGTGCCAAGGGCAAACGCTTCTCCCTGCCCAACTCCAAGGTCATGATTCATCAGCCGCTGGGCGGCACGCAGGGCCAGGCCACGGAAATCGAGATTCATGCCCGTGAAATACTCAAGACGCGCGAGCAGCTCAACAAGATCCTGGCCGAGCGCACCGGCCAGCCGCTGGAAAAGATTGAGCGCGACACCGAGCGCGACTATTATCTTTCGGCCGACGAGGCCAAGGACTATGGCCTCGTTGACCAGGTAATCGCGAAGCGTCCCTGATCGGCCCGGCGGGTATGTTGTTTTCTTGCGCCGGTCCGCAGACGGGGACTGGCGCTGCTTGGTTATCATAGGTTTGGAATTACCCGGAAAAGGCGTTCCTCCCATGGCGGAAAAAAAAGGCACGACCAGCGAAAAGACCCTGTACTGCTCTTTCTGCGGCAAGAGCCAGCACGAGGTCAAGAAGCTGATCGCCGGACCCTCGGTCTTCGTCTGCGACGAGTGCATCGAGTTGTGCAACGAGATCATTCGCGACGAGCTACCGGCCACCACGCAGGGACCGGAGGGGCGGGGCAGCCTTCCCACGCCCGCCGAGATCAAGACCAACCTCGATAACTACGTGATCGGCCAGGAACCCGCCAAGCGCACCCTGGCGGTGGCGGTCTACAACCACTACAAGCGCCTGCAACACAAGGCGCAGGCACGGGAGGACGATGTCGAGCTCGCGAAAAGCAATATCCTGTTGATCGGTCCCACCGGATCGGGCAAGACGCTGCTGGCCCAGACCCTGGCGCGCCAGCTCAACGTGCCCTTCGTCATGGCCGACGCCACGACACTGACTGAAGCCGGCTACGTGGGCGAGGATGTGGAAAACATCATCGCCAAGCTGCTGCAGAGTTGCAATTACGAGGTAGACAAAGCCCAGCGCGGCATTGTTTACATCGACGAGATCGACAAGATCTCGCGAAAGTCTGACAACCCATCGATCACCCGCGATGTTTCGGGAGAGGGCGTCCAGCAGGCCCTGCTCAAGCTGATCGAAGGCACCATGGCCAGCGTGCCGCCCCAAGGCGGGCGCAAGCATCCTAACCAGGACTTCATCCAGGTCGATACGACCAATATCCTCTTCATCTGTGGCGGTGCCTTTGCGGGGCTGGAGAAGGTGATCGAGAGCCGCAGGGAGTCATCTGGCATCGGCTTCGGTGCGGCGGTGAAGAGCAAGCAGCAGCGTAGCCTGACCGAAGTGTTCAAGGAGGTCGAGCCTGAGGACTTGATCAAGTTCGGGCTGATTCCCGAACTGGTGGGTCGTATGCCAGTGGTCGCCACCTTGGCCGAGCTGACCGAAGAAGCCCTGGTACAGATCCTGACCGAACCAAAGAACGCGCTGGTCAAGCAGTATGCCAAGTTGTTTGGCATGGAGGGCGCGGACCTCGAAATCCGGCCGGCTGCTCTCAAGGCCATTGCGCGCCGCGCCCTGGCCCGCAAGACGGGCGCCCGCGGCCTTCGGTCCATCCTGGAGCAGGCTCTTATCGACACCATGTTTGACCTGCCCACCAGCAGCAACGTGGAGCGGGTGGTGGTCGATGAGTCCACGATCGAAGAGAACAAGCCGCCTTTGCTTGTATACCGCGAGGCCGCCAAGAAGGCCTGAAGCGTCGGGTTTTCCAGCCCCAACTTCCCGAATACCCCGAGTCAGCCCGACTTATGATGAACACGGGGTTGAAAAAGTATCCCTAGCAGTCCATATCCAGCAGACCACACCAAGGTTTCACCATGTCCGGTCACCCTCCCCTGCCTCCCCAGCCCATCGACCTCCCGCTGCTTCCGCTGCGAGATGTCGTGATCTTCCCGCACATGGTGATCCCGCTGTTCGTGGGTCGTCCTAAGAGCATCAAGGCGCTGGAAGCCGCCATGGAGGCGGAGCGGCGCATCATGCTCGTGGCACAGAAGGCGGCAGCCAAGGACGAGCCGCAGGTCTCAGATATGTTTGAGGTCGGCTGCGTCTCAACCATCCTTCAGATGCTTAAACTGCCTGACGGAACCGTCAAGGTGCTTGTCGAGGGCCAGCAGCGTGCCCTGGTCAACAGGATCGAGGACGGCGAGTCGCATTTCACGGCCACAGTTTTGCCGGTGGTTGCCCCCGAGCCGGCCGAGCCAAGGCTGACTAGCGAAATTGAGGCTCTGCGTCGCGCGGTGATGCAGCAGTTCGACCAGTACGTCAAGCTCAACAAGAAGATCCCGCCAGAGATCCTGACGTCAATCTCCAGTATCGATGATCCGGGGCGCCTAGCGGACACCATTGCCGCCCACCTGCCGCTCAAGCTCGAGAACAAGCAGGCGGTCCTGAGTCTGGCCGAAGTCAAGGAGCGCCTTGAGAATCTTTTCGAGCAGATCGAACGTGAGGTCGACATTCTCAATGTCGACAAGCGCATCCGTGGCCGCGTCAAGCGCCAGATGGAAAAGAACCAGCGCGATTTCTACCTCAATGAGCAGGTCAAGGCCATCCAAAAGGAGCTTGGTGAGGGCGAGGATGGCGCTGACATCGAAGAAATCGAAAAGAAGATCAAGGCAGCGCGTATGCCTGCCGAGGCCCGAAAGAAGGCCGACAACGAGCTCAAGAAGCTCAAACTCATGTCGCCCATGTCGGCCGAGGCCACCGTGGTGCGTAATTACATTGACACGCTGGTTGGCCTGCCCTGGAGCAAGAAGACCAAGATCAAGCACGACCTGAACAATGCCGAGGGCGTGCTCAACGAGGATCATTTCGGCCTGGAGAAGGTCAAGGACCGCATCCTTGAGTACCTCGCGGTGCAGCAGCGCGTCGACAAGGTGAAGGCGCCTATTCTTTGCCTCGTGGGCCCTCCGGGCGTGGGCAAGACCTCGCTGGGTCAGTCCATCGCCAAGGCGACGGGCCGCAAGTACGTGCGAATGGCCCTGGGCGGCATGCGTGACGAGGCAGAGATCCGCGGGCACCGTCGCACCTACATCGGTGCCATGCCGGGCAAGGTGCTGCAAAGCCTGACAAAAGCCGGTACTCGCAACCCCCTTTTCCTTCTCGACGAGATCGACAAGCTGGGCACCGACTTCCGTGGGGATCCTTCCAGTGCCTTGCTGGAGGTGCTGGACCCCGAGCAGAACAACAAGTTCGGTGATCACTATGTGGAGGTCGACTTCGATCTCAGCGATGTGATGTTCGTAGCCACCTCCAATTCGATGAACATCCCGCCGGCACTGCTCGATCGCATGGAGGTGATCCGCCTCTCGGGTTACACCGAAGACGAAAAAGTGAACATCGCCGAGCGCTACCTGCTACCCAAGCAGCTCAAGAACAACGGCGTGAGGGACGAGGAGCTTCGGGTCTCCGATGACGCGCTGCGCGACATCGTGCGCTACTACACGCGGGAAGCCGGCGTGCGCTCGCTTGAGCGTGAGATTTCCAAGATTTGCCGCAAGGTGGTCAAGGGGCTGCAGCTCAAGAAGATGACCCCGCCAGTCTTGGTCACGGCTGGAAATCTCAATGATTACCTGGGCGTGCGCAAATACACCTATGGCCGTGCCGAGCAGCAAAACCAGGTGGGTCAGGTGGTGGGTCTGGCCTGGACTGAGGTCGGCGGCGATCTGCTGACCATTGAAACCGCGCTGATGCCCGGCAAGGGCGTGATTACCCGTACCGGGTCGTTGGGCGACGTAATGAAGGAGTCGGTTGAGGCGGCGCGTACCGTGGTACGCAGCCGGGCTCGACGCCTGGGCATCACCGATGAATTATTCGATAAGCGCGACATCCACATCCATGTACCGGACGGCGCGACACCCAAGGACGGCCCGAGCGCGGGCGCGGCCATGACCACCGCCATGGTCTCTGCATTGACCGGCATTCCCGTGCGTGGTGATGTGGCCATGACGGGTGAGATCACGTTGCGCGGTGAGGTCACCGCCATCGGCGGCCTCAAGGAGAAGCTGCTGGCTGCCCTGCGCGGCGGTATCAAGACGGTTCTGATCCCGGAGGAGAACGTCAAGGACCTGCAGGAGATCCCGGACAACGTGAAGAGCGGGCTGGACATCGTGCCGGTACGCTGGATTGACAGGGTGCTTGACATCGCTTTGGAGCGCAAACCGACGCCCCTGCCTGACGAGGAACCCGCTGTGGCCGCTCCTGTTGCGCCAGCCGCAGCTGCGACCCAGGAATCGGTCAAGCATTGAGATAATAAATCCTGCGGAATTTGCAGACTCAGGAAAATGGCGTTATAATTCGATGCTTACAACGCGGGAATAGCTCAGTTGGTAGAGCGCAACCTTGCCAAGGTTGAGGTCGAGAGTTCGAGACTCTTTTCCCGCTCCAGATTCAGAAAAAGGGAAGCGTTCGCTTCCCTTTTTCATTGAAGGAAAGCCAGCCCTGGCCGGCTTGATTGAACGAAATGGCGCGGTAGCAAAGCGGTTATGCACCGGATTGCAAATCCGTGTAGGTCGGTTCGACTCCGGCCCGCGCCTCCAGACTCCACGCGGGAGCAGCTCGGTTGGTAAAGCGCAACCTTGCCAAGGTTGAGGTCGAGAGTTCGGGCTCTTCTACCGTTCCAATTTACCTCGCTCAGCCTAGCCCAGGCCAGGTCGGAGGTTCGTCTTTTGTCGCACAATGCAATGGCGGCATGGCCTCGATGGTGAAATTGGTAGACACAGCAGACTTAAAATCTGCCGCTTCCAGAAATGGGGCGTGCCGGTTCGATTCCGGCTCGAGGCACCATAATCTCAGCCTCAATGATCGGTAGGTAATCGCGAACCCTCTCGCCCGAGGTCGGTCATGACGAAGCGTGCGGGTTCGATTCCTCTTTGCATGGAATGGACCCCTGCAGGATAGCCAGTGCGCGGCACTACACAGAGAACAGCATGGCCAGTTACAACGCCCCTTTTGAAATCCATGTCCACGGGCAGGTACTCCTTCGAGCGGAGGTGGGCTTCAATCAGATCCAGGACGCGCTCAAACCGCTTTGGAACTATGCTGGCGCGCGCTCGCTGGCAGATGGTGCGCACAGCCACTACGAAGATGAGCCCGGAATACGCTTCAATGCGCCTGAGCATGCCCTGCAGCTCTGCTGGACAGTGCTGGGCGACGAGGACTTCCGGCAATCTCTGGACGAGATGTGCATGAACCTCAACGAACTGTCGGAAGCTGGTGCCGCGATCGAGGTGACGTTCTACGACACCGAGTTCGACGAAGAGGAGGCCGAGCCCGAAGCACCGTCACGCGATGATTTCATGATGCTTTTTGTCGGACCCAACCCCGCGGCCATCATGCAGGTCCAGCGCGACTTGCTGGTGCAGGATGTGATCCACCTCATGGAGCGTCATTTCGATGCGGCGGAACTGACGGGCGTGGTTTCCGAGATCGACCGGCTCTTCAGCCAGCGATTCGATTCGCTGGTCAGTTCGCTGGAGATCGGCAAGCCACCGCGTGGCTCTGGCGGACACGGTGGCGGTCATGGCGGCGGTCGCAAACCGCGACATTTGCACTGAATTACCGGTTCTTTGCGGCCTCTGGCTAGCTAGCGCACGTCACAGCGTGCTACTATTTTCATAGTTACCTGCCCACAAGGTCTGACCCATGAACATGGCCGCCGCTGTCAAGCCCACTGGCGCCCGTCCTGCGACGGGTCGACCGGAGAAACTGCGTCTGGGCGATGTCCTCGTCCAGCAGCGGCTGATCTCACAGGTACAACTGCAGCAGACGCTCGAATTGCAGCAGCAGACTGGCAAGAAGGTCGGCCGTCTGCTGATCGAGAGCGGCGTCATCACCGAGGAACTGCTGGCTGACGCCCTGGCCCGCCAGTTGCGTGTGCCTTTTCTCAGCCTCAAGGCTTTTCCCTTTCGGCCGGATGTGGTCAGGCTGCTGCCCGAATCTGCTGCGCGTCGATTCCGGGCGCTGGTGCTGGAGGACAAGGGCGACAGCCTGCTGGTCGCCATGGCCGATCCGCTGGACTTGTTTGCCTACGACGAGATTACCCGCCTGCTCAAGCGCAACGTCAGTATTGCGGCCGTCCCGGAAAGCCAGCTGGCCCTGGCTTGTGATCGCCTATACCGCCGCACCGACGAGATCAGCGGTCTGGCCCGGGCGCTGGAAAAGGACCTGGGCGACGCGGTCGACTTTGGCGAGCTGACGGCCTCGGCCGGCGCCGAAGGCGCGCCCGTCGTGCGACTGTTGCAGTCCCTGTTCGAGGACGCCACGCAGGTGGGCGCGTCCGATATCCATATCGAGCCGCTGGAGTCCAGTCTGCAGATACGCGTACGCGTTGATGGTGTGTTGCAGACCCAGACCCAGGCCGAGAAGCGCATCGGGGCGGCCCTGTCGCAGCGTATCAAGCTCATGGCCGGGCTCGATATTTCCGAGAAGCGCCTGCCCCAGGACGGCCGTTTCAGCGTACGCTTGAAGGATCAGACAATCGACGTGCGCCTGTCCACCATGCCCAGTACGCATGGCGAGTCGGTCGTCATGCGACTGCTCAGCCTGAACGGTGGCGTGCGGCAGCTTGATCGCATGGGCATGCCGCCCGATATGCTGCATCGCTATCGCCGGCTGCTGGCACGTACCTCCGGCTTGATCCTGGTGACGGGGCCGACGGGTTCGGGCAAGAGCTCTACCCTCTACGCGTCACTGGCCGAGCTCAAGGCCAGCGAGCTCAAGATCATCACCGTCGAGGATCCCGTCGAGTACCGCTTGCCGGGTATCACACAGGTCCAGGTAAACGATAAGATCGATCTGACTTTTTCCAAGGTCTTGCGCGCCGCACTGCGTCAGGATCCGGACGTGATTCTGGTGGGGGAAATGCGGGACTCCGAGACTGCGGAGATTGGACTGCGCGCTGCGATCACGGGCCATTTGGTCTTCTCCACGCTCCACACGCGGGACGCGGCCAGCACGCCGTTTCGCCTGCTGGACATGGGTGTGCCCCCCTACATGGTCGCCACCTCGCTACAGGCCGTCATCGCGCAGCGGCTGGTACGTATCAACTGCGAGGCGTGCAGGGAGCCCCATGCGCCCAATGCCCAGGAGGCTTCCTGGCTGGCTAGCCAGTTGCAAAGCGGCGAGACGATGCAGACGATGCGCGGGCGCGGCTGTTCAGCCTGCAATGGCACGGGCTATTCCGGTCGCCAGGGGGTGTACGAGATGCTGGAGCTCGATGCCGAGCTCACGCAGTTGGCCAGCCGCGCCGACCCGGCCGCTTTCCTGAGCGCGGCACGCGAGCGACTCGCAGACAAGACCCTTACGCACCACGCGCTTGAGCTGGTTCGCCAGGGGCGCACCACGCTAGCCGAGGCCATGCGTGTGGGCTACGACATCGAGGATTGAGCGTAAGCATGGCTGTCTATGCCTGGAGCGGGCGTAATACCCTGGGGGAACTGATCCAGGGAGAACTGGAGGCCATGTCTGAGGATGCGGTGGCCGACCAGCTTCTCGGGCTTGGACTGATTCCTGTGCAGATTCAGGTCGCGCCGCAGGTCCAGACGCGCGAGAGCTGGTGGGAGCAGCTGAAGCGACGCCCTATCGTGATCGAGGACGTGCTGATTTTCTCGCGCCAGATGTACACCCTCAACAAGGCAGGCATACCCACCCTGCGCGCCTTCGCGGGGCTGGAGTCATCGACCGATAAGCCCGCCATGGTGAACGTCCTCAAAGACGTGCGTGGCAGCCTGGACCAGGGGCGGGACATGGCGGCCTCGCTGGCGCGTCATCCCAAGGTGTTCGGCGCTTTCTACGTGGCGATGGTGAGGGTGGGGGAGCTCACTGGGCGGCTCACCGAGGTTTTCCTGCGTCTGGCCGAGCACCTGGAGTTCGAGCGCGACACCCGGGCGCGCATCAAGCAGGCCCTGCGCTATCCCACGTTCGTGATCCTGGCCATGCTGGTGGCCATCGTCATCATCAATCTCTTCGTGCTGCCGATTTTCGCCAGGATTTTTCAGGGCTTCAATACCCAGCTGCCGCTGATCACACGGGGCCTGCTTGGTTTCTCCACCTGGATGATCGACTGGTGGCCGGTATTGCTGGCCGTAGCCGGCGCGGCCGTGTTCGCGTTGCGGGCCTACCTGGGCACGAGCGCCGGGCGCTACAACTGGGATCGCCGCAAGCTGGAGCTGCCCATCGTCGGTCACATCGTGCTTAAGTCCACGCTGGCGCGGTTTGCGCGCAGCTTTGCCCTGTGCAGCCAGAGCGGGGTTCCGCTGGTCCAGGCCCTGTCCGTCGTGGCACAGACCGTCGACAACGCTTACATCGCCTCCCGCATCGAGCAGATGCGCGCGGGCATCGAGCGCGGCGAATCCATTTCACGCTGCGCAGCGGCAACCGGGGTGTTCACTCCCATCGTGCTGCAAATGGTGACCGTGGGCGAGGAGACCGGTGAGCTCGATGCCCTGCTGTTCGAGATTGCCGGCATGTACGAACGCGACACCGACTACGCCATCAAAGGCCTGTCGACAGCCATCGAGCCCATTTTGCTGACTTTCATCGGTGTGCTGGTGCTGCTGCTCGCGCTGGGCGTCTTCCTGCCCCTCTGGAATCTCGGGCAGGCCGCGATGGGCCGCGGGAGCGGCTGACACCCGCAGGCGGAGGAGGTGGCTGTGACCTTTTGCACACGGGCGCCCCCAACTCGTGTGCATTGGTGGCCGCCAGGTTCTATACTCTCAATTTGATAGCGCGCTCGGGATGGTCTACGGTACCGGCAAATTCTGTGTAATGGAGTCTGACATGCAAAAGCAACGCGGTTTTACCCTGATCGAGCTGGTTATGGTCATCGTCATCCTCGGTATCCTGGCGGCCGTGGCGATTCCGCGTTTCATCGATCTCAGCGGCGATGCGCGTCGTGCCGCGACCGATGGCGTGGCCGGTGGTTTGTCCTCTGCGTCGGCGGTGAATTTTGCGGCTCGAAGCGTAAATACTGCCACCGGCGTGACGATCAGCAACTGTACGGATGTCGCCAATGCTCTCCAGGGTGGACTTCCGTCCGGTTATTCGATCTCGGGGGCCGCCGTGATCGCCGGCGGGACGACCACGTGCACCTTGATTAATACAAGCGTGACGCCCAATGTCACGGCATCCTTCACCGCCGTTGGCATCAATTGAGCTATCCATCGCGACGCAGGATCGGGTTCGAGTCGTGCCTTGCAACAAGGGCTTCCTCCGGAAGCTCTTGTTTTGTTGTTTGAAGATACAGCAAATGCGACGGATTCGGTCGGCACAGGATGAGAGCTCAGGCCATGCCTTTGGTGTGGCAATCTGCCAAGAAATGCGTAAATGCATCACGCCAGAACGCTGTGGTGGTTTCGAGCTATGGAAAGTGGAGCAGAATCGGGTGTACATAGTTTTACGGGTTCAAGCCCCTGATATAAATGCCGGTCCAGCTGAGCGTATGAGGCCCTGGCTCTCCGGGCGGCAGGGGGCTGTATGCCGATAAGCCTGCCCCTCTTCGGTCGTCGCCGGGGTCGGGTCGACCGTCTTGTGCTGGCTTGGGACGGTCAGTCGCTGGCTTTTGTACAGGGTCACAAGAACGGCGTTGAGCGCTATCACATCCGGCGTTTCGGCGTGCTGCGGCCTGCCTCATCCCAGGACAGCGCTGAGTTGCTTCGCCAGATGGCCGGGGCGGAGCTGCAAGGTCAGGCGGTGTGTGTCTTGCTGCGTCCCTCGCAGTACCAGATGCTGCAGGTCGACGCCCCTGCCGTTCCGCCCGAGGAGCTCAAGAAGGCGGCGCGCTGGCAGATCCGCGAAATGGTCACTCTGCACGTCGACGATCTCACCCTCGATGTGCTCAAGGTGGGGGATGACCGTGTGCGTGCCTCGGGTAGCATCTTCGTGGTCGCGGCGCCTAACGCCTTGGTACGTGAGGTCATGGGCTTAGCCGAGGCTGCGCGATGTGATCTTGACGTGATTGACATCCAGGACCTGGCCCAACGCAACCTTCAAGCCGCCCTGGCCCGCCAGCTGGGCGTCCCTGATTCCCGGGCACATGCGGCCATCGTCATGACGGACGACAGCCGGGCCCTGCTGACCATCTGCGCCTATGGCGAGCTGTTCTACACCCGTCGCATCGACCTCGGGCCGGGGTTCATGCAGGCCCCCTGGGGGGCACCGGGCCCGGACGAAGCGCAGGGATTGTCCGCTGCCGGCCCTTATGAGGACCGTGCGCAGCGCCTGGTCATTGAGATCCAGCGCTCTCTCGACCTCTGGGACCGCACCTGGCCAACGCTGTTGC
Source organism: Curvibacter sp. (assembly GCA_020248905.1). Classification (GTDB taxonomy): domain Bacteria; phylum Pseudomonadota; class Gammaproteobacteria; order Burkholderiales; family Burkholderiaceae_C; genus Hylemonella. The sequence continues at coordinate 7,108 of JADCGR010000007.1, read as the reverse complement.
TGGATCGCATCTTTGTGCAAGCCGGTGCGCGTACCGGTGAGCTCGCGGCCTGGCTGAACCGCGAGCTGGGACAGGCCGTGATCGAACTTGACGTGACGACCCTGTTCCCGGGTTTTTCGGGGGGCAGCGATGCCGATCGGCAGCTCTGCTGGCCCTTGCTGGGGCTGCTGCTGCGCGTTGAGGAACGCCAGCTCTGAGCCGCCAAGAGAGTCCACCATGCCCCAGCAGATCAACTTACGCAACCCGATCTTCCTGACGCAGAAGCACTACTTCTCGGCGTCGGCCATGGCGGCGTCCCTGGTGTTCTTTGTCTTGCTCGGCCTCCTGTTTGCCGGCTACTGGAACTGGACACTGGAGACCCTCAATGCGGGATATGTTAAGTCAGTCGCCAACAACCAGCGCGAGATCGACCGCCTGCAGGCGGCTCTGGTGCTCGAACGCGCCAATGCCGGGGCGGCCGAGCCTGCCATGGTGCAGGAGCTGGAGTCCCGCAAAACGGAACTGCAGAGGCGCGAACTGCTGCTGATGGAGCTCAAACGTGGACTGATGCGCGAGGGCTACGGGCATGCGGCACGGCTCCAGTTGCTGGCGCGGACCATCCCGCCACAGGCTTGGGTGACCGAGATACGGGCGGACGACCTGCGCCTGGAGCTCGGCGGCTACACGCTGGAGCCTGCGGCGCTCAACGGCTGGGTGGCACGGCTGGCCGACAGCCCCTTGATGGAAGGGCAACAACTCGCTCTTGTAAAGGTCGAGCGGGTTCCCGCAGATTTGCTGGCTGCCAAGCCCGGGCTGGCCGCATTGCGGTCGTCGACCGTCTGGTCTTACAACCTGGTGACAGCACTGGCGGCGAGCGAAGCCAGTAGGAGCAAGCCATGAAGGCCCGACTCAAGCAGATCGCCACCCGGATCGATGCCTTGAGCCTGCGCGAGCGCGTGATCCTTTTCCTGTCCCTCATCATCCTGATCCTGGTGCTGGCCGAGGTTGCTTGGCTGACGCCGCTGCAGGCCGCGCACCGTCAGATCACCCAGCGTTTCACAGCACAGAGCGCGGAACTCCTGCGGCTGCAGGATGAGTTGCGCTCCTTGTCGGGACAAACCGGCCCGGGCCAGCTGGTGCGCGAGGAGCTGGCGCAGGTCAAAGAGCGTCTTGCGAGCGTGAACGCCGAGATCGCCAAGTTGCCCGTCAGCTCCCGCGATGACACGCCACTGACCAAGGTACTCGTTTATTTTCTGCGGCGTCACGAGGGACTGGTCCTGGTGCGTACGGCGACGCTGGCGGCCGACAGCCAGACGGCTGTATCGGCTGCCAGCGGGGTCACCCGTCAGGGCGTTGAACTCGTCGTCTCCGGATCCTATGCTGAACTGGTTCGCTATGTGCAGACGCTGGAGCGCGCACTGCCCAGCCTGCGCTGGGGAGCGATGCGCATGAACAGTGAAAGTCGCGACGCCGAACTGACGCTGCAAGTTTGGCTCGTTGGGGCAACGCCATGAAGCAGCCTTTCTCATTTCCGCTGGCTCTCCTGCTGGCGCTGGGTGCGGGCCCCTGCGGTGCCCAGTCACTGCGTGATCCGACCCAGCCGCCCGGCATGGGCTCACCTGCTGGTGCCGGTGCGCCCGAGCGATCCACGTCCCCGGGCTGGTCTGTGATCGTGGTGGATGGGCGGGCCCATCTGGCGGTCGGCACCCGGCTCTACGCCGAGGGCCAGATGCTGGACCGGGCCCGCATTGAGCGCATTACCGAGACCGAAATCTGGCTGCGCGAGGACCGCCATCTGCGCAAGGTCGCCCTGTACCCGAGTGTGCAGCGCCGAAGCGCCGTCGAAAAGCCCTGATCTGCCTCCTTATGCATGAAAATCACACCATGATGGCAACGACAACGAACCTAGTCCGCTGGCCACAGCAGCAACGCTGCCTGACCGGTCTGCTTCTGGCATTGGGGCTGTTGGCCGGTTGTGCCGAGCGTCCCCGCCGCACGCCCGACATGGCGGAGGCGATCCGCACCGAGATCGCTGCCAAGCCGGCTATCGCGACCGGCGGCGTACCCTCCCGCGTGAGTGAAGCCCTGGCCGAGCCGGCGCCCGCCGCCGTGCCGGTGCCGCCCGAGCCGCGCCTGGATCTTCTGGTCAACAACGCCAGTGCACGCGAGGTGTTTCTCGCCCTGGTTGCCGACACGCGTTACAGCATGCTGATGCACCCGGATGTCACTGGCAGCATTTCCGTCACCCTGCGCGGCGTAACGGTAAAGGAAGCCCTGGAGGCCATCCGTGACGTCTATGGCTACGACTTCCGCCTTGATGGCCGTCGCATCACAGTCTATGCGCCCTCCCTGCAGACCCGCATCTTCACCCTGAACTATCCGCACTCGCAGCGGGTTGGCCGCAGCGAGGTCCGAGTGTCCTCGGGCACGGCACCTTTCAACTCCGGTGTCATCGGAGGCGTCGCCACGACGGCAGCGGTACCTGCGACGGGCACGACCGCTGCCGCGGCACAGCCCCAGCAACGCCAGGGCGAGAGCAGTCGGATTTCCACGGATTCACGGTCCGATTTCTGGGCTGAACTGTCGGACGCCGTGCGCGGCCTGGTGGGCCGTGGCGAAGGGCGCAATGTGGTGATCAGCCCCCAGGCCGGCATCATGGCTGTGCGCGCTATGCCCGACGAGCTGCGCCAGGTGGAGCGTTTCCTGAAGGCGGCGCAGGTGGCGGCGGAGCGTCAGGTCATGCTGGAGGCCAAGATCGTCGAAGTCGAGTTGCGTGAAGGTCAGCAGAGCGGTGTCAATTGGGGTGCTTTTGGCACCGCCGGCAGCAATAATGCGGGCGCCATCACCGTTCTGGGCAGCGGTGTGACCAGCACCAACCGTACGGGAAACGCGGCGCTTTCCTCGGGCGTGGTCGCCTCGGGCGTCACGCCAGTACCGATTCCGTCGGTGTCTGCCGGCGGCGGCATTTTCGGACTGGCGCTGGCCACCAGCCAGTTCGGCATCGTCATGGGTTTCCTCGAGACCCAGGGGGATGTCCAGACGCTTTCCAGCCCGCGCGTTGCTACGCTGAACAACCAAAAGGCGGTGCTCAAGGTCGGCAGCGACGATTATTTCGTCACCAATGTCACGGGGGGCACCACGACCAGTAGCGTTGTGGCGGGGGTCGCCGGTTCGACCACCCTGCCCACGCTGACGCTGACGCCGTTCTTTTCAGGTATCGCGCTGGACGTGACCCCGCAGATCGATGACGGCAACAGCATCATGCTGCACATCCACCCCTCGGTGACCTCGGTGGTCGAGAAGACCAAGGAGGTCGATCTTGGGGACATTGGCACCTACCGCCTGCCGCTAGCCTCAAGCAGTGTCAACGAGACCGACACCATGGTGCGCCTGCAGGACGGCAACATAGTGGCCATCGGCGGCTTGATGCAGCAGTCGGCCAGCCGCAGCGCCTCGGGTGTCCCGGGCACCACCGGCGCCGGCAATCCCTTTGGCTTCCTGCTGGGCAACCGTGCGAACAGCGCGCGCAAGAAGGAGGTGGTGGTGCTGATCAAGCCCACGATCATCCGCTCGCCGCAAGACTGGGAGCTCATCACCGAGCGTTCGCGCGCAGCGCTTGAAGACATCGAGACCAGCCGTCGCAAAGTCATCCGCATCGATGGCTCGTCGCAGGACAAACCCGACCAACCCGCCAAGCGCTGAACCATGTACCTGCAGCATTTCTCGCTGCGTGAGCTGCCGTTTTCGATCACGCCGGACCCGGCGTTCTTTTATCCGTACGAGGGGGCGCAGGCCGCCCTCAACACGCTGCTGGTGGCCCTGCGCAGTGGTGAAGGATTTCTCAAGATCGTGGGTGAGGTGGGCTGCGGCAAGACCCTGTTGTGTCGCCAGCTACTGCGCGCACTGCAGGACGAGTTCGTCACCGCGTACATCCCGAATCCCGACATGGGGCCCGACGATCTGCTGCTGGCCCTGACGAAGGAGCTTGGCATCGAGCTCACGCAGCCGATGAGCCGACATCAGGCGCTGTCGCGCCTGCAAGAGGAGCTGCTGGTACACGCGCAGGCCGGACGCCCGGTGCTGGTCTGCATCGACGAAGCCCAGGCCACCCGAATTGCGACGCTGGAAAGCCTACGCCTGCTCTCCAATCTGGAGACTGAAAAGGCCAAGCTGCTGCAGATCGTGCTCTTTGGCCAGCCCGAGCTAGACGAGTTGCTGGCCCGGCCTCAGATCCGGCAACTGCTGCAGCGCATCACCTTCAGTGAGTACGTCGGTGGCATGCTCCCCGAACGTGTGGGGCCCTACCTCGCGCACCGGCTGGCCGTGGCTGCCGAGGATGGCCTCACGGATGTTCACGTGTTTGAACCCGCGGCCGCATTTGCGCTGGCCCATTACAGCCGGGGCGTGCCCCGTCTGCTCAACGTGCTGGCCCACAAGTGCCTCTTGCTCGCCTATGGCGAGAACGAGCGGCGCGTGCGGGTCGCCCTCGTGGATCTGGCCGCTGCCGATACGCCGGGCCTCACCCTGCCGCCGCAGCGCTGGTGGCATCGCCTGCCGGGCGTGCGCGGCCGCGCCTTCACTACTCCTGCGAGGAAACCGTCGTGAGTGTCATCAACAAGATGCTACGTGACCTCGATGCGCGTCGCGTCGAGGAGCAATTGCCCGATTTGCAGCGCCCGATCAGCCCTGCCGCCTTGCAAGGCACGGCCAGTGTGACGCAAGGCCGCACCCCGCGTTCTCGCCGCAGGTGGATGCTGCTGGGCGGCGCCGCCCTGCTGGTAGCCGTCATACTATGGGTGCTGGAGTCCTCGCCACCAGAGCGTTCTCTGGTCCCTGCAGTGGTGTCTGCGGCGCCGCAGGTTCCGCAGGTTCCGCTGGCGCCCCCCGAGCCGATGCCTGCGCAGACCGCGACGCCGTCGGCAACGGCAGGAGCCCTGCTCCCGAAAGCCGAGGCTCGCGCTCCCGAGCCCTCATCCGTACCGCCAGCGGTGAAGCCTCTCGCACGCGAGCCCGTCTTGCGCGTCGAGGCGTGGGCGGCGCCACCTTCCCCGGCCGTTGCGCCAAGCAAGCCGCAAGCGCCGGTCTCGACGCTGGAAGTGCCCGTGCCCGCCAGTCCGCCAGCCGCGACCGTCGGGGAACCGACGCTACCGGTCGCCGCACCGAAGGAGGCCAAACCATCCGCCGAGCGCCGACAAGGCGCGGTCATGGAGACCCTGGCCCAGGCGCAGGGCCTGTGGAATGCTGGATCGCGTGAGGCCGGTCTTGACCTGTTGCGTGACGCTGTCGCTGCGGTCGAGCGTGTCCAGCCGCGCGATACCGAACTGCTGGCGCGCCTTGTGCGCGAGCAGGTACGTATGGAGCTGGCGCTCGGCCGTCCGGGTAATGCGCTGGCCTTGCTGACCCGCTTGGAGCCGGACTTGTCGCAGCAGGCAGACCTATGGGCGGTTCGGGGCAATGCGGCCCAGCGCCTGGGACGCCATGCCGAGGCCGTCCTGGCCTATCTGGCGGCTCTGCAATTGCGCCCGGGTGAGCCCAGGTGGATGCTGGGTGCCGCCGTCTCTCTGGCCGCCCAAGGGCAGCTCGATGCGGCCGCCGCGCAGGCGGAGCAGGCGCGTGCACTTGGCCCGGTCAGCTCCGAGGTGCTGTCTTACCTTCGGCAGACAGGCGTTCCGCTGCGCTAAGGCGCACGACATTTTCCTGCAATCGACAAGCACTAGAATGACGTTTCGGTTACTGGCAGCAGCGGATTCTTCTTCTCACCATGCTCAAGCGCATCCGCGTCGAACAACTCGTGCCGGGGATGCACATCAAGGAGTTTTGCGGTTCCTGGATGGAACATCCTTTCTGGCGAAGCAGCTTTGTGCTTAAGGAAGACAAGGATCTTGAGCGGATCCTCGCGAGCAGCATCAAGGAAGTCTGGATCGACAGCAGCAAGGGTCTGGACGTTGCGGCTGGCGAGAGCGCCATGTCCGAGGCGCAGTCGGAAGCCCAGATCGAGCAGGAACTCCAGGCGGTAGCGCAGTCACAGCGGCAGACCGAGCCAGTCGGCCTGGCGGCGGAGTACCGGCGTGCGGCCCAGATCTGCGCGCAGTCCAAGCGCGCGGTCGTCTCCATGTTCCAGGAGGCCCGCATGGGCAAGACCGTGGATGCAGCCACTGCCCAGAGTCTGGTTGAGGAAATTTCCGACTCGGTGTCGCGCAATGCCAGCGCCCTGATCAGCCTGGCGCGCCTGAAGACGGCCGATGACTACACCTATATGCATTCGGTGGCGGTGTGCGCCATGATGATTGCCCTTGCTCGCCAGCTTGGCCTGGACGACGTGCAGACACGCTCGGCCGGTCTTGCGGGCCTGTTGCATGACCTGGGTAAGGCGCGCATGCCCATGGAAGTGCTGAACAAGCCAGGCAAGTTGACCGATGCTGAGTTCGCCATCATCAAGAGTCACCCAGTGGAGGGGCACAGACTGCTGCTCGCCATGGGTAATGTGGACCCGATTGCTCTGGATGTCTGTCTCAATCATCACGAGAAGGTCGACGGTTCGGGCTATCCCAAGGGCCTCAAGGATGCGGAGATCAGCCTCTTTGCCAAAATGGGCGCGGTCTGCGATGTCTACGACGCCATCACCTCAAACCGGCCCTACAAGGCCGGCTGGGACCCCGCCGAATCAATGCGCAAGATGGCTGAATGGGCCTCGGGGCACTTCGACCAGAGGGTATTCCAGGCATTCGTCAAGAGCCTTGGCATCTATCCCACCGGCTCGCTGGTACGGCTGGACTCAGGCCGTTTGGGGGTGGTGATAGAGCAGTCGCACAAGTCGCTCACTATGCCGCTGGTCAAGATTTTCTTCTCGACCAAATCCAGCTTGCGGATTCCCCTGGAGGTCATCGATCTCTCGGCGCCTACTTGCGCCGAAAAGATCGCCGGCCGCGAGGATCCCGCGAAATGGAAGTTCCCCGATCTGGATGAACTCTGGTCGGGCGTGTCCCAGCGTCCGCGGTAGGCTGACGCTGCTTCGTAAGCGGCCAGGCACGCCACATTGACCTGTGCGTGCCAATGTGCTGATCAAGTCGAGATCAGGTGATCAGGGCGTCGCAAGCGTCCAGCGGTGCGGCAACAGCTCATCGATGCG
>JADCGR010000065.1 GCA_020248905.1 Curvibacter sp. | reverse complement strand
GGAATGAGCGGTTCTACCCTGGCCCAAAACTCATCCGACACCTCCCACGACTCGACACGCGCTTTGCCCATCGGCGCCTCCGAACGCCGCGCAAGATGCGGCTCGGGGCGCTAGTTTACTATTTACGGATAAGTTCTTAGCCGAAGCGCGAAGCGCATTGATGCTGGTACCGGCTCGCCGAAGGTCACCGGTATGCCCGATCAGCCACTTCTCGAAGCAACGCGGGTCGACTTCCAGGTGAAACTGAAGGGCCAAGGCATGCGCGCCCACCAGGAACGCCTGGTGCGGGCAGTGTGGCGTGGTTGCAAGGCTCGCTACGCCAGCGGGCAGGTCGAACTGGTCACCGTGCCAATGCAGCACTGGGTGACTGCTCAGGGGAGCGAGCACGCTTGCCAATCCGGCGTCGGTCAGCGACACAGGCGCGAATCCGATTTCCGGGGCTGCCATCGGCCGGACCTGAGCGCCCAGCGCTCTGGCCATCAGTTGGGCTCCAAGGCAAATGCCCAGAATCGGGCGCCCGCTCGCAATGCGACGGCCGATGAGATCGACCTCGCCAGACAGGAAGGGGTACAGATCGTCGTCATGAGCGCCGATCGGGCCCCCGAGGACCACCAGCAGGTCGAGAGTGTCCAGATCGATCGCGCCCAGGTCATCGACCCCCGCGTCGAGCGTCTCGACGAGCCATCCGTGTGCCTCCAGCCAGGGCTGGATCAAGCCGAGGTCCTCGAAGGCCAGGTGGCGGATCGCGAGCGCCCGCTTCATGCGCGGTCTCGCACAGGCAGCGCAGCGCCATCTCGGGCCTCGCAAGCCCCCGTGTCGCATGCCGGCCGGGCGTCTGGTTCTGCAACCCTCGCACGGGGTGCGCCCTGGACAACGGGCTCGCGAGCGTTGGACTCTGCCAGCAGACTCCCGATCGCCGCGCCCATTGCCAAGTCGTCCAGCGCGCCGAAGTGGTGGAGCGCCACGCGCCCTTGGGCATCCAGCAGCAGGTGGGTCGGCGTGCCCTGCAGGCCGTAAAGGGCCATCGTGCGCGGCAGTGCCGTGCCGCTGCCAGGCGTGTCAACGCCGATCGGGAAGCTCCAGCCGTACTCGTGCACGAAGGCGCGCAGAGCCGCAGGGGTCATCGCGGCGTGGTGCTCGAAGACGGTGTGCAGCCCCACGACGGCGAGCCGATCGCGCGGAAAGGCCCGCCACACCCGTTCGGCCTGTGGCAGCCCGTGCAACACGCAGCCCGGGCACAGCATCTGGAAGGTGTGGAGCAAGACGACGCGGCCACGCAGCGACGCCTGCGTTGGCGGCGCCGACGTGTTGAGCCAGTCGCTGGCCTGCCAGTCTGGAAGCGCAGGCCGCCGATGGGGTTCAGCGACCCGCGCCGAGCGATGCGGTTGCACGGCGACTTCCTCAGAACTGCCCGTCGCGCACGTAGGGCTGGCTCCACAGGATGCTCTGCAGAAGCACCGCCTTGACCCACGCGGCGTGCATCTTCTCCACCTCGGCGGCCGGCGCGCCCTTCTTGGCCAGGAAGGGCTTGAGCGTCGTCGTGATGGGGATCGTCAGCGCCGGGATGTGGCGGAAGTCGACCTGAGGCACGCTGTTGGCGCCGTCGGTCTTGTTCTTCTTCGAGCGGTGGTGACGCAGGCCGATCTCGTGCTGCCAATCCAGCCAGCGCTGGTCGAAGTTGGCGTCGGCCGTGTCCAGGATCCATAGCGCGAAGCGCTTGCGCACGGCCTCCAGGTAGGCGCCATCGGGCTGGCCGGTGGCGGCATTGCCGAAGAACCGCACCAGATGCGGCGTCGACGCCACGAAGCCGTACCAGACGTCGAGGATCGCGTCAGTCTGGTCGGCCAGGATGGCCTTACTTTGCCGAAGCGCCTTCACATCGTCGTCGCCGAACAGCAGCGAGGTCTCTAGCTGCTTGAGTTCTGCCAGCGAGACGGGCGAAGTCGCCAGCGTGCGCTGGCCGTAGGCGTAACCAGGCACGGTGGATGAGGCTTGTTGGGCGTGGGTGGCAGTCATGGTGGCTCCGATGGTGGTTGCGAGGACGAGGGTGGTGAGGGGCACAGACAGGAACTTCATGGGGTCTCCGGGGGGCGCGGGCTGCGGGATGCAGCGGGCTGAGCTTGGATCTTCCGGTAGGATAAGAGATGATGGGTGTCATGAAGTCGACAAAAGATCACTTAGAGTCCAGCTCTCCGTCGCCTGAATCCGAGGAGGTGCTCGACCGCCTGTCGACCCTGCTCGAGCGCTTCCACGTCCGCGCCTCCCTCTTCCACTCGGGGCCGCTTTGCGGTCGCACGCGCTTCGAGGCGCAGCCGGACCGCGCCTTCCTGCACGTGCTGCGCCGCGGTGAGCTGCGCATCGAGCACCGCGGCGGGCCGCTGGCGCGGCGCCGATTGGTGGTGGATGAGCCTACCCTCGTGCTGTACCCGCGCGCTGTGCACCACGAGTTCGTGAACCCGCCGCGTGAGGGGGCGGACTTCACCTGCGCCGCGTTGCACTTCGACGGCGGCGACCGCAACCCCATCGTCGCGGCGCTGCCTGCGCTGGTTCTGCTGCCGCTGCGCGAGGTTCCTGGTCTGCATCGGGCCCTGGACCTGCTCTTCGCGGAAACGGACCAACCCCGCTGCGGCTCTCGCCTGCTGGTCGATCGGCTCTTCGAGGTGGTCCTGATCCAACTGCTGCGGTGGATCGTCGACCATCCCCAGGAGGCCGGCGTTCAGGGTGGGCTGATGGCTGGCCTGCACGATCAGCGGCTGGCGAGGGCGCTCGTAGCACTACACGCCGCCCCGCAGGACGACTGGTCGCTGGCGCGCATGGCGCAGGAGGCCGGTATGTCGCGCAGCGCGTTCGCCGAAGCGTTCCGCGCTGCTACGGGCTTCACTCCAGCGGCCTACCTCACCGACTGGCGGCTCGCGCTGGCCTCAGCCGCGCTGCGGGCAGGGCGCTCGCAGAAGCTGGTCGCTGCCGAGCTCGGGTTTTCCAATGGGTCGTCGCTGAGCCGGGCTTTCAAGCAGCGCTATGGCAGTTCACCTCGCACTTGGCTGACTCGCATGGCCGAGTGAGTCTGCACCTGCCCCGACTTGCGATCAGGCCTGAAGCCTGATCGAGCCGCCCCCGGTATCGAGGAGGCTGATTAGTTCAAGCTGATCTGGCAGTCACACGCTGCTGCCTAAGCTCTCCGCTTCACAGTCAACGGAGACGGATCAGATGAAGCCAACCCACAAGAAACGAGCCAGCGACGCTACGCGCGCAGAGATCAATGAAAGTCGACGCGCCTTGGTGCGCAGCTATCAAACCGCGTCAGATTTCACCGACGAAGACGGGCGTCGGGTTACTCGTATCTCGGTCGATCTCAATGTGCTGAAAGCCGTTTCTCGTCTGGGCGGTTCGCGAGACGGCTGGAACGCCCATTCATCGAACGGCACACACAGCTGCATGCGCGCCCGCAAAGCCTCAGTTACCGACAACACGTTTCCTACCGAGACGATGCTCGCCGCCAGATGGCACTGCTCACGGTCTCGGCTTCAGCACTGGCGCTTGGACGTAAAGGGCCCACGCTTTGTGAAGATCGGAGGGCGCGTCCTCTACGCACTCGAGGATGTCAGAGCGTTTGAAGACGCACAGCGGTCTGGCGTTTAGCCCGCTAAGCCTTCATTCCCCCGCGGTGACGGCTACAACGATTTGCGGCTGTTTGCGACATCGTCGTGTGAGCGACTGCCCAAGCGGTCGGCACACGCGCAAGTGGTTGTTTGTGAACGAGTTATCAGAGTGGGGTTCGCGCAAGGACTCGAGCGAGTCTCGGTAGACCGGTAGAAACCGGCTGGTTCGGTTCCTACCTATTGCGCTGTAGCGAGCTGCAACGCGCAGCAATTCAATTTGGTGGAGAGGAGGAGGATCGAACTCCCGACCTTCGCATTGCGAACGCGACGCTCTCCCAGCTGAGCTACCCCCCCACGCGTGGCGCAATTCTAGCCAAAGTCTGATCTGATCAATACAACTGAAAAGGCTGCCGATCTTGAGGTCGGATTTCACTGAGCTTGCGCACAGCGAGTGCCTGGATATCTGCTGGCAAGGGGGCAAACCCAGTTCCTCTGATCAATCCATCACCTTTGAGAAAAGCCCAATAGAAAAAACGGGCTGTCGTTCCCGCCTTCACTGCCGACTTTGGCGTGGCATCCAAAAGGATGTAAGAGAGGTTGGAGATCGGCCAAGTGGCGCTTCCGGAGAGATTGATGAGCGATGAAATCATCGTGGCATTCGCCCGAATGTCTGACGCTCGAAGTGCCGCCAGAAAACCTTCCTCGGAGGGAAGCACAAACTGCCCAGCTGAGTTACGCAGCGCAACAGCCGTCAGACCATACCTCTGCACACGGTCATAGGATAAATAGGCAATCACACCAGGTACGGATTTCACTTGTTGGGATATGCTGTCATCGTCTTTCATGGCAACGACCTCACCCTTCCAGTTGACCAGCTTGCCTTGGCCGACGGTATCTCTCCAGGTCGAGGTTTGAGTACTCAGATAAGTAGTCAAATTTTCCGTGGTCCCGGCACCGTCTCCACGCACAACTCGCGTCACCTTGAGCTTTGGGAGGGGCACCCCAGGATTGAGCGCAGCAATACGTGGATCGTCCCAATTTTTGACGTCTCCTGAAAAAAGATCAGCAAGTAATGGGCCGGTAAGCCTGATCGAGGCACTGCTTGTCCCACCAAGATTAACCACAATCGCAACGCCACCAACCATAGTAGGAAATTGAATGAGCTCATTGGCTTTTAGTACTGCAGCCGATACTGGCGAATCGGTTGCGCCAAAATCCACCGTGCGCTCGATTATTTGTTTGATGCCATTTGCCGAACCTGTTTGCGAATACTGCACGTTGACTGAACGCTCTTTGGAATGACTAAATGACCACGCGTTGTAAACCAAAGCCGGGGAGCTGGAGCCTGTGCCCCGGACCTCCACTCCGGTCTGGGCGAAGCAAATACTGGTTACTAACGCTTGCATAAGTAATGCCAGTTAAGGTATGCTGCGCGCATGCGATGCAAACGTGATACCGACGGTCGGTCGTTCGATCATCACTCGCTGCAGGTGATGCGCCAGCAGGCGG
>JADCGR010000064.1 GCA_020248905.1 Curvibacter sp. | reverse complement strand
GACCGGCTCCTCAAGACGACACCCCCATTGCGTACTTTGACCGGCTGGGGGTACCAAGACTGTCCTGACCTCAAACTCTCGAACCGCCCGGTGCGGACCCGCATGCCGGGTGGTGTGGCAGGGGTGCCTCCTACAATGGAGGCCCCCTATGCCGATTTGTTCGAGAGCCGTGACGCTCGTCGACGCAGCATGAGGGCACAGGGCAAGGCGCAAACGCGCTGACAGTGCTTGTTAGCACGGCAAGCGTTTGCAACGCCGCCATGTGCCCTCAGGCAAGGAGGGCTTACATGCCCATGTCGCCCATGCCGCCCATGCCACCCATTCCACCCGGCATGCCGCCGCCGGCAGCCGCTTCTTCCTTCGGCGCCTCGGAGACCATGCACTCGGTGGTCAGCATCAGCGAAGCCACGGAAGCGGCGTTCTGCAGCGCGGTGCGGGTCACCTTGGTCGGGTCCAGGATACCCATTTCGATCATGTCGCCATAGGTGTCGTTGGCGGCGTTGAAGCCGAAGTTGCCCTTGCCGTTGAGTACGGCGTTGACAACGACGCTGGGCTCGCCACCGGCGTTGTAGACGATCTCGCGCAGGGGCGCTTCGATGGCCTTGAGCACGAGCTTGATGCCTGCGTCCTGGTCCGCGTTGTCACCCTTGATAGTGCCAGCAGACTGACGAGCGCGCAGCAGGGCCACGCCACCACCGGCCACGATGCCTTCTTCCACGGCAGCGCGGGTGGCGTGCAGGGCGTCTTCCACGCGGGCCTTCTTTTCCTTCATCTCGACTTCAGTGGCAGCACCCACCTTGATCACCGCTACACCGCCGGCCAGCTTGGCCACGCGCTCTTGCAGCTTCTCGCGGTCGTAGTCGCTGGTGGCTTCCTCGATCTGCACGCGAATCTGCTTCACGCGAGCTTCGATGTCAGCGGCGGAGCCATTGCCGTCGATGATGATGGTGTTTTCCTTGCCCACTTCGATGCGCTTGGCCTGGCCCAAGTTGGTCAGCGCCACCTTTTCCAGCGACATGCCCAGCTCTTCAGCGATCACATTGCCGCCGGTCAGGATGGCGATGTCTTCCAGCATGGCCTTGCGACGGTCGCCGAAGCCCGGGGCCTTGACGGCCACGACCTTCAGGATGCCGCGGATGGTGTTGACCACCAGGGTGGCCAGGGCTTCGCCTTCGACATCTTCGGCAATGATCAGCAGCGGCCGACCGGCCTTGGCAACCTGCTCCAGCGTGGGCAGCAGGTCACGGATGTTGGACACCTTCTTGTCGTACAGCAGCACGAAGGGGTTGTCGAGGATGGCGGCCTGCTTGTCGGGGTTGTTGATGAAGTAGGGCGACAGGTAGCCGCGGTCGAACTGCATGCCCTCGACTACGTCGAGTTCATTCTGCAGGCTCTTGCCGTCTTCCACGGTGATCACGCCTTCCTTGCCGACCTTGTCCATGGCATTGGCGATGATTTCGCCGATGCTGGTGTCGCTGTTGGCGGAGATGGAGCCGACCTGGGCGATTTCCTTGGAGGTGGTGGTGGGCTTGGAGGCCTTCTTCAGCTGCTCGATCAGGGCGGCCACGGCCTTGTCGATGCCGCGCTTGAGGTCCATGGGGTTCATGCCAGCGGCCACGTACTTCATGCCTTCGCGCACGATGGCCTGGGCCAGCACGGTGGCGGTGGTGGTGCCGTCACCGGCGTTGTCGGAAGTCTTGGAAGCCACTTCCTTGACCATCTGCGCGCCCATGTTCTGCAGCTTGTCCTTGAGCTCGATTTCCTTGGCCACGGACACACCGTCCTTGGTCACGGTGGGGGCGCCGAAGGAGCGCTCGAGCACCACGTTGCGGCCCTTGGGGCCGAGGGTCACTTTCACAGCATTGGCCAGGATGTTCACACCTTCGACCATGCGGGCGCGGGCTTCGCCGCCGAAAATCACGTCTTTAGCTGCCATGTCTAAATCTCCGAAATGAGTTCAATACGAAGTGGGATGCCTAGGTACTTTTGTCTTCGGCCGGGGCTGCGCCCCTTAACTATGCTTTGCAAAGTTGGCCTGCGACGAGAGTAAATCGCTGCCGCGATTTACTTTTCGACCACGGCGAAGAGGTCTTCCTCTTTCATGACGAGAAGCTCGTCGCCGTTGACCTTAACGGTCTGGCCGCTGTACTTGCCGAAGAGGACGCGGTCACCGACCTTGACGTTCATGGCGATGATTTCGCCCTTGTCGTTCTTGCGGCCGGGGCCAACAGCCAGCACTTCGCCCTGATCGGGCTTCTCGGCCGCGCTGTCGGGGATCACGATGCCGGAGGCAGTCTTGGTTTCGTTCTCGACGCGCTTCACGATCACGCGATCAGCCAGGGGACGCAGTTTCATCAGGAATCTCCTTGAGTTTGAAACAGGGGTTTGCAATGAATAAGAGCAGAAAGTTGGCGCTAATTAACCAAGGTGTTGACCTGGGGTGTTAGCACTCAACTCCAGCGAGTGCTAATCATAAGGCTTTTTGTGACACTTTCAAGAAGCTCAAGCATGCGTGGATTAAGTGCCGGGGTTCGATACACTGCGAAGCCGCACCCAAGCAGGTGCGCACAACCCCATCACCGCTTCTTGAAGGTCATGTCCGGCCCAGTCTTTCGTCCGCTGCCCTGGGCTTACTGGCTCGCTGCTGCTGGTCTGGTTGTGGGCCTGCTTGTGCTGGAAGCGTGGCGTCGGGCGCCCATCCCGCTGGCTGCCCGCGCCGTCTGGCCCGCCGTTGCGGCGGCCGAGCCCGGCGCATGGATGCTACACGCCGCCGGGCGCGTGCCCATGCCGCCCGACACACCTTCTGCCCATGCCAGCAGTCTTGTGGCCATGCCGCCAGGGGCCGCCGCTGCGGTGCAGGCCTACTGGTTCGCCGGCAGCCGCGAGAGTGGCGCCGATGTCCAAATCGTCATGTCGCAGTTCGAGCGGGCCAGCCAGCAATGGACCCCGGCGCGGGCCGTGGTCAACCGGCATGTCGCCGGTGACCAGCTGGGCCATGCCCTGCGCCGCCTGGGCAACCCGGTGGCCTGGCGTGACGCGCAAGGGCGCACGCATCTGTTCGTTGTGGCCACGGGGCTGGGCGGGTGGGCGGCCGGCCGTATCCTGCACCTTCGCCAGGACGCGCCGGAGCAGGACTTCAAGCCGCTGCGCGCGCTGCCGCTGTCATGGCTGTTCAATACCAGCCATCTGGTGCGTGCCATGCCTCTGCCGCTGGCTGACGGGGGCATGGTGTTGCCGGTGTATTTCGAGATAGGGGTGAAGTACCCGCTGGCGCTGCGTTTCGATGCCGAGGGCGCGTTCCGCGGTCTGGTACGCATGTCGCAGCACCGTGACCTGCTGCAGCCCACGCTGCTCGCACGCAGCGAGACCGACTGGCTGGCGCTGCTGCGTGACAACCGCACGGATCGTAAGCTACGGGCTGTGCACACTGGCGACGGCGGCCTGCGCTGGGAAGACCTGCCCGATCCCGGCCCGGCCAACCCCGATGCCGCGATCGCGGGGCTGGCGCTGCGGCCTGACCTGATGGTCCTTGCCCACAACCCGCGCGCTGAATCGCGTGCCCAACTGGTGCTGAGCCAGTCGCGTGACGGTGGCCACAACTGGACGGTGCTGGCGCAGCTGGCGCAGGCTCCCACTGGCCGCGAGATGTCCTATCCCTCGATGGTCTGGGCGGACAACAGCCTCTGGATCAGCTACACCGAGCAGCGCAAGGCCATCGCCTGGCAGCGCTTCATCTTCGTGCCCTCCAAGCCCTAAGACGCCGGATGGACAACCCGAGCCTCGTCTTCGCACTGCTGTCGACGCAAAGCCCGCTTCTGCCCGAACCCTGGGCCTTGCGCCTGTACCTCGACGTCGCCTGGGGCCTGGTGCTGGCTGCCGTGTTGCTGGCCGTGCTGCCCCGGCGCTGGCTGGGCGTTCAGTTGATGCGCTGGCTGCCGCTGCCGTTGGTGCTGTGGTGCCTGCTCCCCGGGGGGGTGTCGCCCGCCCACTGGCTGGGTCTGGCCCTGCGCGCGCCCAGTGGCCTGCTCGTCGTGCTGTGTGTCTGGTCGCTCTGGCGGGTTTGGCGGCCCGGCACACCGGGGCCTGGCGCCCGGCAGGCCCTGAGGCCCTGGGCCTGGCCTCTTATCGCGCTGGGCTGGCTCCTGCTGCTGGACACTTTCGCGCTGCTGCCCTTCAGTCTCTACGCTTGGGGATTTGCGCCGCTGCTGCTGGGCGGTCTGGCCGCGCTGGGTCTGCTGCCGGCCTTGCTGGCTAGGGAGCGCGCGATGCCTGTTCTTTGGATGGCTGTGCTGCTGCTCTTTATCCTGCTGCGCCTGCCAACCGGCAATGTCTGGGATGCGGTGCTCGACCCGATGCTGTGGGTCTGGCTACAGGTCGACGCCCTGCGCAGCCTGCGACGCCGCGTCTGAGGGCTACAAACGCTGCAGCAGCCACTCTCGGCGGTAAAGCCACTGCTGCGGATACCAGAGGTTGTCCTTGCGGATCTCGCCGGGCGCATGCCGGCTCGTGAGCAGCCAGCGCTGGCCCAGGATGCGACAGTCCGGCAGGCAGGGTGGCTGCGCCTGTCCGCCATGGCTCGCTGCCCAGACGACGGCGTCGTGGCTGGCCAGCAGGGCCTGCAGCTCCTGCCGGGCCTGGGCCTGGCCTTCGGCATCGGGACCGCGGCGCGCGCGGGCCTGCGCACGGCTGTCGTAGGGCACGAAACGATGCTCGCCCGGCAGCAGGAACTGGAAGCGCTCGAACTGGCCATTGAAGCCCGAGGGCACGGCGATTCGGCCTGGGGGCGCCGATGCAATGGTGCGCTCGTCGTAGCGGCCGAGCACACCGTCCATGGGTGACACCATGGCGTTGAAGGCGGCGTAGACCAGCAGGGTGACCAGCACGGCCGTGGCGCGGCTCCAGGCTGCGCGCCAAAGCCCCAGGGCGATGCCGACGATGGCCGCAGCCACGATGCCCAGCGTCACGGCGATTTCCACCGACGAGGCCAGTCCGATCTCATGGCCCACCCAGGCCAGCCGCGTGAGCACCAGCAGCACGGGCAGCGCCAGCAGCAGGGTGGGAACAAACCAGGCGCGCGCAATATCGCGCCAGTGCAGTGCGATCAGCATGGCGATGGCGGGCATCGCTGGAATCACGTAACGTGCCGAGCGCTGGCTGGGAAAAAGGAAGACCAGCAGCCAGACCAGCACCCATGCCAGCAGGATGGCCTGGTGGGCCGGCAGCGGCCAGCGCTCGCGCAGCTGAAGCATGTGCCGCAGGCCCAGCCAGGCCAGGCCCGGCAGAACGAAAAACAGCAGGCCCGCATTGATCGCGTAGGCCAGCAGCTGCGACCACACACCCGAGCCATCGAAAGCCAGGGCCGCCCGCAGGTAACCCCGCTGGTCGGCGAACTTGGCGGCGTTTTCTCCCACGATGAATTCCCGCCAAACCGATTGAGGATCCGGGTCCAGCGCGAACCACAGAGCAAACACACCCAGGGCCATCAGCGCACTGAAAACCACACGCAGGGTGTGACGCAGCACAGCCCTCACGTTGAGATGAGACTCGCTGGCAAGCAGCGCCAGCCACCAGGCGGCAGCCGTCGGTGCTACCAGCGCAAAGGATTTGTAGGCCAGTCCCAGCCCCAGGGCGAGACCGAAAAGCGTATGGGCGAGCCAGCCTGGCCCGGCGGCCGGCAGGCGGGCCCTTTGCCACAACAGTGCAAACAGCGGCAGGCTGAACCAGAAAGTCTCGGGCGCGCTGGTGAGGTAGGGACGGCCGTAGCGGAAAGTGCTCAGGAAGGCGAGAAAGACGCAGGCTGCGATCAGCCCTTCGCGCCAGCGTTGCGTCACGGCGCGCAGGCTGAGCGCGATGCCCCCGCAGATCAGCAGCAGGTACAGCAGGCTTGGCGTGCGCAGCGCCGCCATGTGCCACCACTGGCCCCAGCCGCCAGCCACCATGGCCTGCCAGATCAGCAGCGGCGGCTTGGTGTTGCGCATGTTCTCGAGCTCCGAGGCCAGGGGCAGCCACTGACCGGTGTCGACCGTTGCGCGTGCGATGTGGGCGTAGACCATCTCGTCGCCGTTGGTCGGCACGTACTGGCCGCCCAGGCCCTGCGCGTAAATGGCGAAGGCCAACAGCAGGACGAGCAGCCAGAAGGCGGTGGTCCGCTGGTCGGAAGGGGAAGAGGAGGTAGGCATGCGCGTCACCAGACCCTGCAGCGAGAAGCAACGTTGATTATGGCTGGCACCAGGGCCTAGCTTCGCTTGTGACGGAAGGTCCAGCGATCGTTAGCGACAAAGTTGCTTACGCTGGCAATCACGATGGCGGTAACGTTGGCGATCAGGTAGTGCAGGCCCAGGTGCGTGAGCCAGAGCGTGAGCGTGTACTGCAGCAGGATGCCCAGCCAGGACGCCGTGGCGTACTGGCCCAGCTGGGCCAGCAGGCTGCGTTTGCGCAGGCGCTCGCCGTCCTCAACTGCGGTGGCGTGCCGGCGGTCAGACCAGGTCCAGAGCCGGTTCCAGGTGAAGTTGTTGACCGTGGCCACCGCAATGGCCAGAGCCAGCGAGAACCAGGGCTTGCTGCCTACAGGCTCGAAGGCGCGAAACACGTACTCGTGCGACGTGTAGAGCACGGCCAGGTTGACCACTGTGCCGCTGGCGCCAACGATGCCGAAGCGCACATAGCGAAAGCCGTGCAGCCAGTCGACCAGCTGCCAGAGGCGCTCGCGCAGGGACGGCTGGCTCATGTCGCGGCGAGGGCCAGCAGCGCGTCGGCCAGCACCGGGTCGGGGGAGATGCGCTTGAGGCACTGGTTGTCGCCGTCGCAGAAGGTGAGGCGATGGTTGTAGGCCGACAGGCAGGGCGAGCAGGCGATGCCGGATTCGTAGACCGTGGCCCGTGGCCCGATCCCCGGCAGAGGGCCATAGAGTCTGCCGGTCTCGGGGCCGAAGAACATCAGCACGCGGATGGGTGTGAGGCTGGCGAAGTGGCCCGGCCCGCCGTCATTGGTGAGCAGCAGGTCACTGGCGTGGAAGAGCATGAGCAGCTCGCGCAGGCTGCGGGTGTAGCCGGTGAGCGCCACACAAGACTCGCTGCCGACCTGGGCGCGAATTTCGTTGGCCAGTGGCGTGTCGTCCTTGAGGCCGATGAACGCAACGGTGTGACCGGCATCGACCAGGCCCCTGGCGACACGCGCGTAGTGCGACGCTGGCCAGGCACGTTCGGGCAGGATGCCGCCGCCCGGGTACATGAGGGCGATCTTGCGGCCTGCGAGCGCGGGATAGTCGTGCAGCAGCCGGCCCCGGAACGTCGTCAGTTCCTCAGGGGTAAAGGGTACGGACAGGCCGGTTTCCGTGGGCAGCTCGCGGATTGGGGCCTGGCGGTGGCGCGGCGCGCCCTCGCTTTCGAGCGCATCGACGAGCGAGAGGAACTGCTTGCTGATGTGCTGATACGGGTTGTAGGGTATCGCGCAGTTGATGTAGCTGCCCCGGTACAGACCCTCCTGCGTGTGCGGCGTGAAACCGGCACGGCGCGGTGCGCCCGTCACGTAGGAGAGCAGGCTGCTGACCCGTGAGAATAGCTCACAGTCGATCACGGCATCCAGCGGCAGGCGGCGCATCGCGACACTGACGCGCCAGATGTCGCGGACGAGCCTGAAAGGCGAGCTGTCGTCCAGTCCATGGAAGTTGGCGTCGTCCGTCAGCCGCAGCATGCGCGCGACTTCCTGGTTCTTCTTGAGCTGCAGCACGTGCAGCGTGACGCCGGGATAGCGCTCGCGCAGTGCCTTGAACATCGGACCGGCCAGCACGATGCTGCCCATCTCCGATAGCAAGACGACCAGGATGTGGCGCGGCGCCTTGCTGCGGTCCACCTTTGGGCTACGAGTACCCAGCAAACGCGCCCACAGCGAAACCACAGAACACAGCAACTGCCCGACCCAGCGGTCGATCCAGCGTTGTGTCTGCAGCTTCATCTGTGTATTCCTTGCTTTCGGTGCCTTGTGGCTGCGTCCGGCGCTTAGCGCCCTGACTTCGCGTCCTGAGGTCAGCCTTCGCCGCAAGGCCCAGGATGCGCTAGGTGCATGCTGTGCTTACAGCCCGGTCGCTGCACGCAGCGCCTGGGCCTTGTCAGTCCTCTCCCAACTAAACTCGGGTTCCTCACGGCCGAAGTGACCGTAGGCTGCACTCTTTTCGTAGATTGGGCGCAGCAGGTCCAGCATCTGGATGATGCCCTTGGGACGCAGGTCGAAATGCTCGGCCACCAGGGCGGCGATCTTGTCGTCGGAGATCATGCCCGTGCCATGAGTGTTGACAGTAATGTTCATCGGACGTGCCACGCCAATGGCGTAGGCCACCTGGATCTGGCACTTTCTGGCCAGGCCAGCGGCCACGATGTTCTTGGCCACATAGCGCGTCGCGTAAGCGGCTGAGCGGTCCACCTTGGACGGGTCCTTGCCAGAGAAGGCGCCACCACCGTGGGGGCAGGCACCGCCGTAGGTGTCAACGATGATCTTGCGGCCGGTCAGGCCACAGTCCCCCTGGGGGCCGCCAACGACGAAGCGGCCGGTCGGGTTGACCAGGTATTTAGTGTCCTTGAGCCATTCCTTGGGCAGCACGGGCTTGATGATCTCCTCAATCACGGCCTCGTAGAAGCTGGCCTTGAGCTTGGTGGCGGTCTCCGACTGGTCGGGGCTGTGCTGGGTCGAGAGCACCACGGTGTCGATGCTGTGCGGTTTGCCGTCCACATAACGCATGGTGACCTGGCTCTTGGCGTCGGGCCGCAGGAAGGGCAGGCGGCCGTCGCGGCGCAATTGTGCCTGGCGCTCGACCAGGCGATGCGCGTAGTGCAGGGGCGCGGGCATCAGCGCCGGCGTCTCGTCGCACGCGTAGCCGAACATCAGGCCCTGGTCGCCCGCACCCGTGTTGAGGTGGTCGTCAGACGCGTGGTCCACGCCCTGGGCGATGTCGTTGGACTGCTTGTCGTAGCAGACCATCACCGCGCAGCCCTTGTAGTCGATGCCGTACTCGGTGTTGTCGTAGCCGATGCGCTTGATGGTGTCGCGCGCGACCTGGATGTAGTCCACATGCGCGTTGGTGGTGATCTCGCCGGCCAGCACGACCAGCCCGGTGTTGGTCAGGGTCTCGGCGGCCACGCGGCTGCGCGGATCCTGCTTGAAGATCGCGTCGAGGATCGCGTCAGAGATCTGGTCTGCCACCTTGTCCGGATGGCCTTCAGAAACAGACTCGGAAGTGAAGAGGTAATCGTTCGCCATTAAATAAACTCCAGTTGTTGTATCAGGCGCGTTGCCTGGCTGGGAGCTTCGGCGAACGCTTTAGCAGATATGTCATGAATGACGGCACAATCGTTCCCGTTCGGGTGACGGACTGTGCCTGTCGCCCTGCAAGTAGTTCCATAACTCGGCGACCCGCGTATTTTATCCCAATGATTTTCTTGTTCCGTGTCCTGTCCTGGCTGCCCTTGTGGTTCATGCACGGCCTGGGCTGGGGGCTGGGCTGGCTGATCTACGCCCTCTCGCCGACGTATCGCCATCGCTTGCGCGCCAACTGCCGCCAGGCGGGTCTGGCGTGGTCGCAATGTCGCGGCTCGGTCGGTGAGGCCGGCAAGCTGTTGGCCGAGTTGCCCCGTCTTTGGTTTGGCCGTCCCGTGCCCGTGCAATGGGAGGGGGACGAGCATATCTTGCAGGCCATGGCGGCGCAGCGCGGCATCGTCTTCCTGACCCCGCACATGGGCTGTTTTGAGGTCACGGCCCAGGACTACGCCGAGCGGTTCGGCCACACCCAACCCATCACGGTGCTCTACCGGCCCTCGCGCCAGCCGCTGTTGCGCGGCCTGGTTGCCACGGCGCGCCATCGCCCGCACCTGCAGACGGCGCCGACGACGATGGCCGGCGTGAAGCAGATGATCAAGGCGCTGCGCGCGGGGCAGTCCGTGGGCTTGTTGCCCGATCAGGTGCCACCGCAGGGTCTGGGCGTCTGGGCGCCTTTTTTTGGTTGCCGGGCCTACACGATGACGCTTTCGGCGCGCCTGGCACAGCAGACGGGCGCGGCGATGCTGCTCGTGTGGGGGCAACGGCTGTCCTGGGGACGCGGCTACCGTGTGCACGTCCAGCCGCTGGGCGCTGAGTTGCCGGCCGACCCGGTGGCGGCAGCGACGGTCATCAATCAGGCCATGGAGCGCCTGATCGTCACCCACCCCGGCCAATACCTCTGGGGTTACGCGCGCTACAAGCAGCCACGCCAGGAGACGGTGTCTTGACGCACCCGGGTGTACTGTTCATGCGCCTGATTGCTCCTCTGCCGCTGGGCTGGGTGCGCGGGCTGGGCACGGCTGTGGGCTGGTTGCTCTATGCGCTGGCGGTGCCAAGGCGTCGAGTGGTCATGGCCAACCTCGCCCTGTGTTTTCCGCAGCAGCCGCCATCTGTGCGCAGGCGCTGGGCGCGCCAGTGTTTCGTGTGTTTCGCGCAGGCCTGGTTCGACCGCTCCTGGCTCTGGAACGGGCCGGTTGAGGGTTTACGTCGCCGGCTGCGCATCACGGGCGCTGTCCAGGAGCTGCTGGGTGACGCGCCGACAGTGATCTTTGCACCGCATTTCCTCGGTCTGGACGCCGCGGGCACGGCCATCAACCAACAGATCGGGCGGCCTATGGTGAGCATCTACACGCCCCAACGCAGCGCGGCTGTCGACCAGTGGTTGCATGACGGGCGACGGCGCTTTGGCAACCTGCAGCTGTTCTACCGTGACCAGGGGGTCAAGGGCATCGTGGCGGCATTGCGCGAGGGCGCGCTGCTCTACCTGCTCTCGGACATGAACTTCGGGCCCGAAGAGTCGATTTTCGTGCCCTTTTATGGCGTGCCCGCCGCGACGGTGCCCTCGCTGCCGCGTTTTGCGCGGCTGGGGCACGCCAAGGTCGTGCCGGTGACGGCGCGCATGACGCCGACGGGCTATGAGATCGAGGTTCATCCCGCCTGGCAGAACTACCCAACAGGCGATATCGAGGCCGATACGGCCTTCATGAACCGCTGGCTGCAAGGCGTGATCGACACCATGCCTGCTCAGTACTACTGGGTGCACAAACGCTTCAAGACCCGGCCGCCGGGTGAGCCGTCGGTCTACTGAGCGAGGAAAGTTTGCAGCGATGAGATCACGCGCTGCGGCTGCTCGTGGACGATCCAGTGCGTGGCCTCGGGCACGCGTTCAATGGTGAGCTGCGCAACGTAGTCCTCCAGCCCGTCGATCAGCTCTGGCGGCAGGGCGATGTCGCCCAGGCCCCAGAGCACGAGGGTGGGTACGGTAATGGTCAGCATCTCGTGCGGCAGCTCGATCTGGCTCGCGGCCGGGTCGCCCGGGCGCGGCGGGCGCAAAGGTGAGGATCGGTAGTAGTTGAGCCCGCCGGTGAGGCCGTGGTCCCAGACGGCGCGGTAACGGGCCTTGACGTCCTCGGTCAGCCAGTCATGGGCCCCCGGTCCTGCGCCCATGTTCAGGAAGAAGTCCCAGAGGCGGCGGTAGTCATTCTCGGCCAGCAGCTGTTCGGCGTCCGGCCGGATCAGGAAGTTCATGTACGCGCTGGCGGCCTGCTGCTTCGGGCTGTTCTTCAACTCGCGCAAGAAGGTGCCCGGGTGAGGGGCGTTGACGATGGCCAGGCGCTGGAGCAGGTCCGGCCGCTGGTTGGCGAGGTTCCAGGCCACGACTCCGCCCCAGTCGTGGGCCACCAGGCAGGTCAGGGGCTGGCCCGGCGATTCGATCGCGATCAGCGCCACCAGGTCCTGGACCAGGTGCTTGGCGCGGTACGCTGCCGGATCGAGCGGTGCGCTGGACTGTTCATAGCCGCGCAGGTTGGGGGCAACACAGCGGTAGCCGCCGTTCTCCGGCCGCGCGAAATGTGCAAGCAGTTCGTCCCAGACGAAAGCGGCCTCCGGAAAACCGTGCAGGAAAAGCAGCACCGGCTGGCCGCGGACGCCGCCAGCGCGGCAGCTCAAGGTGATGCCGTGGGGAAGTTCTTGTTGCCAAGTCTCGATCATGGGTTCTGCGCACGGGGCTCCTTTAAAGATTCTGGCGCTGGCGCCATGTGCGTCCAGTCCCACAGGAGACAGGCTACGTCTTCGATACCGGTGCGTTTGGTGGCCGAGAACAGGTGCACCTCGCCACCGCCGGCATTGAGTTTCATGATCGCCAGAGCCTTGGCCGCTTCGCTGCGGGTGAGTTTGTCCGCCTTGGTCAGCACGACAAGGAACTTCAGCCCCTCTTCCACGCGTGGGCGGATCACCTCCAGCAGTACTTCGTCCAGCTCGGTCAGGCCGTGGCGCGGGTCGCACAGCAGGACGATGGCGCGCAGGTTCTCGCGTGTGACGAGGTAGTTCGCCATGACCTGCTGCCAGCGGATCTTGTCCTGCCTGGGCACAGCGGCGTAGCCGTAGCCCGGCAGGTCGGCCAGCACGGCATCGGTCACGCCTTGCTTGCCCAGCGCAAACAGATTGATGTGCTGTGTGCGCCCCGGCTTCTTGGAAGCAAAGGCCAGCTGGTTCTGCTGCGTCAGGGTATTGATGCAGGTTGACTTGCCGGCATTGGACCGGCCGACGAAGGCAATCTCCGGGACATCCAGGGCCGGCAGGAAGTGCAGTTCGGGCGCAGTGGTCAGGAAGCGCGCGGTGTGCAGCCAGCCCAGGGCCCGGACGGCCTCGGGCCAGGCAGCGCGGGGCGGACCCGGACGGCTCGGGCGGACGTTCTTGGAAGGGGGGGTCATGAAGCAAACGGGGTGAGCCCCTACCTGCATTGTAGAATCGGCGCGTTCTGCCCCAATTCGTCCAAGACCATGAAGTTGCTCGCTCCCCTGATGTTGGCTGCCGTGCTGGCAGCGCCCGCTTTCGTCGCCGCCCAGGACGCGAAGGCTGCGGCCAAGCCCTATCTGGCCAAGGGTGAGGCCAAGTACACGGCCATGTGCGCGGCCTGCCATGGCGCCGACGGCAATTCCGGCATTCCCGCCAACCCCAAGCTGGCGGGCCAGCACCCCCAGTATCTTGTCAAGCAACTCCAGGAGTTCAAGTCGGGCAAGCGTGCGAACGCGGTGATGACGGGTTTTGCCTCGATGCTGAGCGACGAGGACATGAAGAACATCGGGGCCTGGCTGGCGTCGCAGAAGGCCAAGCCCGGTTTTGCCAAGGACAAGGAGCTGGTTCTGCTGGGTGAAAAAATCTATCGCGGCGGCATCCCGGATCGTCAGATCGCGGCCTGCGCAGGTTGCCACAGCCCGAACGGTGCCGGCATTCCTGCTCAGTATCCGCGCATGAGCGGGCAACACGCCGATTACACCGAAGCGCAGCTGGTGGCCTTCCGTGACGGTGTGCGCAAGAACAGCGTGCAGATGACACAGGTTGCCGCCAAGATGAACGACCGCGAGATCAAGGCCGTGTCCGACTACATCGCCGGCCTGCGCTGAGCCGATAGGCCGGCATCATGACCGGTCATTCGGTCACGGACGAGGGGCGAATCGTGTTTGGGTGAAAATGACTCAGACACCCGCTCGCGGAACCTCCGGGCCACAAGCCATCTCTATACGGGCGGGTCTTTCCAGGAAGACCCGCCCTTTAATCTTTTGATCGAAGATTCCAGCCGCTCCATGACGCTATCCACTCAGGGACTCGAACTCCCATCGGCCTCCCGCGGATTGCGGGCTGCGGTGGAGCTGCTTTCTTCGATGCGCTTCTCGATCTCGCTGCTGACGGTCATCTGCATCGCCTCGGTGATCGGCACTGTGCTCAAGCAGCATGAGCCGATGAACAACTACATCAACCAGTTCGGCCCCTTCTGGGCTGAGGTCTTCCGATCTCTCGATCTTTACGCGGTCTACGGCGCCTGGTGGTTCCTGCTGATCCTGGCCTTCTTGGTGACGAGTACGACGCTGTGCATTGCGCGTAACACGCCCAAGATCATGGCGGACCTCAAAGCCTACAAGGAGAACATGCGCGAGCAGTCGCTGGTGGCTTTCCACCACCGTGCGAGCGGCGAACTGGCAGAGCCGCCCGAGGCCGCGGCGCAGCGGCTGGGGCGGCTGCTGGCCACGGGCGGCTGGAAGGTTCGCCTGCAGCAGCGTGAGACGTCCTCCGGGGCCGGCTGGATGGTGGCGGCCAAGGCTGGCGCCGCCAACAAGCTGGGCTACCTCGCGGCGCACAGCGCCATCGTTCTGGTCTGCCTGGGTGGGCTACTCGATGGCGACCTGATCGTGCGAGCGCAGATGTGGTGGGGCGGCAAGGCGCCCTACAGCGGCGGTGGCCTGATTGCCGACGTGAAGCCAGAGCACCGGCTGGACGAGCGCAATCCCACCTTCCGCGGCAACCTGCTGGTGGCCGAGGGCACCGTGGCGAGCACGGCCATCCTCAACCAGTCTGACGGCATCCTGCTGCAGGAGCTTCCTTTTGCCATCGAACTGAAGAAGTTCATCGTCGAGTACTACTCGACCGGCATGCCCAAACTCTTCGCCAGCGAGATCGTGATCCATGACAAGGCCACGGGCGAGATGCGCGAGGAGCGTATCGAGGTCAACCATCCGGCACGGTTCAAGGGCATCGAGATCTACCAGTCCAGCTTCGACGACGGTGGTTCCACGGTGCGCCTCAAGGCGCTACCGATGCAGTCGAGCACCAAGCCGTTCGAGATCGAGGGCGTCATCGGTGGTTCGTCCCAGATCAGCAACGGCCAGGACAAGCTCACGCTCGAGTACACCGGCCTGCGCGTGATTAACGTCGAGAACTTCAGCGCGCCCGCGCGCGCGGATGTCGACGTCCGCAAGGTCGACCTGCGCGCCTCTCTGGAGCAAAGGCTGGGCGCCGCCAACAAGCACGATGCGCCCAAGACCCAGCGCAACGTTGGCCCCAGCATCACCTACAAGCTGCGGGACGCTGCGGGCCAGGCCCGCGAGTTCCACAACTACATGCTGCCGGTCGATTTGGGCGACGGCGTTCCGGTTTTTCTGATGGGGGTGCGAGACAGCCCCGCCGAGGCCTTCCGCTACGTCCGCGTCCCGGCGGACGCGAAGGGTAGCACCGACGAGTTCTTCCGCCTGCGGGCGGCCCTGGCCGATCCGGTGCAGCGCGCGCTGGCGGTGCGCCGCTATGCGGCGCGCGTGGTGGACCCCTCTCGCAAGGAACTCGCACCCCAGCTCAGCGCCTCGGCTGCCCGCGCCCTGGCACTTTTCTCCGGCGTCGAGCCCGTGCCGGACAGCGAGGCCCGGGGCGGCCTCCAGAGTCTGGCCGACTTCATGGAGAAAAACGTCCCCGAGGCCGAGCGCAGCCGCGCCGGGGAGATGCTGATCCGTATCCTCAACGGCGTGCTCTACGAGCTGCTGCAGGTTGCCCGTGAGAAAGCGGGGATCAAGCCCTCGACGTCGGACGAAGCCACGGCCGCCTTCATGACGCAGGCCGTGCTGGCCCTGAGCGACACCTTCTTTTACCCGGCCCCCGTGGCCATGCAGCTGACCGATTTCACCCAGGTGCAGGCCAGCGTGTTCCAGGTGGCCCGCGCGCCGGGCAAGACCATTGTGTATCTGGGGTGTGCCTTGCTCATCCTCGGGATCTTTGCCATGCTGTACGTGCGCGAGCGTCGCCTGTGGATCTGGCTGGCGCCCGCCGGTTCGGGCAGTCAGGCCAGCATGGCCCTGTCTTCCAACCGCCAGACCCTCGATGTCGACCGCGAGTTCGAGCGGCTTCGGGACAAGCTGTTGCCGACCAAGGAGTAGTTTGATGAACACGGCCACCACCACCCTGAGCCTGAACGAGGGCTACTTCTCCCGGCGTAATGCCTATGACTGGATTTTTGCGGCGCTCATGACGGTTGGCGGGCTCTATGCTTATGCCAATTACCAGCACGCCATGGATGTCTACGAAAAAGCCATCCTGCTGCTGTGCATCCCCTCGGCCGTGGCCCTGGGCTGGTTCTGGCGGCCGCTGCGCGGCCTGATGCTGGGCGTGGCCGCCATGTCCCTGCTGGGCATCTGGTCCTACCAGGGCCCACAGGGGCCGACGCTTGCGCGTGCCGAGAGCGTGTTCTGGCTCAAGTACTTCCTGTCCAGCCAGTCCGCCATCCTCTGGATGAGTGTGCTGTTCTTCATGAGCACCGGCTTTTACTGGATCGGCATCTTCAGCCGGTCCCAGGGTGCCACCATGGAGGCCATCGGTTCACGCTTGGCCTGGGCGGCGGTCGTCATGGCCCTGATCGGCACCATGGTGCGCTGGTATGAGAGCTACCTGATCGGTCCAGATATCGGGCACATTCCCGTCAGCAATCTCTACGAGGTCTTCGTCCTGTTCTGCTGGATGACGGCGCTGTTTTACCTTTTCTTCGAGCAGCAGTACGCCACGCGCAGCATGGGTGCCTTCGTGATGCTGGTCGTCAGCGCTGCGGTGGGCTTTTTGCTCTGGTACACGGTGGTGCGTGGGGCGCATGAAATCCAGCCCCTGGTGCCTGCGCTCAAGAGCTGGTGGATGAAGGTCCATGTGCCAGCGAATTTCGTGGGTTACGGCACCTTTGCCCTGGCGGCCATGGTGGCCTTTGCTTACCTGATCAAGAACCAGGCGGAGCAGGAGGCGAAGGCGCAGGTGCGCTGGTACAAGCTGGCACCGCTGTGGATCTTCGGCATCGTGCTGTGCTTTGTGCCCGTCGCTTTCCGTCAGCGCTCCGCCGAGGCCGGGGGCAGCTACTGGCTGATTTACTTCATCATTGCCTCGCTCATCGTCGCGGGCATCCTGCTGGGTCGCCGCCGCATCGCGGAGCGCCTGCCCGCAGCCGAAGTGCTGGACGATGTGATGTACAAATCCATCGCCGTCGGCTTTGCCTTCTTCACCATTGCCACCGTGCTGGGCGCCTTGTGGGCGGCCGAAGCCTGGGGTGGTTACTGGAGCTGGGACCCCAAGGAGACCTGGGCCCTGATCGTCTGGCTCAACTACGCGGCATGGCTGCACATGCGCCTGATGAAAGGCCTTCGAGGCACGTTGGCGTCCTGGTGGGCTCTGGCGGGGCTGGGCGTGACCACCTTTGCCTTCATCGGCGTGAACATGTTCCTCAGCGGATTGCACAGTTACGGGACGCTTTAAGCGACTTGCCGTCAGTCCCCGGGAACCTTGTAAGAAGGGCGGTCGTCTGACGACTACCAACCACAGGAGACATTGCCATGCTGGTCAAATCTTCCCGGGACGGTTTTTTCCACCCTGCAAGCAGCGACATCACCTCGGCCGGGGTCTACCATCGGCGGCGTGAGCTACTGCGGCTGATGGCTGGTGGCGCAGCCGGCGCCGCACTGGCCACATGGGCCTCGCGCGAGGCGCATGCCAGCCAGGCCCCCCGACCGGGTAAGCTGGCTGCCCTGCCCGCGCGCGCATCGGCACTGCCCGGCGCCTCTACCGTCGAGAAGCTCACCGACTACAAGGACGCCAGCGGCTACAACAATTTCTACGAGTTCGGGGTCGACAAGGCCGATCCCGCGCGTTACGCGCAGGCCCTGCCCACGTCGCCGTGGAGCATCTCGGTGGAAGGTCTGGTCCGCAAGCCGGGTACCTTTGCCCTGGAGGACCTGCTCAAGCTGGCGCCCATGGAAGAGCGCATCTACCGCATGCGCTGCGTCGAAGGCTGGTCCATGGTGATTCCCTGGGTTGGTTACTCACTTTCTGAGTTGATCCGCAAGGTGGAGCCGCTGGGCAGTGCGAAGTACGTTGAATTCGTCACCCTGGCCGACCGCAAGTCCATGCCCGGCCTGAGTTCGAGTGTGCTGGACTGGCCTTATTTGGAAGGCCTGCGCTTGGACGAGGCCCAGCACCCGCTCACTCTGCTGACCTTCGGCATGTATGGCGAGGTGCTGCCCAAACAGAACGGTGCTCCCCTGCGACTGGTTGTTCCCTGGAAGTACGGCTTCAAGAGCGGCAAGAGCGTGGTCAAGATCCGCTTTGTGGAGAAGCAGCCAGCGACGTCCTGGGTTGTCGCTGCGCCCCAAGAGTATGGTTTTTACTCCAACGTGAACCCCATGGTCGACCATCCGCGCTGGAGTCAGGCCGGCGAGCGTCGGATTGGCGAGGACGGCCTGTTTGGCAAGAAGCGCAAGACCCTGATGTTCAACGGCTACGAGGCCCAGGTGGGGCAGCTTTACGCTGGCATGGACCTGCGCAAGTTCTGGTAAGCCTGCTCCGGTGCTTCGCGAGGCTCTCAACCGGGGCTTGCTCAGCCGGGCTGCGAAACCCCTCGTCTTCGCGCTCTGTCTGTTGCCGGCTGCTTGGCTGGTGCTGGGCGCAGCGACCGATCAGCTCGGCGCTAATCCAGCCGAAGCCCTGATCCGCTCCACCGGTGACTGGGCTCTGCGCCTGCTGTGCGCGGTGCTGGCCGTGACGCCAATGCGTCAGATGCTTGCTCTGCCGGCGCTTGCGCGCCTGCGTCGCATGCTGGGACTCTTTGTGTATTTCTACGCCCTGCTGCACCTGCTCTGCTACGCCTGGCTGGACATGGGCTTTGACGTCGTGGACGTCACCCGCGACATCATCAAGCGCCCGTTCATCCTTGTGGGCTTCTCGGCCGTCGTGGTGCTCACACCGCTGGCCCTGACGTCGTGGAATCGCGCGACCCGCTGGCTGGGCGCCGCACGTTGGCAGGCGCTGCATCGCCTCGTCTATGCGGTCGCTGTGCTGGCCGTGCTGCATTTCTTCTGGATGCGCTCGGGCAAGAACGATTACGCCGAGGTGCTGGTCTATGCCGTGGTGCTGGGCCTGCTGCTGGCGTGGCGCGCATGGCGCTTGGGCCGGGTGCGGTGGGCCGCGCGCTCGGCTGCGCGGTAATGAGGCCGGCAGGCTGCAGGCAGCGAGCCTCAGGGCTTGAGGAAGAACTGCTCGACGGCAGATTTGGCCTGCTCGCGCGCGGGAGCGTCCTGCTGGTTGAGCTCACGCAGCGGACCGTTAAGCATCTTCTTCATCAGGCCCAGGGTCACCGACTCCAGCACGCTTTCCAGGTCCTGCCCTTTTGCTAGCTGCTTGCGTGCGCGCGCCAGCTCAGCCTGCCGCCAGCCTTCGGCCTTGAGGTTGAGCTGCTGAATCATGGGCACGTGGCTGCGCTGGTCCAGCCATGCCATGAACTTCTGCACGCCCGAATCGATGATGAGTTCGGCGTCTGACACGGCGGCCTGCCGGTGCGACTGGCCCTGGCTCACCACCTCAGCCAGGTCATCCACGGTGTACAGGTACACGTCGGGCAGACTCTTGACCTCGGGCTCGATATCGCGCGGGACAGCCAGGTCCACCATGAACATGGGGCGGTGCCTGCGCAGCAGCAGGGCACGGTTGACCGCGCCGAGGCCGATCAGTGGCAGGGTGCTGGCGGTGCAGCTGACCACGATGTCAAACTCGTGTAATCGCTGAGGCAGGTCGGCCAGCGCCATGCCGCGCCCGCCGTACTGCTGCGCCAAGCCCTCGGCTTTTTCCAGGGAACGGTTGGCGATGGTGAGCGAGCCAGGGGATTTGGCGCCGAAGTGCGCCACGCAGAGTTCGATCATCTCCCCCGCGCCGACAAAGAGCACGCGCGTGTCGCGCAGGTTTTCGAAGATGCGCGAGGCCAAGCGGACGGCAGCGGCAGCCATGCTGATGGAATGCGCGCCGATATCCG
This sequence comes from Curvibacter sp., assembly GCA_020248905.1. Classification (GTDB taxonomy): domain Bacteria; phylum Pseudomonadota; class Gammaproteobacteria; order Burkholderiales; family Burkholderiaceae_C; genus Hylemonella. The sequence continues at coordinate 2,659 of JADCGR010000064.1, read as the reverse complement.
TCGAGCTTCTCACCTCCTTGGCGACCGAGAAGGAGCGCTGGAAGAGCTGGTTCAGCGTGCTGCCCAGTGACCCGGCGTCGCTGGCGATGCGCACCGCATCCTTGAGCTGTCCAAGGATCTGCGGTTCACCGAGCACCATGGAGTCCAGCCCGCTGGCCACCCTGAAGGCGTGCCGCGCCGAAGCATCCGCCTGCAGCCAGTAGGTGTGCTCCTTGAGGGTATCGAGCGGTGTGCGGCCGGCCTCGGCCAGCCAGCTCAGCGTCTCGGGCAGTCGGGCCTGGTCACCGGCGCAATAGATTTCCGTTCGATTGCAGGTTGACAGGATGGCCACTTCCTTGTGGCTGGTAAAGCTGCGTCGCAGCCCGTGCAGTGTCTCGCCCAGCCGCTCCGACGCGAACACGAAGCGCTCGCGCAGGTCCAGCGGCGCCGAGCGGTGGTTGAGTCCGAGCGTCCAGACGTCCATTCAGCTCACCTTGCGCCGCAGCGGCAGCACACCGGTGTCGGATGTTTGGCCCTGGAACAGCAGCGGCCAGCGCGTCACGATCCGGGACTCGATTTTTTCGGCACTCAGGCCGTACAGTGCCATCAGAGCGGCCGGGTCCCCGTGCTCCGTGAACTCGTCCTCGAAGCCCAGGGTCAGGACCTCCGGGCGCCGGGGCATGTCCTGTAGCGCTTCGATCACCGCAGAGCCAGCGCCACCCAGACGGCAGCCGTCTTCGAGCGTCACCAGGCCCTGATGGGTCTTGGCCATCTCCAGCAACATCTCGCGGTCGAGCGGCTTGGCCCAGCGCATGTTCACCACTGTGCAGTTCAGGCGCTCTGCGACCTGCAAAGCTTCGTGCAGCAAGGGTCCGAAGGCCAGCATTGCGACGTTCCTGCCCTGCCGGCGCAACTCGGCCTTGCCCATAGGTAGCGCGTCAAGGCTGGTCAGTGCCTGCTCGCCCACGCACTTGCCCCGGGGATAGCGCACGGTGACAGGATGATCCTGGGCAAAGGCCGTAGACAGCAGTTGGCGGCACTCCCTTGCGTCGGCCGGGCAGGCAATGCTCATGTTCGGGATGCAGCGCGTGTAGGCGATGTCAAACATGCCGGCGTGGGTCGCGCCGTCGGGTCCCACCATCCCGGCGCGATCGAGTGCGAAGACCACGGGCAGCTTCTGCAAGGCGACATCGTGGATCAGTTGGTCATAGGCCCGCTGCAGGAAGGTGGAATAGATCGCCACCACCGGCCGCAGGCCCTCGCACGCCAGGCCCGCAGCGAAGGTCACGGCATGCTGCTCGGCGATACCGACGTCCACATAACGGCCGGGAAAACGCTCGCTGAACGCGACCATGCCGGAGCCCTCGCGCATGGCCGGCGTGATCCCGACAAGACGCGGGTCCTGGGCGGCCATGTCACAAAGCCAGTCGCCGAAGACCTGGGAGTAGCTGGGCGTCGATGGCGCCGCGCTGCTAGCCAGGCCGACGCGCGGGTCGAACTTGCCCGGGCCGTGGTAGGCCACGGGATCGGCCTCGGCGCGCTCGTAGCCCTTGCCCTTGCGTGTCACGACATGCAGAAACTGCGGCCCGCAGGCGCTGGCTAGCCGCTCCAGCGTGGGAACCAGCGTGTTCAGGTCATGGCCGTCAATCGGGCCACTGTAGGTGAAGCCCAGTTTTTCAAACAGCGTGTCCCGATGGACCAGTTGCCGGGTTTGCTGTTCCAGATGGCGGGCCAGGGCAAAGAGCGGCGGCGGAGCGTTTTCCAGCACCTTTCGGCCTGCCGCCCGCGCCTGCGCGTAAAAGCGCCCCGACATCAGCTGCACCAGATACTCGTTCAGCGCGCCGACGGGCGGGCTGATCGACATGTCGTTGTCGTTGAGGATGACGAGCAGGTCGCAGTCGCTGGCGCCAGCATTGTTCAGGGCTTCGTAAGCCATGCCGGCGGTCAGCGCACCGTCGCCGATGATGGCCACGGCCTTGCGGGCCGCGCCGGTCTGGCGTGCGGCCATGGCCATGCCCAGGGCGGCTGAGATGCTGGTCGAAGAATGGGCGGTGCCGAAGGCGTCGTACACGCTCTCCTGCCGGCGCGGAAAGCCGCTGAGTCCACCCCGCTGCCGCAGGCTGCCCATGCGATCACACCGCCCGGTCAGCATCTTGTGCGGATAGGTCTGATGGCCGACATCCCAGACCAGCCGGTCTTCGGGCGTGTTGAACACATAGTGCAGGGCAATGGTGAGCTCCACCGTGCCCAGGTTGGCGCTCAGGTGCCCGCCGGTGCTCGCAACGCTCTGCAACAGCCGCTCGCGCAACTCATCCGCCAGGAATGGCAGCCGCTCGCGCTCAAGCCGGCGCAAGTCAGCGGGAGATTTGATCCGGTCCAGCAAGGGCCCCATGGTTCACCTGAAGGTGGTCTGCGTAGCTCTAATTTATCGGGATTTGACAAAACGTCAAGTTAAATTGACACTTTTGAATAATAATGAATCTGACACTCTTGTCTGAGGATCGTCGCCCCCCGCCTTATGACTTCAGCTCCGTTTGAGCCCCTGCAAAACGACACCTTCCTGCGCGCCTGTCTGCGCCAGGCGACTGACTACACCCCGCTGTGGCTCATGCGCCAGGCCGGGCGCTACCTGCCCGAGTACTGCGCCACGCGCGCCAAGGCCGGCAGCTTCATGGGCCTG
>JADCGR010000063.1 GCA_020248905.1 Curvibacter sp. | reverse complement strand
GGCTCGGTCGCCGTCAATGGCGCGTTGGGCAGCCAGACCATCACGATCACCGCCAACGACACGGCCAAGACCATCGCTGACAACATCAACCTGCAAACGGCCAACACGGGCGTCAAGGCCAGTGCGCGTACCGATGTGCAGCTGGCTTTCGCAGCCGCAGGCGCTTATTCGCTGAACCTGCGCTCGGACAACACGACGGACGAGGCGATCTCGTTCAGCCTGTCCGCTGCAAGCGGAGCGGACGGCCTGTCAAGCGCCATCTCGGCCATCAACGAGAAGTCGTCCAAGACTGGCGTCATTGCCAGCTTGAACACCGCTGGTACCGCCATCATCCTGACCAACACGACGGGCAGCGATATCCGCGTCGCTGATACCGCGGTGCAGAACGCGGGCAACGTGACGGTAACCAAGCAGTTCGCAGACATCACCACGGGTGCCTTGAGCGCAGCGGGCGCAGCGGTCACGCTGACTGCCAACACGACGGCTGAGAACTCGCTGAGCAGCGGCTACATCACTCTTGACTCCGACAAGTCCTACGCCGTGGATGTGACCACCAGCAACGCATTCGCCGACACGGCATCGACGCTGAAGAAGGTCTCGAACCTGGACGTCAGCAGCGTGATCAAGGCCACCGATGCACTCAAGACGGTGGACTCGGCCCTGAGCTTCATCAACGGTGAGCGTGCCAAGCTGGGTGCCCTGCAATCGCGCTTCGACACCGCGATCTCCAATCTGCAGGTCACGTCCGAGAACCTGACCGCCTCGCGTAGCCGCATTCTGGACGCCGACTTCGCCCAGGAAACGGCCAACCTGTCGCGCGCCCAGATCCTGCAACAGGCAGGAACCGCGATGGTGGCGCAGGCCAACCAGTTGCCTCAGGGTGTACTGGCCCTGTTGCGGTAAAGCCTGCGACTACAGGCCTGAAACGGGCGCCAAACGGCGCCCGTTTTTTTTGGTCGTGCCGTCGATGCATCGCTCAAGTTACATGTAAGCCCACCGATAACCGAAGAAGGTGGAACTAGGGCCTTTTCGGGTCCCAAATCGATGTGACAGACCGGGGTGCGGGTTCCATAATTCCCCGAGTCATGCCGGCCACCCAGCCGGCTTCTGGAGGTTTTATGGCCACGATGTCTTCGCCGGGGATCGGCAGCAATCTGGATGTCAAGAGCATTGTTTCCCAGCTGGTGGCGATCGAAAAGAAGCCGCTGGAAAAGCTCAAGCTGCAGGCCGCCGCGACCCAGACCAAGATCTCCACCTTCGGCCAGATCAAGTCCATGGTCTCCAGCTTGCAGGACGCTGTCGGCAAGTTGACCAGCGTCACCGGATGGAATGGCGTCACGGCCAGCTCCTCGGACAACGCGTTCGTGACGTCCAGCGCCATCGGTGGTACCCAGCCGACCTCGTTCAACGTCGAGGTCCAGAGCCTGGCCAAAGCCCAGTCCAGCTACTCAGCGGCCCTGCTGCCAGTCGGTGGCGCTGTCGGGGCCGGCACCCTGCGGCTGGAGCTCGGGAAATGGGCGGGTGCTGTCTTCACGCCGGGCAGCGGCACGCCCTTGGACATCACGGTCAGCGCGACCGACAAGGTCGCTGACATTGCCAGCAAGATCAATGGCGCCAATGCGGGCGTGACCGCCACGATCCTGAGCGATGCCTCGGGTGAACGCCTGCTCCTGCGTGGCAAGAACACGGGCGTGGACGCCGGCTACCGCTTGAGCGTAACGGCCGACGACGATACGAACCCCGCAGACGCCCTGGGACTGTCGCGCGTGGTCGTGGGCAGCACCACCAACCAGAATGCCACTGACGCCGCAGCCACGATCAATGGCATTCCCGTCACGTCGTCGACCAACACCTTCGCGAACAAGGTCGCGGGAGTCACGTTCACTGCGGTCCAGGAAACCAAGGCACCGGTTGTCGTCACCATCACCAAGGACAATTCGGCGGTGCAGAAGAACATCGAGGCCTTTGTCAAGGCCTACAACGACGTCAACGGCATCCTTAACGAGGCCACCAAGTACGACGCTGCGACGAAGACGGGTGGCCTCCTGCAAGGCGACACCACAGCGCTCGCGCTGCAAAGCGCCCTGCGCGCAGCGGTGCAGTCGGTGACCACAAGTTCGAGCGTCTTTACCCGGCTCAGCGATATTGGCGTTGGCGTGCTGCGTGGCGGTAATCTTGAAATCAATGGCGCCAAGCTGTCGACGGCCCTGGAGAATACCGACCAGCTTCGCGCCATGTTCAGCAACACCGCCGCTGGCAGTGCTGAGGGCATTGCGGTACGGTTCAAGAACCTGACCACCCGGTTGCTGGCCAGCGACGGCTTTTTCAGCAGCAAAGACAGCACGCTCAAGCAGACCCTCGATAGCAATTCCCGCGATCAGACCCAGCTGAACGAAAAGGTCAGCCGCGTGGAGGCTGCCCTGAACCGCCGCTATACGGCGCTGGATGGACAGCTGGGCAAGCTGAGCTCGCTGAATTCCTACCTGTCTCAGCAAATAACGCAGTGGAACAAGAACACTTCCTGAGTCGGGCGGCTTGATTTCCACCTGGCCAACGCCGATATAAAGTCATTGCCTGACGACCCGAGGACGATTCCGAATGTTCACCGCAAGCCTGCGCCAGGCAGATGCCTACCGCCGCATCAATGTCGAGACCAGCATGCACACCATCGATCAGCACCAGATCGTGAGCCTGCTGTTTGACGGCATGCTTCAGTCACTGGCTACGGCGCGCGGCGCGCTGGCGCGTGGCGATATCCCGGCCAAGTGCAATGCGATTGCCCGCGCCCTGCGCATCCTGGAAGAAGGCCTGAGCACCGGGCTGGACCGCGTGGACGGCGGCGAGCTCGCCGCAAACCTGGCCGCCCTCTACGACTACTGCACGCGCCGGCTCATCCTGGCCAACGCCCAGAACGACGACACCATCCTGCAGGAAGTACAGGCGCTCATCGAGCCGGTGGCCCAGAGCTGGAAGGCGATGAAGCAGGGCGCGACAGGAGCGTGACGATGGGGCAAATGCTGATTGATTACTACAAGGCCATCGAGGACAGCAGCACACGCATGCTGGAGGCCGCCCGCGCCAGGGATCTGGAGGCCGTGATGCGCTATGAGGGAGTCTGTGCCGTGCTGATCGAGCAGCTTCGCTATCGCTCGCGCGAGGAACACCTGCGCCCTGAGGAGCGCAGCGAGAAGGCGCGCATCATGCAGCGCATCCTGCGCAACGACGCTGAAATCCGTCAGCTCACCGAGCCCTGGCTGGGCCATCTCGAAGAGTTGATGGATGGCAAGCCCCGCACGCTGCATTAACCACGCCCACACTTTAGCCGTAGCGAGCGAGCCGAGGGCAAGGCGGAAGGAGCACAGCCACCGGAACGTACGATTTGTACGTGAGGATGGCGCGCACCGCCCAACGCCGCCATCGGCTTGCGCAGTAGGCTAAACCTGCATGTTCATGATGTCGGTGTAGGCCTGCACCATGCGGTTGCGCACGTGCAGCGTGGCCTGGAATCCGATCTGGGCTTTCTGGATGGCGACCATGGTTTCCTCAAGGCTGACTTTGGGGTTTTCCATCTGAACCTGCCGCTGCAGCGCAGCGGCCTGGTTCTGGGCCTGGCTGACGGATTGCAGCGCAGCCTTGAATTCGCCGGGGAAACCCGTGGCGACCATGCCGCCCTGGCTTGCCGCGCCCGGGCGTACCGCAGCGGACATTGAGGTGGGGTTGAGGCGCAAGTCCATGGTGGGGTCCGCAAGCAGTGGTGTTGATGCGGATGCTAGTAGCCGCTGGCACGGACTTGAGCGGGAAAAGACCGGTCTTTGCGCGCCTTTTTACCCTAATGTTTCAGGGGGTGGCCGGAATAATCTGCGGCATAGGCGCACGGACCGCGCCCCGATGCACCGGAATACACCATGGCTGAAGCTGCTGCGATACCCCTGAACTCGACTCTGGGCCAACGTCTTGCCACGCTTGATCAGGGCCAGATGCTGCGCCTGGGCCTGGGAATCGTCCTGTTCGTGGCCATTGCGATTGCCGGCCTTGTGATGGGCCGACAGGCGGAATGGCGCGTGCTCTACACCAACCTGTCCGACAAGGACGGGGGCGCCATCATCGCCCAGCTCAACCAGATGAACGTGCCCTACAAGTACACCGAGGGCGGACAGGCCATCCTCGTGGCCGCCGACAAGGTGCATGACACCCGCCTGCGCCTGGCCTCCCAGGGCTTGCCCAAGGGCTCGGTGACGGGCTTTGAGCTCATGGAGGGCAGCCGCTTCGGTGTGACCCAGTTTCAGGAGCGGGTGAGTTTCCAGCGCGGGCTTGAGGGCGAGTTGACGCGCTCCATCCAGTCCCTGGCTTCGGTGCAGACCGCGCGCGTACACCTGGCCCTGCCCAATCAGAACGGATTCTTTCGCGAACAGCAGAAGCCCTCGGCCTCGGTGCTGGTGAGCCTGGCGCCCGGCCGTACCCTGGACCGCAACCAGATCGCGGGCATCGTCCACCTGGTGTCATCCAGCGTGCCCGAGATGAAGCCCGAGGCCGTCAGTGTGCTGGACGACAGCGGCAAGCTGCTCTCCCGGGCCGGCCAGGGGGCGGACGGCGTGGCCGGCGGTGCCGACTCGCAGCAACTGCAGTATGTGCAGCAGATCGAGGCGCTGTATCGCCAGCGTATCCTCGACATCCTCGAACCCCTGGTCGGGCGCCAGAACGTCAAGGCCCAGGTGACGGCGGAGGTCGATTTCTCGCAGACCGAGCAGACGTCGGAGACGCACAAACCCAACCAGACCCCGGACTCCGGCTCCGTCCGCAGCCAGCAAGTGCTGGAGAGCACCAGCCCCGGACCAGCCGGCCCTGCGGGCGTTCCCGGCGCGGCCAGCAACCAGCCGCCCGGCCCCAACGCCGCGCCGGTGAATGCACCCGCGCAGGCGCTTGCCCCGGCGGCGCCCGGAAGCCAGGCTGCGCCCGTCAGCACGCGCAAGGAATCCATCATCAACTACGAAGTGGACAAGACCGTGCGCGTCGTGCGCGCAGGCACCGGCGTGGTCAGGCGCCTGAGCGCCGCTGTCGTGGTGAACCACAAGAGCGAGACCGATCCCAAGGGCAAGCCGATCGTGGTGCCCATCTCCGAGCAGCAGCTGGCGAAGATGACGGCGCTGGTGCGTGAGACGATCGGTTTCAGCCAGGAGCGAGGGGACTCGGTGAACCTCATGAACGCGCCGTTCGCCCAGGAAAAGATCGAGGTGCCTGACATACCGCTGTGGAAGCAGCCTGAGGTGGTCGAGATGGCGCGCAGCCTGTCCTGGCCGCTGGGCACCCTGTTGCTCGGTTTGGTGGTGCTGTTCGGCATCATCCGCCCGGCGCTCAAGTCCCTTGCTACACCCAAGCCCCCGCAGCTCGATGCCGTTCTGTCCGAGGAGCCTGATCGCCCGCTGCTGGCCGGACCAGACGCAGAGGTCGTTGCCGGTCCGACGCCGGGCGAGAAGGCCCTGGAGGACGCGCGCAAGCTCACGCGTGACAACCCGGCCGCCGTGGCTGGCATCGTCAAGGGCTGGATCAGCGGCGAAGGCCAGGGCGGCGGCCTGACCACTACCTGACGAGTAGACGGCGCATGACGACCACGCCCGAAGACGGTCTGCAGGACGCTGCCGTCCTCCTCATGTCCCTGGGGGAGGAGGCGGCGGCCGAGGTCTTCAAGTATCTGTCACCCAAGGAGGTACAAAAGCTGGGCGAGGCCATCGCCAAGACCAAGTCGATCACACGTGAGAAAGTCGATGAGGTCGTCAACAAGTTCACCAATGTGGCTGCCGCGCAGAGCCTGCTGGTGTCCGACTCGGGCGACTACGTGCGCTCGGTGCTCAAGCGCGCCCTTGGCGATGACAAGGCGGCCCTGCTGATCGACCGCATCCTGCAGGGGGGCGATCTTTCGGGGATCGAGAGCCTGAAGTGGATGGACCCCCTGTCGGTAGCCGAGCTGTTGCGCAACGAACACCCGCAGATCGTCGCCGCCATCCTGGTGCACCTGGATTTCGACCAGGCGGCCGGCATCCTGAAAAACCTCATCGAACGGCAGCGTAACGAGGTCATGCTGCGCATCGCCACCATGGAGGGCATCCAGCCCACAGCGCTTCTGGACCTCAACGAGGTGCTGTTCAAGGTGCTGGCCGGCGGCGACAAAATCCGCAAGGCCTCGCTGGGCGGTGTCAAGACTGCGGCAGAAATGATCAACCTCATGGGAACAGCCATCGAGGGCACGGTGCTCGAATCGATTCGCAGCCACGACCCGGACCTGGCCCAGAAAATCATGGACAAGATGTTCGTGTTCGACGACGTGATGAAGCTCGACGACAAGGCCGTCCAGATGATCCTCAAGGAGGTGGCCTCGGAGTCGCTCATCGTCGCGCTCAAGGGCGCTTCGCCCGAGCTCAAGGAAAAGTTTCTTTCCAATATGTCTTCCCGTGCCGCCGAGACCCTGCGCGAGGACCTGGAGTCGCGCGGCCCGATGCGCCTGTCGGAGGTCGAGGCCCAGCAGAAGGAAATCCTCAAGATTGTCCGCCGCCTGGCCGACGAGGGCCAGATTGTCATCGGCGGTGGTGCCGAAGACGCCATGGTCTGAACCGCTTGCTACGAGACCCCCGCGTGCGCTCCACATCCCGCTTCATCCCTAGCGACGAAATCGACGCCGTCTCCCGCTGGAGCTTCTCCGACGTCGACGCAGCCGCCATGCTGCTGGAGCAGCAGGTGCGCGAGCTGCATGAGGACAGGGGGAAGGTGCGCCAGCAGGCCCACGCCGACGGCTACGCCGAGGGCTTCGAGCAGGGCCGCGCTCAGACCCTGATGGGCGCGCAAAAGCAGATCAGCGACTACATCGCCGGCCAGGGGCGCGAGGCTGCGCAGCAACTCGGCGCGCTGGTCACCTCCGCGCGCGACCAGCTGGAAGCGGCTGAACAGCTGGCGGGCCAGGCCGTGCTGGAGCTGGCTTGCGAGATTGCGCGGCAGGTTCTGCGACACGAGATCGCGAGCAATCCCAACACGCTGCTGCCGGTGATCCGTGAGTCACTGGGCCAGATCTTTTCAGACAGCAAGACGGTACAGATCCGCCTGCATCCCCTGGACCTGGACGTGCTGCAGGACGTCCTGCGCGAGGAATACCCCAACGTGCCGCTGGGCCTGCAGCCCGATGCCACGCTCATGCGTGGGGGCTGTGTGGTCGAATCGGCCGGAACGGTGATCGACGGTCGCCTGCAAAAGCGCTGGGCCCGCGCCATCGGCCGGCTTGGCCAGACGCTCTCCCTTGAGGACGCCGCTCGTGACGACGCCTGATCCAGGCGCGCGCTGGCGCCAGTTTCTCGACGCCGCGCGACAGCAGGCCGCAGCGCCCCAAAGCACGCTCGAAGCCGGCGGAACCCTGACGCGTCTGACAGGTCTGGTGCTTGAGGCGGTCGGTATCCGTGCCTCCGTGGGCTCGCAGTGCCTCATCACCCAGGGCGAGCAAGCGCCGGTGCTCGCCGAGGTGGTGGGCTTTGCCGGTGACCGGGCCTTTCTCATGCCGGCCGGCGATGTGCAGGGCCTCTCCAGTGGCGCCAGAGTCGTGTCTACCGCGCCTTACGTGGCCACGCCGCGGCTGGGCGAGCCCCCGCAGGCGCCCGCCGCGAGCCTGCAGCAGGGCCTGCTGCGGCTGCCGCTTGGAGACGGCCTGCTGGGGCGCGTGGTGGATGCGCATGGCGAACCACTGGATCGCAAGGGACCGCTCCTGCACGTGCAGGCCCGAGCGCTGGACCGCAGCCCCATCAATGCCATGGACCGCGCGCCGGTGCGCGACCCCCTGGACACGGGGGTGCGCGCCATCAATGCCCTTTTGACCGTCGGTCGGGGCCAGCGTCTGGGCCTGTTTGCGGGCGCCGGCGTGGGCAAGAGCGTGCTGCTGGGCATGATGGCCCGCTATACCCGGGCGGACGTCATCGTCGTCGGCCTGATTGGCGAGCGGGGCCGCGAAGTCAAGGAGTTCATCGAGGACATCCTGGGCGAGCAGGGACGCGCGCGCGCGGTCGTGGTGGCGGCGCCCGCCGATTCGCCACCGCTGCTGCGCATGCAGGCGGCCTCGTATGCGACTGGCATTGCCGAGCACTTCCGCGACCAGGGCAAGCATGTGCTGCTGCTCATGGATTCGCTGACCCGCTACGCCATGGCGCAGCGCGAGATTGCCCTGGCCGTGGGCGAGCCGCCAGCCACCAAAGGGTACCCGCCCTCCTGCTTTGCCAGGTTGCCCCAGCTCGTGGAGCGCAGCGGCAACGGCTTGAACGGTGTGGGATCGATCACCGCTTTCTACACGGTGCTTTCGGAGGGGGATGACCAGCAGGACCCGATCGCTGACGCCGCGCGAGCCATCCTGGATGGTCACATCGTGCTCACGCGTGCGCTGGCCGAGGCGGGTCACTACCCGGCGATCGATGTGGCGCAGTCGGCTTCGCGGGTGATGCACAACGTGGTGAGCCGCGAGCACTTTGAACTGGCCCGCCAGTTCCGTGCCATCGCATCGCGTTACGAGCGTGGCCGCGATCTGGTGCAGATCGGCGCCTATGTGCATGGCTCGGATCCGGGCCTAGACGAGGCACTGCGCCTGCATGGCCCGATGAGTGAGTTCCTGCAGCAGGACATGTATGCCGGCGCCGGTTTCGACGAGAGCCTGCAGGCCATGGCCGTCACGCTGCAGCGTGAGGAGGCCTTCCCATGAATTTCGGCCATGACACCCCCGAAGGAAGATCATGTCGGCGCTGAACAGTCTGCGCCTGGCCATTGAGGTCGCCGCGCGTGCGCGAGACCAGGCCGATCAGGCCTGGGTGCAGGCGCAACGGGCCGTGACCCAGGCGCAGGCCCAGCTTGATCAGCTCGCGAGTTACGCGTCGGACACCGATGCGCGCTGGGCGACGGCGGCAGCCGTGACTGTCAGCGCCGAGCTCATGTCGCATCACCAGCATTTCATGATTCGCCTGCGCCAGGCCATCGGCATGCAGGGCGGGGTCATCATGGACCTGGAGCGCCAGGCCGAAGGCGCACGCCAGCGTCGCGTGCAGCAGGAAGTCCGGCTCAAGGCGCTGCAGCAACTGCTGGAGAAAAAGCATGCGGCCTGGGTGCAGCGCCAGGCGCGGCTGGAGCAGAAACAGATGGATGAGCTGGCCGTTCTCGGCTACGCCCGTCGGGCCGGGATGGCCGGTTGACTGATCACAGGAGAATTCTGATGAGCATCGAACAAGGCGTCAGTGCCAATGCGCCCCGGCCCACCCAGGCGGCCAGCGGGCCGGGTTTTGCGCGTTTGCAGCCACCCGGCGCTGTCGCGCCGGGTGGCTTTGCCTCCCTGCTGTTGAGCCTGGGAGCGGATGGCGAATCGCTGGCGACAGAGATCGCCACAAAAGGCGAATCTGAGGATGCGGCCCTGACAACGCCCAAGGACGAGGGCGAGGTGGTGTTGCTGCTTCCCGACTCGCTCGCGGGTGTGCCTGTTGCTGCCGTGTTGGCGCCCGCGCCCCAGGAGCTGTCGGCGGTCCACGGCTCGGGCGGGCGGCAGGCTTTTGCCACGCAAATCATCCCGCCCCAGGCGGGGGGCGTTCGGGGTGACGCGCTGCAGGCGCCTGATCCTGAACGGAGTGCCTCTGAGATCAAGCCCTTGCTCAAGCAGGCCGATCTGCTTCAGCGCATGAGCCAGCAGCGCGCCCTTGCCGCCGAAATGGCCGAGGAAAAGCATCAGGTCCTGCACCCGGAGGAACCGGGCACGCAGGCGGGCGGACGGGCCAGCGACACCCTGATGCCGACGAGCCTGCTGCCGGCGATGCTCGCGGGCGGTGCTTTGGCCGAGAGCGGCTGGCGACCGCATGAGCGGCGCTCGGAGCGGGGCTCACCGCAGGGTGCAGGCGCTGCTGAGCTGGGAGCCGCAGCGGGCGTTGGCCGAGCCGAGGGGGTGCGGCTGGATGTGCCCGCTGTTTCCCCCGACAGCGGACTCACGACCCAAATGCGGGTGGCCGAGCAGGTGTCGTACTGGGTGGGACGCGGTGCGCAGAGCGCGCAGATGGAGGTTGAGGGCATCGATGAACGCCCCATCCATGTCAGTATCAGTCTGCAGGGTCAGGAAGCGCGGATCGAGTTCCGGGCTGATCAGGTGCAAACCCGCCAGGTTCTGCAGGACGCGACACCGCACTTGCGCGAGATGCTGGAGCAGCAGGGCCTCATGCTGGCTGATGTGTCGGTTGGCACCTCGGGCGGCGGTGATGGCCGGGGTCAAGCGGACCGGGAGCGTCCGGGCTCGCGCCAGGCCCAGGTCGTGCTGCCGGAGTTGTCGGTGGCGCCGAATGTCGCGCGCGGGCCCCTGCCCAGCGGACGTTCGGTGGATTTGTTTGTCTGAGCGTCTCCCACTGCAGCGGGCCGGTTTGGCATGGTTTATTACCCCTAATCGGCGTACCGTTGAACAGCAGGTCAAGAATAATGAAGTGGTATGCGTGGCGCCTGTGCGTGTCACAGCGACCGGACCCTTGAGCATTTGAGCAAGACCAGGCATAAAGGATTTCATCGTGGCCACCAAAAACCCTGAGGCCGAAGCCGCCAACCCGCCCAAAAGCAAGAAGATACTCATCCTTGTGGTGCTGCTGGTCGTGCTGGCTCTGGCTGCGGGTGGGGGCTGGATGTTCCTGAGCAGTAAGAACGCGACCCACAGTGAGGACGAAGAGGAAGAGGCGGTCGCGGTGGTCGAACCCTCGGGGCCACCCACCTATCTGCCGCTGGAAAACATGGTGGTCAACCTCGCCGATCCCGGTGGTGAGCGTGTGGCCCAGGTCGGCGTGACGCTGGAGCTCGCCGTTGCCGCCGACCTGGACCGCGTCAAGGCCTATATGCCCACCATCCGCAGCGATGTGCTAATGCTGGTGTCCCAGAGAACGGCGGATGAGCTACTGAGCAAGGAGGGCAAGGAAAAGCTGGCGGAGGACATCCTGGCTGCGGCGTCGCGACATTTCCGCAAGTCCGAGGCCAAGAAAAAGGACAAGGACAAGAAGGCCAAGGGCAGCAGCGGCAACCCGCTGCGCGCGGTGCTGTTTTCGAGCTTCATCGTGCAGTGAGCACCCAGGGATGACCAAGCCATGAGCGAATCGTTCCTATCCCAGGAAGAAGTCGACGCCCTGCTCGAGGGCGTTACCGGCGAAAGCCAGAAGTCGGTCGAGGAGGTCCACGAGGCAGGGGAGATCCGGCCTTACAGCATGTCGAGCCAGGAGCGCATTGTGCGCGGCCGCATGCCGACGATGGAAATCGTCAACGAGCGCTTCGCCCGCAATCTGCGCATCGGTCTGTTCAACTTCATCAGGCGCAGCCCCGAGATCTCCGTCAGCCCGGTGCAGGTGCAGCGCTACAGCGCCTTCCTGCGTGAGCTGGCCGTGCCCACCAACTTCAACATCATGGCCATCCGCCCTCTGCGTGGCAGCGGCCTGATCGTCTGCGAGCCGGCGCTGGTGTTTGGCGTGATCGACACGCTCTACGGTGGGATCGGCAAGTTCCAGACACGTATCGAGGGCCGCGACTTCTCGGCGACCGAGCAGCGCATCATCAACCGGCTGGCTGATGTGATCGCAGAGGAGTACAAGAAGGCGTGGCGCGGCATCTATCCCCTGGAGCTGGACTACCAGCGCAGCGAGATGCAGCCACAGTTTGCCAACATTGCCACGCCCAGCGAGATCGTGATCTCTACGTCCTTCCAGCTGGAGATTGCCGAGATCACGGGCTCCATCCACTTCTGCATGCCCTATGCGACGCTGGAACCCATCCGTGATGTGCTGTACTCATCCACTCAGGGCGACTCAATCGAGGTCGACCGGCGCTGGGTCAATGTGCTCACCCGCGAAATCCAGGCCGCCGAGGTGACTCTGGTGGCCGAGCTGGCCAGGGCCGACGCCACGGTCGAGGACCTGCTGGCCATGAAGCCCGGTGACTTCATCGAACTTGAAAAGCCGCAGCGCATCGAGGCCAACGTCGACGGAGTGCCCGTATTTGAGTGCCAGTACGGCACGCACAACGCGAAGTATGCGATCCGCATCGACAAGTTACTGCGCGGCAATGACACCAACTGGTTAGGGGATCGCTATGGCAGTTGAAGAAACCCAAAAGCCCGAGGACGACGGCATGGCCGACTGGGCCGAGGCGCTTCAGGAGCAAAAGAGCACAACCGACCAGCCCGAGCCCGAGCCGGGCGGCGTGCTCAGCGGGACCGAGGCCGCGCGGTCCTTTGCGGCCGGTGATGCACCGGCAACCGACATCAACATGGTGCTGGACATCCCGGTCCAGCTGTCGGTCGAGCTCGGACGTACCAAGGTCCCGATCAAGCACATCCTGCAACTCGGCCAGGGATCGGTGGTCGAGCTCGACGCGCTAGCCGGCGAGCCCATGGACGTGCTGGTCAACGGCTACCTGATTGCCCAGGGCGAGGTGGTGGTGGTCAACGACAAGTTCGGTATCCGCCTGACCGACGTGGTAACGCCGTCGGAGCGGCTGCGGCGTGTCAGCCGCGGGTGAGGCGGCGCCGCAACCAATCAGGCCCTGCGGGGCCTTTTTTGTGCCTTGCAAGAGAGACCTTGCCTTAAACTGCCCCCATGACGCAAACCATCGTCTCGGTTGTTCTTTTCCTCGTGATTCTGGCCTTGCTGCCCCTGGCCATTCGCTGGTACCAGCAGCGGGCATCGGGCCCGTCCTCGGCGGCGCAGGCCAGCCGCGTGGTCTCTGCCGTGGCCGTTGGTCCGCAGCAGCGTGTCGTGACCATCGAGGTCGGTCCGCAGGGTGCCCGGACCTGGCTGGTGCTGGGGGTCACGGCCCAGAACATCAGCTGCCTGCACAGCATGCCGGCCGAGCCCGCGCGCCTTGGCGCCGCAGCTGCCTTGGCGGCGCAGGCGCCTGAGCGCAGCGGGGATCCGGCCTGATGCAGCGCAGCTCAAGCGCCGGCCAGTTGCTTCGGGCGGCGGCACCGGCCTGTGTGCTGGCGGTGCTGTGGCTGGCGGGCTCCGCGCTGGCACAGGAAAACGCGCCACTGGGCGCCAGCCAGATCAACAGTACCCAACTGCCCCTGGTGGTGGCCAGCGGCGGGACGGGCACCAGCTACTCGGTGCCCATCCAGACTCTGCTGTTCTTCACGGCGCTGTCCTTCCTTCCGGCCGTCCTGCTGATGATGACCGGCTTCACGCGCATCGTCATCGTGCTCTCCCTGCTGCGCCAGGCTCTGGGCACCCAGTCGGCGCCGCCTAACCAGGTGATCATCGGCCTGTCGCTGTTCCTGACTTTCTTCGTGATGGGGCCGACATTCGATCGCATCTATGCCGACGCTTACGTGCCCTACACGCAGAACACCATCACCTTCGACCAGGCGCTGGACAAGGCCGAGGCGCCCGTCCGACAGTTCATGAGCAAGCAGACCCGGCAATCCGACTACGCGCTCTTCCTCAAACTTGCCAAGCTGGACCCGGCGACCAAGATCGAGGCCGCGCCGCTGCGGGTCCTGATTCCCGCCTTTGTCACCAGTGAGCTCAAGACGGCCTTCCAGATCGGTTTCCTCATCTTCATTCCGTTTCTGGTGATAGATATCGTCGTGGCCAGCGTGCTGATGTCGCTGGGCATGATGATGCTCTCGCCGGTGCTGGTGGCCCTGCCTTTCAAGCTCATGCTGTTCGTGCTGGCCGACGGCTGGAACCTGCTCATCGGTTCGCTGGCGGCAAGCTTTGTCACTTGAGGACCGGCCCATGAATGCACAGACGGTTTTGACGATCGGCCAGGAGGCCCTCATCATTCTGCTCATGGTCTCTGCGCCTCTGCTGGGCGTGGTGCTGCTAGTGGGTCTGCTCGTCAGCCTATTCCAAGCTATTACCCAGATCCACGAGGCCACGCTGGCCTTTGTACCCAAGCTCATCGCGGCCATCGCGGTGTTCGCATGGGCCGGGCCCTGGATGCTCAGTATCCTGGTGGACTACATCCGGCGCACCATTGAGGCAATACCCGGCATCGTCCTCTGAAGCGTACCTGCCGCCATGGTCACCTTCACCGAAGCCCAGATCATGGCGTGGATCACGCCGCTGCTGTGGCCGTTTCTTCGCGTGCTGGCTGTCTTTACGGTGGCGCCAATCTTCTCGTCCCGCGCCTTCCCCGTGCGCGCACGCATTTTGCTGGCCCTGCTGGTGACGCTGGCCGCGCAGGCGACGCTGCCACCCATGGCGGTGGTCGACCTCAACAGCCCGGCAGCGCTGGGCGTCGCGGTGCAGCAGGTGGCCATAGGCCTGGCGATCGGCTTTGTCGTACGGCTGGTGTTCGCAGCCTTCGAGCTTGCCGGCGAGGTGGTGGGGTTCCAGATGGGGCTGAATTTCGCGGCCTTTTTTGATCCCACCCTCAACAACCAGTCCAGCGCGGTAGCGCGATTTTTTGCATACATGGCCTCGCTGCTGTTCGTGGTGCTCAACGGCCACCTCATGGTGCTCATGGCGGTCACGCGCAGCTTTGAGAGCTTCCCCGTGGCGCCCGACTTCCTTGGCGCGGTCCGGCAAATGCAGTTGCATACCCTGGGTGCCGAACTCTTTGCCAGCGCCCTGTGGATTGCACTGCCCATGCTGGCACTGCTGCTGTTCACCAACCTGGCGCTGGGCATCATCTCGCGCGTGGCGCCGCAGATGAACGTCTATGCCGTTGGCTTCCCGATCACCCTGGCGGCGGGCCTGGTGGGCCTGGCGGCCACACTTCCCATGCTGGAGCAGCCGTTCACGGCGCTGCTTGAGCGCTCAATCGAGATATTCACCGGTCGCTAGCGGGTTCGCAGTCAAGAAAACAGTGTGAGCAGGCCCTAGACCAGGCCGTTGCGGATGGCGTAGACGGTCAGTTCGGCGTTGTTGCTGAGCTTCAGCTTCTCAAGTAGTCGCGAACGATAGACGCTGACTGTCTTGGGGCTGAGCATGAGCTCCTCGGCAATATCCGACAGGCGCTTGCCTGACGCGATCTTAAGCAGGGTCTGCATCTCGCGCTCGGACAGGCTGTCGTGCAGCGCCTCGCTGCTGGGTGCAGCCAGGTTCTCGACCAGCATCTGGGCCACTTCGGGCGTGACGAACTTGCGCCCTTGCGCGATCGTGCGTACCGCCTCGATCAACTCGAACGGGTTGCCTGCCTTGTTGAGGTAGCCCTGCGCACCTGCCCGCAGGCAGCGGATCGCGTACTGATCCTCAGGAAACATGGACACCACAAGCACCTTGAGGGGTGTATCGGCTTCGCGCAGAGAGGCCAGCACCTCCAGGCCTCCGCGCCCGGGCAGGTTCAGGTCCAGCACCAGCACGTCGCAGGGCGTACCACGCAGGAGTTCGCGCACCTCGGAGTAGCTGCCCGCCTCGCCTACGACCCGGATGTCTACCGCCTCAGACAGGGTGTCCCGGATGCCGCGGCGCACCACGGCGTGGTCGTCGCAAAGTATGACTCTTATCATCGTCCCTCGTCCTTGCCCTGGACGCCCAGGGGAACCGACAGCGTAATGGATGTTCCGGCGCCCTCGCGGCTGCTGACATCGAGCCAGCCCCCGCAGGTCCGGGCCCGCTCCTGCAGGCCCTTGAGTCCATAGGACTGCGGCTTGTTGCGCGCGGACTCGCCCATACCCTGTCCGTTGTCTGTGATTTCAAGCGTCAAGACGCCTTCGGCGTCCGACAGTTCGATGCGCACCTCACTGCAGCGCGCATGCTTGGAGATATTGGTCAGAGCTTCCTGTGCCGTCCGGTAGGCGGTCAGCTGGGTGGCACGGTCCAAGGTCGGGGCGCGCAGACCGAGGCGCAAGGCCGTGGGGATGCCGGTGCGGCGCTCGAACTCGCGGACCAGCCATTCGACCGCTGCGCCCAGGCCCTGGTCCAGGATGGCTGGACGCAGGTTCATCATGATGCGCTGGCTCGCCCCCACGGCGTGTCGCAGCATGGCGGTGGCGGATTCCACGTGTGCTTGAGTCTCGGCCTCGGGGTGATGGCGGCCGATCCACGACAGGTCGAACTGGATTGCCGCAAGCGAGCCGCCAATGTCATCATGGATCTCCCGCGCGATGGCCGCGCGCTCCTGCTCAATGGAGCTTTGCAGGTGCTCGGCAAAGCGCGCCAGCCGCTGCTCGGAGGCCGCCAGTTCCTCGACCGCGAGCTCGCGCTCGCGCCTGGCGCGCTGGACTTCGATGGCCCGCTGGATCACATGGGTCAGTTTGCCCAAGTCGTCCTTGAGCAGGTAGTCGCTCATGCCGAGCTTGATGGCGTCAACCGCCGCTGTCTCGCCGATGGCCCCGGAGAGCAGGATGAAGGGAGGGGGGCGGGACACGGCCTGCAGCGCCTGCCAGGCATCGAGCGCCGTGAAGCCGGGGAGGCGGTAATCGGCGAGGATCGCGTCAAACCTCTGCGTGCCCAGGGCGGCCTTGAAATCCTCCAGGCGCTCGACACGTGTCAGCTCGCAGGCGAGTCCGGCGCGTCGCAGGGTCTGGCGGACGATCTCGTGATCCAGTTCGGAATCCTCCAGATGGAGGATCCGGATCGCGTTGGCAGGGGCGTCGGCATGCATGGGGTAATTGATGATGAATCGTGCTTCGGGGTCGGCCCCCGGTCCTGGGCAGTGGCCGGAAATGTTGACGAATTCCCTCCCAATTTCAAGGAATCCTGCTACGCTACATCTAGGAAAATTCTAATGCCGAGTTGAGGGGAGCCACCCATCATCCGGCAGTCGCAGCCCGACGGAATGACTATGCAAGCCCCCAACCAACTGCCTGCGGAACAGCCGGCCGTGCAACTGCCGGTGATGCTGGTGGCCGAGGTGCAGGATTCTCTGTTGGTGGTGGTGCACGACTTGGCGCGTCTTGACGGCTTGCTGGCCCACACCATGGAAAACCTCATGCAGCGTTTTACCCGGGCGATTGCGGGCCTGGAGGATCCGTCCCAGGCGGGACCGGCGGCCCTGGCCGAGGTTCGCAACGTGCTGATCTCCGCAGTGACCGAATTGCAGTTCCAGGACATGGCGTCCCAGCTCATCGTCCACACATCCAAGGTTCTCCAGGGCTGTGCCTACCGTCTCGCCTCCGAGTCGATGGGGCGGGAGGATGGCGAAGCCGTGCCCTTTGTCGAGGAGGTGCCGGAGCGCCCCAACCCCGTCACCCAGGACGAGATGGACGCCGGTTCGATCGAGCTTTTCTGACGCGCGTCCGCCGCAACGATTTTCAAGAACTTTTCCTCCGGAGCCCTGACATGCCTCTCATCCTTGCTGTTGACGATTCGCCTTCGATGCGCAAGATGGTTTCCTTCACTCTTGCCGGCGCGGGCTACCAGGTGGTCGAGGCCGTCGACGGCCAGGACGCGTATGAGAAGGCCCTGCAGCAGCACTTTGATCTTGTGCTGACCGACCAGAACATGCCACGACTGGACGGCCTGGGACTGACGCGCAAGTTGCGCGAGCATCCGAACTTTAAGACCACGCCCATCCTCATGCTCACCACAGAGTCTAGCGACCTGATGAAGCAGGCCGGGCGGGCCGCTGGCGCGACGGGCTGGCTGGTCAAGCCTTTCGACCCGGCGCGCCTGCTCGAGGTCATCAAGAAAGTCATCAAGTAATCCGGTCCTCCGTCCGATACGACGGGATCGCAACAGGAGATACGTATGACCGAGGGATACCAGGAAGGCGGCGGAGCCGGTGACGCGTTCGATCTGAGTCAGTTCTATCAGATCTTCTTTGAAGAAGCCAGCGAGAACCTGGACAAGATGGAGCAGATGTTGCTCAATCTAAACTTGGAGACGGCCGACGACGAGGAGCTCAACGGCATCTTCCGCTGCGCCCACTCGGTCAAGGGTGGTGCGGCAACCTTCGGTTTCGGCGACGTGGCTGAGCTGACCCATGAGATGGAGTCCCTGCTCGACAAGTTGCGCCGGCACGAATTGCAGCCCAACTCCATGATGGTGGATGTGCTCCTCGAATCTGCGGACATCTCCCGCATGCTGCTGGCCCGCCATCAGGCGGGTGACTCGAGCGATCCCCCATCCACGGCCGACCTGGTGCGGCGTATCAGCGAGCTGGCTGCCGGTAGCATGCCAGCGGCGGCTGTCGCGTTGGCCCCGGCCCCGGTTGCCGTCAAGCCGGCCGCCCCCCCGGCAGCTCTGGCGGCGCAGCCCAAGGGCGAGCGCCTGCTGGAGATCCGCTTCGGTCCGATGGAAAAGCCCGAGCTGGTTGATGGCATCAAGGACCTGTTCCGTGATATCGCCGGCCTGGGACAGGCGAGCGAGGTTGCCTGCGACACGCCGAATGTGCGGGTGTTCAAGGTGTCCACGAGTTCGTCGGACAGCGATCTGCTTGATCTCTTTGTCTTTCACGTGGCACGCGAGCAGGTCACGATCAAGGCCGCCGCTGCAGCCGCAACGCCCAAAGCCAGTCAGAGCGACAGCTTTGGCTTCTTTGACGACGCCCCCGGCGCACCGGGTGGCGCCGCCCCGGCCGCCGTGTCGCCCCCGGTTACGCTGGAGATCCCGGACATAACGCCGGATACGGCGCAGCCGGTGGCCAAGGCGACGAAGGCCGCTCCTGCTGCCCAGGTCACCGCCCAGCCTGAGGCTGCGACCATCCGCGTGGCCATCAGCAAGGTCGACCAGTTGATCAACCTGGTGGGCGAACTAGTGATCACGCAGGCGATGCTGGCGCAGAACAGCCGGGCGCTTGATCCCGCGGCGAACCAACAGCTGATGGCCGGCCTCGCCGATCTGGACCGCAATACCCGCGACCTACAGGAATCGGTCATGTCGATCCGCATGATTCCAATGTCCGTCGTGTTCAGCCGCTTCCCGCGCATGCTGCGCGACCTGGCCAACAAACTGGGCAAGAAGGTGGAGTTCGTGACGCAAGGCGAGGCGACCGAGCTCGACAAGGGCCTGGTCGAAAAGATCACGGATCCGCTGACCCATCTCGTGCGCAACAGCTGTGACCATGGCATCGAGCTGCCGGCAGACCGCGTCAAGGCTGGTAAGCCCGAGACGGGCACCATCACCTTGTCGGCCGCGCATCAGGGCGGCTCCATCGTGATAGAGGTGCGTGACGACGGCCGGGGTCTCTCGCGCGAAAAGATACTCAAGAAAGCCCGCGAGCGTGGCTTGGCCGTTTCCGACCAAATGTCTGACGCTGATGTCTGGCAACTGATTTTTGCCCCGGGTTTCTCCACAGCTGAGGTGGTGACCGATGTCTCGGGTCGTGGCGTGGGCATGGATGTTGTGAAGAAAAACATCGCGGCCCTCAACGGGACCGTCGAGATCGACTCGTCGGAGGGCTATGGTATGCGCGTTTCCGTGCGTTTGCCGCTGACACTGGCCATCATGGATGGCATGTCCGTGGGCGTCGGGGACGAGGTATACATACTGCCGCTGTCCTCTGTCGTGGAGTCTTTCCAGGTCAAGCAGGACGCTGTCAACACGGTCGCCCAGGGTTCGCGGCTGGTCAAAGTGCGCGACGAGTTCATGCCGGTGATCGAAATGGAGAAAGTCTTCCAGGTTCCGCGGGAGGACGGCCGGTCCAGCGACATCATGGTGGTGGTCGAGGCCGAAGGCAGCCGGGTGGCGCTGCTGGTCGATGAACTGCTGGGCCAGCAGCAGGTGGTCGTTAAGAACCTTGAGAGCAACTACCGAAAGGTGCCCAACGTTTCCGGCGCAACCATTCTGGGTGACGGCAAGGTCGCGCTCATTCTGGATACCAGCGCGCTTGTGCGGCGCTCGCGCCATTAGCCTTTGTGAGGAGCAGAGTTCATGAGTCAGCCCAATGATGAGAGCAAGGCAGCAGCCGGCCCGCGCGAGTATCTGACGTTCCGGCTAGACCAGGAAGAGTATGGCATCGACATCCTGAAGGTCCAGGAAATCCGGGGTTACGAGAAGCCCACCCGCATCGCCAACGCGCCGGGTTTCCTCAAGGGGGTGGTCAACCTGCGTGGCACGATCGTTCCCATTATCGACATGCGCCTGAAGTTCAACTGCGCCAAGGCGGAGTACAACAGCTTCACGGTCGTGATCATCCTGAACCTGCGCAGCCGAGTCGTGGGTATCGTGGTCGATTCCGTGAGCGATGTGATGGAACTGGCCCCCGAGGTCATACAGCCCGCGCCCGACATTGATGCGTCGATTGACAGTTCAGCCGTGACTGGTCTGGGCTCGATCGGAGATCGCATGCTGATCCTTCTAGACATTGAGAAGCTGATGTCCGGCGTCGATATGGGCCTGGTTGCCGTTGAGGCCTGATCCGGCTGGTCTTCGTGTGACGCCTGCCCATGCTCGCCGCTGAAAAGAATGCCACGGCTTCGCGGCGCGCATCCGCGCCAAGACCACCCGCTGACGAGCTCGGGGAGGGTGACGCGCAGACCCGAGAGTTCAGCTGGACCCAGGCCGACTTCGCGCGTGTGCAGTCGCTCATCTACCAGCGCGCGGGCATCAGTCTGCATGATGGCAAGCATGCGATGGTCTACAGCCGCCTTTCGCGGCGCCTTCGGGAAACGGGTTACCAGAGTTTTCGCGACTATCTGGCGTGGCTGGAATCCCACGATGGGCCCGAGTGGCAGGAATTTGTCAATGCGCTGACCACCAACCTCACGTCATTCTTTCGCGAGCACCATCACTTCGAGATCCTCGCGGAGCATCTGCGTTCGCATCTTGGCACGGCGTGGCGGGTTTGGTGCAACGCGGCCTCCACCGGCGAAGAGCCCTATTCGATCATCATGACCGCTCTTGAGGTGCTGGGGGCACAAACGAGCTTCAAACTCTGGGCCAGTGACATCGATTCCAAGGTGCTGGCCACGGCCGCGCGTGGCGTGTATCGCATTGAATCGACCAAAGGCCTGGATAAGGCGCGACTGCAGCGCTTCTTTCTTCGCGGCAAGGGAGGAAATGAAGGGCTCCTGCGCGTGAAGCCCGAGTTGCAGCGCTTTGTCGAGTTTCTCAGCGTCAACCTGATCAGGGATGACTGGCCCTTCCGGGAGCCGTTCGATGTCGTGTTCTGTCGCAACGTCATGATCTACTTCGATGCGTCGACGCAGCGACGCGTTCTGGAGCGCATTCATCGAGTCATGAAGCCTGGCGGCCTGCTATTCGTGGGGCATTCCGAGAATTTCAACGAATCTCGAGACCTCTTCGTTTTGCGCGGAAAGACGGTATATGAGCGGCGCTGACTGCAAACGCGTCTTGCTTCGCTCGGGATGCATTGATACCCTGTGCCTGTATGAACCCGTCTGACTCACTCACGCGCGCTGCGCCTTTACGTCCCATCACCTCCGGCGCGTCCAAGGTATTGCCGGGAGGACGGATATCCCGCGTCGATGAGTTGCGCGCCCAGCCCCGCAAGCCGGGTGAAGCCTCCTTCTTTTACGCCGACCACCATTTCCAGTACGACGCCGTCAAGGTGCTGCCGGGAGAGTATTTTGTGTCTGGAGATGATGTCCTCATCATGACGGTGCTGGGCTCGTGCATTGCGGCCTGTATCTGGGACGGCAAGGCGCGCCTGGGCGGCATGAACCACTTCATGCTCCCAGAGGGTGATGACGGATCGGGTCGCTATGGCTCGTATGCCATGGAGTTGCTCCTCAATGAGATGATCAAGCTCGGGGCACGTCGCGAAACCATGCAAGCCAAGGTCTTCGGGGGCGGCGCGGTAATGGCTGGATTTACTTCGATGAACGTTGGTGAGCGCAATACCAAGTTCGTTATTGACTATCTCGCGACGGAGCGGATTCCGGTGGTTTCTCAGGATGTGATGGACATCCACCCGCGCAAAGTGTGTTTCTTTCCGGTTTCGGGCAAGGCCCTCGTCAAGCGCCTGGCCCACGCCCATCCGGAGGCCCTGGTGGTGGAGGAGCGCAAAGGCAATGCCGCGACGGTGGCCAAGTCCACGGCCGGCGGTTCCGTCGACCTTTTCTAGAGCAAGAGATGCAGAAGAAAATTCGTGTGGTGGTGGTGGACGACTCGGCGCTGGTGCGCAGTCTGTTGTCCGAGATCATCAATCGCCAGCGGGATATGGAATGTGTGGGCGCCGCCAATGATCCCCTGATTGCCCGCGAGATGATCCGGGAGCTCAACCCGGATGTCATCACGCTCGATGTTGAAATGCCGCGCATGGACGGCATCGATTTTCTGGGCCGCCTCATGCGCCTGCGCCCCATGCCAGTTCTCATGATCTCGACCCTCACCCAACGCGGCGCGGAGGTCACCATGAAGGCGTTGGAGCTTGGGGCTGTTGACTTCATCGCCAAACCTCGTCTGGGTCTAGCCGAAGGCATCAAGGAATTGTCCGATCAGATCGTCGAGAAGATCCGAGTTGCCGCTTCCGCCCACATTCGGCGTGCCGTAACGACGTCGTCCGGCACGTCCCCCGCCACGTCTGACGCACCGGCAACGCCCCCGCCCAAGCTGATTGGCCGATTGTCAACGGAGAAACTGATCTGCATCGGTTCGTCCACGGGTGGCACCGAGGCAGTCAAGGAGGTCCTGGTGCGCATGCCGGCTGACTCTCCAGGAATCGTCATCACCCAGCACATGCCGCCGGGTTTCACCAGCAGTTTTGCCGCGCGTCTTAACGCTTTGTGCCAGATCACCGTCAAGGAGGCCGTCCATGGCGAGCGGATCCTCCCCGGGCACGCTTATATTGCCCCTGGCGGCAAGCAGTTCCGGATCGATCGCAGCGGCGCCAATTACGTTGCGGTGGTCGAAGACGGTGAGCCCGTCAATCGCCACACGCCATCGGTGGAGGTGCTGTTCCATTCTTGTGCCCGGGTCGTCGGACCGAATGCTTTTGGCATCATGCTCACCGGCATGGGCAACGACGGAGCCCGTGCCATGCGCGAAATGAAGGATTCGGGCAGCTACAACTATGTGCAGGACGAGGCCAGTTGCGTGGTGTTTGGCATGCCACGCGAGGCCATACGCCACGGCGCTGCCGATGAGGTTCTTCCGCTTACCGCGATCGCCCCCGCCCTCCTGGCGCGATTGAGCAGCGGTGGTAGTGACCGTTACCGGGTCTGAGCTGCTATCAGCCCCGCGCAGACAATTCCTCCCATCGGGTCAGCGCATTCGTCAGTTCATCCTCGATCGCCGCATCGCGGATGTGCAGAGATGCTGCGCGCTGGGCCTCACGAGCGTAGAGTGTACCGCCTGCCAATTCCTGCCGCAGTCCGGCTTGCTCCTTCTCCAGCGCATCGATCAGGTTGGGCAGTGCTTCGAGCTCGCGGCGTTCCTTATAGCTCAGCTTGGCTTGCGTGCGCCGCTCAGGAACCAAGGGTGCAGGTCGAGCCGGGCTCTGCCGGGGCGGTGCTTGTGGAGGCTTGCCCCGGATCTCCTGGCCGCGCCGAAACTGCGTCAGCCAGTCCTCAACGTCGCCCTCGTACTCGCGCCATTGACCATCACCTTCAAATGCAACGATGCTGGTCACCACGTTGTTGAGAAAGGTGCGATCGTGGCTGACGAGGAAGACCGTTCCTGGATAGCTCTGCAGCATCTCTTCCAGTAACTCCAGAGTGTCAATGTCCAGATCGTTCGTGGGCTCGTCCAGGACCAGGACGTTGGCGGGACGCGCGAAAAGGCGTGCGAGCAGCAACCGGTTGCGCTCACCACCAGACAATGAGCGTACGGGTGAAGTGGCACGTGCAGGGGAGAAGAGAAAGTCGCCCAGATAGCTTTTTACATGCTGACGCCTCGCGCCGATCTCGATCCATTCGCTGCCTGGGCTGATGAAGTCCTCCAGGGTTGCGTCCAGATCCAGCGCATTGCGCATCTGATCAAAGTAGGCGACTTGCAGGTTCGCTCCCTGGCGTACCTGGCCACTGTCAGGTTTAAGCTCGCCGAGGATTAGCCGAAGCAGCGTCGACTTGCCTGTCCCGTTGGGGCCCACCAGCCCAACTTTGTCGCCACGCAGCACGGTAGCGCTGAAGTCGCGAACGATTTCCTTGTCCCCGAATGCCTTGTACACATGATTGAGTTCAGCAACCAGTTTGCCGGTAGGCGAACCGGTCGCAATATCCATCTTGACGCTGCCCACTGCCTCGCGTCGGGCTGCGCGTGCAGCGCGCAGCCCCTCCAGGCGTGCAACCCGGCTCTGACTGCGGGTGCGACGCGCCTCGACCCCCTTGCGAATCCAGATCTCCTCTTGCGCTAGCAGCTTGTCCGCTTTGGCGTGGATCACTCCGTCCTGAGCCAATTGCTTCTCTTTCTGGCTCAGGTACGTCGCGAAGTTCCCCGGGTAGGACCTTAGCTGCCCACGATCAAGCTCGACGATGCGAGTGGCCACGCGGTCTAGGAATGCCCGGTCGTGTGTGATGATCACCATGCTGCCCTGGAATTCGCGCAGTAGGTCCTCAAGCCAGAGAATCGACTCCAGATCCAGATGGTTGGTGGGTTCGTCCAGTAGCAGTACGTCAGGAAGCGCAACCAGCGCCTGCGCCAGTGCCACGCGCTTGCGCATTCCACCGGAGAGCGTTTTGATCATAGCCTCGGGCCGCAGCCCCAGGCGCTGTACGCCTTCGTCGACGCGTTGCTCCCAGTTCCATCCGCCCAGTGTCTCAATAGTGCTTTGCATCTGATCGAGGTCTCCCTCTCCGCGGGAGTATCGCTCGATCAGATCTGTCAGGGGCTGCAGGCCTGCGCGAATCGTTGTGAAAACAGTGTCCTCGGGGTTCAGAATGGGCTCTTGCGCGACGTAGATCAGCCGCAAGCCCAACTGGAGCTGCAGTTGGCCATCGTCAGGCTTCTCAAAGCCTGCGAGAATTTTCAGCAGCGAGGATTTGCCGGTACCGTTGCGCCCAATCAGGCCGAGCCGATCGCCCGCCTCCAGAGAGAAGTCGGTGTGATCAAGCAGCGGAACGTGGCCGTAGGCCAACTGAGCGTTTAGGAGTGTGAGTACGGCCATGGGTGGAAATTATCTGAGGCGGTTGCTCCGCCGCAGTACCCTGGGCGACGATCAAGAAAAAACGGGTTCGCGGTCAAGTATGTGCTATAATTTAAAGTTTTCCTTGTGAAAAATGGCGGGATCCGGGCGATCAAGCAGGCTTTTGTTGGTTTTCGGGTAGCCGCTTGACTTCGAGAAAATGTCCGTAGCGAGTTGACGGGCTTCAGAAAACAGTGCTACAATTCAAGGCTTCGCTGATCTCGGCGGGTCAATTGCAAGACGGTGTTTTGCGGTGGTTCTTTAAAAACTTACAGCCGATAAGCGTGGGCGTTTGAAGGCGATTGCCAAGTTCTTTGGAACCAAGTGCAAGGCACTTAAACGCTCATGAGAATAGAAGTGAAGTTCACTTCAATTCCGTTTTTATGAGTTGCTCGAGAGAGCGAAAAATTCAAGATCGAACTGTAGAGTTTGATCCTGGCTCAGATTGAACGCTGGCGGCATGCCTTACACATGCAAGTCGAACGGCAGCACGGGAGCAATCCTGGTGGCGAGTGGCGAACGGGTGAGTAAAGTATCGGAACGTGCCCAGTCGTGGGGGATAACGTAGCGAAAGCTACGCTAATACCGCATACGATCTGTGGATGAAAGCGGGGGATCGCAAGACCTCGCGCGATTGGAGCGGCCGATATCAGATTAGGTAGTTGGTGAGGTAAAGGCTCACCAAGCCGACGATCTGTAGCTGGTCTGAGAGGACGACCAGCCACACTGGGACTGAGACACGGCCCAGACTCCTACGGGAGGCAGCAGTGGGGAATTTTGGACAATGGGCGCAAGCCTGATCCAGCAATGCCGCGTGCAGGATGAAGGCCTTCGGGTTGTAAACTGCTTTTGTACGGAGCGAAAAGGCTTCCACTAATACTGGGGGTTCATGACGGTACCGTAAGAATAAGCACCGGCTAACTACGTGCCAGCAGCCGCGGTAATACGTAGGGTGCGAGCGTTAATCGGAATTACTGGGCGTAAAGCGTGCGCAGGCGGTCTTGTAAGACAGGTGTGAAATCCCCGGGCTTAACCTGGGAGCTGCACTTGTGACTGCAAGGCTGGAGTACGGCAGAGGGGGATGGAATTCCGCGTGTAGCAGTGAAATGCGTAGATATGCGGAGGAACACCGATGGCGAAGGCAGTCCCCTGGGCCTGTACTGACGCTCATGCACGAAAGCGTGGGGAGCAAACAGGATTAGATACCCTGGTAGTCCACGCCCTAAACGATGTCAACTGGTTGTTGGGTCTTCACTGACTCAGTAACGAAGCTAACGCGTGAAGTTGACCGCCTGGGGAGTACGGCCGCAAGGTTGAAACTCAAAGGAATTGACGGGGACCCGCACAAGCGGTGGATGATGTGGTTTAATTCGATGCAACGCGAAAAACCTT
>JADCGR010000062.1 GCA_020248905.1 Curvibacter sp. | reverse complement strand
GCACTTCACCCGGCTGCAAAAACCATGATCAAACGCCTCCCATCCGGCAAACGCATCCGATGAACAGGGCCGGGTGCAGACTAACAAAGTAATGCTGATGCCTCAGAAGGCTTGATTTTATTGGGTTTGGCGTTGATACTGATGTTATGAACAGTATTAACGCAGGCGCCAAACTCCGCACGTCGGTCGGGCGCCCGCCATTGCAGTCGCGGCGTCTGCTGGATCAGGTGCGTGAGCGCATCCGCTATCTGCATTACAGCCTGAGTACCGAGCAGGCTTACGTGTACTGGGTACGCTGGTACATCCGCTTTCATGGTGTGCGCCATCCCAAAGAGATGGGGCAGCAGGAAGTGGAGTGCTTCCTGACCATGCTGGCCGATGAGCGCAAGGTTTCGCCCTCCACACACCGTCAGGCCCTGAGCGCGCTGCTCTTCCTCTACCAGCAGGTGCTGGGGATCGATTTGCCCTGGCTGCAACACATCGGGCGCCCGGTGCCACACAAGCGTATTCCCACCGTACTGACACGAGAGGAAGTACACAAGGTGCTGGACCTGATGCGGGGAGAGACGGCGCTGCTCGCGCGGCTGCTTTATGGCACCGGGATGCGCCATGCCGAGGGTTTGAACCTGCGGGTCAAGGATGTGGATTTCGACCGCCACGTCATCGTGGTGCGCAACGGCAAGGGCGGTAAAGAACGGGTGGTCATGCTGCCGCGATCACTGGTCCCCGCCTTGCGCGACCAGATGGCCGCCTCCTACGCGTTGTGGGCGGGCGATCGCGAGGCGCAACGCCCGGGTGTTTACATGCCTCACGCACTGGATTCAAAGTACCCACGCGCCGGTCAGACCTGGGCCTGGCATTGGGTGTTTCCTTCCCCCACTCTTTCAACAGACCCGCGCAGCGGCATAGAGCGCCGCCACCATCTGTATGAGGAGCGTCTGCAACGTGCCCTCAAGAGGGCTCTGCCGCTGGCCGGCATCCACAAGCATGTCTCCGTCCATACCTTGCGTCACAGCTTTGCCACGCATTTGCTGCAGGCCGGAACGGACATCCGGACCGTGCAGGAGTTGCTGGGCCACAGCGACGTGAGCACCACCATGATCTACACGCACGTTCTCAAGGTGGCCGCGGGAGCAACGATCAGCCCGCTCGATGCCATGCTGCTGGCTTAAATCCATGTCTGCGCTTGATGTCTTGCCGGCCTACGCCGAGCTGCATGCCTTAAGCAACTTCAGCTTCCAGCGCGGGGCCTCGCATCCCGAGGAGCTGGTGGCGCGCGCGCATGCGCTGGGCTACAGCGCGTTGGCCATCACCGACGAATGCAGCATGGCCGGTGTGGTGCGTGCGCATGTCGAGGCAAAACGGTTGGGCCTGAGCCTGATCATCGGCACCGAGCTGCGCGTGGAGGAGGGCGATGGCGACGAAGACCACGCTTACTTCACGCTGGTGCTGCTGGCGCGCAGCCGCGCGGGCTACGGGCAGCTGTGCGAGCTGATCACGCAGGTGCGCAGGCACACGCTTACCCCGCGCGAGCGCGAGCGTGGCCTGCGCTACCGGCTGCGGCAGGCGGCGTGGGACCAGCTGGCTTTCGACAGCCGCGAGGTGCTGGCCCTGCTGGTGCCGCCGCGCGACGGCCTGCGCCCCGAGAGCCTGGCCTTTGTGGCTCAGCTCGACGCGCAGCTGCGCTGGCTGTGCCGGCATTTCCCGCAGCGCGGCTGGCTGGCGGTGGAGCTGCTCTACCGCCTGGACGACGAGCTGTGGCTGGAGCAGCTGCACGCGGCGGGGCAGCGCAGCGGCGTGCCGCTGGTGGCAGCGGGCCACGTGCACATGCATGTGCGCTCGCGCAAGCCGCTGCAGGACGTGATGACGGCCATCCACCTCGGCCAGCCGGTGGCTGAGTGCGGTTACGCGCTGCAGCCCAATGCCGAGGCGCACCTGCGCACGCGCCAGCGGCTGGCCGCGCTGTACCCACCCGATCTGCTGGCCGAGACGGTGCGCGTGGCGCAGCTGTGCATGTTCAGCCTGGACGCGCTGCGCTACGAATACCCGCAGGAGGTGGTGCCTGCGGGCGAAACGCCCGGCACCTGGCTGCGCCGCTGCACCTGGAACGGCGCGAGCCAGCGCTACCCGCAGGGTGTGCCCGCGCAGGTGCACGAGCAGGTGGAGCACGAGCTGGCGCTCATTGCCGAGCTGGGTTACGAGAAATACTTTCTCACCGTGCACGACGTGGTGGGCTTTGCGCGCAGCCGCAGCATTCTGTGCCAGGGGCGGGGCTCGGCGGCCAATTCGGCCGTGTGCTACTGCCTGGGGATCACGGAAGTCGATCCCACGCGCGCCAGCGTGCTCTTTGAGCGCTTCATCAGCCGCGAGCGTAACGAGCCACCCGATATCGATGTGGATTTCGAGCACCAGCGGCGCGAGGAGGTGATTCAGTACCTCTACGCCAAGTATGGGCGCGAGCGCGCTGCGCTCACGGCGGCCGTGCACACCTACCACGCACGCGGTGCCATCCGTGACGTGGGCAAGGCGCTGGGCATGGACGAGGCGGTGCTCGACGCGCTGGCCAAGGCGCACCAGTGGTGGGACGGGCGCGACGTGCAGACCGAGCGCCTGCTCGAACTGGGCCTGGACCCGCAGAGCCGGCAGATCCGCCTGCTGCTGGAGCTCACGCGCACGCTGCTGCGTTTTCCGCGCCATCTCTCCCAGCATAGCGGCGGCTTCGTGCTCACGGGCGACCGGCTCACGTCCACCGTGCCCGTGGTGCCGGCGGCCATGGAAGGGCGCACCACCATCGAGTGGGACAAGGACGATATCGACGCACTGGGTCTGCTGAAGGTAGACGTGCTGGCCCTGGGCATGCTCAGCGCCATCCGCCGCACGCTGGATCTGGCGGGGCAGTGGCGCGGCCAGGTGCTCCAGCTGCAGGACATCCCGCCCGAAGACCCGGCCACCTACGAAATGATCTGCCGCGCCGACACGGTGGGCGTGTTCCAGATCGAGAGCCGCGCGCAGATGAGCATGCTGCCGCGTCTGCAGCCGCGCTGCTTCTACGATCTGGTGATCGAGGTGGCCATCGTGCGGCCCGGTCCCATCCAGGGCGGCATGGTGCACCCTTTCCTGAAGCAGCGCGAAGCCCGGCGCCGCGGCGAGCCCTTCACCCTGCCCAACGAGGCGCTGCGCCCTGCGCTGGAGCGCACGCTGGGCGTGCCCATCTTTCAGGAGCAGGTGATGCAGATCGCCATCATCGCCGCCGGTTTCACGCCGGGCGAGGCCGATCAGCTGCGCCGCGCCATGGCGGCCTGGCGGCGCAAGGGCGGCGTGGACAAGTTTCACCAGCGCGTAGTGCAGGGCATGACGGCACGCGGCTATGCGCGCGAGTTTGCCGAGGCGATCTTCCGGCAGATTGAGGGCTTTGGCGAATACGGCTTCCCCGAAAGCCACGCCGCCAGCTTTGCGCTGCTGGTCTACGCGAGCGCCTGGCTCAAGTGCCACGAGCCAGCGGCGTTCCTGGCGGGCTTGCTCAATTCCCTGCCCATGGGTTTTTACGGCCCGGCGCAGCTGGTGCAGGACGCGCAGCGCCACGGTGTGGAAGTGCGCCCGCCCGATGTGCTCTACAGCGACTGGGATTGCACGCTGGAGCCGCCGGGCGCGCCGGGCGAAGGTGGGCGTGGCAAAGGGCAGGCCGCCGTGCGCCTGGGCCTGCGCCTGGTGGCGAACCTGGGCGAGGCCAGCGTGCGGCGCATCGTGGCCTTGCGTGTGGCGGCTCCTTACACCAGCACCGAAGACCTGGCCCTGCGCGCGGGGCTGGACGCGGGCGAGCTCAAGGCCCTGGCCAGTGCAGACGCACTGTTCAGTCTTTCGGGTCATCGCCGCCAGCAGGTGTGGGATGCCTCGGCGCTGCACGCTGCACCAGCGCTGCTGCGCGAGGCGCCGTTCGAAGAAGACTGGCTGGAGTTACCCGTTGCTCCCGAGGGCGAGGAGGTGGTGTTTGATTACGCGGCCACCGGCCTCACGCTGCGGCGCCACCCGCTGGCGCTGCTGCGCGAGCAGTTGCGTGCGCAGCGCCTGCAGACGGCGCAGGAGCTGCAGCGGCAACCCGATGGCCGCCTGGTGCGCGCCTGCGGCCTGGTCATCACGCGCCAGCAGCCGGGCACGGCCAGGGGCGTGGTCTTTGTGACGCTGGAGGACGAAACAGGCAGTGTGCAGGTGATCGTGTGGAAGGCGCTGCGCGACAAACAGCGCCAGACTCTGCTGCGCTCACGCCTGCTGGCCGTGTACGGCCAATGGCAGCGTCAGGGCGAGGTGTGCCACCTGATCGCCGGGCACCTGGTGGACATGACGCCGTTGCTGGGCGGGCTCGCAACGTCAAGCCGCGATTTCCACTGACGCGCCGCAACGGTAGACTGCCACGATGCACCCAGACCCCCAGCCGATCCAGCAGCTGGTACCCACCGGCACGCTGCGCATCGGCGTGGCCTGTGCACCCAAGCCTACGCCCCTTTTCGTTGCGCGCGCCGACAACGGTGTCTGCCGTGGCGTGCCCATCGCCCTGGGCGAGGCGCTGGCGCAGTCGCTGGGCGTGCCCCTGGCGGTGTGCGCGGCGGCTACCACGGGCGAACTCACCGAGCTGTGCGTCAGCGGTGCCATCGACCTGGGCTTCATGCCGGCCGACGACGAGCGACGCAAGCGGCTGGATTTCAGCGTGCCGTATTTTGTGATCGAGAGCACCTTTCTGGCTCTGGATGGCCACGGCATTGAAAGCCTGGCTCAGGTGGATCGCGCGGGGATCACCGTGGTGGGCATTGCGGGGTCGACCACGCTGCGCGCGGCCTCGCGCTGCCTGAGCGCGGCAAGCCTTGTCGCGGCACCGTCCATCGACGAAGCGCTGGCGCTGCTGAAATCGGGGCGCGCGCAGGCCTTTGCGCTCACGCACGACGCCCTGCCGCCATTGCAGCGCGAGCTGGCGGGATCGCGCATCCTGCCCGGGGCGTTTCAGGTCACCGGGGTCGCGATGGCCCTGCCCAGGGACCGGCCCTACGCCCGTGCCTGCCTCGACCGCTTCATGGTCCAGGCCAAGGCCAGCGGCCTGCTGCGCCGCGCCTTTGACGCTGCCGGGCTGGGCGCACTGAAGATCGCCGACTGACGGCGGCGATGTTGCCAGTGGCGGCTCAGGCTGGCCGCTGCCCGCCGCTGCAACGCTCGATGCCCGCGAGATCCCGGCGCGATTGCACCTGGCCCAGGCCCGCCTGCGCCAGCAGCGCGCGCACCGCTTCGGCCTGCTGCCAGCCGTGTTCCAGCAACAGCCAGCCGCCTGCACGCAGCTGGGCCGGGGCCTGCGCAATGATGATGCGGATGGCATCGAGCCCATCGGGGCCGCTGGCCAGCGCCATGCGTGGCTCGTGCCCCAGCTTCTCCAGGTGGGGATCGTCTTCAGCGATGTAGGGCGGGTTGGAAACGATAAGGTCAAAGGGCCCGCGCACACCCCTGAGCCAGTCGCCTTGCACAAACTGCACGGACAGCCCCAGGCGCTGTGCATTGGCCTGGGCCACGGCCAGCGCGTCGGCGCTGGCGTCCACGGCGCTCACGCGCGCCTCGGGGCGCCGGTGTTTGAGCGCCAGGGCAATGGCGCCGCTGCCCGTGCCCAGGTCGATGGCCGAGCCCTGCGCGGGCAGATTTTCGAGCGCCCAGTCCACCAGCGTCTCGGTGTCGGGGCGTGGGTCAAGCACGCGCGCGTCGACCTGCAGGGTGAGGCCGTAGAACTCGCGTTGGCCCGTGAGATAAGCCAGGGGCATGCCAGCGGCACGGCGGCGCGTGAGGTCGATGTAGCGCATCTCGGTGTCGGCATCGAGTGCGTCGCGGTCGTGGGCGAGGAGCCAGGCGCGGTCGTTTTGCGGGCGGCCCAGGGCGTGCAGCAGCATCAACTGCGCGTCCAGCCGCTCCAGTCCGAGGGCGGAGCAGGCGGCATTCAAGGCTTGCTGGATCTGCATGGAAGTCCGAACGACATGACTTGCTACGGAAAATGTAGCTGCATTCTATGACGTCATAACCCATTCCGGGGGATTTCAGGGTTCAGCTGTTGCCCACTTCCAACTCGGCCAGAAGCTCGGCCTCGCGCGCCTGGCGCAAGGCGGCAACCACCTCGTCGAGCTCGCCGTCCATGATGCGGTCGAGCTTGTAGAGCGTGAGGTTGATGCGGTGATCGGTCAGGCGACCCTGCGGGAAGTTGTAGGTGCGGATGCGGTCGCTGCGGTCGCCGCTGCCGATCAGCCCCTTGCGCATGGCCGCGTCCTTGGCCGCGCGTTCGCTGCGCTCCTTCTCCTGGATGCGGGCTGAGAGGACTTGCAGGGCCTTGGCCTTGTTGCGGTGCTGGCTGCGATCGTCCTGGCATTCGGCGACGATGCCGGTGGGGATGTGCGTGATGCGTACAGCCGAATCGGTCTTGTTGATGTGCTGGCCGCCCGCGCCGCTGGCGCGAAAGGTGTCGATGCGCAGGTCTGCCGGGTTGATCTGCACGGCCTGCGCTTCGTCGGGCTCGGGCAGCACGGCCACGGTGCAGGCGCTGGTGTGGATTCGGCCCTGCGTTTCGGTGGCGGGCACGCGCTGCACGCGGTGACCACCGGATTCGAAGCGCAGGTCGCCATACACATGGTCTCCGTCGATGCGCAGTACCACCTCCTTGTAGCCGCCAAGCTCGCTGGGCGACTCGCTCATGAGCTCGGTCTTCCAGCCGCGGTTGGCGGCGTAGCGCGTGTACATGCGCAGCAGGTCGCCGGCAAACAGGGCGGATTCGTCACCGCCCGTACCCGCGCGGATTTCGACAAAGGCGGGTCGTGCGTCGTCCGGGTCCTTGGGCAGCAGCATGCGCTGCAGCTCGTCTTCCAGCTGCGCAAGCTCTGCTGTGGCGGCGGCGATCTCCTCGCGCGCCATCTCGGCCATGTCGGGATCGGCCTGCATCTCCTGCGCGCTGGCGAGGTCGGCCTCGCGCTGACGGTAGCGTGCGTAGCGGCCGGCACTGGCGGTGACTTCGTTGTGCTCGCGTGAGAGCACCAGGAACTGCGCCATGTCGGACATGATGTCCTCACGCGATAGCAGGAAGTTCAGCTCGTCCAGGCGCTGGGCGTAGCGTTCGAGTTTCTGACGGAGGAAGGGTTTCACAGAGGCGGGCGAGAGTTGAGGGCTTCGACAGGCTCGGCCCAAACAGGGTGGGTTCGGGGGGCATCCAATTCCACGCGCCCTGAGCTTGTCGAAGGGCGCGCGGACCTGGGCAGCGAAGCTAATGCCGCGACGGGCCGCCCCGAGCAAGTTTGACCCCCTCGAAGCGCACAGAGCTACACGCAGTGAGCGAACGTGGGGTCACCATTACCTCTCTTTGCGCAGGAAGAAGTGCTGGATGGCGGCGCTGGCGCGTTCGCGTGCTTGCGCGTCGCCCGCATGCAGCTCGGCCATGGCGCCGTGCAGCATCTTCTGGGTCAGGCCCTTGGTCAGGGCTTCAAGCACGGCCTCCACGTCTTCGCCCTTGGCGAGGGCCTTGCGCGCGCGGGCCAGCTCGGCGCTGCGCCATTCGTCGGCCTGGGCGTTGAGCTGCTGGATCAGCGGCACGTTGCTGCGCTGGTCCATCCAGTGCATGAAGCTCTGCACGCTGGCGTCGATGATGACCTCGGCCTGCGCGACGGCTGCCTGACGGTTGGCCTGACCAGTCTGCACCGCAGCGGCCAGATCGTCCACCGTGTAGAGATAGATGTCGGGCAGGTCCTTGACCTCGGGCTCGATGTCGCGCGGCACAGCCAAGTCCACCATAAAGATAGGGCGGTGTTTGCGGACCTTGAGTGCGCGCTCCACGGCCCCCAGGCCGATCAGCGGCAGGGTGCTGGCGGTGCAGCTGATGACAGCGTCGAACTCGTGCAGACGCTCGGGCAGCTCGGCCAGCCGCATGGTCTGCGCACCAAAACGGCTGGCCAGCTTCTCGCCGCGATCCAGCGTGCGGTTGGCGATGACGATGGCCTGCGGGTTCTTCGCGGCGAAGTGAGTGGCGGCCAGCTCGATCATCTCGCCCGCACCGATAAAGAGCACGCGGATCTTGCGCAGCTCTTCAAACAGGTTGCCCGCGAGACGCACGACGGCTGCAGCCATGCTGATGGAGTGCGCGCCGATTTCGGTGGAGCTGCGCACCTCCTTGGCCACGGCAAAGCTGCGCTGGAAGAGCTGATTGAGCGTGGTGCCCAGTGCGCCGGCTTCGTCGGCCACGCGCACGGCGTCTTTCATCTGGCCGAGGATCTGCGGTTCGCCCAGTACCATGGAATCGAGCCCGCTGGCCACACGAAACGCGTGACGCGCGGCCTGGCCGCCCTCGAGGGCGTAGGTGTGCTCACGCAGCGCCTCGGGCGCCACGCCGCCGCTGTGCGCCAGCCACTGCAGGGTGGGGGCGATCTCCAGCGCCTCGCCAGCGCAATAGATCTCGGTGCGGTTGCAGGTGGAGAGGATGGCCGCCTCGGGCGGCTGCGAGAGCGCACCGCGCAGGCCGTCCAGGGTGGGTGGCAACTGCTCCAGCGCAAAGGCAAAACGGCCGCGCAAGTCGAGCGGCGCTGTGGTGTGGTTGATGCCGAGGGCCCAGACTGCCATGGGCCGCATTATAAAATTCCCTTCCGGGGCCGCTGCGCCCACCCGGCCCTCATGACCCGGCCCTCATGACCCTGCTCGACATCTTCTGGCATCTGCTGAACTTTGCCGCGCCCGCCCTGGGCCTGGCGTTGCTGCTGCCTGTGCTGGGGCGGCCTTTTTACAAAGCCCGTGACCGTCTGCTGCCCTGGTGGGGGCAGATGCTCGTCAACTTTCTGGTCGGGCTGGCAGTATTGTCTGCTGCGCTCTGGTGGTTTGGGCGCGACGGCAAGATGATGGGCTACGCCCTGCTCGTGGTGGCGGTGGCAAGCAGCCAGTGGCTGCTGGTGCGCGGCTGGCGCCGTTAAGTGCACCCACGCCGCACTTGGCGTTCAAAAGTTCAACACCCCGCCGATGGACACGCGGCTGATGTCGGCCCCCGGGTCAGAGGCGCTGGCCTTGGAGTGGCCGAGCGCCTCGTATTGCAGCCGCGTGCCGAAGCACTGGTTGAAGTTGAGCTGCACGCCCACGCCCACGATGAGATTGCCCGTGGGGTAAGGCGAGGGGCTGCTGCTGTAGCCGCCCGTGCCCAGTATGCGGGCGCTGTGCAGGCCCAGGCCGGCCTTGCCGAAGAGCTCGAGTTTTTGGCTCAGGGGTAGATAGACCACGGCCAGGAAGCGCATGTCACCCTGGCGCGCGGTGCGCGTGCCGTTGCCGTTGCCGTTGCCGTTGCCGTTGCCGTTGCCGTTGGTGCGGGTGGAGTCGCCAATGGCGTTAAGGCCGCGTTCGGCAGCGAGATGGCGGCTGAGGCGGTAGCCGGCAGAGAAGGTGAGCGAGCCCGGATTCGCGTACGAGGTGTTCTGCATGTTCAGGGTACCGACATCCATTGCGCCGTACCAGAGGGGATGATCGGCATCGGCGAGCGCGGGGGTGGCACAGGCAAGGCACAAGAGAGCCGAGCCGAGAACTCTCTTCATGAATGCTCTGGTGGCTGTGATCGCAGCGCGCCATGCAAATGCCGCGTGCTGTACAACGCGGCCGCCTCAGGTGGCGTTGACGGAGCGCGCCGCGCTCAGGCCGGGCTGAAGAGATCGACGCGGTCGGTGATGATGCCGTCGACGCCCAGCGTCAGCAGGCGCTGCGCGGCCCATTCGTCGTTGACGGTGTAGCACAGGCAGCGCAGGCCGGCGCCATGGGTCTGGGCCACGGTCTCGGCATCCCACAGCGCGTGGTTGCAGACCACGGCCACGCAGCCGAGGGCCTGCGCCTTTTGCAGCCAGCCGCTTGGCAGCGTGTCAAGAAGCAGGCCGCGCGGCAGCTGCGGTGCACTGCTGCGTGCACCTTCGAGCGCCTCGGGCTGGAAGGAGGTGAGCAGGGGCGGCACGGTCGAATCAGCCCAGAGGCGCGCGGCCTCGCGCGCCACGACTTCGCCGGTGTGTCGCTCGGTGCCCGGTGTGGGCTTGATCTCGATGTTGAGCAGGTGCCTGTTGTGCAGGCAGTGCCGCGCAATGGCTTGCAGGGTGGGCAGAGGCTCGCCCGCATAGGCGCGGCTGTGCCAGCGGCCCGCGTCGAGCTGTGAGAGCGCAGCCCACGTCAGCTCGCCAGCGACGCCCTGGCCATCGCTGGTGCGCTGCAGCGTCGCGTCATGCAGCAGGAAAGGCACGCCATCGGCGCTGAGCTTCACGTCGCATTCGTACATGCGGTAGCCGTGCGCTGCGCCCACGCGCAAAGCCGCAAGCGTGTTCTCGGGGGCCAGCTTGCCCGCGCCGCGGTGCGCGATCCAGCGCGGGTAGGGCCAGGGCGGGAGCGTCGTGCTCACAGACGCTTTCCTGTGGCCTGGTCGAAGCTGTGCAGGCAGCCTTGATGCGCTTGCAGATGCAGGCTGCTGCCCAGTGCGGGCGGCGGGCCCGCGCGTTCGTCCACGCGCACGATCAGCTGTTCGCCGCCGACATGGGTGTAGAGCAGGCGCTCGGCGCCCAGCATCTCGACCGCCTCGACCGTGGCGGTCCAGCCGTCGGCCACGGGCTGCGGCACGACCTGCAGATGCTCGGGGCGGATGCCCAGGATGGTGCCGGGCTTGACGTGCGGCGCGCTGGACAGCAGGTTCATGGGCGGCGCACCGATGAAGCTCGCCACGAAGGTGGAGGCCGGGCGGTGATAGACCTCTTCGGGCGTGCCGAACTGCTCCATCACGCCCGCGTTCATGACCATCATGCGCTGCGCCAGCGTCATGGCCTCGACCTGGTCGTGCGTGACGAATAGGCTGGTGATGCCGAGTTCGCGGTGCAGCTTCTGGATTTCCAGGCGCGTCTGCGCGCGCAGCTTGGCGTCGAGGTTGGACAGGGGCTCGTCAAACAGGAAGACCTGGGGCTGGCGCACGATGGCCCGCCCCATGGCCACGCGCTGGCGCTGGCCGCCCGAGAGCTGGCGCGGCTTGCGGTCGAGGTAGGGCATGAGTTCGAGGATGCCAGCAGCCTTCTCGACACGAGATCGGATATCGTCCTTCGCTACCTTGGCGATCTTCAGCCCGTAGGCCATGTTGTCGTACACGCTCATGTGCGGATAGAGCGCGTAGTTCTGGAACACCATGGCAATGTCGCGCTCGGCGGGCTCCAGCTGGTTGACCACGCGCTCGCCGATGCGGATCTCGCCGCCAGTGACTTCTTCGAGGCCGGCGACCATGCGCAGCAGCGTGGACTTGCCGCAACCCGAAGGGCCGACGATGACGATGAACTCGCCATCGCCGATCTCGGCGTTGACGCCATGGATCACCTTGACGGCCGCGCGCGTGCCGGGGGCGTAGGTTTTTTCAAGTTGCCGCAGAGAGATGGAGGCCATGGTGTTTATCTTTACTTCTCGCTGTCGACCAGGCCCTTGACGAACCACTTCTGCATGGCGATGACCACGACGGCCGGCGGCAGCATGGCGAGCATGGCGGTGGCCATGACGGAATTCCACTCGGTGGCGGCGTCACCACCCGAGATCATGCGCTTGATGCCAAGCACGATGGGGTACATGCTCTCGTCGGTGGTCATGAGCAGGGGCCAAAGGTACTGGTTCCAGCCATAGATGAACTGGATGACAAACAGCGCCGCGATGCTGGTGGCCGACAAGGGAAGCAGCACGTCCTTGAAGAAGCGCATGGGCCCGGCGCCGTCGATGCGCGCGGCCTCGACCAGTTCGTCCGGCACGGTCAGGAAGAACTGCCTGAACAGGAAGGTGGCCGTGGCAGAGGCAATCAGCGGTACGGTCAGGCCGGCGTAGGTGTTGAGCATGCCCAGGTCGCTGACCACCTTGTAGGTGGGCAGGATGCGTACCTCGACCGGCAGCATGAGCGTGACAAACACCATCCAGAAGACCAGGCTGCGGCCGGGAAAGCGGAAGTACACGACCGCAAAGGCCGACAGCAGCGAGATGGCGATCTTGCCCAGGCTGATGACCAGAGCCGACACGAGGCTCACCAGGAGCATGGGCGCGGCCGGCGGCACGGTGGAGCCGTACTCGGTGACGCCGCCCAGCAGTGCGAACGTGTAGCTGTTGACAATGTTGTCGCCCGGCAGCAGGGACATGGGTACGTTCTGCACGATCTGCTCGGCGGTCTGCGTGCTGGCGATGAAGGTCAGGTAGACGGGGAAGGCCACGATCAGCACGCCCAGGATGAGCGTGAGATGCGAAAGCACGGTGGCGGCGGGGCGGTTTTCGACCATCGTTGAGCCTTGTTCAGTAATGCACGCGGCGTTCGACGTAGCGGAACTGCACCACGGTAAGCGCGACCAGGATGGTCATGAGCACCACCGACTGCGCCGCGGAGCTGCCGAGGTCGAGCGCCTTGAAGCCATCGAAATACACCTTGTAGACGAGGATGGCCGTGTCCTTGCCCGGCCCACCGGAGGTGGCAGCATCCACGATGGCAAAGGTGTCGATGAAAACGTAGATGATGTTGATGACCAGCAGGAAGAAGGTGGTGGGCGTGAGCAGGGGAAACTGCACCGACCAGAAGCGTCGCCACGGGCCTGCGCCATCAATGGCGGCCGCTTCAATGAGGCTGCGCGGAATGCTCTGCAGCCCCGCCAGGAAGAACAGGAAGTTGTAGGAAATCTGCTTCCAGACTGCGGCCAGCACGATGAGGATCATGGCGTCGGTGCTGTCGAGCAGGTGGTTCCAGGGTATGCCGGCCGCATTGAGCGCGTAGCTCACCACCCCGATGGACGGCGCGAACATGAACAGCCACAGCACGCCCGCAACCGCGGGCGCGACGGCGTAGGGCCAGATCAGCAGGGTCTTGTAGAAACGCGAGGCCTTGACCACACGGTCGGCCATGACCGCCAGCAGCAGCGAGGCCGTCAGGCCGACGGCGGCCACGGCCACCGAGAAGATGGCCGTGGTGCGGAACGATGCGAGATAGGTCGCGTCGGCAAACAGCGCCTGGAAGTTCGACAGGCCGACGAATTCCGTGCTGGTGCCGAACGCATCTTCGCGCAGCAGGCTTTGGTAAAGCGCCTGCCCTGCTGGCCAGAAGAAGAACACCAGGATGATGGCCATCTGGGGCGCGACCAGCGCCCAGGGCAGCCACCAGCTTTTGAAACGAACGCGCTTTTCGACGGACAAAAGTCAGCCCTTGTTGGCCTTCTCGAATTTCTCAAGCTCCAGGTCGCCGCGCTTCTTGGCGTCTTCCAGGCCCTGCTTGGCTGTTTTCTTGCCCGACCAGACCTGCTCCATCTCCTCGTCGATGATGGTGCGGATCTGCACGAAGTTGCCCAGGCGGATGCCACGGGACTTGTCGGTGGTCTTGCGGATCATCTGGGTCACGCTGACATCCGTACCGGGGTTCTGCTTGTAGAAGCCGCTCTTGTCCGTGATGGTGAAGGCGGCCGTGGTGATCGGGATGTAGCCCGTTTCCTGGTGGCTCTTGGCCTGCACGTCTGGGTCGGACAGGTAGCGGAAGAACTGGCCCACTCCCTTGACCTCCTCGGGCTTCTTGCCGGCCATGGCCCACAGGCTCGCGCCGCCGATCACGGTGTTCTGCGGTGCGCCCGGCACATCGGGGTAGTAGGGAAGGGTGCTGATGCCGCCCTGGAACTTGGCATTGCGCTTGACGGCGCCGTACAGGGCCGAGGAGCCGGTGGTCATGGCGCATTCGCCCGACACAAAGGTGGCGTCGGCCGAGTTGTTGCGGCCCTTGTAGACAAACAGGCCCTGCTGAGACATGTTCGCCAGGTTCTCGATGTGGCGCACGTGCAGCGGCGTGGTGATGTTCAGGCGCGTGGCGGTGCCACCGAAGCCGTTGCGCAGCGTGGCGAATTCGACGTTGTGCCAGGCGCTGAAGCTCTCCAGCTGGGTCCAGCTCTGCCAGCTGGTGGTGAAGGGGCATTTGTGCCCGCTGGCCTTGAGTTTGGCGGCGGCCAGCGTGACCTCGGGCCAGGACTTGGGTGGC
This sequence comes from Curvibacter sp., assembly GCA_020248905.1. Taxonomy (GTDB): domain Bacteria; phylum Pseudomonadota; class Gammaproteobacteria; order Burkholderiales; family Burkholderiaceae_C; genus Hylemonella. The sequence goes on along the minus strand of JADCGR010000062.1, from coordinate 24,348 downwards.
TGCTCCGGGTCCAGGCCCGCAGCCTTGAAGGCGTCCTTGTTGTAGTGGAATACCGTGGTGCTGCTGTTGAAGGGCAGGCTCAGCATGTTGCCGTTGGGCGCGGTGTAGTAGCCGGCCACGGCGGGCACGTAGACGCTGGGATCGAACTTGATGCCTGCGGTCTTCATGACATCGTTCACAGGAATGATCGCGCCCTTGCTGGCCATCATCGTGGCCGTGCCCACCTCAAAGAGCTGCAACACGTGGGGCGGGTTGCCGGCGCGGAAGGCGGCTACCGCTGCGGTGAAGGACTCGGGGTAGGTGCCCTTGAAGACCGGCACGACCTTGTAGTCCTTCTGGCTGTCGTTGAAGCCCTTGGCCAGGCCGTTGACCCACTCGCCAAGCTGGCCGCTCATCGAATGCCAGAACTGGATTTCAGTCTGGGCTTGGGCGGGTGTGAGCAGGAAGGCCGAGAGAGCTGCGGCGCTGAGTTTTGTCGTGAGTTTCATGTTGGCTCCTGAGGTGTACGTCCTGCAGCCTAGGCAGGCAATGTGACAAGGTCATTAAGCCCGCATGACGGCCTTTTGGGGATACGGGGTTTCCATGAGGCCTGTTTCCCTGCAGGGACCGGCCTGTGTTGCGCTGCGGTAACATCCGACCTCAGCCGGTGTCCTGGCTGAGAAATTCCAGATTTCCATGAACGCACCGACTCCGCTCAATCATCTCGTGGACATGGCCGGCCAGGCGCCGCAGGGCCACGAGCGCATTCGCGAGATCCCCTACAACTACACCTCCTTCTCCGACCGCGAGATCGTCATCCGCCTGCTCGGCCCACGCGCCTGGGACGTGCTCAACCAGCTACGCGAGGAGCGCCGTACCGGGCGCTCGGCCCGCATGCTGTACGAGGTGCTGGGCGACATCTGGGTGGTGCAGCGCAATCCCTACCTACAAGAGGACCTGCTGGACAACCCGAAGCGGCGGCAACTGCTGGTCGACGCACTGCACCATCGCCTGGGCGAGGTGCATAAGCGCCGCACCCCTGCGGTTGATCCGCAGCGCGATGCGCTGGTGGGGGAGTTGCTGGACGCGGCCGGCCAGGCGGTGGCGGCCTTCGGGGCGGCCTTCCGGGAGGTTGCGGCTCTGCGGCGCAAGGCTCAGCGTGTGCTCAGCCGGCTGACGGCGCGTGACAACGTCAAGTTCGATGGCCTGTCGCGCGTATCGCACGTGACTGATGCGACGGACTGGCGTGTGGAGTACCCCTTTGTCGTTCTCACGCCCGACAGCGAGGCCGAGATGGCGCGGCTGGTCAAGGGTTGCATCGAGCTGGGCCTGACCATCATCCCGCGTGGGGGCGGCACGGGCTACACGGGCGGCGCGGTGCCGCTCACCTGGAAGAGCGCGGTGATCAACACCGAAAAGCTCGAGGCGATGACCGAGGTCGAGATGGTGCGCCTGCCCGGCCTGGACCGTGACGTGCCCACCATCTGGACCGAGGCCGGTGTGGTGACCCAGCGTGTGGCCGACGCGGCAGAGCGCGCGGGCTACGTCTTCGCGGTTGACCCGACGTCCGCCGAGGCCTCGTGCGTGGGGGGCAACATCGCCATGAACGCGGGCGGAAAGAAGGCCGTGCTCTGGGGCACGGCGCTGGACAACCTGGCCAGCTGGCGCATGGTCACGCCCGACGCAGGTTGGCTCGAAGTGACGCGCATCAAGCACAACCTGGGCAAGATCCACGACGCCGACGTAGCCAGTTTCGAGCTGAAGTACTACGAGGCCGACGGCAGGAAGCTGGTGAAGACCGAGCGGCTGGACATCCCGGGCCCGAGCTTGCGCAAGGAAGGTTTGGGTAAGGACGTCACGGATAAGTTTCTTTCGGGCCTGCCCGGCATCCAGAAGGAGGGTTGCGATGGCCTGATCACCAGCGCGCGCTGGGTGGTGCACCGCATGCCGGCGCACACGCGCACGGTGTGCCTGGAGTTCTTTGGCCATGCGCGCGACGCCGTACCCAGCATCGTCGAGATCAAGGACTTCATGTTCTCCCTGCACAAGCGCAGCGGCGCCGGAGGGAATGAACAGGGCCCCTCCCCAGTTCTGCTGGCCGGCCTGGAACACCTGGACGACCGCTACCTGCGTGCCGTGGGCTATGCCACCAAGAGCAAGCGTGGCGGCCTGCCCAAGATGGTGCTGATCGGCGACATCGTGGGCGACGACCCGGACGCCGTGGCGCGCGCCACCAGCGAGGTGGTGCGCATTGCCAACTCGCGCAGCGGCGAAGGTTTCATCGCCATCAGCCCCGAGGCGCGCAAGAAGTTCTGGCTGGACCGCAAGCGCACCGCCGCGATCAGCAAACACACCAACGCTTTCAAGATCAACGAGGACGTGGTGATCCCGCTGCCGCGCATGGCCGAGTACACGGACGGTATCGAGCGCATCAACATCGAGCTCTCCCTGCGCAACAAGCTCAAGCTGTGCGATGAGCTCGAGGTGTTTTTCGGTGAGGGCAGCCTCGCGCACCTGATGACCATCGGCAAGCCTGACGACGCCAGCGAGGCTTTGTCGGCCGAGCTCATGGAGGAGCGCGTGGTCCAGGCCCGTGAGCTGGTGCGCACCGTGCGCGCCCAGTGGCAGGACTGGCTGGACCGGGTGGATGTGCTCTTCCCACAGTTGCAGGACCACAGTCTGCGCGCCAGCTGGAAGACCCAGATACGCGAGCCGCTGCAGGGCATCTTCACGGGCCGCGCCTTCGAGCCTATGCTGGCCGAGTGCAATGCCATCCAGCAGCGCGTGCTCAAAGGGCGCGTTTGGGTGGCGCTGCATATGCACGCCGGCGACGGCAATGTGCACACCAACATCCCCGTCAACAGCGACGACTACGAAATGCTGCAGGCCGCGCATGGTGCGGTCAAGCGCATCATGGCGCTGGCCCGCTCGCTCAATGGCGTCATCTCGGGCGAGCACGGCATCGGCATCACCAAGCTGGAGTTCATGAGTGACGAGGAGCTGCGCCCGTTTGCGGATTACAAGCGCAGGGTGGACCCCGAGGGTCGCTTTAACCGGGGCAAGCTGCTGCGCGACGCCGCGCTGCCGGCTGACCTGAGCCATGCCTATACGCCGAGCTTCGGCCTGATGGGGCACGAGTCGCTCATCATGCAGCAGAGCGACATTGGTGCCATTGCCGAAAGCGTCAAGGACTGCCTGCGCTGCGGCAAGTGCAAGCCCGTATGTGCCACCCATGTGCCGCGTGCCAACCTGCTCTACAGCCCTCGCAACAAAATCCTGGCCACCTCGCTGCTGGTGGAGGCCTTCCTGTACGAGGAACAGACCCGCCGCGGGGTGAGCATCAAGCACTGGCAGGAGTTCGAGGATGTGGCCGACCACTGCACCGTTTGTCACAAGTGCTACTCGCCCTGCCCGGTGAAGATCGACTTTGGCGATGTGTCGATGAACATGCGCAATCTGTTGCGCAAGATGGGCCAAAAGAGCTTCCGTCCGGGCAATGCGGCGGCAATGCTCTTCCTCAACGCCACCAACCCCGAAACCATCAAGCTCATGCGCTCGGCCATGGTCGACGTGGGTTTCAAGGCCCAGCGCCTGGCCAACCAGCTGCTTCGTGTGGTGGCAAAGCGCCAGACGGCCCGGCCGCCGGCCACGCTGGGCGCCGCGCCCGTCAAGGAGCAGGTGATCCACTTCATCAACAAGAAGATGCCGGCGGGCCTGCCCAAGAAGACGGCACGCGCGCTGCTGGACATCGAGGACAAGGACTACGTTCCCATCATCCGCAATCCGCAGGCCACGACGGCCGAGAGCGAGGCGGTGTTCTACTTCCCCGGTTGTGGCTCCGAGCGCCTGTTCAGCCAGGTGGGCCTGGCCGCGCAGGCCATGCTCTGGCATGCCGGCGTGCAGACCGTGCTGCCGCCGGGCTACCTGTGCTGTGGCTATCCGCAGCGGGGCAGTGGCCAGTTCGACAAGGCCGAGAAAATCATCACGGACAACCGTGTGCTCTTCCACCGAGTGGGCAACACGCTGAACTACCTGGACATCAAGACCGTGGTGGTGAGTTGCGGCACCTGCTACGACCAGCTGCAGGGCTACAAGTTCGAGGAGATTTTCCCCGGCTGCCGCATCATCGACATCCACGAGTTCCTGCTCGAGAAGGGGATCAAACTCAGGGGCGAGCAGGGCGGCTATCTGTACCATGAACCGTGCCATAACCCCATGAAGCAGGGTGACTCGATGAAGACGGTGCGTACGCTGCTGGCCGGTGATTCGCAGGACAACGTGCTCAAAAGCGAGCGTTGCTGCGGGGAGTCCGGCACGCTGGGTGTGAGCCGTCCCGACATCTCTACCCAGGTGCGCTTCCGCAAGGAAGAGGAAATCCGCAAGGGCGAGTCTGCGCTGCGCGAAGCGGGTCTGGTGGGCGCGAAGGACAACGTCAAGATCCTGACCAGCTGCCCGAGCTGCCTGCAGGGCCTCAACCGCTACGGCAACGATCTGCAGAACGGCCTGCTGGAGGCCGACTACATCGTCGTGGAGATGGCGCGCCAGATCCTGGGCGAGGATTGGATGCCGCAGTACGTGGCCGCCGCCAATGCGGGTGGCATCGAGCGCGTGCTGGTTTGAGCGTGGCCCCCGTAAGGGCCTGCGGTCCTTGCGGTTTTTCGCGATTCGTGCGCAGTCGCTGCGGGGATAATCGCAACTCTTCACTCGAGGTCATCCATGGCAGGTTTGCAATCCGGCGCCCCGACGCCGCAGGATCTGACGGTGCACAGCAAGTCGCGTGTGCTGGAGGTCGGCTTTTCCGACGGCAGGACGTTCCGCATCCCCTTCGAGCTGATGCGCGTCTACTCGCCCTCAGCCGAGGTGCAGGGCCACGGGCCGGGCCAGGAGGTCTTGCAGACCGGCAAGCGCGAGGTGGAGCTCGCGGCGCTCGAGCCCGTGGGCAACTATGCGGTCAAGCCGACGTTCTCTGACGGCCATGACAGCGGCATCTTTTCCTGGGACTACCTCTATTTCCTCGGCTCGCAGCAGGACCAGCTCTGGGCTGATTACGAGGCCCGGCTCAAGGCTGCAGGCGTCGAACGCGACGCACCCATGCCCGTCAAGAGCGGGCACGCCTGCGGCAGCCACTGATCCGGCGCAGCCATGACGCAGACGCATTTCGGATTCGAGACGGTTGACGAGCGCGAGAAGGCGCGTCGTGTGCGCGGCGTGTTCGATTCTGTGGCGTCGAAGTACGACGTAATGAACGACCTCCTGTCCGGTGGCCTGCATCGCCTCTGGAAGGCCTACACCGTCAAGGTGGCCAACCTCAGGAGGGGTGATCGCGCGCTCGACATCGCCGGTGGCACCGGCGATCTGGCCCTGGCGTTTGCGAAGAAGGTCGGCAAGACCGGCGAGGTGGTCCACACCGATATCAACCAGGCCATGCTGCGCGTGGGCCGCGATCGGCTGCTCGACGCGGGCGTCGTCCTGCCCACCGTGGTTTGCGACGCCGAGAAATTGCCCTTCCCCGACGGGTATTTCGATCTGGTCAGCGTTGCCTTCGGACTGCGCAACATGACCCACAAGGACATGGCCCTGGCGGAGATGTGCCGCGTGCTCAGGCCTGGCGGCCGGCTGCTCGTGCTGGAGTTCTCCAGGGTCGCGCCGCCCCTGGAGAAGGCCTACGACTGGTACTCCTTCAAGGTCTTGCCCCGGCTGGGCCGGCTGGTGGCGGGTGACGCGGACAGCTATCGCTACCTGGCAGAGTCCATCCGCATGCATCCAGGTCAGCAGGACCTCAAGGCGCTCATGCATAAAGCCGGATTCGGTCATGTGGATTTTCACAACATGACTGGCGGTGTGGCAGCACTTCATGTTGGAATCAAGTGTTGAAGCGCTTGTTTGGCTCTATCTTCGGCGCATCGTTTCGTTGTCAGTCCTTCTATCTGGAGCACGTATGAACATCTGGTCTATCGCTCTGTCCGTGGTTCTGGCCCTGGGCGTTGTGGACGCCGAGGCCAAGCGCCTGGGCGGTGGCAAATCAGTCGGCAAGCAGTCAAGCAATGTGACCCAACGCGAGGCGGCTCCGGCGACGCCCGCGGCTCCGGCCCAAAACGCAGCCCCGGCAGCCGCGCCGGCCAAGCCTGCGACTCCCGCACCCGCTGCGGCGCCCAGCCGGCCCTGGGGTGGCATGCTGGCCGGTCTGGCGGCGGGCCTGGGCCTGGCCTGGCTGGCCAGTTCGCTGGGCTTGAGCGAGGCTTTCGGCCAGTTCATCATGATTGCCCTGTTCGTGCTGCTGGTCATGGTGGCCATCGGCTGGTTCATGCGCAGCCGGCGTGCGGCACCTTCGGGTGGCGGCTACGCCTTTCAGGGCGCCGGTGCCGGCGACGTGTCTGCCTCCCGTCCGTCCTATCGCCCGGAAAACGTGGGCAACGATGCTTCCGCCCGGCCTTGGGAGCGTCCCCAGACCGCTTTTGACGCCTCTTCGAGCCGCAGTGGCGTGGTGATCGGCTCGGCGTTGGCAAGTGGCTGGAGCGTGCCGGCCGACTTCGACGCCGAGGGTTTCCTGAAGGCCGCAAAGAGCAACTTCATCCTGCTGCAGGCGGCCTGGGACCAGTCAGACATGGACACGCTGCGCTCCATGATGACCGATGGCATGCTGGCCGAAATCAGCGCCCAGCTGGCGGAGCGCGAGCAGCACACCGGCGGTGCGGCCAATCTGACCGAGGTGCAGATGCTCGAGGCCCAGTTGCTGGGCATCGAGGAAATCGGGGGTGAGTACATGGCCAGCGTGGAGTTCTCCGGCATGATCCGTGAGGACCGCAATGCCGGCCCCAGCCCCTTCCGCGAGGTGTGGAACATGACCAAGCCCAGCAATGGCAGCCGTGGCTGGCTCGTGGCTGGCGTTCAGGCGCTGCAGTAAACACGCTGTTCTTTCATCAATAATCGGGGGCTATGGCAACACAGTCCCCTTTTTATTTGCTCGACGAGGTCGTCCAGAAGCTGGGCGCGAGCTTGCAGCCACCCACGTGGGCGGTGCAAGAAGCCCAGCGCCGCATCGTGCTGCTGCTCAACCATGTGTTGCAGCAGGAGCCGCAGGCCACGCAGCGTCTGGCGCGCCAGAAGGGGCGGGTCGTGCTGTTCCAGTGGCGCGAATTCAGCTTCAAGCTGCAGCTCACACCAGCCGGGCTGCTGGACCTGGCCGCTGCGGACACGCCTTCGGACCTCACCCTCGCGATCATCGAGTCCTCGCCCGCCGCGCTGGTGCAGGTGGCCTTGGCGGGCGAGAAGCCGCCGGTGCGCATCGAGGGCGATGTGCAGCTGGCGGCCGATATCAATTGGCTGGTCGACCACGTCCGCTGGGATGCAGAGGAAGACCTGGCCCGCATCATCGGCGATGCCCCGGCCCATGGCCTAGTGCAGGCGGCGCAGCGTGTTCTTGAGGTCTTGCGCGGCTGGCTGCAGCGAGTGCGTCCTGGAGCGAGCGCATGAGCCGCGCCCTGGTCTTTCCGGCGTTTGTGGTTGCTGTGTCAGCCGCCGGGGTGGCTTTGTGAGCCGGCTGCTGCGCGGCAGCTTCATCATCTGGATCGTCCTGCGCTACGGTCTGGACGAGCTGGTCCTGACCAGCTTCCAGAAGCCCTGGCTGCGCGTGATCGCGCGCATTGTTTCCTTCGGCCGGCCGCTGAACGCGCCGCGCGGCGTGCGTCTGCGCGAGGCGCTGGAGCAGCTCGGCCCCATCTTCGTCAAGTTCGGACAGGTGCTCTCCACAAGGCGCGACCTGCTGCCGCCCGACATTGCGGATGAGCTCGCCAGGCTGCAGGACCGCGTGCCGCCGTTCAGCCCGGACATTGCGGTGGCCACGATCGAGCGGGCCTTTCGCAAGCCGGTAGCCGAGGTCTTCAGGGAATTCCAGCGCGAACCCGTGGCCAGTGCCTCGATCGCGCAGGTGCACTTCGCCAAGCTGCGCGGTCGCGACGGGCGCGAGCGGGAGGTGGCGGTCAAGGTGCTGCGCCCCGGCATGCTGCCGGTGATCGAGAAAGACCTGAGCCTGATGCGCATGATGGCCGGCTGGGTGGAAAGCCTGTCAGCCGATGGCAAGCGGCTCAAGCCCCGCGAGGTGGTCGCCGAGTTTGACAAGTACCTGCACGATGAGCTGGACCTGATGCGCGAGGCGGCCAGCGCCGCCCAGCTGCGCCGCAATATGGAAGGCCTGGATCTGGTGCTCATCCCCGAGATGTTCTGGGACTTCTGCCACGATGACGTCCTCGTCATGGAGCGCATGAAGGGTATTCCGATCAGCCAGGTCGGGCGCCTGCGCGAAGCGGGGGTGGACCTCAAGAAACTGGCCCGCGATGGCGTCACGATCTTTTTTACCCAGGTCTTCCGCGACGGCTTCTTCCATGCTGACATGCACCCGGGCAATATTTTCGTGAGCACCGATCCCGCCAGCTTCGGGCGCTATATCTCGCTGGACTTTGGCATCGTGGGTACGCTCACCGAGTACGACAAGGAGTACCTGGCGCAGAACTTCACGGCCTTCTTCCGCCGGGATTACAAGCGCGTGGCCGAGTTGCACATCGAGTCGGGCTGGGTTCCGCCGCAGACGCGGGTGGACGAGCTGGAGGCGGCCGTCCGCTCCGTTTGCGAGCCCTACTTTGATCGTCCGCTCAAGGAAATCTCGCTCGGCATGGTGCTGATGCGCCTGTTCCAGACCTCCCGCCGTTTCAACGTCGAGATCCAGCCCCAGCTCGTGCTACTGCAGAAGACCCTGCTCAACATCGAGGGGCTGGGCCGCGACCTCGACCCAGACCTTGACCTCTGGAGCACGGCCAAGCCTTTCCTAGAAAAGTGGATGGCCGAGCAGATCGGGCCGCGCAAGCTCTGGGAGGAGCTGCGCAATCAGGCGCCGCGCTATGCCAAGCTGCTGCCCGAGCTGCCGCGCCTGCTGCACGATTACCTGCAACAGGGGGCGCGCGGACGGGATCGCCGCGAGCTGGAGGCCCTGCTGAATGAGCAGCGCCGGACCAACCGCCTTTTACAGGGCCTGCTCTACGCGGGCATCGGTTTTGCGTTGGGGCTGGGTGCCATGCATATCTTGCTGGGGGTCGCGCGATGGTGAAGCATCGCCTGCCTGGCCTCTAAAATGCGCCTGCGATTTCTGTACGGGTCTGAAGGACCCGGATTTCACTGACGGAGTGGATGGATGGACACACTGATCACCCTCGTGCTTGCTTATATGGCCTTGACCATCGTCATCGGCCTGATCGCCGCCCGGCGCGTGCACAATGCCAAGGACTACCTGGTCGCGGGACGCAGCCTGCCGCTGTACATGTGTGTTGCCACCGTGTTTGCCACCTGGTTCGGAGCCGAAACCGTCCTAGGCGTTTCGGCCGAGTTCGTCATGGGCGGCGTGTCGGCTATTCCCGGGGATCCCTTCGGGGCGTCCATGGCCCTGATCCTGGCGGCCCTGCTCTTTGCCAAGCTGTTCTACCGGCTCAACCTGCTGACCATCGGCGATTTCTACCGCAAGCGCTACGGGCGCGGGGTGGAGGTTCTGACCAGCGTCGCGGTAACCTTGTCCTACCTGGGCTGGACTTCCGCGCAGATGACCGCCCTGGGCCTAGTCATCCACGTGCTGTCGGGCGGTGCGATCGCGCTGAACCATGCCATCCTGGGCGGCACCGCCGTTGTCATGATCTACACCCTGGTGGGCGGCATGTGGGCCGTGGCCTTCACCGACCTGATGCAGTCCATCGTCATCCTGGTCGGCCTGTCGCTGGTGGCCTTGCTGGTCGGCAATATGGCCGGTGGCATTGACGTCGTGATCCTGCACGCCGCCGAGAACGGGCGCCTGACCCTCATTCCTCCCGAGGCCGACGGCATGGCCTTGTGGGCCATGTTCGCGGGTTTCCTGACCGTGGCGTTCGGATCGGTGCCGCAGCAGGACGTGTTCCAGCGCATGACCAGTGCCAAGGACGAAAAGACGGCCGTACGCGGTACCGTCATCGGGGCCTCGGTCTACCTGGTGTTTGCCGCCGTGCCAATCTTCATCGCCTACGCTGCGCTGGTGCTCGACCCCTCGCTAGCCCAGCTGTTTGGCGACGAGGATGGCCGTGTGGTCCAGCGCATCCTACCCGAATTGGTGCTCAGCAAGATGCCACTGTGGGCCCAGGTGCTGTTCTTCGGGGCGCTGCTGTCGGCCATCCTGTCCACCGCCAGCGGCACCCTGCTGGCACCCACCGCCACCTTCACCGAGAACGTGCTCAAGCCCTTTGCCCCGAAGATGAGCGACCGCCAGTTCCTCCTTTTGCTGCGGGTGGTGCTGGTCAGCTTCACGCTGGGTGCCTTGCTGTTCGCCCTGAACTCGCGCTCAACCATGTACGACATGGTGCAAAACGCCTACAAGGTCACGCTCGTGGCCGCCTTCGTCCCCCTGGCTGCGGGCGCCTACTGGAAGCGTGCCAGCACCCAGGGCGCCTTCCTGTCCATCGTGTTGGGCCTGCTGTTCTGGATCGGCGCGGAGTTCACGGTCTCCGAGGAAGATTTTCCGCCGCAGCTGGTGGGGTTCCTGGCATCCATCGTCGGCATGGTGATTGGTTCCCTCGCGCCCCAGATCGTCAAGCCCCAGGGGCATTCCATCGCCCAGGCCCTGCGCGACGAGGCCCATCACAAGGCCTGAGCGGCCGATGGCGTCGGGGGAGAGGGCTGGAAAAAGCAGCCCCCGCCTATAATTGAAGGCTTTGCACCCCTCCACCTCCTTCGAGCCATGCCAATTTACGCCTACAAATGCGAATCCTGCGGCACTGCCAAGGATGTGCTGCAGAAAATCTCTGAACCCGCCCTGAGCGACTGCCCCGCCTGCGGCCAGCCCACCTTCCGCAAGCAGGTTACCGCTGCCGGCTTCCAGCTCAGGGGTAGCGGCTGGTATGCCACCGATTTCCGCAGCGGCAGCCCGGCCGCTGCCGGTGGCACCGCTACGGCAGCGACGAGTACGGCGAGCGCAGCGAGCGCTGACGCACCTGCTGCAACCGCGCCTGCCACCAGCCATGGCTGCAGTTCCGATTGCAGCTGTGGTTGAAACTGCCATGGCCCAATTCCGCAAGTGGTTGTTCGCGGGCCTGCTGGTCCTCGTGCCGCTCATCATCACGTTGTGGGTGCTCGACTGGGTCATCACCACCCTGGACGAGACGCTGCGCATCCTGCCCATGGAATGGCAGCCCGATCGGCTGTTGGGCTTGCATATCCCCGGCCTGGGCGTGGTGTTCGCGTTGGCGGTCGTGCTGCTGATCGGCGCCCTGGCGTCCAACATCATTGGCAACCGGCTCGTCGACTGGTGGCATGCGCTGCTGCACCGTATCCCGGTCGTGCGATCCATCTACTCAGGCGTCAAGCAGGTTTCCGATACCCTCTTCTCCGAGAAGGGCAACGCCTTCCGGCAGGCGGTGCTGGTGCAATGGCCGCGCGAGGGCATGTGGACCATCGGCTTCGTTACGGGCACCCCCGGCGGCGACCTGGTCAACCATCTGCGGGGTGACTACCTGAGCGTATACGTGCCGACTACGCCGAACCCGACGGGCGGCTACTTCGTCATGCTGCGCAGGAGCGACTGCATCGTGCTCGCGATGAGCGTGGACGAGGCCCTGACCTACGTCATATCGATGGGCGTCATCGTCCCGGGCGGGCCCAAGAACCCGCAGATGAAGCCGGCCGCTCCCAGCCTGAAAAAACCTACATGAGTTCCTGAAAGAGTAAGCCTTATGGCCATGCGTTCCCATTACTGCGGTCTCGTAACCGAGGCCCTGCTGGGCCAAACTGTCACCCTGTGCGGCTGGGTCAACCGCCGGCGCGACCATGGCGGCGTGATCTTCGTCGACCTGCGTGACCGCGAGGGTTATGTGCAGGTCGTCTGTGACCCTGACCGCCCCGAGATGTTCAAGGCTGCTGAAGGCCTGCGCAACGAATTTTGCGTCCAGGTCCGCGGCCTGGTGCGCGCGCGTCCGGATGGCACCACCAACGATAGCCTCAAGAGCGGCAGGATTGAGGTGCTGTGCCATGAGCTGACCGTCCTCAACGCCTCGGTCACGCCGCCCTTCCAGCTCGACGAGGACAACCTGTCGGAAACCACGCGTCTCACGCACCGGGTGCTGGACTTACGCCGCCCCTACATGCAGAACAACCTGATGCTGCGGTACAAGGTGGCCATGGAGGTGCGTAAGTTCCTCGACGCCAACGGATTCATCGATATCGAGACGCCCATGCTCACCAAGAGCACCCCCGAGGGCGCGCGTGATTACCTGGTGCCCAGCCGCGTGCACGACGGCCAGTTCTTCGCACTGCCGCAGTCGCCCCAGCTCTTCAAGCAGTTGCTCATGGTGGCTGGCTTCGACCGCTACTACCAGATCACCAAGTGCTTCCGCGACGAGGACCTGCGGGCCGACCGTCAGCCCGAGTTCACGCAGATCGATATCGAGACCTCCTTCCTCAGCGAGCAGGACATACGCGACATGTTTCAGGGCATGATCACCACGGTGTTCAAGAATACGATCGGTGTGGACCTCGGCGAGTTCCCGGTCATGACCTACCAGGACGCCATGCACCTCTATGGCTCGGACAAGCCCGACCTGCGTGTAAACCTCAAGTTCGCTGAAATCACCGACGTGATGAAGGACGTGGACTTCAAAGTATTCTCCGCCGCCGCAACCATGAAGGGCGGCCGCGTGGTGGCCCTGCGCGTGCCCGGCGGTTCGGTCGAAGGCGGCGGAATCAGCCGCAGCGAGATCGACGCGTACACCGAGTTCGTCAAGATCTACGGAGCCAAGGGCCTGGCCTATATCCGTGTCAACGAGCTGGCAAAGGGTCGCGACGGCCTGCAGTCGCCCATCGTCAAGAACATCCACGATGCGGCGCTGGCCGAGTTGCTCAAGCGCACAGGCGCCCAGAACGGCGACCTGATCTTCTTCGGTGCCGACAAGGAGAAGATCGTCAATGACGCCATCGGTGCCCTTCGCATCAAGATCGGTCACAGCGAGTTCGGCCGCGAGAATGGCCTGTTCACGGAAGGCTGGCGTCCGATGTGGGTGGTGGATTTTCCCATGTTCGAGTTCGACGAGGAAAGCCAGCGCTACACCGCCGTGCACCACCCCTTTACGGCACCCAAGGCCGGTCACGAGGACTGGATGGTCTCCGCCCCCGAGAAGTGCATTTCTCAGGGCTATGACATGGTGCTCAATGGCTGGGAGATGGGCGGTGGTTCCGTCCGTATCCACCGCGCTGACGTTCAGCAGAAGGTGTTCGACGCGCTCAAGATCACGCCCGAAGAGGCCAAGCTCAAGTTCGGCTTCCTTCTTGACGCGCTGCAGTACGGTGCGCCCCCCCACGGCGGTCTGGCCTTCGGCCTGGACCGCATCGTCACGCTGATGACCGGCGCCGAGTCCATCCGCGACGTGATCGCCTTCCCCAAGACCCAGCGCGCCCAATGCCTGCTCACCCAGGCGCCGAGCCCGGTCGACGAGAAACAGCTGCGCGAGCTGCACATCAGGTTGCGCAATCCGGCGGCGGCTTGAGTCTGGCCTGAGGTCTCAGGCAGAATGAAAGGGCGCCTTTCGGCGCCCTTTTTTGCTGGGAGCGGAGATGGCCATTCCAGATTTTCAGACCCTGATGTTGCCCTTGCTAAAGCTCATCAGCGACGGGCGGGCGTATTCAATGGGCGAAGCGACAGAAAAGATTGCTCATCAGTTCTCTTTGTCTGATCAAGAGCTTGCGGCCATGTTGCCAAGCGGGCGCGCGCCACTTTTCTATAACCGTTTGGCATGGGCCAAGACATACCTGAAACGAGCGGGCCTGATTGAACAGCCTCGCCGTGGAATTTTCTTGATTAGTCCCAGCGGGCGTCAGCTCTTGGCTGAAGGGCCACAGAAGATAGACCTACGACTGCTACAAGAAATGCCTGGATATGCCAATACCAGCGATCCGCCTGAATTGACGTCAGCTTCAGATTCGACTGCATTGACTGATTCGGCTTTAGTGGATGTCACTCCGGAGGAAGATCTGGAGCGGGCGCACGCAGTTCTGAGGCGTGAATTAGCAGCGGACCTCATCAACAACGTCAAGAAGTGCACCCCGGCATTTTTTGAGAGCCTCGTAATCCAGTTACTGCTGAAGATGGGTTATGGAGGAAGTCGGCAGGAGGCTGGACGAGCCGTTGGGAGGTCCGGCGATGGCGGTATCGACGGCATCATCAATGAGGATCGACTGGGCTTGGACGCCATCTATTTGCAAGCCAAACGCTGGGACGGCACGGTGGGGCGACCCGAGATTCAAAAGTTTGTGGGGGCTCTAGCCGGTCAGCGGGCTAGTAAGGGCGTGTTCATTACAACTTCTGTGTTCACTCAGGAAGCTAAGGAATACGCAGAGCGCAGTCAGTACCGGGTTGTGTTGATTGACGGAGTGCGACTATCCGACTTGATGATTGAGCATGATCTGGGCGTTTCAGTCGCAGCTACCTATCAGTTAAAGCGTATTGACTCCGATTTTTTTGACGACGAATGAGCTGCACCAAGTCTGTGCCTTCTGCCCGAACCTACAAGATTCCTCAGTCCGTACTGGTGGTGATCCACACCCCGGAGCTGGAGGTGCTGCTGATCCAGCGTGCGGATGCGGATGGGTTCTGGCAGTCGGTCACAGGCTCCAAGGACCAGCCAGATGAATCCTATGAGTTGACCGCCGTGCGCGAGGTGGCCGAGGAGACGGGCATGGACGCCCGCGCGGGCGGCTGCCAGCTGCGCGACTGGGGGCTGGAGAACGTCTACGAGATCTACCCGCGCTGGCGCCATCGCTATGCGCCGGGTGTGATCCATAATACCGAGCACTTGTTTGGGCTGTGCGTGCCTGTGGGTACCCCGGTGCAGCTCAACCCGCGCGAGCACACAGATTACCGCTGGCTGCCCTGGCGTGAGGCGGCCGAGGCCTGCTCCTCGCCCAGCAACGCTGAAGCCTGTCTCCTGCTGCCTCGCTTTGCTGGGGCCGCAGCGTCACCGGCGAGGTGAGCGCATGAAGACCTTGCGCGTTGCGACCTACAACATTCATAAGGGCGTGAGGGGGCTGGGCCCGCGCCGACGCCTAGAGATCCACAACCTCGGTCTGGCCGTGGAGCAGTTCGATGCCGACATCGTATGCCTGCAGGAAGTGCGCAAGCTGCATCGCCGCGAGAAACAGCACTTCAGCCGCTGGCCCGAGATGCCCCAGGCCGATTTCTTGGCGCCCGAGGGCTACGAGTCGATCTACCGCACCAACGCTTACACGCGTCATGGGGAGCATGGCAATGCCATGCTTTCGCGCTGGCCCGTGCTGGCCCATCAGCACGAGGATATGTCAGACCACCGCTTCGAGCAGCGTGGCCTGCTGCACAGCGAGGTGATGGTGAACGGCCTCGCGGTGCACGTCGTGGTTGTTCATCTTGGCCTGATCCGCGCCAGCCGCGTACGCCAGACCGCCCAGTTGCACCGCTTCATCGAGCGCGAGGTGCCGGCGCGTGCGCCCCTGATCGTCGCCGGTGATTTCAATGACTGGGGTGAGCGTGTCCACCGGCATTTCGTCGCCATGGGGCTGCAGGCCTTTGAGCCGTCGGTGCACCCGACTTTTCCCGCGCGGCTGCCCCTGGTGCAACTGGACTACATCTATGCGCGCGGGCTGCGTCCGCTGTCCGTTGAGGTCCCGCGGGGTCGACCCTGGTGGCGTATGTCCGACCACCTGCCTCTCATCGCCGACTTCGGCCTGCCGGAATGAAGGGACGTTTTCGCACCGTCCTGCGTGCCGGCCACCAGGTGCAGCTGCTGCAGGGCTGGGATGAGCTCTTCGCCGGGATGCGGCAGGCGATCGAAAATGCAATGCACGAGGTGCGTCTTGAGACCTACATCTATGGCTCTGACTCGGCAGGCGAACAGATGTGTGCGGCTCTCGTGCAGGCGGCAAGGCGCGGCGTCGCCGTTCATCTGGTGGTCGACGGGGTGGGGACCCCGCGCCTGCCGCCGGCGTGGGCTGAGGCTTTCAATGCCGCTGGCGTGCGCTGGCATGTCTACAAGCCGGCTGGCTGGCTGGGCATGCTCCTGCCTAGCAGGTGGCGACGCCTGCATCGCAAGATGTGCCTGGTCGATGGCGAGGTGGCTTTTTGCGGTGGCATCAATGTGCTGGACGATCGCCAGGATCCCAACCACGGTACTCTCGAGGCGCCTCGCCTTGATTTTTCGGTTCGGGTGACCGGGCCCTTGACGGGAGCGATGCATGAGGTCATGACGCAGACTTGGCTACGGCTGCAGGCGGCGAGCGAGGTACGTGATGCCGACTGGCCGGCGGCGTGGCGCGCCCTGCAGGAGGCGATGGGCCCGGGGCGCGGGCGCCGGGCCGCACCGACTGCGGCAACGGTTCAGCCCGGCGCTCGCGCCGCGCTGCTGCTGCGCGACAACATCCGTCATCGCCGGCGAATCGAACTTGCCTACCTCAAGGCCATCGCCCAGGCGCACGAAGAAATCATCATCGCCAACGCCTATTTCCTGCCGGGGCGAAAGCTGCGGCAAGCCCTGATCGTAGCGGCGCAGCGCGGCGTGCGCGTGCGCCTGCTGCTGCAGGGGCGGTACGAGTACTTCATGCAGTACCACGCGGTGCGGCCCGTGTACGGCCCGCTGCTGCAGGCTGGGGTGGAGAT
This sequence comes from Curvibacter sp., assembly GCA_020248905.1. Lineage (GTDB taxonomy): Bacteria > Pseudomonadota > Gammaproteobacteria > Burkholderiales > Burkholderiaceae_C > Hylemonella. The sequence continues at coordinate 7,688 of JADCGR010000062.1, read as the reverse complement.
CCACGAGTACGCTGCCAGCTTTCTGCATGCCAAGGTTGCGGTGGTGGATGGCCACTGGGCTACGGTCGGATCCTCCAACCTCGATCCCCTCAGCCTGCTGTTAGCACGGGAGGCAAACGTGGTCATTGACGATGTGGATTTCGCAGGTGGCCTGCGCGAGCGACTGGTTCGTGCCATGGAGCACGAGGGGCGCCATATCGATCCCCAGGCCTACACACGCCGGCCCTGGCATCAGCATGTTCTGGACCGGATGGCTTTTGGCCTGCTGCGCGCTATCCTCTTCCTGACCGGCAGGCGCTACTGAATCAATAGCAATTCATCATTGTTTGGCAGTACCGTCGCTAGGGTAGATGGCATCTGGCTTTCGCTGGTACCATAGAGCCATGCCCAAGAACAGCCAGACTCCGATCACGCCGATGGCAGATGCGCACGGGGGGACACCAGTCTCGGTGAAGATCCGGGAGCGCTTGCTGGCGGCGCGCAGGCGTTTCTTCGCCAACGACAATATTGCGGACTTCATCGAACCCGGGGAGCTTGAAAAGCTGCTGGACGAAGTCGAATACAAGATACAGGATGTGCTGGACAGCCTGGTCATCGACACCGAGAATGACCACAACACGGGCAACACGGCACGACGTGTCGCCAAGATGTATGTGAATGAAGTGTTCCGCGGCCGGTACGTCCACGCTCCGGCCATCACCGAATTCCCCAATGCCGAGCACCTCAACGAGTTGATGATCGTTGGCCCGATCACGGTGCGCAGTGCCTGCTCGCACCACTTCTGTCCGGTGATCGGCAGGATCTGGATTGGCGTCTTGCCCAACGAGCACACCAATGTGATCGGCCTGTCCAAGTACGCGCGTCTGGCCGAATGGATCATGGGCCGGCCCCAGATCCAGGAAGAGGCCGTGGTGCAGCTTGCCGACCTGATCCAGACCAAGACACAGCCAGACGGGCTGGCCATCGTCATGGAGGCCAGTCACTATTGCATGGCCTGGCGCGGCGTGAAGGACATGGACAGCAAGATGATCAATTCGGTCATGCGCGGCGTGTTCCTCAAGGACTCCAACCTTCGTCGTGAATTCCTTTCGCTGATTCCCCAGAGGTCCTGAACATGCTCGTTCGCCTGCTCTACGTCAGCCGTGCTGTCGACACCAGCCCCGAGGCCATCGACAACATCGTTGCCCAGTCGCGTCAGTCCAATCCCAGCTGTGGCATCACGGGCATCCTCTGCTACGGTGGCGGTATCTTTCTGCAGGCGATCGAGGGCGGACGCAACGCCGTGAGTGAGCTCTACGGGCACATCCAGCGGGACCCACGTCACAAGGACGTAGTTCTGCTGCACTTCGAGGAAATCACTGAACGGCGCTTTGGCGGCTGGACCATGGGCCAGGTGAACTTGGCGCGTATCAACACATCGATCGTGCTCAAGTACTCCGAACGGCCCGAGCTTGATCCCTACGCCGTCTCGGGCCGGGTATCGCTCGCGCTGCTTGAGGAGTTGATGGCAACAGCCTCCATCATCGGCCGCAGCTGAAAACTGGCGCATGAGGCTACTGCGCACTCCGATCGCCGCGTTGGTTGGTGCTCGCAATCCTCATGTACCTAAAGTAGGTTCCGGCCACCGTGCTCCGACGCCTTGCGCTCGCACCTCTCGCTCCGCTTTCTGAGCCAGTTTTTTAAGTGGGTTTGCGGCCTCAACCGTTCTTAGGTATGACCGTGTCCTCAATCTTGCCGGCGAGCTGAACGAGTGCCAGGCCGGCCGGGCAGCCCGGCGTCACCTGCATGAGCAGTTGTCGGCGCATCACGGCCTGGCGCACCGAGGTGTCGACCGGAATATCGCCCAGATGCACGAGCTTGATAGGTTTGCCCGGCTCGCCTGGCACAAAGCGGTCCACAACCTGCTGCAGCTGTACGGTGATCGCGCGGCCGTCGCCGGGGCGCGCGGTCTGGTTGACGATCAGGCGGATGTTGTGCCGCCTCTGCTGGCCCGCCAGCACCTTGATGGTCGCGTAGGCATCGGTCATCGACGTGGGTTCGGGCGTCACCACGAGTAGCACTTCCGATGCCAGCGACACGGCGAACAGAACCACATCGGAGATGCCGGCTCCCGTGTCCAGCAGGACCACATCAAAGCGCGGCACCAGGCTTTCCATGACACGCAGGAATTCGTCACGTACCCCGGGCGTGAGTCGGGAGTATTCGACCATGCCGGAGCCCGCCAGCAGCACCGAAAACCCCCCGGGCGCCTTGATGATGGCCTCATCCAGCTTCGCCTTGCCCGTGAAAACATCATGCAGCGTGGTTTTGGGATGAAGGTTAAGCACCACGTCCAGGTTCGCCAAGCCCAGGTCAGCGTCGAGCACCAGCACGCGCAGGCCGCGCCGCGCAAGCGCGGCCGCGAGATTGGCCGAGACGAAGGTCTTGCCCACCCCTCCCTTGCCGCTGGTGATAGCCAGCGCCTTGCCCAGGGGCTTGAGCGGCACTGCGGCCGGCGCAGGCTTGCCCTTATTCAGTTCTTCGCTCATCAGCTGAACGTCGGTGTGTTGTGTTCGCCAGGCTCACTCCAGGCGCCTTCGGCAAGCACCAGGCTTCCGAAGAGCAGGCTTTTCTCTTCCGCGCTGACGGAGATGACCTGCTGGTGGTCGATGCACACGCGGTTGCGGCCCTGAGCCTTGGCCAGATAGAGCTGGGTGTCGGCGCGTTCGATCCAGAGGTCCGCTGTGGATCGGACCCATACCGGCGCGAAGGCACCGCCCACGCTGGTCGTGACCTGCAGCTGGAGCACGGGGCTGATGGTGATGCTCAGGTTTGCGACCGATTGCCGGATGCGTTCGGCGACAGTCTCGCCGTAGGCCGCCTGGCAGTCGGGCATGACGATGCCAAACTCCTCGCCGCCATAGCGGGCGACCGTGTCCTGCGGGCGCACGCAGCCGTTGACGCACTTTGCCACGGCCTGCAGCACCTTGTCGCCCGCGAGATGACCGTGGGTGTCGTTCACCTTCTTGAATTGGTCGATATCCAGCATCAGCAGCAGGGCCGAGTTGCCCGAGCGCGCGACGATCTCGATTTCCCGGTTCAGCACGGTGCGGAACTGCCGCTGGTTGGCCAGGCCCGTCAAGGGGTCTCGCAGCGAGAGCTCGCACAGGCGGTCGATCATGCGCTGCAGGTAGGCTGCTGCCCCGTCGCCAGGTGAAGGCAGCTCTGTGCCGCCGTGGTCCAGCAAGGCACGCGCGTCGTCCAGACGCAGTGCGTCGAGATCGATGAGCGGGGAGGAGGCTGTCACGGGGGAAGCTTCGGAGTCTGGCTTGAAAGTCTAACAGGTGGGCGCCGGACGGGTTGAGTGGAAATCAGTCTTCGTCACCGGGCAAATCGTGGCTACGGCGTCGATTCCAGTATCGGGGTGAGGCATGCCCGAAACCACAGGGGTAGGACGTGATCAGTGGGCGCTGGTGCCGCAGACCGGGCAGTCCGGGTGGCGCGGTATCTGGACTTCGTTGAACGACATATGCCGTCCGTCCAGCATGAGCAGGCGGCCGGTCAGTGCTTTGCCTGCGCCGCTGAGAAGCTTGAGGGCCTCGGCCGCCTGCAGGGTGCCGATGATGCCGACCAGCGGCGCGAAAACGCCCATGGTGGCGCAGCGCGTTTCCTCGAACTGCTCACGCGGGTCGAAGACGCAGGCGTAGCAGGGGGATGCAGGGTCCCTCGGATCGTAGACAGCGATCTGGCCGTCAAAGCGTATGGCCGCACCGGAGACCAGCGGTTTGTCCAGACGCACGCAAGCGGCGTTGACCGCTTGACGCGTCGCGTAGTTGTCACTGCAGTCGAGCACCACATCGGCGCCGGCTACCAGCTCGGCGAGCAAGGCAGTATCGGCGCGGCGGTTGACAGCTTGCACGTGGACGTCGGGGTTCAGCGCTGCGACTGCCAAGCGGACCGACTCGACCTTGGGCCGGCCCACGCGATCGAGGGTGTGCGCGATTTGTCTCTGCAGGTTGGTAAGGTCCACGGTGTCGTGGTCGACCACCGTGAGCTTGCCCACGCCAGCGCAGCCGAGGTAAAGCGCAACAGGAGACCCCAGACCACCCGCTCCGATGACGAGCGCATGGCTGTCGAGGATGCGCTGCTGCCCCTCGATGCCGATTTCCTCCAGCAGGATATGTCGAGAGTAGCGCAGCAGCTGGTTGTCGTTCATGGTGCCAAACCCGAACACTCGATCAAGGGGAAGGTTTTGTCGTGAGGTATTGCGGAGCCGGCTTTGCCAAGCCGCTGATACCGCCTTTTGAGAGGGAGGCGGGGCGCGCGAAGCGATCGCAGCCTGAGGCTTAGTTCTCTTTCGTCTCTTCCTTGCGCTCGGTCTGGGTCTTGCTGACCATGACGGGGCGTCCCTTGAGCTGGTTGAGGGCCTGAGCGAGCTGGAAATCATTGTCACTACCGAATTCGGGCAGCTTGCGCTCGGCGGCTGGCTTGCGGGCTTCGTCCTCCAGCTTCTTGAGAGCGGCGTCACGGGCCCGCTCGCGGGCCGGATCCTTCTGCTCTGCAGCCTGACCATTGCTCAGGTGCTTGTCCAGATCGGCCTCCCTCGTACGCAGGGCAGAAAAAAGATTGCCCTCGGCGGTTTCGTCGATCATGATGTCCGGCAGGATGCCTTTTGCCTGGATTGAGCGACCCGAGGGCGTGTAGTACCGGGCGGTCGTGATCTTCAGGCCGGTGTCGGGTCCCAGCGGACGAACCGTCTGGACAGAGCCCTTGCCAAATGTTTGGCTGCCCATGACAACGGCGCGCTTGTGGTCTTGCAGGGCGCCAGCGACGATCTCGCTGGCCGAGGCCGAACCTTCGTTCACCAACACGACCAGGGGTATCTTCTTGAGTGCCGCCGGCAGGCGGCGCAGGGGGTCGCCGTTGCCGCGACGCTGGTAGAACTCAGGCGCGGCCCGGAAGGTGTACTTGCTCTCCGCGAGCTGGCCGTTGGTGGACACCACAGTCACGTTCTCGGGCAGGAAGGCGGCCGAGATGGCCACGGCGGCATCGAGCAGACCGCCCGGGTCATTGCGCAGGTCCAGCACGAGGCCCTTGAGGGCGGGATCCTGCTTGTAGAGTTCCTCCACCTTGCGCACGAAGTCGTCAACGGTGCGCTCCTGGAACTGGCTCAGGCGGATCCAGCCATAGCCAGGCTCTACCATCCTGCCCTTGACCGACTGCGTCTTGATCTCCTCACGGATGATGGTCACCGGGAAGGAGCGGTTCTCTTCCTTGCGGAAGATGGTCAGGAGCACTTTGGTGTTGGGTTCGCCGCGCATGCGCTTGACGGCCTCGCTGAGGCTCAGGCCCTTGACGGCCGTGTCATCGATGCGGGTGATCAGGTCATTGGTCTTGAGGCCCGCGCGATGCGCCGGCGAGCCTTCGATGGGCGACACGATCTTGACCAGGCCGTCTTCCTGGGTGATCTCGATTCCCACGCCGACGAAACGGCCGCTGGTGCCCTCGCGGAATTCTTTGTAGGACTTCTTGTCGAAATACTGAGAATGCGGGTCCAGGCTGGACACCATGCCCGAGATGGCGTCGGTGATGAGCTTCTTCTCGTCCACCGGCTCGACGTAATCGGTCTTGATTAGTCCGAAGACGGCCGCGAGCTGCTGCAGCTCTTCCAGCGGCAGCGGCGCCACGCTGTTGCGCGCAACGGTCTGCAATGACACGGTGGTGAGCGCCCCGGCGACCACGCCGAGCGAAATCCAGCCCGCGATCTTCAGTTTCTGTCCCATGGATAGTCCCTCGCCGCTTCAATATACACGCTTCGAAGCAAAAAAAAAACGCTGTCCGGGTTCCGGCCTTGCATGAGAATTTGTGTGCCGGGCGTGTCCGCAAACCGTGATGCTGGCTCAGTTGGGGTCGGCGCCCAGCCCTGCAAGGGGCCAGTCGGCAAGAATCAGGCTTTGCCCTGGCTCGCAACGGCCGCTGCGGCGCGGGCGGCTGCGTCGGCGTCACCAAGGTAGTAGTATCGGATGGGCTTGAGCTGGGCGTCAAGTTCGTACACCAGCGGGATGCCGTTGGGGATGTTCAGGCCCACGATGTCCTGGTCGGAAATGCCATCCAGATACTTCACCAGGGCTCGGATGGAGTTGCCATGAGCCGCCAGAACCACGCGCTGGCCTGAACGGATGGCGGGCGCCAGCGCGTCGTTCCAGAAAGGCAGGACGCGGGTCACCGTGTCCTTGAGGCATTCAGTCAGCGGCACCTGTTCTGGGGGCAGGCTGCCATAGCGGCGGTCACCACGCTCACATCGCGGGTCGCTCGGCTCCAGGGCCGGCGGCGGGGTATCGTAGCTTCGGCGCCAGACGAGCACCTGCTCGTCACCGTACTTTTTGGCCATGTCGGCCTTGTTCAGACCCTGCAGGGCGCCGTAGTGCCGCTCGTTCAGCCGCCAGTTCTTCACCACCGGGAGCCAGGTGCGGTCCATCTCGTCGAGCACGTACCAGAGCGTGTGGATGGCGCGTTTGAGCACACTGGTGTAGGCCACGTCGAAATCGTAGCCCTCAGCCTTGAGCAGCTTGCCCGCAGACATGGCTTGGGAGACGCCCGTTGGAGTCAGGTCAACATCGGTCCAGCCGGTGAAGCGGTTTTCCAGATTCCAGGTCGATTCGCCGTGGCGTAGGAGCACGAGTTTGTACATAGTGGGCTAGAACGGGAGGTCAGTCAGGGAGCCGGCAAGGGGCAAAGGCCCCATCCCCGGCATTCGAATACCCGCCATTTTAGAATCATGGGTCTGTCCGTCGGAAACCTGCAAGGAATCAAGTGAAATTCATCCTCGACAACTGGGCGCTGATCCTGGCCGCCTTGAGTTCCGGTCTGCTGCTGATTTGGCCGGCCATACGCGGCGCGGGGGGTGGCTCGCTGACGCCAGCGGCCGCAGTGCAGCTGATCAACCGCGAGAAGGCGGTGGTCATCGATGTCTGTGACGCCGCCGAGCATGCCGCCGGGCACGTGGCCGGTGCAAGGCACGTGCCGCTAGCCCAGCTGGCCGACCAGCTGCCGACGGTGGTCAAGAACAAGGAAACGCCGGTGATCTTCGTCTGCCAGAGCGGCACGCGCTCGGGGAGCGCTGCGCGCATGGCCAGGGGTCTAGGCTACACGCGTCCGCTGTCGCTGGGCGGTGGCCTGGCGAGCTGGCGTACCGCCAGTCTGCCAATTGAGAAAGGTTGATGCCATGCAAGGCGTGAGGATGTACACCACCGCCGTCTGTCCCTATTGCGTGCGTGCCAAGCAACTGCTCAAGACCCGGGGCGTTGCGCAGATTGAGGAGATCCGCGTCGATGCCGATCCGCAGGCTCGCGAGCAGATGATTAGCGCTACCGGCCGGCGCACCGTGCCGCAGATCTTCATCGGCAACACCCACGTGGGCGGTTGCGACGACCTCATCGCGCTCGACAGCCGCGGCGGTCTGCTGCCGCTGCTGGGCGCAGACTGAGTCTCGGCCGGCCCGCAGCCCCGGGCCAGCCTGAGATAATCGCCCCGATCCGATCGCGAACCCGCTCGGTTTCTTTCCGGGCGGGTTTTTGTTTTGTGCGCCCAGCATGGGCGCACTCTTGCGGGTGCAAGTCCCGCTGCGAACTGGTCACAGTGAGCAAAGCGAAGCGCAACTGCGTGAGGGTGACCGAGCGTGGGAAGGAAGCGTGGAGCGTAATCGCGAG
>JADCGR010000061.1 GCA_020248905.1 Curvibacter sp. | reverse complement strand
TTCAACCGCTTCCGTAAACTGCTGGTTCGCTACGAGAAGCTAGATCGAAGCTTTACCGCTCTGAACCATCTTGCCGCCGCCATCATCGCCTTCCGCAAAGTTCCGCTCTCAGTGAACCTTATTTACGGATAAGTTCTAAGTAGAGGCGGCCCCGCACCAGGCATCGCTACGGAGGGCATGACTCAGCCCCGCGCGAGCGCCGAAACGCCGGCCACGGCCCGTCGATAGGCCGCCTCCAGCGCGTCGACGCCCTCGACGTTGATCTGCAAATCCTTGAGCAGGCCGTCATGCACACCATAGACCCAACCATGCAGGCTGACGCGCTGGCCACGTCCCCAGGCATCGAGCAGCACCGTGCTCTGGGCGAGATTGACAACCTGTTCGATGGCGTTGAGCTCCACCAGCGCATCGTGGCGATGTGGGCCGGCGATGGCATCGAGCAGGGCCCGATGGCGGTCGCGCACGTCCTGGATGTGACGCAGCCAGTTGTCGGCCAGGCCGATGCGGGCGCCCTGCAGCGCCGCCTCGACGCCGGAGCAGCCGTAATGGCCGACGACCATGATGTGCTCAACCTTGAGGTGCTCCACGGCGAACTGCACGGTGGACAGGGCATTGAGATCGGAATGCACGACCACGTTGGCCACATTGCGGTGCACGAACACCTCGCCTGGCTCCAGCCCCGTGATCTGATTGGCCGGCACGCGGCTGTCCGAGCAGCCGATCCACATATGGCGCGGGCGTTGCTGGGCCTCCAGGCCGCTGAAGAAGCCGGGGCGCTCGCGCTCCATCTGCGCCGCCCAGCGGCGGTTGTGGGCGAACAGGTCGTCAAGCGTCTTGCTCATGCGGTCAGTCGGGGCTTGTGCCGAACGGCGCTCACAGGGTCTCGGCAAAGAGTTCGCGCCCGATCAGCATGCGGCGGATCTCCGAAGTGCCGGCGCCGATCTCGTAAAGCTTGGCATCGCGCCACAGACGCCCCAGCGGGTAGTCGTTGATGTAGCCGTTGCCGCCAAAGATCTGCACGCCCTCCCCAGCCATCCACGTAGCCTTCTCGGCACACCAGAGGATGACCGAAGCGCAGTCCTTGCGCACTTGGCGCACGTGCCCGGCGCCCAGCAGATCCAGGTTCTTTCCGATGGTGTAGAGAAACGCCCGGCCGGCCTGCAGGACGGTATACATATCGGCCACCTTGCCCTGGATGAGCTGGAACTCGCCGATGCTCTGGCCGAACTGCTTGCGGTCGTGGATGTAGGGGATGACACTGTCCATCACGGCCTGCATGATGCCGACCGGCCCGGCGGCCAGGACGGCACGCTCGTAGTCCAGCCCGCTCATCAACACCTTCGCCCCCTGGTTCAGGCCGCCCAGCACGTTCTCGGCCGGCACCTCGACGTTCTGAAACACCAGTTCGCCGGTGTGGCTGCCACGCATGCCCAGCTTGTCGAGCTTCTGCGCGATGGAGAAGCCCTTCATTCCTTTCTCGATCAGAAACGCCGTGACGCCGCGCGCACCCAGCTCGGGCTCGGTCTTGGCGTAGACCACCAGGGTGTCGGCATCGGGGCCGTTGGTGATCCAGAACTTGCTGCCGTTGAGCAGGTAGTGGCCGCCTTTGTCCTCGGCCTTGAGCTTCATGCTGATCACGTCGCTGCCGGCGCCCGGCTCGCTCATGGCCAGCGCCCCGACGTGCTCCCCCGTGATGAGCTTGGGCAGGTACTTCTTCTTCTGCGTCTCGCTGCCGTTGCGCTTGATCTGGTTCACGCAGAGGTTGCTGTGAGCGCCATAGCTCAGGCCCACGGAGGCGCTGGAGCGGCTGATCTCTTCCATGGCGATCATATGCGCAAGGTAGCCCATGTTGGCGCCACCGTATTCCTCGCCCACCGTGATACCGAGCACACCCAGATCGCCCATCTTGCGCCACAGGTCCATGGGAAACTGGTCGCTGCGGTCGATCTCGGCCGCGCGCGGGGCGATCTCGGTCTGGGCGAACTCGCGCACCGCATCGCGCAGGGCATCGATGTCTTCACCGAGCTGGAAGTTAAGTCCTGGCAGATTCATGAGGGGTCTCCGGATTGAAGGAAGCGATTACTGCTTGCCGTTTTTCTTGTCGAGCCTGCAGAGCAGGGCACGGGCCTCGCGCTGGTGTGCCTTGACCTCCTCAAGGTTAGCCTGCAGGTCCGCCATCTGCTGCTCGACCTGGGAACGGTGCGCCGCCAGCACGTCGAGAAACTTGCGCAACTGCGGCCCGGTGTCACGCGGACTGTCATACATGTCGATGATGTCGCGCGCCTCGCTCAGGCTCAGGCCGAGGCGCTTGGCTCGCAGGGTGAGCTTGAGTCGGGTGCGGTCGCGGCCGCTGTAGACCCGGATGCGCTCGCCCGGGCCACTGCGCTCGGGCTGCAGCAGCCCCATGTCTTCATAGAAACGGATCGCTCGCGTCGTGAGGTCAAATTCCCTCGCCAGATCGCTGATGCTGTAGGTCGTTGCCATAGATCGCTCGTTGGGTCTGCAGAGTTGTGAAGGCGACAGCGCCGCGCCATTGATGCTCCTACAATGGCACGCATGCATTGACGTTTACGTAAACGTCAATTCTGGCACAAAGATGAACGAACTCGAACGCGAACTGCACTACCCTTTGGGCGACACCCTGCCCGGCCCCGGTACCACCCTGGAGGTGGCGCCTGGCGTGTGCTGGATCCGCATGGCCCTGCCCTTCGCGCTGGACCACATCAACCTCTGGCTGCTGCGCGACACGCTGGATGGCCGCGATGGCTGGACCTTGGTGGACTGCTGCATCAGCCGAGACGAGGCTCGCAGCCAATGGGAACAGATCTTTGCCAGCAGGTTTGAGGGCCTGCCCCTGCTGCGCGTGATCGTGACGCACATGCACCCGGACCACATTGGCCTGGCCGACTGGCTATGCGCCCGATGGAGCACGCCGGAGCACCCCTGCCGGCTGTGGATGAGCGCCACCGACTACAACCTCGCTCGCATCGGGTCGGCGGGCAGCAACGGCTTTGGCGGCGACAGCGCGGCACTGTTCTTCGCCGCGCACGGCCTGCGCGACCCCGATTCTGTGGAAAAAATCCGCGAACGCGCCAGCTACTATTGCACGCTGGTTCCAGGTGTGCCGGGCCAGTACCGGCGCCTGATGGAGGGCGATGTGCTCACGATCGGTGGCCGCAGGTGGCGCTGCATCAGCGGCCACGGCCACGCACCCGAGCACATCGCGCTGTACTGCGACGAGCTCCGCCTGCTGATCGGGGGCGACATGATGCTGCCGCGCATTTCCACGAACATCAGCGTCTTCGAGATGGAGCCGGAGGCTAATCCACTGCGCCTTTTCCTGCAGTCGATCGACAAGTTCCGGGCACTACCGCAGGACACCCTGACCCTGCCCTCGCATGGCAAGCCCTTCACCGGACTGCACCGGCGCATTGACCAGTTGCATGCCCACCACCGGGACCGACTGGCCGAGGTGATGGAGGCCTGTAGGGACAGACCCTGCAGCGCCGCCGACATCCTGCCCCTGCTGTTCCGGCGTAAGCTCGACCTTCATCAGACCACTTTCGCCATGGGCGAGGCGGTGGCCCATCTGCACGCGCTCTGGTTCGAGGGCAAGTTGCAGCGGATCCGGGACAAGGAAGGGGTCTATCGCTTCCAGCCCCCGGGCTGAAGCTGCAGGTCCGGATCAGGCGCCTGGAGGCGCGACGGCCGCGCCCTCGATGGCGTGACGTCTTAGGGCCTCGGCGACGAAGCCCGAGGCCTTCATGTCTTCGACGAAGGCCTCAAGGTAAGCGCTGGCCGCCGGGCCGCGGCTCCTGAGCAAACCCATGGCCTGGCGGATCACCATGAAACGGCCGGGCAGCAGGCGCAGACCCGGGATGCGGCGGGCGTCGGCTTCAAGCTGCTGGCGCACACCGGCGGCTACGTCGTGGCCCTCGGCCAGAAAGGTGGGGACGACCGCAGGCGAGCTGGGTGCACGCAGCAGTTCGGCGTGCCGGATCTCGCGGCTTAGGTAGAGGTCATAGGCGCTGCCTGCACCCACCGTGATGCGCCGACCCGGCCGATCGACTTCTTCGTTGTGCTGCAGGGGTGAGTCCTGCCTGACGAGATAGCCGCCCTCAATGAGCACGTAAGGCGGCGTGAAGGCGATCTCCTGCCCCCGCAGCGGATCAATGGCAAAGAAGCCGATGTCGCCCCGCTCTTCGCGCACCACATCCACCGACTTGCTGGCCGTGTCAACCACGACCAGTTGCAGGGGCGCGTCCAGGCGCTCCGCCAAGGCGCGCGCCAGATCCACCGAGACACCGATAACGGCGCCGCTGGACGGGTCCCGCCTGGCGAGGATGGGGTTGCCCAGATTGATTGAGGCGCGCAGAACCCCCGTGGGTGACAAAGCCGCCGCCGGCGCGGAATGAATCATGCGGTTCTCCCGCAAAGGACGGACTGCACAGCGACGGGCATGCCTGCAGGCGCCGCTGGGTGCACGAGAAAAGGCGATTTCATCTTAACAAGGGCCAGGCCCAGACCCCCCAGGCCGCGCTGGTAATCAGCAAGAGCCCCGCGCTTAACTCGCTGCCATAACGCGGACCACCGGCCACGAAGGCCGCCACGATCTTGCCGACGGTGTTGGTGCTGAAGGCCAGCAGCACCCCCAGCGCCATCACACCGGCATCAATCGCGCCCCGAGCCGCCAAGCCCAGCACGGCGGCGGCCGACGAATGCGCATCGGCCACGCCGGCCAGGGCTGTCGTCAACAGCGTTGCCTCGGTGCCCAAAGCCTGCTGAGCCCAGGCAACCAGGGTCGCGATTCCGGTAAACAGCAGTGCGAGCGCAATGGCCCGCGTCAGGCTGAAGGCGCGGCCATGGGAGGACGACTCCTCGGCTGGTAAAGGGCTGCGCCGGAAAGCCAACAGACCGATCAGCAACGCCAGCACCAGGGAAGCACCCAGCATCGGAATGACCCTTCCCAGCCCGAGCGGGTGGGTCAGCGCCGTGATCAGCAGCAGCAGCACGATTGTGGAGACCGTGGAGAGCCAAGCACCCGCCAGACAGGCCGGACGCAGCTGCGCATGACGCGCGGCCCGCTCACCCATGGTCGCGACGGTTGCCGTGCTGGATACAAAGCCCGCGACCAGTCCGCCCAGCGCGAGCCCCAGGCGAGCCCCAAACACACGCAAGGCGATATCGCCTACGGCTTGCACGCAGAGGATCATGACGACCAGCTGCCACACGCGTTGGGGATTCACTCCGGCGAGCGCATCCATGGGGCGGTCAGGGGTCAGCGGCAGGATGACCAAGGCAGCCCCTGCAAGCACGAGCGCGTTTCGCAGCTCTTCTTCGCTCAGGGTGCGCGTCACAAACTGCTGCAGCGGTCCGCGCGCCGCGAGCAGTCCAGCGACCACCACACCCGCTCCCGCAGCAATGGCCGGATAGGGCAACGCCAGCACGCCGAGCACGAACGTCAGGAAAAGTGCAATCTCGGTCGTCACGCCGGGATCGTTGGAACGATCCCGCGAGTAAGAGACCATCGCCAGGGCTGCCACCAGCCCCGCAGCGATGGCTGTCAGCCAGAGCTGGCCCAGCAACTGTACGGCTGCTCCGACCAGCCCCACAAGCGCGAAGGTTCGCACACCCGCAAAGGCCCGTTTTGGCCCACGGCCCTTGCGTCTTTCGCGCTCGACGCCGATCAACAGACCGATCCCCAGAGCAAGGGCCACGCTGATGAGCGCGCTGTCGCCGAAAGCCATCTCAATCCCAGCGTGGCAAAGCTTCTTCGCGCAGTTCGCCGCGCAGCGCCTCGTACCCGGGAATGACGGAACGCACCGTGTCCCAGAAACGCGGGCTATGGTCCATCACACGCAGGTGGCTGAGCTCGTGGGCCACCACGTAATCAATCACGCTGCTGCGGAAATGGATCAGCCGCCAGTTGAGGCGGATGGTACCGTCCGCGCTGGCACTGCCCCAGCGGGTGCCCGCGCTGCTGAGCGAGAGCTTGTGCCACTGCACGCCCAGCAGGGGCGCGTAGTGGTTCAGGCGCTCCGTGAACAGGCGCTTGGCCTGCCGCATGAGCCAGGCCTGCACGGCGTCGCGAATCTGGGCCGCTTGGGCCTGCTGCGGCAGGCCGATGTGCAGGGTCAGGCGCGGCACACCGTCGAGAGTGAGATTGGGTGCCTGGGCGTGGGTGTGCAGCACCACTTCCACGTTGTTGGCCTTGAGGCCCCCGCCCACTGCACGGTAGGCCTGCGTCGGATCAAGCACCACGATGACCGTCTCACCCAGAAAGGGGAAGCTAGCGCCATCGCGCCAATCAATGCGCGTAGCTTCGAGGCGCTGCTCGCGCTCGCGCATCTCGTCGAGCTTGCGCACGATCCACGCCGCTTTCTCCTGCAGCGCCGCCTCGACCTCGTAGAGAGGCACCCAGCGCGGCGCACTGACCACCAGCCCATCCACGCCCACTTGCATGCCGATGGTGCGACGCCTGCCGCGCCGGAATTCGTACGCCACCTGGGCATCGCACAGGCGGGTCTGGCGGTTGGCACGCGGATGCGCAAACTGCGCGGGCGTCATCACGCTGGGAATGGGCAGGGCAGGCTGCTGCGGGCCGTGCAGTTCGGGCCGGGGCGCGGAAGCCGCAGGCGGCGGGGCCTGCATTGCGGCCTGGGCATCAAAGAGGTCCAGGGCAAGCTGAAGGAAGCTGCGCATGCCTGACACTTTATCAAAGACAGGCAACCATGGCTTGCGCAAGTCCAGGAGAGAAACGCCGTGGAACCGGCTGCGCCCGGCCACTGGCGTTGCCCCCTGCACGGGGGGCCCAGAGCTGCGGCTCCAAGCCTGCCTGCGCGGGCTTGGACAGACCGAAGAGCCTCGGCCTCAGGTCAACGCCCCACGGCGATGAGCGAAACGCAGTGCGCGTAGCCTGGGGGAGTGTCATGTGTACGCGTGCGGATCGAGGCGCCGCATCTCGGCCTCGATCCAGGCCTCGACTTCCTGCATCAACTCGGCCGGCTTGCGCCCGGCGCTGGGAATAGGCCTGCCGATGGACACGTCAACGACCCCGGGCCGCTTGATGAAGGCCTTGGGCGGCCAGCACTTGGCCGAGGTCACAGCGATGGGGATCACGGGGGCGCCCGTCTCCACCGCCAGACGCGTACCGCCGGTCTTGTAGGTGCCCGCTTGACCGCGCGCAATACGCGTGCCCTCGGGGAACATGATGATCCAGACGCCACGCGCCAGCAGCGCCTCGCCCTGCGCAACCACCTTCGCAAAGGCCTCGGTACGCTGCGAGCGATCGATGTGGATCATGTCCAGCCGCCCCATGGCCCAGCCAAAGAAAGGCACGCTGAGCAGTTCCTTCTTGAACACATAGGCCAGCGGATGCGGCATGAGTGTGGGCATGAGGAAGGTTTCGAAAGTGGACTGGTGCTTAACGAGCAAGATGGCTGCGCTGGTCTCGCCCTGCGGCAGGTGCTCCATGCCACTCACCCTCACCCGGATGCCGAGGATGACGCGCGCACCATCGATCGCCCAGCCCAGCCAGCGGACGGCCATCCAGTACAGAGGATTGCCGCGCACGCGAATGGACGCCGCCAGCATGATGATGGCCCACGGGATCACCGTGACCAGCATCCAGAGCATGTGGATCAGGGAGCGCAGCAGAGCCATGGTTGTCCTTCTTTCAGGCGGTGCCGTCACGCGACACTAGGTGGTCCGCAAAGGCCAGCAGGTGGTCATGCACCCGTGTGGCGGCCGGGAAGTTGTCGGGCAGTGGCTGGCCGCGCAACTTTTCCCCTTTGCCCGTGAGCACCAGATGGGGCTCGCAGCCTGCGGCGGTACCGGCGATGAGGTCGCGGGCCGAGTCGCCTGCCGTGGGTACGCCCTTGAGCGTCACACCGTAACGCTCGCCGATCTGCTCGAAGAGGCCGGGCAGGGGCTTGCGGCAGCGGCAGGTCTGGTCGGGCGCGTGCGGGCAATAGAAGATGGCCTCGACGCGTCCACCCACGGACGCCAGCAGCTTGTGCATCTTGGCGTGCATGGCATTGAGCGCCGCCACGTCAAAGAGACCCCGGCCCAGGCCCGACTGGTTGGAGGCCACCACCACGTGCCAGCCGGCGTGATTGAGCCGGGCGATGGCCTCCAGCGCACCGGGGAGTGGCTTCCAGTCGGCCTCGGACTTGACAAAGTCGTCGCGATCCTCGTTGATGGTGCCGTCGCGGTCCAGGATGACCAGCTTCATGGTGTGCGAAGCGGGCATATTAGGCAGCGAGACGCGAGAGATCAGCCACGCGGTTCATTGCGTCGTGCAATGTCTTGAGCAGGCCCTGGCGGTTCAGGCGCAGGTCCAGCTCCTCGGCGTTGACCATGACGCTGTCGAAGAAGGCGTCCACTGGCGGACGCAACGCCGCGAGGGTTTGTAGCGAGGCCGTGTAGTCACCCGCTTCGAACTGCTGGTTCGCCCTGGGGACCACTTCCTTCAGGGCGGAGTACAGATTCTTCTCGGCCACTTCCTTGAGAAGCACGTCGCTGACGTGGGCGTCGACCTCGCCAGCCTTCTTGAGGATGTTGCTCACGCGCTTGTTGGCAGCCGCCAGGGATGCGGCTTCGGGCAGCGCGGCAAAGACCCGCACGGCCGCCAGGCGCTGGGCTACATCACCGAGGCGCTGCGGCCGCAGGGCGAGCACGGCGTCCACCTCTTGGGGGCTGTAGCCCTGGTCCCGCAAGGAACCAGCCAAACGTTCGTAGATGAAATCGGCCAGCGGCTTTGCTGCTTCAAAGTTCAGATAAACCGAAGAGTTTGCCTTGCCGTCGGCGTCGTAAATAGCTTTGAATGCCGCGCCCCACTGCGCATCCTCAAAGGCATTAGAGAGAAGCTGCTGAAGGTCCAATGGCAAGTTCTTCTCACCCAACATCCGGATCACCCCGAGCGCATGACGGCGCAGCGCGAACGGATCTTTATCACCCGTCGGCAGGTTGCCGATGCCGAACATGCCCACCAGCGTCTCCAGCTTATCGGCCAGGGCCACGACCAACCCCACGGTGTTGCGCGGCAGTTCGTCGCCCGCGAAACGCGGCTTGTAATGGTCTTCGATGGCGTCGGCGATCTCGTCGCCCAGGCCATCATGACGCGCGTAATAGGCGCCCATGATGCCCTGCAGCTCAGGGAACTCGCCCACCATGTCGGTGAGCAAGTCGGTCTTGGCCAGTCGCGCGGCAGTGTCGGCCGCAGCGACCAGCTTGGCGTCACCCAACTGTTGCGCGATGACTCTGGCGATGGCGCGCACGCGCTCGGCTCGCTCACCCTGCGTGCCCAGCTTGTTGTGATAGACCACTTTGGCCAGACCCTCGACGCGCGATTCCAGCGTCTTCTTGCGGTCCTGATCGAAGAAGAACTTGGCGTCGGCCAGGCGCGGGCGCACCACACGCTCGTTACCGCTGATCACGGCGCTCGCGTCAGCGGGGCTGATGTTGCTGACCACCAGAAACTGGTTCGTGAGCTTGCCCTGCGCGTCCAGCAGCGGAAAGTACTTCTGATTGGCCTTCATCGTGAGGATGAGGCACTCCTGCGGCACGGCCAGAAACTCTTTCTCGAACTCGCAGATAAGCACGTTAGGGCGCTCGACCAGGGACGTCACCTCGTCCAGCAGGGCTGCATCCTCAATGGGACGCACGCCACCGCCTACCCTGGCGGCCGCTGCCTCAAGCTGGCGCTCGATCTCGGCGCGACGCTCGGCAAACGAGGCGATGACCGCGCCATCCTCGCGCAGCACCGCGGCGTAGCTGTCGGCATCCTTGAGGATCACCAACGCCTTTTTCGCTTCGAAGCGGTGGCCACGGGTACTGTTTCCGGCCTTCAGGCCGAGGGCCTTGACGGGGACCACGGTGCTGCCGTGCATTGCCACCAGGCCATGGGCGGGGCGAACAAAATGCACACTGGTCCAGCCGGGAAGCTCGCAGTTCGCCTCAAGCTGGTAGCACATGACCTTGGGGATAGGCAGTCTGGCGATGGCTTCGTCCAGCGCCTTCTGCAAGCCGGCTTCAAGGGTGGCGCCAGGCACCAGGCTGTCACAGAACAGGGCTTCGGCCTTGCCGTCGGGCGCGCGCTTGAGGGCGCTCACGGCGCGGGCGGCATCGGACGTATCTGCGCCCAGCGCCGCAAGCTTTTTTAGCAGTGCCGGCGTCGCTATGCCCGCAGCGTCTAGGCCCACGCTGACGGGCATGAGCTTTTGCTGAACAGCTTTGTCCGCAGATTTGTGGGCGACCTGGGTGATGTGAGCAGCCAGACGGCGCGGCGACGCATAGGGCGTGACGATGGACGCGGCCGAAGCCAGGCCCTGGGTCTGGAGCTGTTCACCCAGCACGGAGGCAAAGGCCTCACCGAGTTTCAGAAGCACCTTGGGCGGCAGCTCTTCGACAAACAGTTCGACGAGAAGGTTGTTCATGCTCATGGTCTCAGGCGGCTTTCTTCTCGCTTGTTTTGCCGATCTGCGCCACCCACTCGCGCGGCGCCATGGGAAAGCCCAGGCGCTCGCGGCTGTCGTAGTAGCTCTGCGCGACGCTGCGCGCCAGGTTGCGGATACGGCCGATGTAGGCGGCGCGTTCAGTCACGGAGATGGCGCCGCGCGCGTCAAGCAGGTTGAAGCTGTGGGCGCACTTGAGCACCTGCTCATAGGCTGGCAGGGCCAGCTGCTGCTCCATGAGGTGCCTGGCTTGCTTCTCGTGGGCGCTGAAGGCCGTAAAAAGGAAGTCGGCGTCGCTGTGTTCGAAGTTGTAGGCTGATTGTTCTTTCTCGTTTTGCAGGTAGACGTCGCCGTAGCTCATGGTGTCGGTCCACTGGAGCTTGTAGACGTTGTCCACACCTTGCAGATACATGGCCAGACGCTCCAGGCCGTAGGTGATTTCTCCCGTTATGGGCTTGCAGTCGATGCCGCCGACCTGCTGGAAGTAGGTGAACTGCGTCACTTCCATGCCGTTAAGCCAGACCTCCCAGCCGAGGCCCCAGGCACCCAGGGTGGGGTTTTCCCAGTCGTCTTCGACGAAGCGGATGTCGTTCTTCTTCAGATCGAAGCCCAAGGCCTCCAGCGAACCCAGATAAACTTCTAGGATATTGCTTGGCGCGGGCTTGAGCACCACCTGGTACTGGTAATAGTGCTGCAGGCGGTTGGGGTTCTCGCCATAGCGGCCATCCTTAGGACGGCGACTCGGCTGCACGTAGGCGGCCTTCCACGGCTCGGGGCCGATTGCACGCAGGAAGGTGGCCGTGTGGGAGGTGCCGGCGCCGACTTCCATATCGTAGGGCTGCAAGAGGGCGCAGCCCTGGGCATGCCAGTAGGCCTGCATTTTCAGAATGATTTGCTGGAACGTCAACATGATGGTGCTAGCGCAGGCCGGCGGGTCGCGCGCCGCTGCACGGTTAGGCGCGGTCACCCGCTCAAAGGGCCGATTTTACGAGGCTTCCAGGCGCTAGCCGGCACACTTCAGGGCCGACGCCGCCTTGCGGCAAGCAGCACGACGGCTAGGCCGAGCAGCCACAAGGGCCACAGGCCGGCCCACGCCACCCAGCGTACATAGGGCGTAAGCCCCTCTCGCCCTTCGACCTCGACCTCAAGCACACCGCGCGTGTGCGGCGGCAACCGGGTCACGACACGGCCCCGATGGTCGATCAGGGCGGTGGCGCCCGTGTTGGTGGCGCGTACGAAGGGTCGCTCAAACTCCAGCGCGCGCATGCGCGAGATCTGAAGGTGCTGGTCTATGGCCAGAGTGTTGCCAAACCATGCAATGTTGCTGAGATTGACAAAGATGGTCGGAGCCCGCGCCGGATCGACAAAACGCGCGGCCAGCTCCTCTCCGAACAGGTCCTCGTAGCAGATGTTGGGCGCAAGCCGTTGACCCTGCCACTCGAACGAGGGCTGACCCATATTGCCGCGCGTGAAGTCTCCCAGGGGAATGTTCATCATCTGCGTGAACCACCTGAAGCCCCAGGGGATGAACTCGCCGAACGGCACGAGGTGGTGCTTGTCGTAGCGCCAGGGCTCGCGGCCTGGCGCAAGCCCTACGGCCGAGTTACTGTAGCCCTGCGTTGTGCTACCCAGGGGCAGCCCGATGAGGGCGGCCCGCGCGCCCGTCGAGTAACTCGCGCGCAGCGCGGCCCAGTAGCCCTCGGGCAACTGGTACGGCAGCAGGGGCAAGGCAGTCTCGGGAGCCACGACGAGGGGCGCGCGCGCTGCTAGCAATTGCTCCCCGTACCAGCGCAGGGCTGTGGGGACACCGCTGCCTGGCTGAAACTTCTCGTCCTGCGAAATGTTTCCCTGCAGCAGGGCTACCTTGAGGGTTCCGGCAGAGGCGGTGCGCTCCGGTGCGGCCGATTGCTGCAACGACGGCAGCGCAAGCACGGCCAGCACCGCGATGCGCAGCCAGTGGGTACAGGCCCCGAGCTGGGGAAGGGCCATGGCCAGCCAGGCGGCGATGGCCGTAACGCCATACACGCCCAGCCACGGCGCATATCCCGCCAGCAACCCGTCGGCATGGGCATAGCCTCCTGCACCCCAGCCAAAGCCGGTGAACCAGCGCCCCCGTGCCATTTCCGCGAGCAGCCACAAAGCCGCGAACAGCAGGGCACGGCCAGCGCGCGACGAAGGGGAATACGAGCGGTAGAGTGCGCCAGCGGCAGCAAAGTAGAGCGCCAACGCTCCAGCGAGTGCGAGCACGGCCAACACCGCCAGCGGCGAGGTTAGGCCACCGTAGGTATGCATTGAGATGAACAGCCACCAGAATGTGCCTGCCAGCCAGGCGGTAGCGTAGAGCCAGGCGCACATCGCTGCCTGCCGCCGGGCGGCGCAGCGCTCTAGCTGCCAGGCCAGTACACCTAATGACAGCAGCTGCAGCCACCATTGCGGCTGGCCGTCCCACGGCGCGGCGATGGACGCGGCCTGCGCCAGTCCAGCCAGAAGACTCAGGCCGCCGGATAGCGCCCCTGCCCTGCGTTCAGACATGCGGTTTGGCTGGATTCAGCGCAGACACCTTGAACCACTTGACAGCCCCGCCTTTGGTATGAAGCACAGCAAAGCGTAGGCCCGCGATCACATGTTGCTCGCCGCGTCGGGGCACATGGCCCATCTCGTGCGCAATGAGTCCGCCGATGGTGTCAAAGCTCTCCTCCGGGTCGCTGCCAGTGATGGTGACATCAAAGGCCTCATTCACCCGTTCGACCGAGGCGCTGCCGCTGACGCGGTAGGTTTGATCCGCCAGACCGAAGATGTCACCCTCATCCTCGGAGATGTCGAACTCGTCCTCAATCTCGCCAACGATCTGTTCAAGGACATCTTCGATGGTGATCAGGCCGGCGACCCGGCCGAACTCATCGATGACGATGGCGAGGTGGTTCCGGTTGCCCCGGAACTCACGCAAGAGGTCGTTCAATCGCTTGCTTTCAGGCACGAAGACCGCAGGGCGCAGCAGGGCCCGGATGTTCAGCTCTGGCGCACGCTGCAGCTTGAGCAGGTCCTTGGCCATCAACGTGCCGATGATGTTCTCCCGCTCGCCATCGAAGACCGGGAAGCGGGAGTGCGCCGTGTCAATCACCAGGTTCAGCAGTTCATCCAGCGACGCGTGGATGTCCACCAGATCCATGCGGGTCGCGGGCACCATGACGTCGCCTGCGGTCATGTCCGCCATGCGCAGGACCCCTTCGAGCATATGGCGCGATTCGGCGCCGATGATCTGGTTGTCCTCAGCCTCGGCCAGCGTCTCGATCAGTTCGGCGGTGGAGTCCGGGCCGGGGTGGATGAATTCGGCCAGCTTGCGCAGGAAGGTACGCTTGTCCTGTTTCTCAGGGACGCGAGCAGGATGGGGACCAGTCACTGACGAGGGCACGAAGGTGCGGTTGTTCTAGGCCCCATAGGATAGCGGAAGGCGACGGCGTCCTCATGACATAGGCCCGCCGCTGCGCTGGAACTCCCGGGACCGATTCAGGGGGAGGATTGATGCTTGGCATCACCCGGATCGCGCCGCAAGGCCTGCAGTGCTGAGAGCAGGGACCAGAACTGCTGGGCCTGGACCTTGAGCCGGTAATCAGCGTCCGCAATACGATTTTCAACCATTTCCGTGACCTGGCTCTCCAAGTTTGGTGGTGGAAGCCGCAAGTATGCGCTAGCATCTGATCCATCAATGTCAACTGTTGCGCCTGCTTTTCGTGCGATGTGAAGCATGGCCTTGTTTTCGGTCAAGGCGTGGATGAAAAGAAGCTGAACGCCCTCGTTTCGCGCGTGACGCATGGCGCGCGTGAAAAGCTTGCCCCCGTAACCGTGGCCTCGGACCGTGGGCAGCACCGAAACGCCAAACTCTGCGCAGGCATTGAGGCTGCGGTCAATGGAATGTGCGAGATGCGCCATGGCCACCAGTTCCAGACGGCGGTTGTAGATACCAAAGATCGCGTCCCGGTCGAAGTCGAGCGTTTCGACGTAGCACTCGATTTGCGCGTCGCTGGCGAGATATCCGAAGCGCAGGTGACGGTCCTGATCGTCAAGCTGCTTCAGGTGCCTCGCGATGCGGCCGCGATGGCGGCTGCCTAGGCGGCGGATCGCGGCAGCCCAGGGCGCGCGGCTGGACGCACTCTGCTCGGGCGGCAGCACCCGCAGAAGCTCAACGTTTGCATCGGATCCGTCTTCACGGGTGCTCATGGTGCGAATGTAGGTCTTATCGCGTACTTCTCCAAGCGGGACAATCGTGCGCGCCCGGATTGACGCTTGGGTGACAGTATTATGCTGCACCTAGGACAAGCCCGAGTTCAGGCCCACTCCGCTCTGGGTTCCAATAGGCTCGATACGGAGTTTCTGATGGAAAAAATCTGGTTAAAGAGCTATCCCCCTGCTGTCCCACAGACTGTCAATCCGGAACAGTACAGTTCACTTGCTCAGTTCCTTGAGGAGTCCTTCCGCAAGAACGCGGCTCGACCATTTTCGGTTTGCATGGAACACTGGATGAGCTACCGGCAGCTTGACGAACTGTCAGCTTCTTTGGGTGCTTGGCTCCAGCGCCTTGGCCTGGAGCCGGATGCACGAGTGGCCATCATGCTGCCGAATCTGCCGCAGTTCGCGGTCACCATGTCGGCCATCCTGCGAGCAGGCTTTACCTGCGTGAACGTGAACCCGCTCTATACCGCGCGTGAACTGGAGCATCAGCTGAAGGATTCCGGCGCAACCGCCATCGTGGTACTTGAGAATTTCGCCCATACGCTGGAAGAGGTGATTGAGCGCACGCAGGTCCAGCACGTGCTACTCACTTCCTTCGGGGATCTGCTGGGGCCGTGGTACGGCCGCTGGCTTACTTTTGCGATTCGCCATCTGGCCAAGATGGTGCCGCCTTATAAGCTGCCCCTTGCTGGCGGGCGTAGCGTCACGACCCTCCGACGGGCCCTGGCAGAGGGCTCGCAGCAAACGCTGCGGCCATCGCAGGCCAACCTGGATACGATTGCGTTCCTGCAATACACGGGCGGCACGACGGGCTTGAGCAAGGGTGCTGTTCTTACCCATAGGAATGTGGTTGCCGCGATACTTCAGGCCGAGGCCTGGTTCACACCGGCCTTGGACCGGGTGGGCAATGTGCGGGACACCAACAGCATCGCCGCGCTGCCGCTCTATCACATCTTCGCGCTTACGCTTTGCTTCCTTGCGATCCGTTGGGGCTCACACATGACGCTCATCCCGAACCCGCGAGACATTGGCAAGTTCGTAGAGGTGCTGAAGCGGCGCCCATTCCACATGTTGCCGGCTGTGAACACCTTGTTTAACGCCCTTCTGCAGCACCCTCAGTTTCGTACGGTGGATTTTTCCCATCTCTGCATCTCCCAGGCCGGCGGCATGGCCGCCTCCGAGGGCACCGCAAAACACTGGCAACAGGTGACGGGGTGCGCCATGGTCGAGGGCTGGGGCATGAGCGAGACTTGCGCCATCGGCACGAACAATCCAGTCACGACAACACGCTTCAGTGGAACGATCGGGTTGCCCTTGCCCGGCGTTGAAATCGCGATCAAGGATGATGAGGGCCGGTCGCTTCCGATAGGCAGTTCCGGGGAGATCTGCGTCAGGGGGCCCAACGTGATGACGGGTTACTATAAACAGGCGGAGGAGACGCAACGCGCATTCACTCATGACGGATTCATGCGTACGGGGGACGTTGGCATCATGGACGCTGAGGGATACACCAAGATCGTTGATCGCAAGAAGGACATGATCCTTGTCAGCGGCTTTAACGTCTTCCCAAGCGAGCTCGAAAACGTGATTTCCCTTTGTGATGGCGTGCTGGAATGTGCCGCTATCGGCGTTCCCGATGCGAAGCAGGGAGAGGCCATCAAGGTGTACGTGGTGCGTAGCGATCCGACGCTCAGCGAGGACGATGTTGCCAAGTACTGCGCACTGAACCTGACGGGCTATAAACACCCGAAGTACATCGAATTCCGAGACGAACTTCCAAAGTCGAATGTGGGCAAGATTCTGCGCCGCGAACTGCGCGCCGGAAAGTAGAGCCTGTCCTGGATTTTGTGTGTGAGGCATAAGATGACCAACCGGAGCATATATGCCAAGCAAGACGAAAGAGAAGAATGCGGCGATTGCCGCGATGTCGGCGGCCCTGCCGAAGGTTCCCAAGGAACTGATTGACCAGTTTGTCAACGGACCGATGACCGGTGAGGCCGTCTGACCTGCCCCCAGTAGACGTACCAATCAAAAGTGGAAGTCCGGGTTCAAGCTTAATCGATTGGTTTCGGGGTTGATGGGGATTGAGCTGCATCGCCAGCGCGCTGGCGATGCAGCTCGGCGAAGCGAGCCGGTGGTATACGGCCCAGGCTGCTGTGTGGCCTGACCTCGTTGTAGTCGGTTCGCCAGATGGCCGCGGCTGTTCTGGCCTGGTGCAAGGTCTCAAACCAGCTCTCGTTGAGGTGTTCGTCGCGAAACTTGCCGTTGAAGCTCTCGATATAGCCGTTCTGCATTGGGCGCCCCGGCTGGATCAGGATGTGGCGAATGCCATGCGTCTGCGCCCAGGCCATGAACGCCCGGCTGGTGAACTCCGGGCCATTGTCGGTTCGCACTGCCTGCGGATACCCACGAAACAGAGCAGCCCGATCCAGTACCCGGGTCACGTACTGGCCTGAGATGCCGAAGTCCACCGCGATGTCCACGCTCTCGTGGCTGAAATCGTCCGCCACCGTGAGGTACTTCAGACGCCGACCGCCTGAGAGGCTGTCGCTCACAAAATCCATGCTCCACACCTCGTTGACCGTGCGTGCCAGTTGCAGCGGCACGCGCTCATTGACAGGGCGCTTGCCCCTCTTGCGACGGCGCACAGCCAGATTGGCTTGCCGGTAGAGGCGGTACACGCGCTTGTGATTGACGCCGGGGAACTGCGGGCGCAGCAGATCGAGGATGCGCCGATAGCCGAATCGCCGACGTAGGTGCGCGATCTCCACGATCTTCTCCTGCAACTCCACGGTAGCCTGATCGGCCTGTGGCGGATGGCGATAGCTGTCGCGTGAGAGCCCCACAAGACGGCACGCGCGGCGTTCGGACAGATGGTGTTCGCTGACCATGATCCCGATCGCCTCGCGCCTGGCCTGTGGGGCTAGCGCTTTACCCCCAGAACGCTCTTGAGCGCGTGCATGTCCAGGTGCGCCTCGGCCAGCAGCCGTTTGAGCTTGGCGTTCTCAGACTCCAGTTCACGCAGGCGCTGGGCTTCAGAGACCTGCATGCCGCCAAACTTGGCGCGCCACTTGTAAAACGTCGCATCACTGAAACCGCCGTTGCGGCACAACTCCTTGATCGGCATGCCGACCTCGGCCTGCTTGAGGAACCCGATGATCTGTTCCTCGGTGAATCTGCTCTTTTTCATGTCCGTCATTCTCCGGTTGGTTGACGAACTTCACTAACTTCAGGCTGGTACGGCTGGCGGGCTCACAAGTGCGAACGCAGGGTCAGCTCGGTAGACGGTTTCTCCGAGAAGAATTCAAGAACACGAGATGAACCAACAAACCCTTTCCGCCTTCATCTGGTCTGTCGCCGATCTGCTGCGCGGCGACTACAAGCAATCCGACTACGGCAAGGTCATCCTGCCCTTCACCGTGCTGCGCCGCCTGGACTGCGTGCTGGAGGCCACCAAGCCCGCCGTGCTGGCCGAACTGGCTGACAAGACCAAAGCTGGCGTGAACCCCGAGCCCTTCCTGCTGCGCAAGTCCGGCCAGAGCTTCTACAACACCTCCCCACTGGACATGAAGAAGCTGGTGGGTGACCCATGACCACATCGCCCAGAACCTGTACTCCTACATCCAGGGCTTCTCGCCGGCAGTGCGAGACATCTTCGAGCACTTCGAGTTCCAGGCACAGGTGGAGCGCCTCACCAAGGCCAGCCTTCTCTACCAGGTGACCGAGAAGTTCGCCCAGATCGACCTGCACCCGGTCAAGGTCAGCAATATGCAGATGGGGCTGGTGTTCGAGGAACTGATCCGCAAGTTCGCTGAACTCAGCAACGAGACCGCCGGTGAGCATTTCACCCCGCGCGAGGTCATCCGCCTCATGGTCAACCTCATCTTCATCGAGGATGACGACGTACTCAGCAAGCCGGGCGTGGTGCGCACCATCTACGACCCGACGGTCGGCACGGGCGGCATGCTCAGCGTCGCTGGCGAGTACCTGGCCGAGCACAACCCCCAGGCCCGGCTTACGGTCTACGGCCAGGAGCTCAACCCCGAATCCCACGCCATCTGCAAAGCCGACATGCTGATCAAGGGCCAGGGCGTGGCCAACATCACCTTTGGCAACGCGCGGAGCGACGACGGCCATGCGCACAAGAAGTTCGACTACATGCTGTCTAACCCACCCTTTGGAGTGGAGTGGAAAAAAGTCGAGAAGGAAGTGCGCAAAGAGCACGAACAACAGGGCTATAACGGCCGCTTCGGCCCGGGCCTGCCGCGCGTGTCCGACGGCTCCATGCTCTTCCTGTTGCACCTCATCAGCAAGATGCGCCCAGCCGCTGAGGGCGGCAGCCGCTTTGGGATCGTGCTCAACGGGTCACCGCGCTTCACGGGTGGCGCTGGCAGCGGCGAGAGCGAGATCCGCCGCTACGTGCTGGAGAACGACCTGCTGGAGGCCATCGTTGGCCTGCCTACCGACATGTTCTACAACACCGGCATCAGCACCTACGTCTGGATCATCAGCAACCGCAAGCCGGCCGCGCGCCGAGGCTTGGTGCAGTTGATCGACGCCAGCGGCATGTGGCAGAAGATGCGCAAGAGCCTGGGCTCCAAGCGCAAGGAGATCAGCGACGCGCAGATCGATCAGATCACCAAGCTGTTTGGCGACTTTATGGAAGCCGAGCAGGACGGCAAGCCCATCAGCCGCATCTTCCGCAACGAGGATTTCGGCTACCGCACCATCACCGTGGAGCGCCCGTTGCGCGATGCTGCAGGCCAAGTGGTGCTGGGCGAAAAGGGCAAGCAGAAGGGTAAGCCCCAGCCAGACAGTGCCCTGCGCGATACCGAGAGCGTGCCACTGGCTGAAGACGTGGAGGCGTATTTCAAGCGCGAGGTGCTGCCCCACGCGCCGGACGCCTGGATCGACCACGAGAAGACCAAGGTGGGCTACGAGATCCCGTTCAACCGGCACTTCTACGTCTTCACGCCGCCGCGCCCGCTGGCCGAGATCGACGCCGAGTTGAAGCAGACGACGGACCGCATCCTGGAGATGATCAAGGGGCTGTCGGCATGAGCTTTCGGCGCTACCGGGCGTACAGGGACAGTGGAGTGCCTTGGTTAGGGCAAGTGCCAGAGCACTGGGATGCCCGCTGAGGCTGCGTCATGACCGATAAAGTGCCGATTTTGAAGAAAAAGTTGATCAAAACGATTTTTCTGAAAATAAAGTTAGAGCACTGAAGGTTTTTCTTGGCGATGTGGTTGGAGTACCTCGATGAAGAAAAAATTTTAGGAAGCATCGATTCTGAAGATAATTCTGCTGTTTTGAAGATTTTTTCTCCCCTCACCATCCCAATGACATGAGCGACGTTGGCTACGCTTGGATTCAGCAGACAGTGGCGGCCCCGGACTTCCTTGGCCAACAGCGGGCTCGCCTGGCGCCGGTCAACCGCATCGAGCGGCTGGATGACGGTACCCTGCTGGTGCCCCACAAGCTGGCGCCCGATGCCACGCTGCTGCATCAGGCCTTGTTTGCCCTCAAGCACGAAGGCGTTCGGCTGGACCTGTTGGCGAGCGCATTGCGCAGCATCCCGCCCGCCGAGCTGGTGGCGTTGGTGCAGGCCACCCCCAACAGCATCTACGGGCGCAAGCTTGGGCATCTGTGGGAGCGTCTACACCAGAAGCGGCTACCCGGCCTGAATGACCCGGGCGTGGCTTCTGCCTATGCGCCCTTGTTCGATCCAGAGCATTACTTTGTGGGGCCGGCCCAGCGAGACGCCCGCTGGCGCATCGAGTTCAATGGCCTGGGCGACATGCAATTCTGCCCGGTCGTGCGCAAGACCCCGGCGCTGATGGCCTTGATTGAGAAAGACATTCTGGGTCAGGCACAAGCGTTTGCCCAGTCTGTAGGGCAAGCCATGCTGGAGCGTGCGCTGAACTGGGCATACCTGAGCGAGACTGAAGGTTCGTTTGCCATTGAGGGTGAGGCCCCCAGTGCGGACAAGACGACCATGTTCGCGGCCTTGCTGCGACGGGCCCACGAGCAGCGCCCCTTGACTGAGGAGCTCTTGGTGGAGCTGCAGAACGCGGCCATCTCCAACCCGTTTGACAAGGCCGTCCAGTTCCGTAGCGAGCAAAACCGGCTGCAGCGAGACGTGCCTGGTGCAGCCGGGGTGACCTATGTGCCCCCCGCGCCCGAACTGGCCGTGGAGCTGATGGATGGCCTGATGCGACTGGCCAACCGCCCCCCGGCAATGCTGGATTCCTTGGTACATGCGGCCGTTGTGTCGTTTGCCTTCGTGTTCATTCACCCCTTCATGGACGGTAACGGGCGCCTGTCGCGCTTCCTAATTCACCACTGTCTGGGTCAATCTGGCCGTTTGCCCCCGCAGTTCCTGCTGCCCATCTCGGTGGCCATGAAGAAGCATGAGGTCGAATACCTGCAGGCGCTGACCTCCTTTAGCAAGCCTGCGCGTCAGCTCTGCCAGGTAACTTGGGCCGGTGATGAGCATTACAACTATGACTGGTTACCGGAGGCCGACACTTGGTTCCGCTACATGGACCTGACCGAGCCAGTGACCTTCACCCTTGCCATGGCTGAGACTTCGCTGGACACGCACATGCGACAAGAGGTGGAATTTCTGGGGTTGTTCGACCGGGTCAAGCGCCACATCAACGAGCGTCATGACTTGCGGGGCAGCGATCTGGCGACGCTGATCGTGACCATCTTTAAAAACGGCGGCACATTGCCTAACAACCGGCGCAAGCGCTATGCAGACCGGGTGCAGGCGCATGTCCTTGACGCGGTTGAAGAAGCGGTCAACCGGGCCATGCAGGGGCAGCCGCTGGATGACGCCGAGGTCTGATTGCAGAACACAGGGAGAACGTGTTGGCACTGTACAACGAGATCGAGTTCGAGAACGACATCTGCCAGCACCTGGCCGCGCACGGCTGGCTGTATGCGGAGGGCGATGCCGCCCACTACGACACCCCGCGCGCCATCTACCCGGCTGACCTGCTGGCCTGGGTGCGTGTCAGTCAGCCCAAAGCCTGGGAGACCCTGAGTAAGAACCACGGCGCAGCGGCCGAGACCATGCTTACTAACGCTTGCATAAGTAATGCCAGTTAAGGTATGCTGCGCGCATGCGATGCAAACGTGATACCGACGGTCGGTCGTTCGATCATCACTCGCTGCAGGTGATGCGCCAGCAGGCGGTCAAGGCGGTGCGCAACGGGC
>JADCGR010000060.1 GCA_020248905.1 Curvibacter sp. | reverse complement strand
CTTTGGCAGGCCGCATACCGACAAGACACGCAGCGGCCCCACGCACATCTTCAACCTGGGCCACGGCATCAGCCAGTACACCCCGCCAGACCATGTGGCCGCGCTGGTGGAGGCGGTGCACGGGCACTCTCGGCGACTGCGGGCGACCGCCTGAGATGAGGCCCAGGACCGCGTCTGGGCTGCGACCGGACCAGCCCCGCCGGTCCGGTCAAACTGCATCAGGCCTTCTTTGCCCAGGCCGAGCACCAGCCCTTGGCAGCCACCTGCTTGCCCGGGAAGATGCCGCAGGCGCCTGCGGCCGAGCCAGCCTTGCCCTGGTACAGCGCGCAGTTGCCGCAGTTCTGGCTGGCCGCGAACTTCGGGAACTTGGCCTTGTCCACCTTGGACGCGTCGGCCTTGTAGCCCAGGGAAACGGCCTGGGGATCGGTCTCGGCCACCATGGCCTGGGCTGTGGCTTCGCTCGCCAACAGAGCCACGCCCGTGGCCGACACGGCCTGGATCATGAAAACGCGGCGGTTGGACATCCAGGCTTTGGAAACGACTGACATGAAAAACTCCTTTGCGGGGCACATCCAGAAGATACTGGGGCCCTCATTTTCAGGCAGAGCACGCGCGCTGTCCCGTCAAATGCGATACCCGACTGTTTCGGACAAGAATGTCCGGGTGCCCACCCGCCGCGTCGGGCGCGTGTGCTGGCAGCGCGAACGCCCATGAGCCTGAACGCACCGCATCGTCGTTTGTGCACCGATTGCGGCCTCTCCCGCACCGCCCAGCCCCAGCGCTGCGGACAGGCCTGTCAGTTCATCCGGCCCGATTATCCGGGGCTGGAGCGCCGGGTCCAGGGGCGTGCCCGCGGCGAAGGCCCAAGCGCTGGCGAAGATGAGCTTTTTTTCGGCCCCTATCAGCAGATGCTCAGCGCTCGCCTGCGACCGCCACTGGCGGGTGCGCAGTGGACGGGTATCACCACTCGTATCGCCGAGCGTCTGCTTGAGCAGGGGCAGGTGGACGCTGTGATTGCGATGGCGCCGCACCCCCAGGACCGCTGGCGTCCGATGCCCGTGCTGGTCACCCGGCCCGAGGACATGGCGCGCTGCAGAGGCATGCGCATGGGCTATGCCCCGCTGCTCGAACTGGTGGAGCCGGCGCTGGCGCAAGGCTACAAGCGCCTCGCCGTGATCGGCATCCCCTGCCAGGTCTACGCCCTGCGCGCCATCCAGCCCCAACTCGAGCAGGAGCAAGGTCTGCAGAGCCTGTGGGTCATCGGGACGCCCTGTTCCGACAACACCACGACCGAGAACTTCCACGAGTTCCTCGGCCTGCTCTCCGACCGGCCACAGGACATCGGCTACCTGGAGTTTCGGGCCGACTACAAGGTGGAAATCCGTACAGACCAGGGAGAGCATCGCCTGATTCCGTTTCTCAACCTGCCGCTGTCGCGCTTGCGGCCGGACTTTTTCCCGCTGACCTGCCGCACCTGCGTCGACTACACCAATGTGCTGGCCGACATCACCGTGGGATACATGGGTGGCCAGGGGCAGCAGTGGCTGCTGGTGCGCAATGCGCGCGGCCGTGCGCTGCTGGACGCGCTGGGTGACGAGGTCCTGGCGTGCATCCCCCGCAGCAGCGGCCGGCGCGAGGGCGCCGTGCGCGGCTTCATGGCCAACACCGAGCGCGCCGCCGGCGGCCTGCCACTGCGTCGCATGCCGGGCTGGTTGCGGCCTCTGGTGAACTGGCTGATGCCGCGCATCGGTCCGCGCGGCCTCGAGTTTGCGCGCGCCCGGGTCGAGATGAAAGCCATCGAGACCGTGCTGCATCTGCGGCGTGAAGCGCCGGCCCGCATGAAGAGCATGGTGCCCGACCACGTCTGGGCGCTGGTCCAGCGCTACGGGATCAAGGCCGAAACAAGGACAGACTCTGGTCGGGTGTAATCTTGTATTGACAGTTTCATGGCAGGCCCAGAAGATGGGTCGCAACAGCTCGATTTGATCAGGCGCTAAACATGGCATTGACTTTCCCTTTTTCAGCCATCGTTGGTCAGGACGACATGACCCTGGCCATCCAGGTCTTGGCCATCGATCCCACCATCGGTGGCGTGCTGGTGCTGGGCGATCGCGGCACCGGCAAGTCCACGGCGGTGCGCGCCCTGGCAGACCTGCTGCCGCCGATCCGGGTGGTAAAAAACTGTGCGTATCGCTGTGACCCCGAGCGCCCGGCCGGTGCCTGCGCCATGTGCGCCCCCGGTCACAAACGCCTGAGCGCCGAGACGCGCCCGGTTGCCGTTGTCGACCTGCCGCTTGGCGCCACTGAGGATCGCGTCGTTGGCGCGCTGGATCTTGAGCAGGCGCTTTCGCAAGGGTTGAAGAAGTTTGCACCGGGCCTGCTGGCGCAGGCGCACCGTGGCTTTCTCTACATCGACGAAGTCAACCTGCTGGATGACCATCTGGTCGATCTGCTGATCGATGTGGCGGCTTCCGGCGAAAACCTCGTCGAGCGCGAAGGACTGAGCATCCGTCATCCGGCGCGCTTTGTGCTCGTCGGCAGTGGCAACCCCGAAGAAGGCGAACTGCGCCCCCAGCTGCTGGACCGCTTCGGGTTGTGCGTGCAGGTACAGACCCCCCAGGACCTGGCGCTGCGCGTCGAAGTCGTCAAGCGACGCGACGCTTTCGAAAAAGACCCGGCGGCCTTCCGAACCCAGTGGCAGCCCGACAACGACAAGCTGCAAAAGCGCATCCTCAAGGCGCGCAAGCTGATCGACCACATGGTGGTGAGCGACGCCATGCTGACCCTGTGCGCGCGCCTGTGCCAGCAGCTCGGGACCGATGGCCTGCGGGCCGAACTCACGTTGCTGCGCGCCACCCGCGCCCTGGCCGCCATGCAGGGCAGCAAGAGCGTCACGCCCGAGCACCTGCGCACCATCGCTCCTCTGGCTCTGCGCCATCGCCTGCGCCGCAATCCGCTGGACGACACCGACGCCGGCACCCGGGTGCAGCGCGCCCTACAGGACGTACTGTCCGGCTGACCGCGCCTCACCATGGCCCTGGAGCCCGAAACCCTGCAGACCTGGAACGACGCGCTCGTTGCCTTGCAGGTGCTGCAAGTGGCGCCGCAGGAGGTTGGTGGCATCTGTCTGCACGCACCGCACGGCCCGGTGCGTGAGCGCTGGCTGGCCGAACTCGGCGGCCTGGGGCTGCCGCTGGTCAAGGTGCCGGGCTCAGTCGACTCTGAGCGCCTGCTCGGCGGTATCGATCTCTCGCTGACCCTGCAGACCGGGCGACTGCACTGGCAGGCGGGCCTGCTGCAGCAGGCCGACCGGGGTCTGGTCTGCCTGCCCATGGCCGAGCGCTTTGCGCCCGCCCTCGTCGCCCCGCTGGTGCAGGTGATGGAGACGCGGCAGGTGCAGGCGGCCCAGGCCCTGCCCGCCGCCGCGCGCTTCGGCGTGGTGGCGCTCGACGAATCGCTGCCGGACGAGCCCGGCGTCCACGCATCGCTGCGCGAGCGCCTGGGCATATGGCTGGACCTGCATGCGCTGGCGCCCTCCGATCTGGAGGACCTTCAGCGCCATGCCAGTACCGGCGTTCAGCCGGGTGCCGACACTGCCCCGCAAGCCGCAGCGCTGGAGTCAGCGGACCGTGAGGCTGCGCGTGCGCGCCTGGCGCAGATGCAGTCGAGCGATGCTCAGCTGCACGCCCTGTGTTCGGCGGCGCTGGCCTTGGGCATCACGTCGCTGCGCGTGCCCAGTCTGGCGCTGCAAGTGGCCGGCGCCCATGCGGCGCTCATGGACCGAACCGCGCTGGAGGAGGAGGACCTGGGGTTTGCAGCCCGTTGCGTGCTGGCGCCGCGGGCCACCCAATGGCCAGCCGATTCCCCGGATGCCCCCGCCGAGCAGGACAGCGGCGACGACAGCCCTGCGCCGCCTCAGAGCGAGGAAGCGCCTCCGCCGTTCGAGGATTGCCCGCCAGAGGCGGATTCCCCCGCCAGCGAACCCAGTGTCCAAGAGCTGCAAGAACTGCTGGTGGCAGCGGCCCTGGCCAGCCTGCCAGCGCATATGCTTGATGCCCTGATGACCCGGCAGGCAGCCGCCTGTGGCAAGACGGCAGGTCGTAGCGGCCAGACACGCGCTGGGCAGTTACGGGGACGACCGCTGCCGCCGCGGCCTGGTCGCCCCGGCGGGCAGGCGCGGCTGCACGTGCTGGCCACGCTGCGCGCCGCTGCACCAAGGCAGCGCCTGCGCCATCGCGCGGACCCGCGCCAGCGGGTGGCCATTCGCGCCGAGGACTTTCATGTGCATCGCTATCAGCAGCGTGCATCGACATGCGTGATCCTGGCGCTGGACGCTTCGGGCTCGGCCGCGCTGCAGCGGCTGGCCGAGGCCAAAGGCGCCGTCGAACTCCTGCTCCAGCAGTCCTACGCTCGGCGCGACAGCGTGTGCATCGTGGCCTTCCGCGGCGCGCAGGCCCAGCTGCTGCTGCCCATGACGCGCTCGCTCGTGCGTGCGCGGCGGGCCATGATCGGCCTGCCCGGCGGGGGCGGTACGCCCCTGGCCATGGCCCTGCAGCTTGCGCAGGAGCAAGCCGCGCTCATGCAACGCCAGGGCATCACGCCGCTGCTCGTCGTCCTGAGTGACGGCCGCGCCAATGTGAGCCTGCAAGGCATCGGTGGCCGTGCCCAGGCCCAGGCCGATGCGCTCACGTGTGCCCGTGCCTGGCGTCTCGGCGGCCATCGGGCGCTGTGGATCGATACCTCCGCCCAGCCCGATCCTCAGGCCCAGGCCCTGGCGGCCAGCATGGCGGCCAGCTATCTGCCCATGCCCCAGGTGCAGGCCCAGCGTGTGGCGCATGCCGTGCAGGGCCTGCGCGCAGCGCCGGCCTGAACTCCCGTGTTCGAACAGTTTTACCCTGGCATGTCGTGGGCCCAGCGCCCGCCGGATTGGCCGCTGGCGCAGCACAGCCGCATCATCGAGGCGGGGGGCATCGCCTGGCACGTGCAGTGCCTGGGGGACGGGCCGTGCATGCTGCTCTTGCATGGGACTGGCTCGGGCAACTTCTCGTGGCGCGATTTGCTGCCGTCACTGGCACAGCGTTACACAGTGGTCGCGCCGGATCTGCCCGGCCACGTGTACACCAGCCGAGGAGGGCGGGACAGCCTCTCGCTGCGCGGCATGGCCGAGGGCCTGTGCCAGCTCATGCAGCAGATGGAACTGCAGCCGCGGGTGCTGGTTGGCCATTCTGCGGGCGCAGCCGTCGCCGCGCAGATGGTGCTGCAAGATGCCACCCTGGCCCGCGCGGTGCTGATCGGCCTCAACCCCGCGTGGTTACCACCGACCGGCGCGGCAGCCTGGCTTTTCGGTCCGGCGGCCAAGCTGGCGGCGCTCAATCCCCTGTCGGCCTGGGTCTGCGCGAGGCTGGCCGCGAGGCCGGGGGCAGTGAGCCAGCTGATCGCCAGCACGGGCTCCACGCTCGACGCCCGGGGGCTTGATCTCTACGCCCGGGTGTTGAGCGACCCGGGCCATCTGCACGGGGTGCTGACGATGATGGCGCAATGGCGTCTGTCGCCACTGTCGGACGCACTGCAGCGCCTGCGCAATCCGGTGTTCATCGACGTGGGCGCGCGCGATCAGGCCGTGCCACCCTCGCTTGCCGACGAGGCTTGCCGGCGCATGCCACAGGCTGTGGTGCGACGGCGCGAGGGCCTCGGGCATCTGGCGCATGAGGAAGACCCGCAGGGGACCGTGCAGCAGATCCTGCAATGGAGCCCGGTCTGAGCCGGCGCTCAGGCGGGGGGGCGGACGAGCTGCCTGATCAGCTCCACGGCCTCGCGCGCATCCGTGGAGATGGCATCGACGCCCAGCACGTCGGCGCGCAGGTCGGTGCGGATCAGGAAAATCGGGCCTCCCAGCATGACCCGCACGTTCGGGTTGCCGGAGGTCGCACGCAGCTGCCGGATCAACTCCGGCAGTGCGGCAAGCTGGCTCTCGATGGCCACGGACAGGCCGATCACATCAAACCACTCATTGGCCACGGCGTGCATCAGCTCGCTCTCGCTGGATGACACCTCCAGCACGACATCCGCGCCCGTCTTGCGGAAGAAGTCCGCGACGATGGTCAGACCCAGAAAGTGCTGCGATCCTGGCGCGCAGGCCAGCATGACGCGCGCTCTCTCGCCCTGCAGATGCGGCCCGTCGTGGAATTCATAGCCGATGCGATAGGTGACCCGGTGCATCTGCGCTAGACCACAGGTGACCTGGGTGAAGTCGCAGCGGTCCTGCTCCCACAGCTCGCCTAGGTGCCGGGCGGCCGGCGTGATCAACTCCAGAAAGATCCGGTCGGACTTCAAGCCCTGGGCCATGAGTCTTTCCACCAGCGCAAAGGCTTCATCCTCCTCGCGTTGCATGCAGTGGTCGGCAAAAGACAGCACCTCTGCGTCAAGGTCCAGTGGCCCCAGGTAGCCAGCAGCCTCGCGGGGCGCACCCGGCAGGGGCTGGGAATGAATCAGCCGGGGGATGATCTGTTCCTGGATCACCTCCAGCAGCGTCGCCCGGCAGTCGTCGCCCTGTGCATCGCCGGAGCTCACGCTCCGCCATGTCCCGGACAGACGGTTCAACTCAGGCATGCCTACTCCTTGCGGCATCCGCACGTCGTCCCCGTACGGGGACGAAGACCGGGGCTATGGAGGGCCAGCGGTATGGCTTGCCGGTCGGCAGATGCGATTTCATCTTAACCAGTGCGGCGGGGGCGCAACCTATTCTGACAAACCCTCAATGCATAAGGCGAAGCGGCGAAAGATAGCACTTAATGACGCCAGCTGTTATCAGATCGTGCGTCGGACCCGCCCTGCGCTCAGTCGTCGCCTAGGAATGCCAGCACCAGCCGCAGCGATGCCCCGGGCGCCTCCTCCTGCGGGAGGTGTCCGACGGCGGGTAGCGTGGCCAAGCGACTGCCGGGAATGGCCTGCAGAAAATCGTGGGCGTTGGCGAGCGGGATCATCGCGTCGCTCTCGCCCCAAAGCAGGAGCGTGGGCGCCCGGATCTGGCGCAGCGCGGACTCGGGCGGGATCAGCACCGTCTGCCGCAGTCGGTCCAGCATGGCTTGGCGTGCGCCCGGTGCGCGGATGAGGTCGTGATAGCGGCTCACCGTGCTTTCGTTGAGCGCGTCCGCCTGGGCGTAGGCCTTTTCCAGATTCGCATGCAGCAGCGGCCGGGGCAGCACGTGGCGCATCACGCCCAGCATTGCAGGTGCCTCCACCTGCTTGCCGTAGCCGAAACGCGGGCTGGCGTAGCCGTCGGGTGCGACCAGCACGAGCTTGTGCACGCGCTGCGGGTGCTGCGCCGCAAAGGTCCAGGCGATGCGTCCACCCATCGAGTGGCCCACGACAGTCACGCGCTCCACGCCCAGGTGGTCCATCAGGGCCAGGATCATGTCAATCGCACGCGCGTCGCGGTAATCCGTGGCGGGGTCGGGCGGACTCAGTCCACTGCCCGGCAGATCCAGCCGGATCACGCGCCGCTGGGGGACGAGCCCTTGGGCCCATGTTTCCCAGCTATGCAGGCTGGCGCCGAAGCCGTGCAACATGAGCACGGGTGTCGCTAACCGGCTGTTGGCAGGTACGCCGCTATCGCGCACGTGCAGACGCCAGGGCCCCAGCTCCATCATGTCAGCGGGTGCGGCCAGGTACTTTTCCTCAAGTTGCTCGCGTGACAGGTCTGGCGTCCAGAGCCAGAGCGACAAGGCGGTGAGGGCGGCCAGTGCGCTCAGCATGGACGCGGCTCTTCGGGTCTTGCGCGTTGACCGTCGCGCGCCCCGTGGCGCAGGGCGGGGCGGCGCTTCAGACAAAAGGTCCGTTCAGGCGGACCGTGGCGAGGTTGAGCGCCGCAGCGATGGCCACCCATACAGCGTAGGGCAGCAGCAGCAGGCTGGCCCAGCGCGAGATACGCCACAGACCAACGATGAGCGCAAGGATGGAGAGCCATAGCAGGCCGACTTCGTAGAGCGCCCAGTCTGGCCGTTGCAATTTGAAGTACAACGCACTCCAGAGGATGTTCAGCAGGGCATTGGCGGCGAAGAGGCCGAGCACGCGCCGCTGGAGGGCGGCAGTCCCCGCAGCCTCCCAGGCCAGCCAGCCGCTGATGGCGCCCAGCGTGAACAGGAGCGACCAGATGACGCCGAAGGCTGCGTCGGGTGGCTTCCATGGCGGGAACTGCAGCGCCGCGTACCAGGGGCCCAGCTCGGTCAGGACGCGTCCGATGCCAGCCGTGGCGAAGCTGAGGGCGAACGCGGTGACCAGGCGTATCAGCGATGGCTTGTTCATGGCCTGGCGGGTTGCCCTGAAACCCGGGCGTTCATGTCCTGGCCAGACCCAGCAGGTGCGCCATATCCTTGAAGAAGATACGCACGTGGGCCAAGGGGTCCCGCCGGGCGAGTTCCTTGTTCATATAGGACTCGAAAGTGAGGCGCTGCACGTCACGGTCTTCGCAAATCTTGACGAACTTCTCGCGCCGGCGGTCGTTCTGGTACCAGAAGTACTGCATCACACCGAGGATCCAGAACACGCGGCCATGCCGTTTCATGAAGCGCTGGCGTCCGCGCTTGAGGCAGGCCGGATCGCCTGTGCTCAGAGCCTCGTGCGCGGCCTGTGCCACCGTGCGTGCACAGTCCATCGCGTAATAGATGCCCTCGCCCGAGGACGGTGCGACCACGCCTGCCGCGTCTCCGACGACGACCACATCGCGCCCGTTGTCCCATTGCGGCAGCGGCTTGAGCGGGATGGGCGCGCCTTCGCGGCGAAAGGTCGCCTCATCGCTGAGCCCGGCGATCTTGCGCAGGTGGGCTGTGGCGCTGCGCAGCGAAAAGCCCTTGTCCGCACTGCCTGTGCCAACGCTCATGGTCTTGCCGTGCGGAAAGACCCAGCCGTAAAAGTCGGGCGATACCTCGCCCTGGTAGTACACGTCGCAGCGCGCGCCGTCGTGCCCCGGCTGACGTACCGGCGCCTCGATGATCTCGTGGTAGGCAAACACATATTTGGTGCGGTCCGACTTGGGGATCTGCTGCCGGGCCACTTCTGAACGCGCGCCATCGGCCCCCACGACCATGCGCGCGCTCACCCTGGCGGGCTGCGCATGCTGGGCGGCCGCGTGTTCGCGCGGTGTGACCGGGGTGTAATGCACCCAGAGGGTTCCGCTGGCGTCATGCTCCACCTTGTCGAAGATGGCCTGGCAGCGCACGGCGCCACTGCGGGCAGCGCGTTCGCGCAGGAACTCATCGAAGACGTCGCGGTCTACCATGCCGACGAAGCCGTCGTCGATCGGGATGTCGACGCGGTTGTTGGTGGGCGAGATCATGCGCGCGCAACGCACCTTGGCCACCAGCAGCTCGTCGGGAATCTCGAAGTCGCGGATCAGTCGCGGCGGGATCGCGCCGCCGCAGGGCTTGGTGCGGCCCTGACGGTCCAGCAGCAGCACGCGCCAGCCCTGTCGCGCGAGGTCGTGGGCGGCGGTTGCGCCAGAGGGCCCCCCGCCGACGACGACGAAATCGTAGTCTGTCTGATTCATGAGGTCGACCCGCCTTTCAGGAAAGAGGATGTGTCGTAGCGTCGGCTGAATGCGCTGGCCGCCGGCGTGCGTAGTCGCAAGGCAACGGCGGCAGAAGCCGCAAACATGACGGCCTGTAGGCCGAACACGGCCGCGTAGGCCATGCGTTGTTCGCCCAGCAGCACATGCGCGAGATCGCTGGCGGCGGTGCCCAGCAGACCGCCCAGGCCAAAGGCCATGGCCTGCGCTGCACCCCACAGTCCCATGCGCGTACCTTCGCGCCCGGCACCGCCCTCCCCGGCCAGACGCATCATGGTGGCGATGGCGGCGATGGAGAAGGCACCGTTGGCCATGCCCAGCAGCACCACATTGGCCTGCAGCGGCCACTGGCTGGCCATGGCAGCGCTGCACAGCCCCACAGTGGCCAGGGCCGAGGCCAGGCAGCCGCCCACCATCCAGGCCTGTACCGAGCCCCAGCGTCCGCGCGCCCAGCGCGAGCCCGCAGTGGCCACCGCGAGCATGCCGACCAGCACGCCCAGGTGATGCCAGCCGGACAGCTGTGTTGTCTGCCCCGGGCTCAGCCCATGTACGGAGCCGGCAAAAGGCTCAAGGATGAGGTCCTGTGCGTTGTAGGCCAGCATGGACAGGAAGACAAAGACGGTGAACGTCTGCGCCCGGGGGTCTGCCCAGGCTTCGCGCAATGCTTTGCCGAAAGACTGCTTTTGCGGCGGGGCGCTGAGCGCCTCTTCTGCGCTTGTCGCGCTGTTGGTCACCGGGCGCTTTTCCAGACCCCACAGGCACGCCGCCGTGAGCATCGCCGTGCTCAGGCTCAGGCCGGCGGAGACCCGCAGCAGCACCTCGGGGCTGTAGGGATCAATCAGCTTGCCCACCACGCCTGCGGTGATGGCGAAGCCCATGATCATCATGATCCAGACGGTGGTCGCAGCGGGTGCGCGGCGGTCCTCAGGCACCTGTTTGGCCATCAATGCGAGCAGCGAGGTGCCGCAGGCGCTGACCCCCAACCCGATCAGGCTGAAGGCCAGCCAGGCAAGGGTGGCGCCGTAGAGTCGTTCGGTCTCCATCCAGACCACGGCGGCTGCGGCCAGCACACCGCCCAAGCCCAGCACCAGCATGCCGCCCATCATCCAGGGCGTGCAGCGCCGGCCCTTGTCGGCGCCGAAGCCCATGCGCGGTCGCACCAGTTGCACGGCATAGTGCCAGGCCACCAGAAAACCGGGTAGCAGTGCGGGCAGGGCCAGCTCCACCACCATGATGCGATTGAGCGTGGAGGTGGTCACCACCACGACCGCGCCCAGGCAGGCCTGTACCAGGCCCAGCCGGATGATCTCCAGCCAGCCAAAGCGCGTCGCGCTCATGCGCCAGCTCCCAGCTGGAGCTGGCGCAGGCCCCAGGCGCTGACCATCATGCCGCTCACATAGAGCGGCACGCCAAAGGCGCTGACGCTCAGCGCCCGTTCCACCGGCTGCTGCATGAAGCGCCGCATCAAAGGCCATTGCAAGAGGGTCAGCAGCAGCACGCCGGCGGCGTGCCAGGGCAGCTGCCAGGCCAGCAGCAGCGCGCTCACGGTCAGCTGCGGCAAGCCCATGAACAGGCAGGCTACCCGGGCCGCCTTGCCGGCGCCAAGCTGCACCGGCAGCGAGGCCACGCCCATGCGCCGGTCGCCCTCGATCGCCTTGAAGTCGTTGAGCGTCATGATCCCGTGCGCGCCGACGCTGAACAGCAGCGCGAGTGCGACAGACTGCGCCCCCGGCCAGGCCCCGCCCAGCATGACGGCCCCGCCGGTGATCCAGGCCAGGCCCTCGTAGCTCAGCGCACAGGCCGAGTTGCCCCACCAGCCCTTGTTCTTGAGGCGCACCGGCGGCGCGCTGTAGGCCCAGGAAAGGGCAACAGCCAGGGCGCAGGCCGCGAATCCCCAAGGGCCCATCAGGGTCGCCCAGACCAGGGAAAGCAGGCTCCAGGCTACAGCGATGCCCAGTCCCCAGCGACCGGGCATGCGACCCGACGGGATGGGACGTTTGGGCTCGTTGATGGCGTCCACATGGCGGTCGAACCAGTCGTTCACGGCCTGGCTGCTCGCGCACACCAGCGGGCCGGTGAGGGCCAGACCCAGCACGATGAGCGTCCATCGCTCGCCCATGGCCTCGCCCGAGGCCACCACCCCGCAGGCGAAGGCCCACATGGGCGGAAACCAGGTGATGGGTTTGAGCAGCTCGGCCACCGTGCGCAGCGATGGCCGCTGCAGAGGAGTGGTCAGGGTGAGGCGCTGGCTGTTCATGTCTCCATTGTGGAGACAGATTTTGAAATGTCAATCCAAATTGACACTCGGTGTCAACTTTTCAGGCGGCCTCAGGTGGTCTCAGTATCGGACTCGGCCACGATGCCAAAGCGTCGCAGTTTGACGTACAGGCTCTGGCGCGAGAGCC
Organism: Curvibacter sp.; assembly: GCA_020248905.1. Lineage (GTDB taxonomy): Bacteria > Pseudomonadota > Gammaproteobacteria > Burkholderiales > Burkholderiaceae_C > Hylemonella. Next base: position 20,953 of record JADCGR010000060.1, on the reverse strand, counting down.
CAAGCATTTCCGCAGCCGAGGCGCGGTTGTTATGGGTCAGTTCCAGCGCCGATTCGATGCACATGCGCTCAATGGTGTCGACCGTTTCGCCCACGATGTCCTTGATGGGGCGGCGCCCAACCAGCTGCGAGAGCTCCGCGAAGGGATGGGGCTGGCCGGCTGCCTGCGCGGAGGCACCGGTCGTGCGGCGCTTGAGGTCGCGCAGGAAGAAGGCGTAGGCGGGCTGCGGACGGGCCAGATAGACCGCCGAGATCTCGACGGGCACGGTCAGTCCGGAGAGGGTGCGGACCTCGGTGGCGAAATGGCGCACAGGCAGCTGCTGGCGCAGGCTGGTGTGCAGCACGCCCCAATCGACCGCGCCGCGCTGCAGCCAGCGCTCGACGCTCTGCCCCGCGATCTGGGTGGCCGAGGTCAGGCCCATGAGGGCCATGCTTTCCTCGTTGACGTTCTTGACGATGCCGGCGGTATCGGTGAGCAGCCAGCCGTCAGGGAAACGCGCCATGGCTTCCACCATGGCCAGCGTCGTGCCGTTGTCGTGATGGGCTTCCGACGCGGCCTCGCGGCTGACCAGTCGCACGAGGAATTGCGCGCCCCCTTCCTGCCGGAACACGGTCGCCGAAAGCGTCAGCGGCGCCGCAATGCCCGCCACGCGCGCGGCGCACATCTCGATGCGGCCGCTGGCCATGGCCGTCCGCAGCAGGGACTGCACTTCCGTCTGGCTGGATTCCTCCAGCCACTCGCGCAGCTCGCGGCCAACCAGGCGCTTGCCGGCATCCTTGAGCAGGGACTGCGCGCCGACATTGGCCTCCAGCACCCGCTGCGAATTGGCGTCAATGAGCAGCACCGCCTCGGAGGAGGTGTCGAAGAGCACGCGGTAGCGCGCCTCGATCTGGCGCAGGCGCAGGTAGTCGCGCTCCATGGATTGCTGGGTCTCCACCAGACGACGCTGCAGTTCGGCCAGCGCTTCGAGGTCGCGTCCCAGGCCCAGCAGCTTGCCGTTGCCCAGCGGCACGACGACGTACTGCACCGCGATGTCATTGCCCAACGGGGAGGGGTGGTTGACCTGCCGCCAGCGCATGGCATCGGCCTTGCCAGCGTCGCCCAGCAGCTCCTGGATCTTGTTCCTGCTTTCGGTGGTGACCGTTTCGGCCCAGTGGCGGCCTATCCAGGACTGACAGCCCGACGCGGCAAGGGTGGTGTGTCCAGTTGACACATCCTCGATCACCCCCGAGGCATCCATGACCAGACTCAGGTCCGAAACCAGGCCCACGAGCTGTGCCAGGGTGGAAGAGTCAAGCGTAGGGAGCCGCATACTGTAAATCAGACATGAAAATTCATGGATATTCTGACAGTAATCATTGTCTAGATTGACGTGTCCCCGCCGATTCCATGTCGAACCCCGGGGGGTAAGCAGGACGGGAGAGCCGGATCGGGGTCATCGCAGGGCTGCCCTGGGCGGGATCGAAGCGCTCAAACCACCCGGCTGGCGAGACTCTCGCTTACCCGTCGGACGGTCCCCGGGGCGTCCTCGGCCATCAGTTCGGCGCAATGCCAGCGCAGACGCTGCGGCTCGAGCTGGGCCATGGGCCCGCCAACGAAGATGTGCATGTCCAGATTGACGGACGTGGCTTTCAGTTGGGGCAGCAGCTTTTCGAGCGTGTCCAGATGCCGGTCGGTGCTCACGCTCACGCCGATGGCGTCAAACCATTCGGCGCGGAACATGCGCTCGAACTCACCCACGTCCGGCGGGATGCCCAGCGTCACGCTCCAGCCCGCGCGGCGGAAGAACTCGCCCAGCATGAACAGCCCCAGGCTGTGCTGCGCGCCAGGCTCGGTGAGCAGCAGCAGGCTCAGGTTCTGGGTAGCGCAGGGCTCCTCGCGCACGAACTCGGCGCTGAACTCGTGGAGCAGCCGATGCAAGTGTGTGCTAGCTAGCGTTGTCTGGGCGAAGTTGATGTCATCGGCATACCACCACTGCCCCAGCAGACGCGCACAAGGGGCGATACCCCGGGTGTAGATCAGCGCCAGCGACAGGCCTTGGCGCTGCCAGCCAAAGATCACCCGGCGCGCGGCTTCCAGACCTACAAGGCTTGCCCGTGCAAGCGTCTGTACCTGATGGGCGTCAAGGTCTGCGCGGCTCTCGTAGCTGGTGCCGCCGACGAGGCGCGGCCCCGCCTGCAGGCGTGACGTTGCGGCAGCCTGGTCCGGTTCCCGGACCTCGGGGGGTTGGAAGAAAGGATGGTCGAACTGGAATTGCGGCATGACAGGCACCCGTCCTCAGTGGAATACACAAGCGGCAAGTTCCAACCCATCGGCGCGCTCGTCGCAACCCATCGGTCTGGTCGGTCTCTTGTCGTAAGACCCCAACCAGTCACATATCCAGTGTGATTTGATCGATCTGGATTGCGATAGGTGTAAACCCTAGTTTAATCACTTATTGTCAATTCAGGTTGACACATCGGAGTTCGGGGCCTACAGTGAATCCAGAAGCGAGCAGCCGAACAAGGTTCCCATGTCCTCAGCCAACCCCGTGCTCTTGTACACGCCTGCGCAACGCGCCCGGCGCGATGCGAGCGGCTGGACGCTGGTGCAAGGCCTCCTGGCTCCGCTGCAGTTCCTGGTGTTTCTCGTGAGTCTGGGCCTGGTGCTGAACAGTCTGCAAACCGGCGAGCACACCGACTGGGCCCTGGTCTCTGTTGTGATCAAGACGCTGGTGCTCTACCTGATCATGGTGACCGGTTCTATCTGGGAGAAAGTGGTCTTCGGCAGATACCTGTTTGCCCCTGCCTTCTTCTGGGAGGACGTGGTCAGCATGGGCGTGCTGGCCCTGCATACCGCCTATCTCTGGGTCTGGTGGCAAGGGCTCTGGAGCGCCCAGGAGCAGCTCTGGCTGGCGCTGGCCGCCTATGTGAGCTATGCCATCAACGCCGCGCAGTACATCCGCAAGCTGCGCATGGCGCGCCTGCAGCGCCCGGCTCCTCTTGTCGCCCCGCATAACGCCCAGGCCAGCCTATGAGCCCTGTCATCCCAATCCGTCCTGAAAGCACCAGCGGCTGCACCGACGTGGTTCCGCTGGTCGAGCGCGGCCAGCGCGAGGTCTTCTGCGGGCTCACCGGCATCATCTGGTTGCATCGCAAGATCCAGGACGCGTTCTTCCTCGTTGTCGGCTCGCGCACTTGCGCGCATCTCATCCAGTCCGCGGCCGGCGTGATGATCTTCGCCGAGCCCCGCTTCGGCACGGCCATCATCGACGAGCGCGACCTCGCGGGCCTGGCCGACGTGCACACCGAGCTGGACCGCGTGGTGCAGCAGCTGCTCGCGCGGCGGCCTGACATCCGCCTCCTGTTCCTGGTTGGATCCTGCCCCTCCGAGGTGATCAAGCTCGACCTGTCGCGTGCTGCCGAGCGACTCAACAGGATCCATCACCCGTCCGTGCGCGTGCTCAACTATTCAGGCAGCGGCATCGAGACCACCTTCACCCAGGGTGAGGATGCCTGCCTCGCTGCCATGGTGCCGGGCCTGCCGGCTCCGTCCGCCGCAGACCCCCCACCTGCCCTGATGGTTGTGGGCACGCTGGCCGATGTGGTCGAGGACCAGTTGCGCGAGCTCCTCTCCCGCATGGGCTTGACGGTCGACTTCTTTCCGCCGCGGCGCAGCCAGGAGATGCCGATGGTCGGAGCGCACACCCGCTTCCTGCTGGCTCAGCCCTTCCTTGCCGACACCGCGCGTGTGCTGCAATCGCGCGGCGCCCGCCATCTGCCGGCGCCTTACCCGCTGGGCGTGGAAGGAACCACGGCATGGTTACAGGCAGCGGCGACCGCTTTTGCCGTAGCCCCCGAAGCGTTTGAGAGCGCCATCCGCTCCGCCCGCCAGCGCGCGGAAAAGGCCCTGGCGGCGCATCGTGAAAGGCTGAAGGGCCAGCGTATCTTTTTCTTCCCGGACTCGCAGCTGGAAATTCCCCTTGCGCGCTTTGTGCACCGTGAGCTGGGCATGGACCTGATCGAGGTGGGCACGCCCTATCTGCACCGCCAGCATATGGCGCCTGAGCTGGCCTGGCTACCCGCCGGCACGCGCATCAGCGAAGGACAGGACGTGGACCGTCAGCTTGACCGCTGCCTGGCAGACGCACCCGACCTGGTGGTCTGCGGCCTGGGCCTGGCCAACCCGCTGGAAGCCCGCGGCGTCACCACCAAGTGGGCGATCGAGCTGGTCTTCACGCCCATCCAGGGCTATGAGCAGGCGGCTGATCTTGCCGGACTGTTCAGTCGCCCGCTGCAGCGGCGCGAAAAGCTCGCCGCCTGAGCCGACTGAGGACGCGACCATGCAGCTCACCCTCTGGACTTACGAAGGCCCCCCGCATGTGGGCGCCATGCGCATCGCCACCGCCATGCGCGACCTGCACTACGTGCTGCATGCACCGCAGGGCGACACCTACGCCGATCTGCTGTTCACCATGATCGAACGCCGCGCGCAGCGTCCGCCCGTGACCTACACCACGTTCCAGGCGCGCGACCTCGGTGGCGATACCGCCGAGCTTTTCAAGAACGCGGCCCGAGAGGCCGTGCAGCGCCACCAGCCAGCCGCGCTGCTGGTCGGCTCTTCGTGTACGGCCGAGCTCATCCAGGACGATCCCGGCGGGCTGGCGCAGGCCCTGTGCCTGCCGATCCCGGTCGTGGCCCTGGAGCTGCCCTCGTACCAGCGCAAGGAAAACTGGGGCGCGAGCGAAACCTTCTACCAGCTGTGTCGCCACCTCGTGGCCAGGCCCGCGCAGAAGACGCCGCAGCCGCGGCCGCGTTGCAATCTGCTCGGCCCCACCGCCCTGGGATTCCGTCACCGTGACGATGTGCGGGAGGTCACCCGGCTGCTCGCGCAGATCGGCGTCGATGTGTCGGTGGTCGCACCGCTGGACGCCAGCGCGTCCGACATCCGCCGGCTGGCTGAGGCCGACTTCAACGTGGTGCTCTACCCCGAAATCGGCCTCGCTGCGGCGCAATGGCTGCAACGCCAGTTCGGCCAGCCCTACACCAGGACCGTCCCGCTGGGGCTCAATGCCACTCGAGACTTCCTCGCCGAAGTCTGCGCGCTTACCGGCCTGAGCGCCCCGGCGGAAGATGAGGCCACCGCACGGGCGCGCTGGTATGCGCGATCAGTCGACTCGACCTATCTCACCGGCAAGCGCGTTTTCCTCTTCGGTGACGCGACTCATGTGGTGGCAGCCGCGCGTATCGCGAGCGAAGAGATGGGCTTCGAGGTCGTGGGCCTAGGCACCTACAGCCGCGAGTTCGCTCGAGAGGTGCGCGACTGTGCCAAGCGTCATGGCGTCGAAGCCTTGATCACCGACGACTACCTTGAAGTCGAAAACCAGATCACCGCCCTGCAGCCTGAGCTTATTCTGGGCACGCAGATGGAGCGCCACATCGCCAAGCGGCACGGCATCCCCTGCGCCGTGATCTCGGCGCCGGTTCATGTGCAGGACTACCCGGCCCGCTATGCGCCGCAGATGGGCTACGAGGGAGCGAACGTGCTCTTCGACACCTGGGTCCATCCGCTGATGATGGGGCTGGAGGAGCATCTGCTCGGCATGTTCCGGCAGGACTTCGAATTCCATGCCGGGGCAGCGCCCTCGCACCTGGGCAGCACGCGGCCGGCAGCCGCCGCGCCCGCCGAGACGCCGGCCATGCCCGCAGCCGCCACACCCATCACCGTGCCGACAGCGGCGGTCTGGAGCCCGGAGGCCGAGAAGGAGCTCGGCAAGATTCCCTTCTTCGTGCGCGGCAAGGCCCGCCGCAACACCGAGCGCTACGCGCTGGATCAGGGCGTGCCAACCATCACTGTGGAGACCCTCTACGATGCCAAGGCCCACTTCAGCCGCTAAGCAGGACCGCTCCGCCGCACCGCGCATGAGCGTGGTGCTGCTGACCATGGACGGGCACCTGAGCAGCACGGCGGGCAGCGCGGCCCAGCGCCTCGCTCAAGAGCATCCTGGGTTGCAGTTGCAGATCCACTGCGCGTCCATCTGGCGCGACAGCCCCGATGCACTCGCCGCCTGCCTGGCGGCGGTGGCGCAGGCCGATCTTGTGATCGTGACCATGCTGTTCATGGAAGACCACTTCCTGCCGGTGCTCGAAGCCTTGCAGGCGCGCCGCGAGCACTGCGATGCCATGGTGTGCATCATGTCTGCGCCCCAGGTCACGCAGCTCACGCGCATGGGCAAGCTCGTCATGGGTCGCGAGTCCACGGGGCTGGTGGCCCTGCTCAAGAAGCTGCGCCCGAGCGCCAGCAAAAAGAGCACGGGGGAAGAAAAGGGCTCGGCGAACGCCGGCTCGCGCCAGATGGCCATGCTGCGGCGCCTGCCCAAGCTGCTGCGCTTCATTCCCGGTACCGCGCAGGACCTGCGCCTGTACTTCCTGACCATGCGCTACTGGCTCGGTGGTTCTGGCCACAATATCGAGCACATGGTCAAGACCCTGGTGCAGCGCTACGCACAGGGGCCGCGCGAAGCCCTGCGCGCACAGGTGCAGCGCGAGGAACCGATCGAGTATCCCGAAGTGGGCGTCTACCACCCGGCCATGAAGCAGCGTATCAGCGAGCAGGCGGGCGATCTGCCAGGCCAGCCCCAGCAGCCGGCCGTGGGCCTGCTGCTGCTGCGCTCCTATCTGCTGGCCGGCAACACGGCGCACTACGACGCCGTCATCCACGCCCTGCAGGCGCGCGGCCTGCGCGTCATCCCCGCCTTCGCCAGCGGGCTCGATGCCCGCCCGGCGATCGACCGCTACTTCAGGCAGGACGGCCAGGTATGCATCCAGGCGCTGCTGTCCCTCACAGGCTTTTCACTCGTGGGCGGGCCGGCTTACAACGATGCCGACGCGGCCCAGCGCGCGCTGGCCGAGCTGGACGTGCCCTACGTCGCCGCGCATCCGCTGGAGTTCCAGTCCATCCAGCAGTGGAGCCACGCCACACGCGGCTTGCTGCCGGTGGAGAGCACCATCATGGTGGCCATCCCCGAGCTCGACGGCTCCATCCTGCCCATGGTCTACGGCGGACGGCCTGGAGCTGCGGGCCAGACCTGCGAAGGCTGCGAGCGCCGCTGCACCTTCCCCGAGGGGTTGCGTAGCCAGGAGATGTTCACCTGCAGCGAGCGTACCGACATGCTCGCCTCCCGGATCGAGCGCCTGGTCAGCCTTCGCAGCAGGCCGCGTGCCGATCGCAAGCTGGCCATCGTGCTTTTCAATTTCCCGCCCAACGCCGGCAGCGTCGGCACGGCGGCTTATCTCTCCGTCTTCCAGTCGCTGTTCAACACCTTGAAGCGGCTGGCGGGCGAGGGCTATCGGGTCGAATTGCCCGAGAGCGTGGATGATCTGCGTCAGCGCCTGCTGCAGGGCAATGCGGCGACCTATGGCACCCAGGCCAATGTGCTGCACTGCATCGAGACGAGCCAGCATGTCCGCCAGGAGCGCTGGCTCCAGGAAATCGAGTCGCAATGGGGCCCGGCGCCGGGCAAGCATCTCACCAACGGGCAGTCCCTCTTCGTGCTGGGCGCTGCCTTTGGGCGGGTCATCGTGACCGTGCAGCCCGGCTTCGGGTACGAAGGCGATCCAATGCGCCTGCTCTTCGAGCACGGCTGTGCGCCCACCCACGCTTTCAGCGCCTTCTACCGCTATCTGCGCGAGGACTATGCCGCCGACGCGGTGCTGCACTTCGGCACCCACGGCGCGCTGGAGTTCATGCCCGGCAAGCAGACCGGCCTATCCGCGCAGTGCTGGCCCGACCGGCTGATCGGCGCCTTGCCCAATGTGTATCTCTACGCGGCCAACAACCCCTCCGAGGGGGCGCTCGCCAAACGCCGCGGCGCCGCCACCCTGGTCAGCTACCTGACGCCTTCGCTGAGCCACTCGGGTCTGTACAAGGAATTCGTGCTGCTGCAGCAGTCCATCGAGCGCTGGCAGCAGATGGGGCCGGACCAGGAAGAGGAGCGCGCCAGCCTGGTCGAGCTGATCCACGAGCAGGCGCTGGGCATCGACCTCACGGTACCCGCGACCTTACCCGCCGACCCGGCCCCCTGGATCGAGCAGCTGCAGCACCAGCTGCTGGAACTTGAATACGCCCTGATACCCGAGGGCCTGCACGTCATCGGCCAGACTCCCACGCGCGCGCAGCGCCTGCAGACCCTGCAGGTCATGGCGGGTGCCATGGGCCTGCAGGACCTGTCGCTGCTCGAACCCCTGGTCGACGGCGCGTCGGAGAGCGATCTGGCAGGCCCTGCGGTCGATGCCGCCCAGACCGAGTCCCTGCGCCAGCTGGTGCGCACCAACCGGCTGCTCGGCGAGGACCACGAGATGCAAGGCCTGTTGCGGGCCCTTGACGGCCGCTATCTGCCGCCTGCGCCGGGTGGCGACCTGATTCGCAACCCCGATGTGCTGCCCACCGGGCGCAATCTGCACGGCCTCGATCCCTTCCGCATGCCCTCCGCCTTCGCCGTGATGGACGGCCGTCGCCAGGCCGACAAACTGCTGGAGCGCTACACCCAGGACCACCAGGCCCTGCCGGAGACCGTGGCCATGGTGCTGTGGGGCACGGACAACCTCAAGACAGAGGGTGGGCCGCTCTCGCAGGCCCTGGCCCTGATGGGCGCCGCCCCGCGCTTTGACAGCTATGGCCGGCTCGCTGGTGCCAGCCTGGTGCCGCTGGAGCGGCTGGGCCGCCCGCGCATCGACGTGGTCCTTTCGCTCTCGGGCATCTTCCGCGACCTGCTGCCCATGCAGATCCGCCTTCTCGCGGAGGCCGCCTTCCTGGCCGCCGCTGCGGACGAGCCGCCGGAACAGAACTACATCCGCAAGCATGCGCTGGCCACCATGGCCGAGAACGAGGGCTGCGACCTGGAGGCTGCGGCCCTGCGTGTATTCGGCAACACCGAAGGGGCTTACGGCGCCAACATCAACCACCTGGTCGACAACAGCTGCTGGGAGAACGAGGACGAACTCGGTGACGCCTTCACCCAGCGCAAAGGCTTTGCTTATGGCCGCGAGGGGCGTCCGGTGCGAAACACGGCGGTGCTGCAAAGCGCGCTGGCCAGTGTCTCGCTGACCTACCAGAACCTCGACTCGGTGGAGCTCGGCGTGACCAGCATCGACACCTACTTCGACACCCTCGGAGGCATCAGCCGCGCGGTACTGCAGGCCAAGCACAAGCGCGAGGGCAACGCTGCCGAGGCGCCGCCCGTCTTCATCGGCGACCAGACCCAGGGCGATGGGGTGGTGCGCACGCTGACCGAACAGGTGGCCCTCGAAACCCGCAGCCGCATGCTCAACCCCAAGTGGCACGAGAGCATGTTGCAGCACGGCTACGAAGGTGTGCGCCAGATCGAGGCGCATCTCACCAACACCATGGGCTGGTCGGCCACCACGGGCCAGGTCCAGCCCTGGGTCTATCAGCAACTGGCCCAGACTTTTGTGCTCGACCCGGCCATGCGCCAGCGCATGGCCGAGCTCAATCCCACCGCCTCTGCCAAGGTGGCCAACCGCCTGCTGGAGGCCAACCGGCGCCAGTACTGGAAACCAGACGCCGAAACCCTCAGCGCCCTGCGGCGCGCTGGCGAAGAGCTTGAAGACCGCCTTGAAGGCATACAGGAAGGACTTCCCGCATGATCGAAACCACCAGCATCCCGGTCCAGGAGATCCGCCGTCCGCTCAAGGGCGACGGAGAGGGCAGCGTGCAGTTCCAGATGGACCCGAGCGTCAAGATCGGCACCGCCAAGGTGTTTGCGGTCTACGGCAAGGGCGGCATCGGCAAGAGCACGACCTCGTCCAATCTCTCGGTCGCCTTCAGCAAGATGGGCAAGCGCGTGCTTCAGATCGGCTGCGATCCCAAGCACGACTCGACCTTCACCCTGACCAAGAAGCTCATGCCTACTGTGATCGATGCGCTCGAAACAGTGGACTTCCATGCGGAGGAGCTGCGACTGGATGACTTCGTTTTCCCGGGCTACAACGGCGTGATGTGCGTGGAGGCCGGTGGCCCGCCCGCCGGTACGGGCTGCGGCGGCTATGTGGTCGGCCAGACCGTCAAGCTGCTCAAGGAGCACCACCTGCTGGAAGACACCGACGTGGTGATCTTTGACGTGCTGGGTGATGTGGTCTGCGGCGGCTTTGCCGCGCCGCTGCAGCATGCCGACCGCGCGCTCATCGTCACGGCCAACGACTTCGACTCCATTTTCGCGATGAACCGTATCGTGCAGGCCATCGGCGCGAAGTCCAAGAACTACAACGTGCGCCTCGGCGGCGTCATCGTCAACCGCAGCGATGGCACCGACCAGGTTGACAAGTTCAACGCGGCGGTCGGCCTCAAGACCATGGCGCATTTCCCCATGCTCGACGAGATCCGCAAGAGCCGCCTGAAGAAGTGCACCCTCTTTGAGCTTGACCCCAGCCCGGCGGTCCAGGCCGTGCAGGACGAGTACATGCGCTTGGCCGCCGCCCTGTGGCTGGGTTCAGACCCGCTGCCCGCCGTGCCCATGAAAGACCGCGACATCTTCGACCTGCTGGGCTTCGACTGAGAGAACCACGCCATGAACACCACCGCCTACGAACAGCGACGCAGCCAGATCGAGCAATACTTCGATCGCACGGCGGCCGACGCCTGGGCGCGCCTGACCTCCAACGAGCCGGTGGGCCGCATCCGCGCCACCGTGCGCGCCGGGCGCGACGCCATGCGCAGCACCCTGCTGTCCTGGCTGCCTGCGGACATGCGGGGCCTGCGCCTGCTCGATGCCGGCTGTGGCACGGGCGCGCTGGCGCTGCAGGCGGCGCTGCGGGGTGCCGAGGTGGTGGCCATCGACCTGTCGCCCACCCTCGTCAAGCTTGCGGCCGAGCGCATGGCGCAGGACCATCCGCGCCTGCCGGGCTCGGTCACCTTCCTCTCGGGTGACATGCTTAGCCCGGACCTCGGGCCCTTCGACCATGTCGTGTGCATGGACTCCCTGATCCACTACGACTGCGAGCAGATAGCCGACGCCCTGGCCGGCCTGGCGTCGCGGGTGCGCCGCTCCATGGTCTTCACCTTCGCACCGCGTACGCCGTTGCTGGCCCTGATGCACGGCGTGGGGCGCCTTTTCCCGCGCAGCGACCGCTCGCCCTCGCTCTCGCCTGTGGCCCACACCGCCTTGCAGCAGCGGCTGGTCAGCCACCCGGGCTTGCAAGGCTGGCAGGACGCACGCATGCAGCGCGTGGCCAGCGGCTTCTACACCTCCCAGGCCTGGGAGTGGACACGATCATGAAACTGCGCCTGCCCATGCCCCGCTGGCTCACGGCCTATGGCACACGCTTCATGCCGTTCGCCGACGCGGCCTCGCCCGAACTGCCCATGGGCCGCCTGCTGCGCCTCTCGCTGTTCCAGGTGGTGATCGGCATGGTGGTGGCGCTCATGGTGGGTACGCTCAACCGAGTCATGATCGTGGAGCTGCAGGTGCCAACCTGGTGGGTAGCGCTGGCGGTGGCCATTCCCATGGTGTTTGCGCCCTTGCGCGCCCTGATTGGCTATCGCAGCGACACCCATCCCTCGGCGCTCGGTCTGCGCCGTATCCCCTATCTCTGGACCGGCACGATCCTGCTGTTCGGCGGGCTGGCCATGATGCCCTTTGCCCTGCTGCTGCTGTCCGAAGCGGCCGATCCCACGCTGTGGGCAGGCCAGCTGGGTGCGGGCCTGGCCTTCGTGCTCATCGGCGCGGGCCTGCAGGTCACGCAGACTGCGGGCATCGCGCTGGCCAACGACCTGGCCACAGAGGAAAAGCGGCCCCGCGTGGTGGCGCTGCTCTACGGCATGCTGCTGCTGGGCATGATCGGCAGCAGCCTGGTCTTCGGCTGGCTGCTGGCCGATTTCACGCCCCAGCGCCTGGTCCAGGTGGTGCAGGGCGCCGCGGTCTTCGTGGCCGTGGTCAATCTGGTCTCGATGTGGAAGCAGGAGGCGCGGCAAGGCAAGCGCGGTGCGCGCGAAGCTGGCGGCTTCAGCACCAGCTGGAGGGAACTCATGGGCGTGCCGCGCATGCGCCGCTTCTTGTGGACAGTGGCCTTGGGCTCGCTGGCCTTCAGCATGCAGGACATCGTGCTCGAGCCCTATGGCGCCGAGATCCTGGGGCTGGACGTGGGCGCCACCAGCGGCCTGACGGCGCTGGGTGCCGGCGGCTCCATGCTGGCCTTCGTGCTGTCCTCGCGCTGGCTGGCTTCGGGCTGGCATGCCTGCCGTCTCGCCGCCCTGGGCGTGCTGCTGGGTCTGCCCGCGTTTGCCATGGTCATCTTTGCCGCCCCGCTGGCCTCTGTTGCCTTGTTTCGCACGGGCGTGCTGCTGATCGGCTTCGGTTCGGGCCTGTTCTCGGTGGGCATGCTGGTGACTGCCATGTCCTTTTCCAATGCCCGCCTCAGCGGCCTCGTGCTGGGCGCATGGGGCGCCGTGCAGGCGACCTCTGCGGGCGTGGCCATGGCGCTGGGCGGCGCCCTGCGTGACGCCGTGTCTGGACTGGCCCTGTCGGGCCGTCTCGGCGAGGTGCTGCAGACGCCGGTCACCGGCTACAGCTTTGTCTACCACTTGGAGGTCTATCTCCTCTTTGTGGTCCTGATCGCCCTGGGTCCGCTGCTGCGCAGCAGTCGCGCTGAGCGGCCCCAGCCCATGTTGAAGCTCGGACTGGCCGAGCTGCCCGGTTGACCGGTTGGATGATTTACCAAGGAGCTGACCTATGGAAACAGGAGCTATCACCCAGTATGTGGACGTGGCACAAATCGTCTTGTACTTATTCTGGGCGTTCTTCGCGGGCCTGATCTACTACCTCTTGCGCGAGAACCACCGCGAGGGCTACCCCATGGATCCGGGCCGACCAGACGGCCCCAAAGTGGAGGGCTGGCCGCCCGTGCCGACGCCGGCCACCTTCAAGACCTTGGACGGCCACGTGCACCTTTCTCCTGATCCCGACCGTCGCGACGGTGATTACCGGGGCACGCCAGCCCACGGCTGGAATGGGGCGCCGCTTGAGCCGGTGGGCAATCCGCTGCTGGCCGGGGTCGGTCCCGGCGCCTGGGCGGCGCGCGCCGATGTGCCCGACGCCGATCTGCATGGCCACGCCAAGATCGTGCCGCTGCGTGCCTCGCCAGAGCATGGTGTGGCGGCCAAGGACGTGGATCCGCGGGGTCTGCCTGTGGTTGGCGCCGATGGCGAAGTGGCCGGCAAGGTGGTGGACCTGTGGATCGACCGCATGGAAATGCTGTTCCGCTACGCCGAGCTTGAACTGGCCGGCTCGGGCCGTCGGGTGCTGGTGCCCATGACCTTCGCGCGTATCAAGCGCGACGGCGTCCATGTCCAGGCCCTGCTGGGTGCGCAGTTTGCCGATGTGCCCAGGACGAAGTCGCCCGAGCAGGTCACGCTGCTTGAAGAAGAAAAGATCACTGCCTACTACGGCGCGGGCACCCTTTACGCCACGCCCGACCGCCAGGAGCCGCTGCTGTGAAAGCCGTGACCGTCTTGCCCACCCACGAGCACGAATGGGAGGCCGCACCCGGCCTGCCTGCAGCCTTGCCTGCTGGCGAGAAGTTGCTGTGGCAGGGCTCACCGGATTGGCGCCAGCTGGCCCTGCAAGCCTTTCACCTGCGCAAGATTGCAGCCTACTTTGCGCTCATGCTGCTGCTGCAGCTGGCGCAACTCATGGGCGGCGGGCTCACGGGCGAGGAGGTCTGGCGCCCCATGGTGGTGAGCGCTTCGCTCGCGGCGCTGGCGATGGGCCTGCTCACACTTTGTGCGTGGTTTGCTGCCCGCACCACGCTTTACAGCGTGACGAACAAGCGCGTCATCATGCGCATCGGCATCGTGCTGACGGTGACCTTCAACCTTCCGCTGCGCCGGATCGCGGGCGCCTCCTGCCGCCAGTACGGCAAAAACAGCAGCGACATTGCCCTGCAGCTTTATCCCGACGACCACATCGGCTGGTTCCATCTTTGGCCACACCAGCGCGCCTGGCACGTCAGGCATCCGCAGCCCACGCTGCGCTGCCTGCCGGATGGCCAGGCCGTGGGGGAGCTGCTACTCAAGGTTTGGCGTGAAAGCCACCAGGGCGAGACCATCGTGACGGGTGACGCGCAAGACGCGCGCATGCCCACCAACGCCAAGGGCGTGCCGGCATGAACACCCGCACCGCCCCCCGCGCCGCACCGGTGCAGACCCTGCCAGCCGCCGTCCGGCTACTGGGCAGCCTACTGCTCATGGTGCTGTTGCTGGTGGCCTGGGCGCGGTGGCAGGGCGTCAGCACGCGCCAGCCGGATGCCGCAACGCTGTGGCAGCGCGAGCTCAATTTCCGCGACGGTCCCGCCGGCGAGGTACTGGTGCTGGACGCGCACACCGGCGCCACCGTCGCCAGCTTCCAGGGTGAGCAAGGTTTTCTGCGCAGCACTCTGCGGGCCCTGGTGCGTGAGCGCAAGCGCGAAGGCATAGGCGCGCAGGCGCCCGTGCAACTGATCGGCCGCAGCGATGGCCGCCTGACCCTGCTCGATCCCGCCACCGGCCAGCGCATCGATCTCGAGGCCTTCGGCCCGAGCAATGCGGCCGTGTTTGCCGGCCTGCGCCAGGCTGGAACCCACCTCTACCCGTTGATGCCCAGGAGCACACCATGAATGCCACCACGACCCTTGAGATCCATAGCGCCGAGGACGCCAACCGCAAGGCGATCCACAGCGACATGATCAGCCCGCGCTTCTACACCACGGATTTCGACGCCATGAATCGCCTCAGCGTCGAGCCGGTGCGTGCCGAGTGGGACAAGATGATGGCGGAGTACCAGGGTGACAACAACCACGACCACTTCCAGCGCGACGAGGCTTTCGCCGCTGAAGTGAGCGAGGGCATGGCCGGGCTGTCTCCCGAGATGCGCCAGGAATTCCTGGACTTCCTCGTCAGCTCGCTGACCTCCGAGTTCTCGGGCTGCGTGCTCTACAACGAGATCCGAAAAAACGTCAGCAATCCCGACATTAAGCAGCTCATGACCTATCTGGCGCGCGATGAGTCGCGCCATGCGAGCTTCATCAACATGTCGCTGCGCGATTTCGACCTCGGCATCGACCTGGGCAACCTCAAGCGCAGCAAGAAGGTGACCTTCTTCAAGCCCAAGTACATCTACTACGCCACCTATCTGTCAGAGAAGATCGGCTACGCGCGCTACATCACCATCTTCCGCCAGCTCGAGCGCCATCCCGAGAAGCGCTTCCATCCCATCTTCCGCTGGTTCGAACGCTGGTGCAATGACGAGTTCCGGCATGGCGAATCCTTCGCCCTGATCATGCGGGCCAACCCCCACCTCTTGCGTGGCGTCAACACGCTGTGGATTCGCTTCTTCTTGCTCGCGGTGTACGCCACCATGTATGTGCGCGACCATGCGCGCCCCATGCTGCATGAGGCCATGGGCCTGGAGTCCAGCGATTACGACTACGAAGTGTTCCGCATCACGACCGCCATCACCCGGCAGGTCTTCCCGCTGGCCCTGGACACGGACAACCCCAGGTTCCGCCGCGGCCTGGAGCGCCTGTTTGCCATCTCCCAGGCCATGGAAAAGGCCAAGGCCCGCGGAGGCGTGATCGGCCGGCTGCAGCAGGGCCTGTGTGCCGTTCAGGCCCTGGGCACCTTTGCGGGCCTCTACTTTCTGCCTGTGATCCGCCAGGACATCTCGCCGCAGGTGCGCATGGAGCCCGCGTGGTAACAGAAGTTCTCTGGGCCTGCCTCTTCACGGCGCTTTGCTGGTGGTTCGGCACGGGCCTGATCCTGTGGCTGGATCGCCGTCCACCTCAGAGCTTCCGCCTGAGCCTGGCGTGCTGGACCGTGCTGATGGTGCTGAGCTTTGCCGGTGTGGCCTGGAGCATGCGTGAGGTCAGCGTGGTCCGCGCCTACCTGGCTTTCGGCTGCGTGATCGTGATGTGGGGCTGGCATGAGCTGGCCTTCCTCACCGGCTGGATCACCGGCCCGCGCAAGACGGCGCTGACGCCCGGTGCGGCGGGCTGGCCGCGACTGCTGGAGTCGATCCAGGTCGTGCTGTACCACGAGCTGGCCCTGATCCTGAACTTTGCCGTGTTGTGGTGGATGCAGTCGGACCAGCCCAACCATGTGGCGATCTGCACCTACGCGCTGTTGTGGTGCATGCGCCTGTCGGCCAAGCTCAATCTCTTTTTCGGCGTGCCGCAGACCGGCGCGCAGTACCTGCCGCCTCATCTGACGTATCTGGGCAGCTATTTCCGCCGGCGCCGGCTCACGCCCTGGTTCGTCCTGTCCATGAGCTTGGCCATCGGCACCTGGGTCTGGCTCGTGTGGCTGGCCGGGCAGGGTGCGGTCGAGATCACCACGGGCTGGGTCATGCTGGCCACCCTGCTGGGTCTGGCCATCGTCGAGCATGTGATCATGATCTTTCCCTGGCCGCTGGAGCGCCTCTGGGGCTGGGCCATGACCCAGCCTCTGGTGCCGCCGCCCCTGGCCCCACCGGCTCCGGACGTCCACCATGAACGCATTCAATTCTGACGGCTTCGGCAGCCCCGGCATGCTGGGGGGTAGTAGCGGTGGCCGCGCCGCGCCGGCGCCGTCGCGCCCCGTCGCGGTCGTCATTGGCAGCGGCTTTGGCGGTCTCGCGGCAGCTATCCGACTGAGCGTCAAGGGCTATCAGGTCAAGGTCCTGGAGAAACTCGACGCACCCGGTGGCCGTGCGTATGTGCACCATCAGGACGGCTTCACCTTCGACGCCGGCCCAACCATCATCACCGCCCCCTTTTTGCTGGAGGAGCTGTGGGCGCTGTGCGGCCGCCGCTTTGCTGATGACGTCACCCTGGTGCCCATGGACCCGTTCTACCGCATCCGCTTTCACGACGGCAGCTGGTTCGATTACAGCGGTGACGATGCGCGGATGGAAGCCGAGGTGGCGCGTTTCTCGCCGGCCGATGTGGCGGGCTACCGCAAGTTCGTGAAAGATGCCGATCTCTGCCGAGATCTGGGCTTCCACGCCCTGGGCTCCAAGGCCTTTGACAAGCCCACCGACCTGCTCAAGGCCATCCCCTTCTTCGTGAAGATGAAAGCCTGGCGCAGCATCCACAGCCTGGTGGCCAAGTACATGAAGAACGAGAAGCTGCGCGTGGTGATGAGCTTTCACCCGCTGCTGATCGGTGGTAATCCGTTCTCGGTAACGTCCGCCTACGCCCTCATCAACTCCCTCGAGCGCACCTGGGGTGTGCATTCGGCCATGGGTGGCACCGGCGCCATCGTGCGTGGCCTGGTGGGTCTGCTCCAGGCGCGCGGCATCCAGCTGCGCTGCAATGCGCCCGTCACGAAGATCTGCATCGAGAAGGGCCACGCCTGTGGCGTCGAGCTGGAGGGCGGCGAGTTCATCGCGGCGGACATCGTGGTCAGCAATGCCGACACGGCCTGGACCTACAAGAACCTGGTGGCCCGCGAACATCGCCGCCACTGGACCGATGCGCGCATCGCTCGCGGCAAGTATTCCATGGGCCTCTTCGTCTGGTACTTCGGCACCTCACGCCAGTACCCGGATGTGCCGCATCACATGATGGTGCTGGGCCCGCGCTACGAGGCCCTGCTGACCGATATCTTCAAGCGCCACAAGCTGGCCGAAGACTTCAGCCTCTACCTGCACCGGCCCACGGCCACCGATCCCTCGCTGGCGCCGGCAGGTTGCGATACGTTCTACGCACTCGTGCCTGTGCCCAATCTCGACAGCGGCACCGACTGGCCAGCCTACGCCGAAACCTATCGCGCCGCGATCGCCGAGTTGCTCGAGCGCAGCGTGCTGCCCGGCCTGCGGGCATCGATCGTGACCTCCAAGGTCACCACGCCACAGGATTTCCATGACCGGCTCTGGTCCTTCAAGGGGGCAGGCTTTGGCCTGGAGCCCGTGATGGTGCAAAGCGCCTGGTTCCGCCCGCACAACCGCAGCGAGGATGTGCCGGGCCTCTACATGGTGGGCGCGGGCACCCACCCCGGTGCGGGCGTGCCCGGTGTGCTCATGTCTGCTAAGGCTCTCGATTCGGTGATTCCCCATGTCCATGCCTGAAATCTCCCAGAGCAGCGACAGCCTGCAGGCCTGCGTCACCATGATGCAGGGCGGCTCCAAGACCTTCTTTGCCGCCAGCCGCCTGCTGCCGCTGCGCATCCGCAAGGCCTCGATCGCGCTATACGCCTTCTGTCGTGTGGCCGATGATCTGGTGGACGAGGCGGCCCCGGGCGAGGCCCCGCTGGACACCCTGCGTTTGCGACTGGACCAGATCTACGCTGGCACGCCGCAAGACTACGTGGAGGACCATGCGCTGAGCATGGTGGTGCAGCAATTCCAGCTGCCGCGGCACCTGCTCGACGCACTCATCGAGGGCTTCGCCTGGGACGCGCAGGGCCGCACCTACGACAGCCTGCAGGATGTGCACGACTACGCCGCGCGCGTGGCCGGCAGTGTGGGGGCCATGATGTGCTGGATCATGGGGCCGCAAAGCGTGGACACGCTGGCGCGCGCCTGCGAGCTTGGCGTGGCCATGCAGCTGACCAACATCGCGCGTGATGTGGGTGCCGATGCTACGCTGGGCCGCATCTACCTGCCGCGCGACTGGCTGCGCGCCGCCGGTATCGACCCGCAGGCCTGGCTGCAGCAACCCGATTGCACACCCGCCTTGCAGAGCGTGGTTGCGCGCCTGCTGGACGAGGCCGACAGGCTCTATAAACAGTCGCAGTCCGGCATTGCCGCCCTGCCGCCCGATTGCCGCGCGGCCATCCTCTCGGCCAGCCTGATCTACTGGGAAATCGGCAAGCAGTTGCGCCACGAGGGCTTGGACTCGGTCACGCAGCGAACCGTGGTCAGCACCCCGCGCAAGCTGGTTTTGCTGGCAGCCGCCTGGACGCAGGCGCCCTGGGTCCGTACGGCCGAGCAGGAACCTGCGCCTCTGGCCGCGATTGACTATCTGGTGCAGGGCTGCCGGCAGGCACAGGTGCAGCCGCCGCAGGCAGGCACCTACTTCCCCAACCGCGCCATGCCCCAGCGCGTGGCCTGGGTGATCGACCTGCTGGAGCGGCGGGAAAACGCACGCCGACAAAGAAGCCGGCCGATGATGCATTCGCAGTCGGCCTGAAAGCGACGAAGCGGGAACACGCGGGGCTCAGGCTGTAGCAAACGGCGTGCGTTTGGCGCGAAGACGTGGTGCATGACAAAGCGTGGCTGGCGTCTTTCTGCTGAAGCACCTCAAGCACTGATCCGATTCGTTACCGCGTACCGCTTACCGGGTTTCCCTCTAGATTCCCGGGTGGGTAGAGCTTTGGCAGCGCCTCGACCGATGGGGTAGGCCGCAAATAATCTACTCTGGTGAGTGGCAAACGGCCTCGATATTGTGGCCGTCTGGGTCGATGACAAACGCACCATAGTAGTTCGGATGGTAATGGGGCCGCAATCCTGGTGGGCCATTGTCTCTGCCACCTGCTGCAATTGCTGCACTGTAGAAGGCATCCACGATGGCCCGGCTTGGTACACGAAAAGCCACGTGAATGGGGGGCCTGTTCGGGGTGCCGTAGCTAATCCAAAAATCGGGCTTCGGCGGCTCGCCGAACCCAGCTACGTCTGTGTGCCCAGTTATGGATGCTGGGATGTCAGCGAGAAGCGCGTAACCTATGGGGGCGAGCACTGAGGAATAAAAGGATTTGCTTCTCGAGAAGTCGCTGACAACGACCCCAGTGTGATCAATCATTTGGGCTCCGAAGGTTGGTGAACAGGGGACTTTGTTGCGGCCTAACGTAGAAGTGAGCGGCCTGCGCGGCTTTTTGCGCAGGTCCGCTCGACTGCCGGGTTGGGCGTCTGGCTCACACGCCATTCGCTTTGCGTTCGATAATAGCCACGATGGAAAACGCCTCCGCGATGGCAATGATTGCCCAGAAGGTTAGTTCAAGGGCGACGAGTGGTAACGGCTCCCCGAACTGGTTGAATGGGGTAAAAAATTCCCAAAACAGAAAGGTCATGAAGAACAGCAGACCGCCGAAACGCATTGCCCTTGGGAAGATACCCGTCGGCCAAGCGGCAGACACTGACCGGTAAATGAAGGCGTGTCCAATACCGAAGAGCACCATTCCGATAATGATAGGGGCCGGATTCGCAACGACGAGAGGTAAAGGCTCAAGCTGAGTCCAAACGGCAATGAGCTTCTGGCTCTGGATGGGAGAAGAGAGCAGGATGCCGTCGCCACTCCAACCAAAGCCAAGCAGGCGGAAAGTGAGCAACATAGCGATGTTCATTGCCATTCCACCCGCGAGGCCAGCGAGTACCGTTCTTAGCATGTGTTATCTCCTTCGGTCAGCGAACATGTCAGGATCAAGACGCCCAACGTTGGGGTTAGGCCTCACCGGCCAATAGCTCTTCAAATTCTCTTACCATTTCTGGCACAAATTCACCGGACACTGTGAAAGTCCCTTGCAGCGAAGCCTTTCCCATTCTAGTGTGGCCAGTGCGTGACGATGATGCTGGGAAATTCCTGGTGAGCGCGGCATTGATTGCGATCGCGCCCGAACCTCCGTCCGCCCCAAACGAAATCTCGAAGTCTTCCGATCCACTCAACACTGCCTTTCCTGTTCTGGACTTACCAAGGTCCCTGAGGGACAAGATGAAAGCGACAGCATTGTCGAGGTAGATATAGTCGTTTTCTAGACTATGCCTGCCGAGTGTCAGTCGCACGGTGCAGTGATATTGGTCATTGGGGGTGCGAAACATTTCAAGCGTGCAGTCTCTATTGTCAGACGTAACGAGCATCGGGCACCTCCATGAGGCCTAACGAGACTGTGCAAAAACCCCCTCGCCGAAGGCAAGAGGAGCTGCATTGAAGTTGGATTGACGCTGTCGCCGCATTGGCTGCCTCCGCTTCGGTTTTGACTTGTTCTGGCGCCCATTCTCGCATGTGCAAGCGCT
>JADCGR010000006.1 GCA_020248905.1 Curvibacter sp. | reverse complement strand
GCTGTTGTTGGCGCCGCCCGTCACGCGGCTGGGCACGTTGAGGGTCTGGCCCACGCGCAGCTCGCGGTCGCTGGAGAGGCCGTTGGCATCGGCCACCAGGTACCACAGGCTGGAGTCGCCATAGACCGAGCGGGCGATGGCGACGAGTCGCCATGGCGTCAGGCGCAGGCTTGCATCAGGATTGGCACTGCCTTGACGAGATATTCCGTCAAAGGCATACTTCCTCCATGCATTGGGATGTCGAATACACCGATGATTTCGGCATATGGTGGGCCAGCCTGTCTGAGGACGAACAGGAGTCGCTGGATGCGACGGTACGGCTGCTGGAGGCTCGTGGCCCCAATTTGGGCTTCCCGCACAGCAGCGCAATCAACGGATCAAGGCACGGTCACATGCGCGAACTTCGCACTCAACACAAGGGACGCCCATTGCGAACCCTTTATGCGTTTGATCCGCGTCGCTCAGCCATCTTGCTCATCGGCGGGGACAAGACGGGAGACGATCGGTGGTACGACATTCATGTGCCCATTGCCGATGCACTTTATGACGAACATCTGGAGCAACTTCGAAAGGAAGGGCTGATCAGTGGCTAAGAAATTCTCTGAACTGCGGCAGCAAATGTCGCCCCAGTCTCAAGGACGGGCTGCGGCCAAGGCGCAGGCCATGCTTGCAGAAATGCCGCTCAACGAGCTGCGCCAGGCGCGCGGGCTGTCGCAAAAGATGCTGGCCGAAGTGCTGCACGTACAACAGCCCTCCATTGCCAAGCTGGAGAAGCGAACGGACATGTATCTTTCAACGCTGCGCAGTCACATCGAGGCTATGGGTGGGCAACTGGAGGTCGTGGCCCGCTTCCCGGATGGTGCTGTCAGGATCAGCAACTTTGCTGATCTGTGAATCCCGGGCTCTTCACTGTCAGCGCTGACTTGGCCGCGCGGCTGGTGACCGATTGAGGCTGGCAGGCTAGGGAAGGTCTGAACAAGTCCCACCATGCGCGTTCGAGTAAAGAACGGGATGATTTGACCGCCCGCATCGCGCGTCGTGTGCCCGCAGGCACACGCAAGCGATTGGGCGGGCAAAGGGCCCGTCGGCGCATCCGGCCGGATGTGCCCGCCGGTCCGGCCCTATTGGCCCGCAAACGCGACCGCGTTTGCTCTGGGCCAAACCCCTTCGGGGGCCTGGTTTTGCGCCTTGCGGTTTATCCCCCCAAAATCCACGCCGCGCGCGGCGCGACTTGTTCAGACCTTCCCTAGGCCCCAAAGGTCGTCATCGGCGCAGTGATGCATCAATTGACGCACCTGATCTATGTTGATCAAGTCGGGGCAGCCCTTTGATGCAAATGTTTGTCGCCCGGGGCTTGGGATGTCAAATGTAAGGCCTGACCCCGGGCTCCCCGCATCCTCAGTGCTCCTTAACTTGCCCTGGAAAGTGTTGTGAAACAAACCTCATTCGCTGCTGCGCTGATCAGCCTGTCGACGATCACCAACGCCGCTGGCTTCCAACTCAGCAGCCCGGACATCAAGGCGGGCAGCCAGATCGACAAGAAGCTCGAGTTCAATGGCTTCGGCAGCTCAGGGGAAGACAAGTCACCGGCGCTGCAGTGGAGCGGTGCGCCTGTCGGCATCAAGAGCCTTGCAATGACGCTGTATGACCCGGACGCACTCACTGGCGCTTTGGGCAAGGCCGACTTTACCGCCATCTACGGGCGACCGGAGGCGAAGTGAACGCAGTCTGGTCGGCGCGCAGGCGTCGAATTCAGGCAGTGCGGGCGGCACCTGCGCGCCGCTCGACCAGTTCGACGAAAGCCCGCGCCGGCCCCGAAAGTTGCTGGCGATCACGCATGGCCAGACGCAGCCGGCGCTGCACCCAGGCTCCTTCCAACGGCACCAGGCGCAGACCCATGGCCACCGCGTGCGGGGCGGCGCCCGCGCGCGGCAGGATAGCCACCCCGAGGCCGGCCGCGACCATGCGGGACAGGGCGTCGAAACTGCGCACCTGCACGCGGATGCGCATTCGGCAGCCGGCCGCCTCGGCCGCAGATGCGATATGACGCATCAGTGATGTCGCGTGGCCCAGCGCCACGAGGTCGTGCTCGAGCGCCTGCGCCAGCCCTACGCGCTTCAGACGCCCCAGACGGTGGGTGGCTGGCACGAGCAATACCAGCTCGTCCGTGTCGCAGATGATGCTTTGCAGTCCGTCGGTCAGTGTGTTTTCGCCGATGACGCCCAGTTCTGCGGCGCCAGAGACCACGGCGCGAGCGGCATCTTCGCTGAACGCGTCTTCGAGGTCGATCACCACGTCCGGGTGGGCCTTCATGTAAACAGCGAGCAGGTCAGGCAGGAATCCGCTGAACGCCGAGGTGTTGGCCCACAGGCGCAGATGGCCACCGGCACCCAGCTTGTAGTCATCCATCGCCACCGCCAGCTGCTGCAGCCGGCCCAACAGTTCAATCGCGTGCCGCTGCAGCGTACGGCCCGCTGCCGTTGGCACGATGCCGCGTTGGCTGCGCTCCAGCAGCGTTTGGCCCACGCGAGACTCCAGTTCGATGACACGCTTGCTGGCGGCAGCCACCGAGATGCCGAACTCCGCCGCACCTGCGGTCAAGCTGCCACCGTCGACCACCAGGACAAACAAACGCAACGTGACCAGGTCGAAGCGGGTCAAATTGATGGGCATCGTGGGATTTTCAACCGCAGGTTGAGGATGTGTCAACGACATACGTACTCACGAAACTTCGCAATCGTGACACTGCCCTCACTGCGCAACACCAGGAGATTCGCATGAGCAACAGCCGCACGATCAACCGCCGTATGGCGCTGACCGCCGCCTTGGGCCTGATGGTGGCCTGGGCGCCCAGCGCCTGGAGCCAGGCGTGGCCGAGCAAGCCGATCACATTCATCGTGCCCAACCCGCCGGGGGGGCTGGTCGACACCAGCGCGCGCATCATCGCCGAACCGCTGGCAAAACTGCTGGGCGCGACGGTCGTGATCGAAAACAAAGCCGGCGCCAGCGGCAACATCGCGTATCAGCAGTCGCGCTGGGGCCCAAGGACGGTCATACTCTGCTGGTGAGCTACTCGGCCTATCACGTGGGCAACCCGGCCATGTTCGCCAAGTTGCCCTGGGCGCAGAAGGACTTCGTGCCGGTGGCCCTGCTGACGGCCGCGACCAACGTGATCACGGCCCATCCCTCAGTGCCTGCCAACACGCTGTCGGAGTTCATCGCCTACGTCAAGGCTAATCCCGGCAAGCTCAACTTTGCCTCGCAAGGCAACGGATCTCTTTCGCACGTAGGCACGGCACTATGGGAACAGGCCACCGGTACTGACATGGTTCACGTGCCTTACAAGGGCTCAGGGGCAGCCATCGCTGACGTGCTGGCTGGCAACGTCCAGGTATTCATCACCACGCCGCCCTCGGTGATGCAGCACGTCATCACGGGCAAGCTCAAGGCCTTCGCAGTGACGGGCCGCAACCGCCATCCGGGTCTGCCCAACGTTCCTACAACGACCGAGGCGGGTTTGCCGGGCTTCGAACTGGAGGCTTGGGTGGCCCTCTTCGCACCAGCGGGTACCCCAGCTCCTATCGTCGCGAATTTGACCGATGCCGTCAGGCGGGCACTCGAGACGCCTGAGGTCAGGGCAAATGTTGGCAAGCAGGGCATCGAGGCGCGCTATCTCGCGCCGTCGCAGCTGGCCGCCTTAGTCGACAAGGACACTGCCTACTGGAGCCGGTTGATCAGAAGTCGCAACATCACTGCCGATTGAACACTATGAAGACCTTGCGCATCGGGCAGATCGTACCCAGCTCGAACACCACGATGGAGACCGAAATCCCGGCCATGCTCCGCGCGCGCGAGGCTCTGGAGCCAGAGCGCTTCAGCTTCCACTCGGCGCGGATGCGCATGATGAAGGTGACCAAGGACGAACTGGCGCGCATGGACGCCGAGTCCGACCGTTGTGCGCTGGAGCTGTCGGACGCTCGTGTGGACGTGCTCGGCTATGCCTGCCTCGTGGCCATCATGAGCATGGGTCGCGGCTACCACCGCCAGTCCCAGCAGCGCCTTCACGAGCTTACGGTGGCCAACGGAGGCAGCGCCCCGGTGGTGAGCAGTGCCGGCGCACTTGTCGATGGACTGCAACGCATTGGCGCGAAAAAGATTGCCATCCTGACGCCGTACATGAAGCCACTCACCGCGATGGTCGCCGACTACATCGAGCATGAGGGCTTCGAGGTGCTGGACGCGCTGTCCCTGGAAATCGCCGACAACCTGGCCGTCGGCGCGCGCGACCCTCGCGCACCGATCGACATCTCCAGGCGCCTGAACACCGCCAACTGCGATGCGGTGGTGCTTTCCGCCTGCGTACAGATGCCGTCCTTGGAATCGATCCAGCCGGTGCAGGATCGCCTGGGCCTCCCCGTCCTTTCTGCCGCCGTCTGCACGACCTATCAGATGCTTCGCACGCTCGGCCTGAAGTCGCATGTGCCCAACGCCGGGGAGTTGCTCTCTGGCCGGTACTGATAACAGCATGCCGCATTGCTTGGCTGGGCTGGTGTCTGGCCGACCCGACATCAACTGACCCATCCGCCACCAGACTGCTCGACGCAAAAGCCTATGTCGACGAGGCTTATGCCGGGCAACGAAACTGGCGCCTCCAGCAACCGCCTCGGGCCGAAAATGGCCTTGACGCCAGCTGCTTGGCGGGCCCTGTCACTGCTGGCACTGCAGCGGCACTCTTCGCCCCTGCCGGTGCAAAGCTGACCTCGCGCGGGCTCCACTTCTGCCGCTGGCTGCGGGGCAGTCCCTGCATCTGTATCGCGACCCACCGCGCCCGCTCCATCTGCGGCGTGCCCGCCTGTCACAGCTCCCGATGCGCCGCAAGCGGCGCGCGCAGGATGCAGCTGCTGGGCCCGCCGGCGCGGTGAGGGCTAACCCGCACC
Source organism: Curvibacter sp. (assembly GCA_020248905.1). Taxonomy (GTDB): domain Bacteria; phylum Pseudomonadota; class Gammaproteobacteria; order Burkholderiales; family Burkholderiaceae_C; genus Hylemonella. The sequence continues at coordinate 142,542 of JADCGR010000006.1, read as the reverse complement.
CGTCCGCTTGGGTGCTCCCATGGGCGAAGTGGCCGCCAGCGCCTAGGCCAGCGGTGCGCCGCCTGGCGGTGCAGGTGCCACTCGGGCACCGATGCCGTGGTTAAGCGCGAAGGCTTCTTGCTACGCCGCACACCGGCCAAGTTGATGGACTACGCTGCGGACTCTTCACCCGACGGCGGCCGCATCGAGCTCTCGCCCATCCCGCGCTCTTACGGTGGACCTCGCGGTGCGGGACCAGGGCCCGGGCGTGCCCGAGTGCGCCGAGGGCGAGGTGTTCGAGAAGATCTATTCGCTGCCCCGGCCGAACAGCCGCAAGTGTCGTACGGGCCTGGGGCTGGCGTTCGTCAAGGAGATCGTCGGCCTGCACGGCGTGCGGGTGGCGCGGCACAACGCCGAGCCGGGCGGTGCGCTGGCCACCTTGTTGCTGCCGCTGGTGCGCCGGCATCATTTATGGGTTCCTGTGCAGGGTCAGCGATGTGACCGGCCGGCTCGGCCTGGCTGGGTAGCTAAACCGGCTTGCGGGCACGGCGGCTGACTACGGGTGGATGAAGCGCGAGGATGCGAGCGTGGAATAACACGTCGCAGCCATGGCCTTGGCCGGGGCTTGCCTCCTGGTCGCCCGGAAGGAGCGCCGGGGCCGGCGCGATCCTCTGGTCACGGGCGGTGCGCTGCTGGCCAAGGCGTCGACGCGCTCTGATGGCCTCTTGGTCCGGACGTGGGCGACCGAGGATAATTCTTGCATGCGCCACGGCTCTGCTCTTCTCTTGTCGACCCTGCTGCTCCAGGCCTGTAGCCCGAGCCTGAACTGGCGCGAAGTCCGCCTGCCCGGCGGCGACTACAAGGCTTTGCTTCCCTGCAAGTCTGACCAGGCCACCCGACCGCAGCGCCTGGCCGGGCAGGACCTGCAGCTGACCGTGCAAGGCTGCAAGGCCGCTGGCGGCCTCTACGCCGTCTCTGTTGCGGAGCTGGCCGCGCCAAGCTCACTGCCCGCCGTCCTAGCGCAATGGCAGCAGCAGTTACTGACGAGCCTGAAAGCGTCCGCAACCACGGAGCACCCCGTTTCGATCGCCGATGCCGACAGCCTGCCGCCGGCCGTCTACCTGGAAGCCACCGGTGAGGGGGCGGATGGCCGCGCCCTCAGCGTACAGGCGCTCTGGTTCGTCCGGGGGTCACGCATCTACCATGCTGCCCTGTATGCGGAGCGCATCACGGAACCGATGAGCGTAACGTTCTTCAGTGGAGTGGCCCGCCAGTGAGCGTTCTTGGTCGCCGCTCGGCAATCCTGGTCTTCCTGGTGTTTGCCTTTGCCTATTTTTTCTCGGCCCTGGTTCGCTCCGTCACAGCTACGCTGTCGCCAGAGCTGACCCGGGAGTTTTCCCTCAATGCCCGTGATCTTGGCCTGCTGGCTGGCGGCTACTTCCTTGGATTTGCGGCCATGCAGTTGCCGCTGGGGAAATGGCTGGACCGCCACGGCCCCAAGCGTGTGGTGATCGGTTTCCTGGCCGTGGCGGTGCTAGGCTGCATCGCCTTCGCCCAGGCGCGGGGCTTAACCGGCCTGCTGCTTGCACGCGTGCTCTGCGGAGTCGGTCTGGCGGCATGCCTCATGGCGCCTCTGACCGGCTACCGACGCTGGCTTGATCCGGCTAGCCAGCTACGTGCCAACTCATGGATGCTCATGACAGGCTCCATGGGCATGGTGGCTTCAACCCTGCCGGTCCAGTGGCTGCTTCCGCAGTTTGGCTGGCGCCCTATTTTCTGGGGGCTCGCGGGTGTGCTGCTCCTGTCCATGGCCCTGATCGCCTGGCGGGTGCCAGGCTGGCATGCCTCAACGCCTCAGTCTGACGCCGGGACCTATGCCGGGGTCTGGCGGCACCCGTACTTCCGGCGCCTGATTCCCCTGGGCTTTTTCAACTACGGCGGCATGGTGGCGATCCAGACCCTGTGGGCGGTGCCGTGGATGTTGCAGGTTGGAGCCTACACACCCATGCAGGCTGCGACCAGCCTCTTCTGGATCAATGTCGCCATGCTGGGCACCTTCTGGTCCTGGGGCGTCCTGATCCCCCGCCTCACGCGCCGCGGCGTTCGGAGCGAACAGCTGATCGCCTGGGGCACACCCTTGAGCCTTGGTGTCCTTGCCGCCATCGTGGTGGCCGGAGCGGCGTGGGGCCCGCAGGCCGGTCTGCTGTGGGCGATTTTTTGCATGAGCAGCACCTTTCTCTCCCTGGCCCAACCTGCGGTGGGCCTGGCTTTTGCGAACGAACTCGCGGGGCGTGCGCTGTCGGCCTACAACCTCGTCATCTTCGGTGGCGTGTTCGTGGTGCAATGGGGCATCGGCCTGCTGATCGACCTGTTTGCCGCCATGGGCTGGGATGCCGTGCGCGCCTTCCAGGGTGCGCTCGGAGTTTTCCTGCTGTGTAATCTGCTCTCCTACGTCTACTTCCTCCTTGCCAAGAGGACATAATCTCCGCAGGATGAACGGCATCGTGATTATCGCGCACGCTCCGCTGGCTACTGCCTTGCGCCAGTGTGTGGCTCATGTCTTCCCCGACCGGGCAGAAGGCGTGCGGGCGGTGGATGTGCAGCCGCAGGCTAGCCCCGAGCATAGCCTGGTGCAGGCCCGCGAATCGGCTGCACACTTCGGCGGCTCGCCGCTGCTGCTGCTGACCGATCTGCCCGGCGCCACGCCCAGCAATGTGGCCCGCGCGCTGATGGCCGAATGCAACGCCCGCCTGATCGGTGGCGTTAATCTGCCAATGCTGTTGCGCGCGGTCACCTATCAGCATGAGCCGATCGATGCCCTGGTGACGCGTGCCCTGCAGGGCGGCTGCCAGGGGGTGCAAGAAATCAAGAACGCATGAGACGACACCGAACGGGAACAAGAAATGATCAAGGTCAGCGCCACCATCAGTAACAAGCTTGGCCTGCATGCCCGCGCCTCGGCCAAGCTCACCAAGCTGGCGGGCAGCTTCCCCTGCGAGATCTACCTCGCGCGGGGCGAGCGTCGCGTCAACGGCAAGAGCATCATGGGCGTCATGATGCTCTCGGCGGGGTTGGGCAGCGCCATCGAGATTGAAGTCGAGGGTGAGCGCTCACAGGAGGCGGTTGACGCGCTGCTGGCGCTAATCAACGACAAATTCGGCGAAGGCGAGTGAGATGCGGCGTCCTGCAGGCCCCCATCTTGCGTGCTACCGCCATGGCAGCCCGCTTCTGCGCCGATGGCGCCGGGGTGGGGGGCGGACGTGACGTTCTCCATCCACGGCCTGGCCGTTGCGCGCGGCATCGCCATCGGCCGCGCGGTGCTCGTCGCCAGCAGCCGTGTGGACGTGGCCCATTACTTCATCCGGCCGGAGCAGGTGGAGGGCGAAATCGACCGGGTCCGCCGCGGGCGCGATGCGGTGGTCGAGGAAATCCAGCGCCTGCAGCAGACCATCCTGCAGCTCGGCCCCAAGGACACGCCCAACGAGCTGCGGGCCCTGCTCGACGTACATCTCATGCTGCTCCAGGACGAGGAGATGGTGGGTGGCGTCAAGCACTGGATCGTTGATCGCCATTACAACGCTGAGTGGGCGCTGACCACGCAGTTGGAAGTGGTGGCGCGGCAGTTTGACGAGATGGAGGACGCCTACCTGCGCGAGCGCAAGGCTGACATGGAGCAAATCACCGAGAAAGTGTTGCGTGCCATGCAGGGCCAGGCGACCAGCCCGGTGCTGCCTGCCGCTGCCGCACGTCGTGTCGGTGCGGACGGGCTGCAGCAGGAGGGCACCGAAACCCCGCTCGTCCTTATCGCGCACGAAATCTCACCTTCGGACATGCTCCAGTTCAAGCAGGGCCTTTTCGCTGGTTTTGTCACCGACGTGGGCGGGAAGACCTCGCACACCGCCATCGTCGCGCGCAGCATGGACATCCCGGCTGTGGTTGGTGCCCGCACGGCGAGCCAGCTGGTCCGCCAGGACGACTGGGTCATCATCGACGGCGATGCTGGTGTGGTGATCGTCGATCCCTCGCCCATCATCCTGGCCGAGTACCAGTACAAGCAGCGCGAGCTCGAGCTGGAGCGCAGCCGCCTGGAGCGCTTGCTGGGCACGCCCGCAGTGACCCTGGATGGCGAGAAGGTCGAGCTGCTGGCCAATATCGAGATGCCCGAGGACGCGCCGGCCGCCATGAAGGCCGGCGCCGTAGGCGTTGGCCTGTTTCGCAGCGAGTTCCTCTTCATGGGACGTCAGGGGCATCTCCCCGACGAGGAGGAGCAGTACCAGGCCTATCGCCGTGCCGTTGAGGGAATGGCAGGCTCGCCGGTCACGATCCGTACGGTGGACATTGGTGCTGACAAGCCCATGGACAGCTCAGTGGTCGAGGGCAAGCACCTGAACCCGGCGCTGGGGCTGCGTGCGATCCGCTGGAGCCTGGCCGATCCTTCTATGTTCCTGACCCAGCTGCGGGCCATCCTGCGCGCGGCTGCACATGGCCCGGTCAAGATGCTGATTCCCATGCTCGCGCATCTGGGTGAAATCCGCCAGACCCGGGCCTTGCTTGAACAGGCCCGTGCCGAATTGCAGCGCGAGGGCCAGACCTTCGGTCCGGTGGCCCTCGGTGCCATGATCGAGATTCCCGCAGCAGCACTGATGCTCAAGACCTTCCTGCGGCACTTCGACTATCTCTCGCTGGGCACCAACGACCTGATCCAGTACACCCTGGCTATCGACCGGGCCGACGAGTCCGTCGCGCATCTTTACGATCCCCTGCATCCGGCCGTGCTGCGGCTGGTGGCCGACACCATTGCCGAATGCCGGGCTCAGGGCAAGGAGGTCAGCATCTGTGGCGAGATGGCGGGCGACGTGGCCATGACGCGCCTGCTGCTGGGCCTGGGCTTGCGCAGCTTCTCCATGCATCCCGCGCAGATCCTCGCCGTCAAGCAGGAGGTGCTACGCGCCGACACCAGCAAGCTCGCACCGTGGGCGCAAGGTGTGCTCGCCGCTGATGAGCCGGCCCCGCTGCTTGCCAGCTAAGCGCAGGCTGGCGAGGCAACGGTGGCGACCGCTTCCGGAGCCGTTTGCCGACCGCCCGTCATCGCCTTGGCCGAAGCACCGAGCCCTGGAGGGATGAACTCAGGGACTCACCGGCCCACGCCTGCGGCGTGCGCCTGCTGGTCCGCGTGGTAACTGGAGCGCACCATGGCACCGACGGCGGCATGGGAGAAGCCCATCTTGTAGGCCTCGGCCTCGAACATCGCGAAGGTGTCCGGGTGGACGTAGCGCCTGACGGGCAGGTGTGAGGAAGACGGAGCCAGATACTGGCCGATCGTCAGCATCTCGATGTTGTGCGCGCGCATGTCGCGCATGACTTCCAGGATCTCTTCGTCGGTCTCGCCCAGGCCAACCATCAGGCCGCTCTTGGTCGGCACGTTCGGGAACAGGGCCTTGAACTTCTTGAGCAGGTTGAGCGAGAACTGGTAGTCGCTGCCCGGGCGGGCCTGCTTGTACAGGCGTGGCACAGTCTCCAGGTTGTGGTTCATCACGTCGGGCGGCGCGGCCTTGAGGATTTCAAGCGCGCGATCGTCGCGCCCGCGGAAGTCGGGCACCAGCACCTCAATCTTGGTCTGGGGTGAGAGGGCGCGCGTCTGCCGGATGCAGTCGACGAAGTGGCCTGCGCCGCCGTCCCGCAGGTCGTCGCGGTCCACGCTGGTGATGACCACGTACTTCAGCTTGAGCGCCGCAATGGTCTTGGCCAGGTTGGCGGGCTCGTTGGCGTCCAGCGGATCGGGGCGGCCGTGGCCCACGTCGCAAAACGGGCAGCGGCGTGTGCACTTGTCGCCCATGATCATGAAGGTGGCGGTGCCCTTGCCAAAACATTCGCCGATGTTGGGGCAGCTGGCCTCCTCGCAAACCGTATGGAGCTTGTGCTCGCGCAGGATTTCTTTGATCTCGTAGAAGCGGGTGGTCGGGGAGCCGGCCTTGACGCGGATCCAGTCCGGCTTACTGAGCACCTCGCCTGCTTCGACCTTGACGGGAATACGTGAAAGCTTGGCGGCGGCCTTCTGCTTGGCGGCGGGGTCGTAGCTGTCGAGGCTCTGTGCTTCACGCACGGTGGTGGGGCTGCTCATGGCGGGGCCTTCAAGGCTGGAGGTGGGTCTGGAGCTTGTGGCTCAAAACGTGGGCCACGTCGGCCCAACTGGCGTCAACGCCAATTGTAGAAAGGTCTACCGACTGCAGCCCGGAGTAGCCGCAAGGGTTGATACGCGAGTAGGGTTCGAGATCCATGGCTACATTCAGTGCCACGCCGTGATACGTGCAGTTGCGGCTGACCTTGATGCCCAGTGCTGCGATCTTTCCCAAGCCCGCGAAGTCCGGCTCGGCGCCGCTGACGCCTTTTTGCGGGCGTTGCGGCAGCGGCGCGTGGCTGCGCGGGTCGTCGAGGCGCACATAGATACCCGGGGCGCCCGCCACGCGGTGGCCCGTGACGCCGTAGTGCGCCAGGGTACGGATCACGGCCTCTTCGATGCGGTAGACGTATTCCTTCACGAAGTAGCCCGCGCGCTTGAGGTCGATCAGCGGATACGCCACCACCTGCCCCGGGCCGTGGTAGGTGACCTGGCCGCCGCGGTCGGTGGCCACGATGGGAATGTCACCGGGCGCCAGCACGTGATCGGCCTTGCCCGCCAGACCCTGGGTGTAGACTGGCGCGTGCTCGCAGATCCACAGCGCATCGGGCGTCCCGGCCGTGCGTTCGGCCGTGTAGTCTTGCATGGCCGCATACGTCGGTGCGTAGTCAACGCGACCCAGGATACGTAGATCCATTGACTGCTCCATGTGACTTTTCGCAGTCACTCGCGGAACTGGCTTTGCCAGGCCGCTAAGTGCGCCCTCTCCGCGTAGCAGGAGTGGGGGCGTAGCGAACGAAGATGGCCTGGGGAAGGCATGACTACAGCACGACCTTGACCATGGGATGGGTAGACAGCGTGCGGTAGAGCTCGTCGAGCTGTTCGCGGCCCGTGGCCGTGACGGTGATGGTGACGCCCAGATAGCGACCGCCCCGGCTTTGCCGCAACTCAATGCTGGCAGCGTCAAACCCGGGGTCGAACTCGCGGGCGATGGTGGTCACGGCATGCACAAAGCCCTCGGCTCGTGCCCCCATGACCTTGATCGGGAAGCGGCAGGGGTACTCGATCAGGCTGTCGGCACGGGAGGGCTGAGAACTCATGATGGGCGGCGCAGGCGGGCCTGCAGTTTGGCGGCTTGGTAGCCGGCGTGAAGCTGGGCATAGACGGGGCCGGGGCGTCCATCCCCCACGGCACTTCCGTCGATGAGGGTGACGGGCAGGACTTCCTTGGTCGCAGAACTCAGCAGCACCTCATCGGCAGCCAGCACCTCGGCGCGGCTGACCGGGCGCAGCTCCATGGGGATGCCCTCGAGGCTGCAGAGCTCTTCCAGCAAGCCGTAGCGTATGCCTTCGAGTATCCGGTTGTCTCGCGGCGGCCCGACCAGCACCCCGTTCTTCACGATCCAGACGTTGCTGGAGGCGCCTTCGCTGAGCCAGTCGTCGCGGAACATGATCGTCTCGGTCGCGCCGGCGTCCACGCCAATCTGGCGTGCGAACACCGCGCCCAGCAGGCTGGTGGTCTTGATGTGCGCCTTCTGCCAACGGAAGTCCTGGGCCGTCACACAGGCCACGCCTTCGCGCCGCTCGCTCTCACTTGGCGGTTTCATGACATTGGTCATGACGAAAACCGTCGGCGTTGGGCTGGGCGGCATGGCATGGTCGCGCATGGCCACGCCGCGGGTGACCTGGATGTAGACCAGCTGGTCCAGCTTTTCCGGATCGGCGTCGTTGCCGCGGGCGAAGTCCGCCACCAGGCGTTCGGCGATCTCACGCCATTGGGCACGCGTGCGGTGGTTGGGGATGCGCAGCTCGGCGAGGCCGCGCTCCAGCCGATCCATGTGCTGTTCGAAGCGGAACAGGCAGCGGCCGTAGACGGGAAGCACCTCGTAGACCCCGTCACCAAAAATGAAGCCTCGGTCCATGACGCTGATCTTCGCGTCAGGAAGCAGTGTGTACTCACCATTGAGAAAGCAGGGCAGGGCGGGCAAGACGGCTGGAGGCATGGCGAAATTATGGCAGGAAGGGTGGGGAGACTTTGGAAGGGTGTACAGCGCTTGAAGGCCCATGCAAGCAAGCTGCGCAGATGGGGGGCGCTTTTTTATGGTTCTGGTCAGGCAGTGGCAAAACAGGGCGGGTTTCTACGTATAATGAAGGGCTTTGTCGCGCTGTCCATTTCGAATCCGGGTGTGATTGACATGTCGAAAATGGCACCAGGATTGCGGGGCGGCGGACAAGACGAGGCGGCGGAGTCGGACTTCACCCCGCTGAGCGCCGAAGAGGCGCAAGCGTTGCGGGAGCGTAGTCCATCGGTGTCTCCATGGTGGGTGGTGCTGACTCAGGTGGTGGTCGGGGTGCTGGCGGCTTTGCTGGCCTGGCTCCTGACCGGAGTGCCTTCCGTGGCCTGGTCTCTCGCATATGGTGCGCTGGCGGTCGTTGTGCCAGCGGCTGTTTTCGCGCGCGGGCTGACGGGGCGCTTGTCGTCGGTGAATCCGGTGACCGGGGCCGTGGGCTTCCTCGTGTGGCAAATGGTCAAGTTGGCCTTGACGCTGGCAATGCTGATTGCCGCGCCCAGGCTGGTGGGGGCCCTGAGCTGGCCGGCGTTGCTGGCAGGCCTTGTGCTGACGTTGAAGGTGTATTGGGTTGCGTTGAAGTTTGCATCCCGGAACGTGAAACAACAAGACGAGTAATCAGATGAGCGCTGAAACCGGACCGACCGCAGGTGAATACATCGTTCACCACCTGCAACACCTGCAGAACCAGGCACCCAAGTCGGTAGCCGATTTCTCCGTCTTCAACTACGACTCTCTCTTTTTCTCGATTGTGCTGGGTGCGCTGGGTTGCTGGATCCTCTGGCTTGCAGCGCGCAAGGCCACGTCAGGTGTGCCCGGCCGCTTCCAGGCGGCGGTGGAAATCCTCGTCGAGATGGTGGACTCCCAGGCCAAGGGCATCGTGCACAGCGCTGAAAGCCGTAAATTTGTCGCGCCTCTCGCGCTCACCGTGTTCGTCTGGATCTTCCTGATGAACGCCATGGACCTGCTGCCGGTCGACCTGATCCCGGCGATCTGGCACAGCGCGGGCCCGGCGCTGGGTATGAATGACTACATGCGCGTCGTGCCCACGGCAGACTTGTCGGTCACCATGGGTCTGTCCGTTGCCGTGCTGCTGATCTGCCTGTACTACAACATCAAGATCAAGGGCGCCAGCGGCTGGGTCCACGAGTTGTTCACGGCCCCGTTTGGTGCGCATCCCCTGCTGTGGCCTTTCAACTTCCTGATGCAGATCATCGAGTTCGTGGCCAAGACCGTCTCGCATGGTATGCGACTTTTCGGCAATATGTACGCTGGCGAACTGATCTTTATGCTGATCGCCCTGATGGGTGGCGCTTGGACCCTGTCGGCCACGGGCATGCTGCTGGCGGTCGGCCACATCATTGCGGGCTCGGCGTGGGCGATCTTCCACATCCTGATCATCACTCTGCAGGCCTTTGTGTTCATGATGCTCACCCTGGTCTATATCGGCCAGGCGCACGACGCGCACTGAGTCCGGCCGCAAAATTTTTCGTTTTTCCTTTTCTTTTTAACCAAGTCGTAGGAGTCATCATGGAAGTTATTAGCTTTGTCGCTCTGGCCGCTGGCCTGATCATTGGTCTGGGTGCTGTCGGCGCGTGTATCGGCATCGGCATCATGGGCAGCAAGTACCTTGAGTCCGCTGCTCGCCAGCCCGAACTGATGGGCGAACTGCAGACGAAGATGTTCCTGCTGGCCGGTCTGATTGATGCCGCCTTCATTATTGGCACCGGTATCGCGCTGTGGTTTGCCACCGCCAACCCCTTCCTGGCCCAAATCGCGAACCTGCCGAAGTAAGCATCCTCCAGACCCAAGATATTCCCTGGCGCGCGTGAATGCGCCTGGGTGAAGGATGAAACATGAGCATTACCGGTACCCTCATCATTCAGATGATCGTGTTCCTGATCCTGGTCGGGTTCACGATGAAGTTTGTGTGGCCCCCGATTGCCAAGGCGCTTGATGAGCGCGCACAGAGAATTGCCGAGGGTCTTGCCGCCGCTGACAAGGCCAAGTCCGAGCTGAGCGCCGCCAACAAGCGCGTCGAAGAAGAGCTTGCCAAGACGCGCAACGAGACGGCCACTCGTCTGGCCGATGCCGAGCGTCGTGCGCAGGCCATCATCGAGGAAGCCAAGGCGCGGGCAACCGAGGAAGGCAACAAGATCGTGGCAGCCGCCAAGGCCGATGCCGAGCAGCAGACCGTGAAGGCGCGCGAGGCGCTGCGCGAGCAGGTTGCCGCGCTGGCCGTCAAGGGCGCCGAGCAAATCCTGCGCAAGGAAGTCAACGCCAGCGTTCATGCCGACCTGCTGGGTCGCCTGAAGGCCGAGCTGTAAAAGGACTTCCCATGGCTGAACTTGCCACCATTGCCCGCCCATATGCCGAAGCGCTGTTCAAGGCGACGACTGCCGACCTGAACGGCGCCGCTGCCTGGGTTGAGGAGCTGGCTGTGATTGCGGGCAATCCGCAGTTGCAGCAGTTTGCCGACAACCCTAACGCAACGACCAAGCAGGTGTTTGACGTGATCGCCGCAGTGGCCAAGACGCCCCTGAGCGATGCTGCAAAGAACTTCTTGCGCACAGTAATTGACAACGGCCGCCTCAGTGTACTGCCCGAGATAGCCGCACAGTTCCGTGCTCTGAAGAATGCCCAAAGCGGTTCGTCTGACGCGGTTGTCTACAGTGCCTTCCCGATCGAGGGCGGTGCATTGGCCGACGTCAAGGCGGTGCTGGAAAAACGCTTCGATCGCAAGCTCAACGTCACGGTGCGGCCGCAGCCCGAACTGATCGGTGGCATCCGCGTCGTGGTCGGCGATGAGGTGCTCGACACGTCCGTCAAGGCCCGTCTGGAACAAATGAAAGCGGCTCTCACGGCCTGAGGCATTCCGCCTGACCGTCAGCCCAACCAAGGAAAGAAGGAAAGAGTCATGCAACTCAATCCCGCAGAAATCTCTGAACTGATCAAGAGCCGGATCCAAGGCCTGTCCGCCAGCGCCGACATCCGCAACCAGGGTACCGTGGTCTCCGTGACTGACGGCATCTGCCGCATGCACGGCCTGTCGGACGTGATGCAGGGCGAAATGCTGGAGTTTCCGGCCGGCAAGGATGGTCAGCCCACCTACGGTCTGGCCCTGAACCTCGAGCGCGACTCCGTCGGCTCCGTGATTCTGGGCGAGTACGAGCATATCTCCGAGGGCGACACCGTCAAGTGCACGGGCCGCATCTTGGAAGTGCCGGTCGGCCCTGAGCTGATCGGCCGCGTGGTCAACGCGCTGGGCCAGCCCATCGACGGCAAGGGCCCGATCAACGCCAAGATGACCGACGTGATCGAGAAGGTGGCTCCGGGCGTGATCGCCCGCCAGTCCGTCGATCAGCCCATGCAGTCCGGTCTGAAGTCGATCGACGCGATGGTGCCCGTCGGCCGCGGCCAGCGCGAACTGATCATCGGCGACCGCCAGACCGGCAAGACCGCCGTGGCCATTGACGCCATCATCAACCAGAAGGGTCAGAACATGACCTGCGTTTATGTCGCCATCGGCCAGAAGGCTTCGAGCGTCAAGAACGTAGTGCGTGCCCTGGAGCAGGCCGGCGCAATGGCGTACACCATCGTCGTGGCTGCCACCGCCTCCGAATCGGCGGCCATGCAGTACGTGTCGGCCTATTCCGGCTGCACAATGGGCGAGTACTTTCGCGACCGCGGCCAGGACGCCCTGATCGTTTATGACGACCTGTCCAAGCAGGCCGTGGCGTATCGCCAGGTCTCGCTGCTGCTGCGTCGTCCCCCGGGCCGCGAAGCCTACCCCGGCGACGTGTTCTATCTGCACAGCCGCCTGCTGGAGCGCGCCGCCCGCGTGAACGCCGACTACGTTGAAGCCTTCACCAAAGGCGCCGTCAAGGGCAAGACCGGATCGCTGACCGCGCTTCCCATCATCGAGACGCAGGCCGGCGACGTGTCCGCCTTCGTGCCGACCAACGTGATCTCCATCACCGATGGCCAGATCTTCCTGGAAACTAGCCTCTTCAACGCCGGCATCCGCCCCGCCATCAACGCCGGTATCTCGGTATCTCGCGTCGGTGGCGCCGCCCAGACCAAGCTGATCAAGAGCCTTTCCGGCGGTATCCGTACTGACCTGGCTCAGTACCGTGAACTGGCGGCCTTCGCTCAGTTTGCCTCGGACCTTGACGCCGCCACGAAGAAGCAGCTCGACCGCGGTGCCCGCGTGACGGAACTGCTCAAGCAGGCCCAGTACAGCCCCCTGTCGATCAGCCTGATGGGCGCTTCCCTGTTTGCCGTGAACAAGGGGTACATGGATGACATCGAGGTCAAGAAGGTCCTGCCTTTCGAGCATGGCCTGCATGCTTATCTGAAAGACAAGCACGCTGCGCTGCTGGCCAAGCTGGAAGCCGCCAAGGCCATGGACAAGGACGCCGAAGCCGAACTGAGCGCAGCGATCGCCGCGTTCAAGAAGACCTTCGCCTAAAGGAGCACGCCATGGCGGCAGGCAAGGAAATTCGCGGCAAGATCAAATCGGTGGAAAACACCAAGAAGATCACCAAGGCCATGGAAATGGTGGCCGCCTCCAAGATGCGCAAGGCGCAGCAGCGGATGCAGGCCGCCCGTCCCTACAGCGAGAAGGTGCGCAACATTGCCGCCAACCTCGGCAAGGCCAACCCGGAGTACGTGCATCCCTTCATGGCGGTGAACCAGTCCAAGTCGGCCGGTATGATCGTGGTGACTACCGACAAGGGTCTTTGCGGCGGACTCAACACCAACGTGCTGCGCGGCGTGACCAACAAGCTGCGCGAGCTGCAGACGGCGGGCGTGAGCACGCAGGTCGTGGCGATCGGCAACAAGGGTCTGGGCTTTCTCAACCGCGTCGGTGCCAAGGTGGTTTCGCAGTCCGTCCAGCTTGGCGACACCCCCCACTTGGACAGGCTGATCGGCCCGGTCAAGGTGCTGCTGGACGCTTACACGCGTGGCGAACTGAGCGCGGTGTACCTGTGCTACACCAAGTTCATCAACACCATGAAGCAGGAGCCCGTGGTGGAGCAGCTGCTGCCCCTGTCGGCCGCCAAGATCCGGGACGAGGCGCAAGCCAGCGGCCCGCAGCACGACTGGGACTACATCTACGAGCCTGACGCGCGGACCGTCATTGACGAACTACTGGTGCGTTACGTGGAGGCACTGGTTTATCAGGCCGTGGCCGAGAACATGGCATCGGAACAGTCCGCCCGCATGGTGGCCATGAAGGCCGCCACCGACAACGCGGGGAATGTGATCTCCGAGCTGAAGCTGGTCTACAACAAGACCCGCCAGGCCGGCATCACCAAGGAACTGTCGGAAATCGTGGCGGGCGCCGCAGCGGTCTGACGATCGACAGCAAACAGATTCAAATCATTGGAGCAGAAAATGGCTCAAGCAAACACGCAAGTGCAGGGCAAGATTGTTCAGTGTATCGGCGCGGTGGTTGACGTGGAGTTTCCGCGCGACCGGATGCCCAAGGTGTATGACGCCCTGAAGATGGAGGGCTCGGCCCTGACGCTCGAGGTGCAGCAGCAGCTTGGCGACGGCGTCGTCCGTACCATCGCCCTGGGTTCTTCCGACGGTCTGCGCCGCGGCCTGATCGTGACCAACACCGGTAACCCGATCACCGTGCCCGTGGGCAAGGGCACGCTGGGCCGCATCATGGACGTGCTGGGCAACCCCATCGACGAGCGCGGTCCCGTCGACCAGACCCTGACCGCGTCCATCCACCGCAAGGCCCCCGCCTACGACGAGCTCAGCCCCTCGCAGGAGCTGCTGGAGACGGGCATCAAGGTGATCGACCTGGTCTGCCCGTTTGCCAAGGGCGGCAAGGTGGGTCTGTTCGGCGGTGCCGGCGTGGGCAAGACCGTGAACATGATGGAGCTCATCAACAACATCGCCAAGGCGCACTCCGGTCTGTCCGTGTTTGCCGGTGTGGGTGAGCGCACCCGCGAGGGCAACGATTTCTACCACGAGATGTCAGACGCCGGCGTAGTGAATCAGGAGAGCCTGGGCGATTCCAAGGTGGCCATGGTCTACGGCCAGATGAACGAGCCCCCGGGCAACCGCCTGCGCGTGGCGCTGACCGGCCTGACGATGGCCGAAGCGTTCCGTGACGAAGGCCGTGACGTGCTGTTCTTCGTGGACAACATCTACCGCTACACCCTGGCCGGTACCGAAGTGTCCGCCCTGCTGGGCCGTATGCCCTCCGCCGTGGGCTACCAGCCCACGCTGGCCGAGGAAATGGGTCGCCTGCAGGAGCGCATCACGTCGACCAAGGTTGGCTCCATCACTTCCATCCAGGCCGTTTACGTGCCGGCCGATGACCTGACCGACCCCTCGCCCGCCACCACGTTCGCCCACCTGGACTCCACCGTGGTGCTGTCGCGAGACATCGCCGCCCTCGGTATCTACCCCGCCGTGGACCCGCTGGATTCGACCAGCCGCCAGCTCGACCCGCAGGTCGTGGGTGAGGAGCACTACACCGTGGCGCGTGCCGTTCAGGGCACGCTGCAGCGTTATAAGGAACTGCGCGACATCATCGCCATCCTGGGCATGGACGAACTGGCCCCCGAGGACAAGCTCACCGTGGCCCGTGCGCGCAAGATCCAGCGTTTCCTGTCCCAGCCCTTCCATGTGGCCGAAGTGTTCACCGGCGCGCCCGGTAAGTACGTGCCGCTGGCCGAGACCATCCGCGGCTTCAAGATGATCACCGCTGGTGAGTGCGATCACCTGCCCGAGCAGGCCTTCTACATGGTCGGCACCATCGACGAAGCCTTCGAAAAGGCCAAGAAGGTCTGATAAGGTTGAGTGTCTGGTGTTGAAACTCTGGCGCGACGCCCAGACGCCCAACTCCGAACGCTGAACGATCAACCCAAGGAGCTCCAACATGAACACCATCCACGTTGATGTGGTCAGTGCCGAAGAGTTCATCTTCTCGGGCGAGGCGCGATTCGTTGCGCTGCCCGGTGAAGCGGGCGAGCTGGGCATCTACCCTCGTCATACTCCGCTGATCACTCGCGTCAAGCCGGGCTCGGTGCGTATCGAGATGGCCGACGGCAAGGAAGAGTTCGTCTTCGTCGCTGGCGGAATTCTTGAGGTGCAGCCCGACTGCGTCACCGTCCTGTCCGACACCGCCGTGCGCGGCAAGGATCTGGACGAGGAGAAGGCCAACGAGGCGCGCCAGGCCGCCGAGGAAGCGATTAAAAACGCCAAGAGCGACCTGGACTTGGCCAAGGCACAGTCCGAGTTGGCGATCGCCGCAGCCGAGATTGCCGCCTTGCGCAAGTACCTCAAGAAGAAATAACTTTTCATTGCCTGCTGCCTGCTGCCTGTGGCGGCAGAGACCATGGCCCCGGCATCGCTGCCCGGGGCTTTTTTTTTCGTCGCTTATACGGCTCAAGGCGTCGCGGGCCAGAGGCGCAGCGGCCCGCGACCCTGCAAGCGCGCTGTGAGGCTGGAAGGGAAGCCCTGCAACAACTGGTTGTAGCGTTATGTCGCCAACTCGAAGCGTTCTTGCTGAACCAGCATGCGATTGTCGAGCACCTCAAAATGCTGCACGAAAGGCGCAGGCCCGGCTGCCCAAGCGCCTGCGTCAACAGCAGGAGCAGTGCATGACCCAACTCGTTTTGGGCTCCTACCTGCCGCACCAAGCCGTCGTGGTCGTCGGGGAAGTCTGGCGTGGGCATTTGCGGAACCTGCCGGCGCGACTGTAACAGGCGCACGCTTGCGTGCGGCGTCAGCGGCGCGCGCACCGCGTTGTGCAGATTGAGCGCCGGCGCGGCGCGCCGCTGGTACGGCGCTCGCAAATCCGCCCACGCCAAGCGGCGTTTCGCCTCGACTTGTCTAAGGTCGTCTGGGCCGCAGGCCGCAAGATGCCGGCCGAGGGACAGAATCGCAGAGCCGCGCAGCATGGCGCGAAGAAAACGCGAGAGGCTCAAGAATACGATGCAAGACCGACCGGACAATGCTGTCGCAAAATCACAGAAGAGACGTACGCGCATGATGTACCACGCACCCCTCTGGCTACCCGGCGGTCACCTGCAGACCATCTGGCCGGCGCTTTACGCGCGGCGCACGCGGGAATCACCGCCGCAGTTTGCGCGTGAACGCTGGGAAACCCCTGACGCCGACTTCATCGACCTGGACTGGTTGCAGCAAGCCACCGAGGGCCAGGTCCTGCTGGTGCTGTTCCATGGCCTGGAGGGCTCCACCCGCAGCCACTACGCCCAGGCTTTTGCGGATGTCGCGCGTCAGCACGGACTGCGTTATGTCGTTCCGCATTTCCGCGGTTGCAGCGGTGAACTCAACCGCGCGCCGCGTGCCTATCATTCGGGCGACTGGCAGGAGATCGACTGGATCCTGCGACGTCTGCGTGCGCGGCACACCGGTCGCATCATTGCCGTGGGCATATCGCTGGGCGGAAACGCACTGCTGCGCTGGGCTGCCGAAATGGGCGGGCAGGCTGCGAACACCGTAGACGCCGTGGCTGCGGTCTGCTCCCCGCTGGATCTCTGCGCGGGCGGTCACGCCATCGGGCGTGGCTTGAACCGCCAGATCTACACCCGCATGTTCCTCAGGACAATGAAGCCAAAAGCCCTGGCGAAGTGGGCCCAGCACCCGGGCCTCTTCGACCGTGAGGCCATGCTGCGGGTACGCGATCTCTACGAGTTCGACCAACTCTTTACCGCGCCCCTGCATGGCTTCAGAAACACCGAGGACTACTGGTCCCGCGCATCGGCAAAACCACACCTCGCGCGCATCCGTATCCCGGCGCTGGCGCTCAATGCACGAAATGACCCTTTCGTGCCCGCCTACAGCCTGTCCCAGCCGCACGAGGTGGGTCAACATGTCACGCTGTGGCAGCCGCAGCATGGAGGTCATGTGGGCTTCCCGGGCGGGCACTGGCCTGGCCATGTGCTGACCATGCCCGAGGCGGTCAGCCGCTGGCTGCTGCACGCCGCAGGAGGAGAGGAGGCTGACCATGGATGACATCGTGCACCAGGCCATGGCCAAATGGCCCCATGTCCCTGACTGCTACGGCTGGCTGGGGCTGGACGCGCGCGGCAACTGGTACATGCGAGATGACCGCGCGCAGGCTGCCGGTGCCTTTGACAGTGGCTTGCCTTGTGCCAAGGGCTCTCTGCTGCGCCATGAAAAGCTCATCGACTTCATCCAGCGCAACTACGAACGTGATGCGCAGGGCCGCTGGTACTTCCAGAACGGACCGCAGCGGGTCTACGTCGAACTTGAGGCGACGCCCTGGATCTGGCGCGTGCAGGCCGACGCAACGGTGCGCGCGCACAGCGGTGAGCCCGCCCAGGTGCAGCAATGCCTGCTCGACGAAACAGGGCGCCTGTACCTCGCCACTGCGCGCGGCCTGGGCCTGGTGCACACCCAAGACATGGCACTGGCGGCCGAATGCGTCGAGAGCGGCCGCTGGCAACCGCAGGACGTACGCCGCGCCGATTTGCCGCAGCGCTACGCCTACGTCTGCAGTCCGCAGCGTGACAACGTGTCGTCAAGAGCGGCTCGATAATCCCGCGACGCTGCGGTCACCCGACGGCAGCACAGGAGTTCCCATGCCGAGATCCGGCGAGCGTCATCTCCCGCACTGGCCGCCGGGCCTGCCCCGGCAGCTGACCTTGCCGCAGACCAGCCTTTGGTTCAACGTCGAGGTGTCGGCCAACCGCTATCCCGACAAGCCCTTCATCGTCTATTACGAGACGCCCCTGAGCTACGCGCAGTTCCGCGCGGACTGCGAGCGGCTGGCCGGCTGGCTGCAGCAGGACTGCGGCGTTCAGGCTGGCGACCGCGTGCTGCTCTATATGCAGAACTGCCCGCAGTGGGCGATTGCCTACTACGCCATCCTCCGTGCGAATGCTGTGGTGGTTCCGGTGAACCCGATGAACCGCGCGGATGAATTGCGTCATTACGTGCAGGACAGCGACGCGCGAACAGCGCTCGTGGCACAGGAGCTTTACCCACAGATCGCGCCGCTGCTGGACGGGCCGGAGGGATTGCGGCGCGTCGGTGTGGCCGCCTACGCCGACTACCTGCGCCAGCCCACCGATCTCGCGCTGCCGCCTGCTGTCGAGGCCCCCCGCGAGGCAATCACAACGAATGGCGTGAGCCTCTGGCGGGAAATCCTTGCGCTGCGCCGCGTCCCCGGCCCTCACACGGCCGGCCCGGATGATCTGTGCGTCATGCCCTATACCTCTGGCACCACGGGCCAGCCCAAGGGCTGCATGCACACCCATCGCAGCGCCATGAGTACCCTCGTGGGCGGGGTGCAGTGGTTCGCCCGCACGCAGGATACGGTCTTCCTGTCGGTGCTGCCCTTCTTTCACGTAACCGGAATGGCGGGCGGCATGAACGGCCCCCTCTACGCGGGCGCCACCGTCGTCGTGCTTACGCGCTGGGACAGCGATGTGGCGGCACAGTGCATCCAGCGCCACCGCATAGGAATCTGGCAGGCGATTTCGACCATGGTCGTGGACTTTCTCTCCAACCCCCGGCTCGGCGAATACGACCTCTCAAGCCTGCAGGGCATACGGGGCGGCGGGGCAGCCATGCCGGCGGCCATCGCCAAGAAACTCAAGGAGCTGACGGGGCTCGACTACGTCGAAGGCTTTGGGATGAGCGAGACGCTGGCCGCCACGCATATCAATCCACTCCACCGGCCCAAGCCGCAGTGCCTAGGCATCCCCGTCTTCGATGTTGATGCACGCGTGCTGGACCCGCAGACCCTGCAGGAGGTCGCGCCCGGTGAGACCGGGGAAATCGTCATCCATGCGCCGCAGGTGATGCAGGGCTACTGGAAGCAGCCCCAGGCAACGGCCGAGTCTTTCATCCACATCGACGGGAAGCGCTTCCTGCGCACCGGCGACCTGGCCTACGTCGACGCCGAGGGCTACTATTTCATGGTGGACCGGCTCAAGCGCATGATCAACGCATCGGGCTACAAGGTGTGGCCCGCAGAGGTCGAGTCCCTCATGTACCGGCACCCCGCCATTCATGAGGCGTGCGTCATCGCCGCAAACGACGACCGGCGGGGCGAGACCGTCAAGGCGCTGGTCGTGCTCAAGCCGCAGGTGCGCGGCCAGGTGAGCGAAGACGACATCATCCGCTGGACGCACGAGCATATGGCGGCCTACAAGAGCCCGCGCATCGTCGAGCTCGTCGACACGCTGCCCAAGTCGGGCACAGGCAAGATCCTGTGGCGTGAGCTGCAGGAACGTGAGCGGGCGCAGCCACGCGCATGAATGCCGTCGCCGAGGCTCTGGCCGCACCGTTCAACACGGTTGCTGTGCTGATCCGGCTGCATGCGCGGGCGGCGCCGCAGCGCCGCGCCGTTTTACAAGACGGCAAGATGCTGGACTATGCTGCGCTTGACTCAGCGATGGACCGTGTCGCAGCGGCCTTGCAACGCGACGGCGTGCAGCCCGGGCAAGTCGTCGCGCTGTGCGCGGCCACCTCGCTGAGCTATGCCGTCACCTACCTGGGCGCACTGCGTGCCGGCGTGGTGGTTGCGCCCCTGGCCCCGGGGGCAACTGCGGACAGTCTGGCGCTCATGCTGCGCGACGCGGGGGCGCGCCTGCTCTTCACCGACCGTGAAACGGCGCAACTGTTGCAAGGGCGCGCGACCGATCTTCCGCGCATTGCGCTTGACGGCGCCCAAGACGGTATCCCCTGGCCGCAATGGCTGGCCCCGGCGGGCCCCAGCCCCGCCGATGTACCCGTCGATGCCGACTGGCCCTTCAACATCATCTACTCGAGCGGCACCACAGGCGAGCCCAAGGGCATCGTGCAGCCGCATGGCATGCGCTGGGTCCATGTGCAGCGTGGCGATGCGTACGGCTATGGCGCGCAGACCGTGACCCTGCTCTCCACGCCGCTGTACTCCAACACCACGCTGGTGGTGTTCTTTCCTACGCTGGCGTACGGCGGCAGCGTGGTGCTCATGCCCCGCTTCGATGCTGCCGCCTGGCTGCAGCTGGCCCAGCAGGAGCGGGCGACCCACACCATGCTCGTACCAGTGCAGTACCAGCGACTGCTTACCCATCCGGCGTTTGACGCATATGACCTGGACAGCTTCCACATGAAGTTCTGTACCAGCGCACCCTTTTCTGCGGCGCTCAAGGCCGAGGTGCTGGCCCGATGGCCCGGCGGCTTGGTGGAGTTTTATGGCATGACTGAAGGCGGCGGGACCTGCATCCTCGATGCCCACGCGCATCCCGACAAATTGCACACCGTCGGCCGGCCCGCCCAGGGTCATGACATCCGCCTGATCGACGCGCAGGGAAAAGAGGTGGCGCGCGGCGAGACCGGCGAAGTGGTGGGCCGTTCCCCCGGCATGATGAAGGGCTGCCACGGCCGCCCCGACAAGACGCGCGAGGCCGAGTGGTATGCACCCGACGGCCAGCGCTTCATCCGCACCGGCGATATTGGCCGCTTCGATGCCCAGGGCTTCCTGACGCTGCTCGACCGCCGCAAGGACATGATCATCTCCGGCGGCTTCAACATTTACCCCAGCGATCTCGAAGCCGTGTTGCGCCAGCATCCCGCCGTGCAGGACGTCGCCGTGGTGGGCGTGCCCTCCGAGCAGTGGGGCGAGACGCCCGTGGCGTATGTGGTGCCGAAAAAGGAGCCTGCCCTCGCGCCGGAAGAACTGCGGACCTGGATGAACCAGCGCGTGGGCAAGACCCAGCGTCTGGGCGATCTGCGCTATCTCGCCGAACTACCGCGCAGCGCCATCGGCAAGATCCTCAAGCGCGAACTACGGGCGCTCTACGCTGGCGGGGAGCACAAATAAAAAGGCCGGTCGTCGACCGGCCTGTCAGGGGGCGTGAACGCGCTTACTTGGCTGCGTCCGGAGCCTTGGGCTCAGCGAACTTGCCGCCGCCTGCATTGGCCAGGTAAACCACAGCGCGCGCGATCTCCACGTCCGTGTGATCACCACCGCCTTGCCCCGCCATCGCGCCCTTGCCCTTGAGGGCCGAATTCACCAGGCCATCAAGGCCAGTCTTCAGGCGGGCCGCCCACGCGCCCTTGTCGCCGAACTTGGGAGCGCCAGCGGCGCCGGAATCGTGGCAGGCAACACACTGCGCCTTGTAGACGGCCTCGCCGCTCTTGAGCGGTCGGTTAGCGTCGCGGATCTCAACCGTTCCCACTTTCTGCAGCCGCTCGGCGATCGATTTTTCGGGGTTGCTGGAGCCAGCCGCCGGCTTGGGCGCAGCGGTCACGAAATACACGAGGCCGATGATCACGAACACCGGCACCACGAAGGACGCAATAGAGAGCCACATCATCTGCCGGGGCGTCTTGATCGGGCCGGAATGGGCTTCTTCGTGCTGCTCGCTCATGTGGTGTCCTTGCTTGGGGGTTAGACCTGGATCAGCCCGCGATTATAGCTTTGGGCGTCGCTGAAACCGCCTACAATCCAGCGTCTGCATCTGCGCGGCTGTAGCTCAGTGGATAGAGTATTGGCCTCCGAAGCCAAGGGTCGTGGGTTCGATCCCCGCCAGCCGCGCCACCCATCAAACCGATATATGCCGCCCTCTCCAGCGGCTGGTCCTGCGGTGCCATTGCGCTTCACCGCAACTGCGTGCGCAAGTGCTCAACCATGGCACGACACCCATCCTCGACAAGATCGGGCACGTGTTAAAGGCCTCGGCTTCGTCGTCGTGAGGGTCCGGGACCTCTGGCGCGCGATGCTGGCGGCACCAGACAATCAAGCTGCTGCGCGACCACGCCATGCGCCTTGCGGCTGTGGCAGATGTTGCCAGTGCAAAGACGAAGAGCGCCGCGCGCTCAGGCGTCGTCAGCGCCCCGCTTCATCTGGAGTGCGGCCTCGTAAAGTGTGTTGCGCGGGGCCCCGGTGATCTCGGCGGCCAGGCGTACAGCACTCTTGAGCGGCAGTTCGGCCCGCAGCAGTTGCAGCACGCGTTGGCCCTGCCCCCCGCAGTCGACGCCAACCGGCTGCGGGTGCACCACCAGCACGAACTCGCCGCGGCTGCGCTGCGCATCCGCCTCAAGCCATGCCGGCAGCTCGCCTGCGGTAAGCGTCTGGATCTGCTCAAACTGCTTGGTCAGCTCGCGCCCCACGGTGATGCGTCGCGGCCCCAGTGCAGCCAGCGCCGCTGCCAGAGACTCGATGCGGTGCGGGGCTTCGAGCAGCACGATGGCGCGCGCTTCGGTAGCCAGCTCTTGCACAGCCGTGGCGCGTTCACCAGCCTTGGCCGGCAGAAAGCCCGCAAACACAAAGGCCCCGGTCTCGTCCACCGCGCCGGCAACGCTGAGCGCCGTGGTGACGCTGCTGGCCCCGGGCAGGGGCACGACCGGCAGGCCGGCTGCGCAGACGGCCGCCACCAGGCGCGCACCGGGGTCGCTCACGGCCGGCGTGCCGGCGTCGCTCACGTAGGCCACGCGCTCGCCGGCTCGCAGGCGTGCGAGCACCTGCTGCGCGGCCTCGGCCTCGTTATGCTGGTGCAGCGCCATCAAGCTCTGGCCACTGTGCGCGATGCCATAGGCGCGCAGCAGGGCCTGGGTGTGGCGGGTGTCCTCACAGGCGATGGCGTCGACCAGCTGCAGCACGTGCAGAGCGCGCAGGGTGATGTCAGCGAGATTGCCGATGGGGGTGGCCACCACATAGAGCGCCCCCTGCGGATAATGCTGGGCAGCAGCCGCATCGCGTGAGGCGGCAAGAGCGGAGGCGTAACTGGCGTTCAATGGAGCTCCTCAAGAAGCTGGCAAAGCTGGGCCGCGGCAGCACGCGTGATGTGGGCGCCGCAGCGGAAGACCGGGCCCTGCAGTACTTGCAGGCGGCCGGCCTGTGCCTGCTGCAACGCAATTATCGGACGCCCGGGCGCGGGGGTGGCGAAATCGATCTGGTCATGCAGGCTGGCGATGGCACCCTCGTCTTCGTCGAGGTGCGCCAACGCGGTGGCAGTCGGCATGGTGGCGCGGCGGCGAGCGTCAGCGTAGTGAAGCAGCGGCGCATCGTGCTGGCAGCGCGCCATTACCTTTTACGCTGGCGCGCGCCGCCCACCTGCCGTTTCGATGTTGTCGCCCTGGAAGGCGACCGTATCGAGTGGTTGCAGGCGGCCTTCGATGCCGCCTGAAAGAGTTACACATTCAAGTCTCCACCAGTGCCGGGGCCCGCAGGGCGCGGTTATCATTCCCCCATGCTGGAACAACGCATCGAACAACACTTCATCGACAGCGCCGACCTCAAGTACCAGGCTGCGCAAGTCCTGAGCAAGCCGATTGCTGCGGCCGTGCAGGCCGTGCTGACCTGTGTAACCAACGGCGGCAAGGTGCTGGCCTGCGGCAATGGCGGGTCCGCCGCCGACGCGCAGCATTTCTCGGCGGAGTTCGTGGGGCGCTTCGAGCGTGAACGCCCCGAGCTCGGCGCCATCGCACTGACCACCGACAGCTCCATCCTGACTGCGGTGGGTAACGACTACAGCTTTAACGACATCTTCTCGCGCCAGGTGCGCGCGCTGGGCCAGCCGGGTGACGTGCTGGTGGCGATCTCGACCAGCGGTAACTCGGCCAACGTGCTGGCGGCCATCGAGGCTGCACACGCACGCGAGATGGTGGTCATCGGCCTCAGCGGTCGCAGCGGCGGCAAGATGTCCCAGGCCCTGCGCGAGACCGATGTGCATATCATCGTCCCGCACGAGCGCACGGCCCGCATCCAGGAGGTCCACATCCTGGCTCTGCACTGTATCTGCGATGCCGTCGATCACCAGTTGCTTGGAGAACAGGAAGGCACGTCATGACGACCAAGGTCCGCCGTCTTACCCTCGTGCTCGCCGCTGCCGTTGTGGCGAGCCTGGCCCTGAGCGCCTGCGCGCCGCTCGTGGTGGGCGGGGCCGTCGTCACCGGCCTGTCCGTCTCTGACCGTCGTACCACGGGCTCGCAGATCGAGGACGAGCGCATCGAGTCGCGCGGCGCAGCCCGCATCCGCGAGAACATGGGCGACCGCGTCCACATCAACGTCACCAGCTACAACCGCCAGGTGCTGCTCACGGGCGAGGTTCCCAACGAGCAGGACAAGCAGCTGGCCGAGCAGGTGGTGTCCCGCATCGATAACGTGCGCTCCATCACCAATGAGTTGGGCGTGATGGGTCATTCCACCCTCACGCAGCGTTCTTCCGACGTTCTCGTCAGTGGCCGGGTGAAGGCCAATCTGATCGACGCCCGCGACCTGAGCGCCAATGCCTTCAAGGTGGTGACCGAGCGGGGCGTGGTCTATCTGTTCGGACGCGCCACCGCGCGCGAGGCTGATCGTGCCACCGACATTGCCCGCCGCACCAACGGCGTCCAGAAGGTTGTGCGACTGTTCGAACTCATCACCGAGGAAGAGCTCTTCGAGATGCAGCAGCAGCCCGCGCCTGCCGGCACCACGGGCCCGACGGCGACCGGCCGGCCCAAGTAAGCCCGGTGCACTCGCCTGTCATTTGCGCAGGCGACGAACCAGGCTTGAGGTATCCCAGCGTCCGCCGCCCATTTGCTGCACGTCAGCGTAAAACTGGTCCAGCAGCGCGGTGACCGGCAGGCGGGCACCGTTGCGTCGCGCTTCCTCCAGCACGAGGCCCAGGTCCTTGCGCATCCAGTCCACCGCGAAGCCGAACTCGAACTGGTCGGCGACCATGGTCTTGCCGCGGTTGTCCATCTGCCAGCTCTGGGCCGCACCCTTGCCAATCACCTCCAGCACGAGGTTCATGTCCAGCCCCGCCTGCTGACCGAAGGCAATCGCCTCGGCAAGGCCCTGCACCACACCGGCCACCGCGATTTGGTTGACCATTTTGGCCAGCTGACCCGCGCCGCTGGATCCCACCAGCGTGCACGCTCGTGCGTAAGCCATTGCGCCGGGCTTCATCGCGTCAAAGGCGTCGCTGTCGGCGCCGCACATGATGGTCAGTGAGCCGTTCTGGGCACCGGCCTGGCCGCCGGAGACCGGCGCGTCCACAAAGTGCAGCTTGCGCGCCCGCGCAGCGGCATACAGTTCGCGCGCCACCTCGGCCGAGGCCGTGGTGTGGTCGGCGAAGACGGCACCTGCCTTCATGCCAGCCAGGGCGCCATCTTCGCCCAGCACCACGCTGCGCAGATCGGCGTCGTTGCCCACGCAGGCGAAGACCAGGTCGGCTCCGGCGGCTGCCTCGCGCGGCGTGGCGGCAGCCTTGCCACCGAACTCCGTGGCCCAGGCCCGCGCCTTGGCCGCCGTGCGGTTATAGACCGTCACCCGATGTCCGGCCCGGGCCAGATGCCCGGCCATCGGGTAGCCCATGACGCCCAGGCCTACAAAGGCAACGGTGCGCGGCGGAGTGGGTTCGTAGGTCTTGGGATTGAGGCTGGGCATGGGGACTCCTGGAATGAAAATGGTCTGATGCCGGAACATCAGACCATGGTGGGTAAGGCGCTAGGAATCAGATGATCGCGAGATTCTCAGTGCCTGCCGCCAGATCCTGCGTTTTGCCTCGCTGGCTGTTGAGCTTGATCTGCAGCCGCAGGTCGTTGAGGGAGTCGGCATTGCGCAGCGCGTCCTCGTAGCTGATGTGGTTGCCCTCGTAGAGATCGAAGAGGGCCTGGTCGAAGGTCTGCATGCCGGCGGTGCGGCTCTTCTTCATGATCTCCTTGATTTCGGAGACCTCGCCCTTGAAGATCAGGTCTGAGATCAGCGGCGAGTTAAGCATGATCTCGACGGCAGCGATGCGCCCCTTGTTGTCTTGCTTGGGAATCAGGCGCTGCGAGACCAGGGCGCGCAGGTTAAGTGAAAGGTCCATCAACAGCTGCGGGCGCCGTTCTTCGGGGAAGAAGTTGATGATGCGGTCCAGCGCCTGGTTGGCGCTGTTGGCGTGCAGCGTGGCCAGGCAGAGGTGCCCCGTCTCGGCAAAGGCCACGGCGTGCTCCATGGTCTCGCGGTCGCGGATCTCGCCCATGAGGATGACGTCGGGCGCCTGGCGCAGGGTGTTCTTGAGCGCGATCTCCCAGCTGTCGGTGTCCAGGCCCACTTCGCGCTGCGTGACCACACAGTTCTTGTGGGGGTGCACGAACTCCACCGGGTCCTCGATGGTGATGATGTGACCCTGCGAATTTTCATTGCGCCAGTCCACCATGGCAGCGAGCGTGGTGGACTTGCCCGAACCCGTGGCGCCCACCAGGATGCACAGGCCGCGCTTGGCCATGGCGACCTCCTTGAGCACCTTCGGCGCGCCCAGTCCGTCGATGGTGGGCAGCACCTGCGGAATCACCCGCAGCACCAGCCCCACCTTGCCCTGTTGGATGAAGGCGTTGGCCCGGAAACGGCCGACGCTTGGCGGTGAGATCGCGAAATTGCATTCCTTGCTGCGCTCGAACTCGGCAACCTGCTTGTCGTTCATCACCGAGCGCGCCAGCGCCATGGTGTGGGCGGCACTCAGGGGCTGTGGCGACACCTTGGTCACCTTGCCGTCCACCTTGATGGCGGGGGGAAAGTCTGCGGTGATGAACAGATCGCTGCCATTGCGGCTGATCATCAGGCGCAGCAGGTCGTTGATGAATTTGGTTGCCTGGTCGCGCTCCATGAGAGCACCTCCTTTATTTCACTAGACCGATGCAAAGGAACGAGGAGCGGCCCCATGCCGGTAACGCCGTGGAACCGGCTTCGCCGGGCCGCTGGCGTTGCCCCCTGCAAGGGGAGTAGCGCAGCGACACGCAGTGCGCGGAGCTTGGGGGTGAGCCATATCTATCCGGGGAAGTTTTCGGGAATCTTGGCCTTGCCGCGCGCTTCGGCGGCGCTGATCACGTTACGGCGCACCAGGTCGGTCAGGTTCTGGTCCAGGGTTTGCATGCCCAAGCTGTTACCGGTCTGGATGCTGGAGTACATCTGAGCCACCTTGGCCTCGCGGATCAGGTTACGGATGGCCGGCGTGCCCAGCATGATCTCGTGCGCCGCCACGCGGCCCTGACCATCCTTGGTCTTGCACAGTGTCTGCGAGATCACCGCCTGCAGTGACTCGGAGAGCATGGCGCGGACCATCTCCTTTTCCTCGGCCGGGAACACGTCGATGATACGGTCGATGGTCTTGGCTGCGCTGGAGGTGTGCAGGGTACCAAAGACGAGGTGGCCTGTTTCTGCGGCCGTCATGGCCAGGCGGATGGTTTCCAGGTCGCGCATTTCGCCTACGAGGATGGCATCCGGGTCTTCCCGCAGCGCGGACTTCAGCGCTGCCGCGAAGCTCAGGGTGTGCGGCCCCACCTCGCGCTGGTTGATCAGGCACTTCTTGGACTCGTGCACGAACTCGATCGGGTCCTCCACGGTCAGGATATGTCCGAACTCGGTCTCGTTGAGGTGGTTGACCATGCCCGCCAGCGTGGTGGACTTGCCCGAGCCCGTGGGGCCGGTCACCAGCACCAGGCCGCGCGGCCTAAGAGCGAGATCCGCAAAGATCTTGGGCGCGTTGAGCTGCTCCAGCGTGAGGATCTTGCTCGGGATGGTCCGGAACACTGCAGCCGCGCCGCGCTGTGTGTTGAAGGCATTGACGCGGAAACGCGCCAGTCCATCGATCTCGAAAGAGAAATCGACCTCCAGGAACTCTTCGTAGCTCTTGCGCTGGGTGTCGTTCATGATGTCGTAGACCATGGCGTGCACCTCCTTGTGCTCCAGAGCCTCGACGTTGATGCGGCGCACGTCCCCATTCACGCGGATCATGGGCGGCAGGCCGGCGGAGAGGTGAAGGTCAGAGGCCTTGTTCTTGACGCTGAACGCCAGGAGTTGGGTGATGTCCACGGTTCGCTCAATCCATTTCTTTGCTACGCTCGCGAAACATTATGAACGTGATTGCCGCCCAGCTCCAAGCCGTTCGTGCCCGGATCGACGCCGCATGTCTTTCGGCCGGACGCGAGCCCTCGGGCGTGACGCTGCTGGCCGTTTCCAAGACCTTTGGCCCTGAGGCTGTGCGCGCGGCGCGCGCCGCTGGCCAGGCAGCCTTTGGTGAGAACTACATCCAGGAGGCGGTCGACAAGATGGCCGCGCTCCAG
Organism: Curvibacter sp.; assembly: GCA_020248905.1. Classification (GTDB taxonomy): domain Bacteria; phylum Pseudomonadota; class Gammaproteobacteria; order Burkholderiales; family Burkholderiaceae_C; genus Hylemonella. The sequence continues at coordinate 114,334 of JADCGR010000006.1, read as the reverse complement.
GACCCGTCCCTCCAGTGGCATTGCATCGGGCCGGTGCAGAGCAACAAGACCCGGCTCGTGGCAGAGCATTTCCAGTGGGTCCAGACGGTAGACCGGCTCAAGATCGCGCAGCGGCTCAGCGAGCAGCGCCCCGCGCATCTGCCGCCCTTGCAGGTCTGCGTGCAGGTCAATGTCGATGGCGGGTCGACGAAGTCGGGCGTCGCGCCCGAGGCTTTGCTGGCGCTGGCCCAGGCGGTGGCAGCCCTTCCGCGGCTGCAGTTGCGCGGCCTGATGTGCATTCCCGACCCGCAGCCGGATTTCGAAGCCATGAAATCCGTCTTTCTTCGCGCTCGCGCCCTCCACGACGGCCTGCGCGCTGCGGGCCTGCCGCTGGACACGCTGTCCATGGGCATGAGCGCTGATCTGGAGGCGGCGATCCACGCCGGCAGCACGCTGGTACGCGTGGGCTCGGCGATCTTTGGCAGTCGCGATCCGCGACCCCGCTGACGGCACCGACCGGTGGGAAACAAATCACAGCGGCTGGCCCGTCTTGCCGGTCCGGGCGGCATACCCATCCGGACAACGAGGTGGGCTGCGTGTCCCGCTTCCAAACGGTGCGACTCCGCTGAATAGGGACCGTAGGGCCGCTATTGCGCAGGCAGCGCCCGTGGCTGGGCGTGGTCAGCCCGGTCCGCTTCGTCCCCCTGGCCGAAGAGGCCAGTCTGATCGAGGAAATCGGCTTCTGGGTGATGGGCGAGGTCTGTGACCAGATCGCGCGCTGGCAGGCTCCAGGCCATCATTACTCGGTGTCGTTCGAAGTGTCAGCCACCCAGCTGCGCTCCGACCACTTCGTCCACCACGTGCAGCTGGCGCTGGAAGTCATCGAGAGCACGCTGATCGATAATCTGGAGACTGCTGGCGAACATCTGCAGCGCAGCCGCCGATCCGGGGTGCGCCTTGCCCTAGACGATTTCGGTACCGGTTATTCATCGCTCAGCCATCAGCAGCAGCTGCCGATCGGCAGCTTCAAGATCGACCGCGCCTTCATACGCGGGCTGGGGCGTGACGAAGGCGCCGTCGCCGTCGTGAACTCCATCATCGTGCGCGGCCATGCCTTGGGCAAGACGGTGGTGGCCGGTGGCGTGGAAAACGAGGAGAAGGCCCAGCTACTGCGCATCTGGCGGTGTGACCAGGCCCAGGGCCAATGCTAAAGCGCCACCGTCACGGTCGACGCGCTGGAAGGCTTGTTCATACCCTCGCGGTTGGCCGACATCTCCTGAGCGGTGGACCTGGCGCGGCAAGCGTACCGTCGTCGATCTTCGCAGGGGCTCCTAGAAACTCTCCCATTGGTCGTCCGCACCCTTGGCGGCGCTGGCTGCCGGACGTGCGGGCGGCGCACCCGCTGCGGGCTGGGCTGGGACCGGTCTTGAGGGCGAGGCCAGGCGCTTTTCCTTCGGCTTGCCGCCGGCCGCCGGGGTCGGCGCGGGAGAGCGCGGCGGCCTTGCAGCGCGCGGCGAGGTCGAGGGCGGTTCGCCCGGACGCTTGCTGCCGCTGCCCTCGGCGAGTTCGAACACCGCGACCGCCTGCACCAGCTCCTGGGCCTGGCTCTTGAGGCTGCTGGCCGCAGCGGCCATCTCTTCGACCAGCGCAGCGTTCTGCTGCGTGGCCTGGTCCATGTTCGTCACCGCTTCACCCACTTGCGCCACACCGGCGCTCTGCTCGCTGCTGGCCGCGCTGATCTCGCCCATGATGTCGGTCACGCGCTTGATGCTGGCGACCACCTCGTTCATGGTCGCGCCCGCCTGATCGACCTGGGCACTGCCTTGCTCGACGCGCTGCACACTGTCGCTGATGAGGGCCTTGATTTCCTTGGCGGCTTCGGCGCTGCGACCGGCCAGGCTTCGTACCTCACTGGCCACCACGGCAAAGCCACGGCCTTGCTCGCCCGCGCGGGCGGCTTCCACTGCGGCGTTCAGCGCCAGGATGTTGGTCTGAAAGGCGATGCCATCGATCACGCTGATGATGTCGGCAATCTTGCGGCTCGATTCATTGATGCCCTTCATCGTGTCCACCACCTGAGCCACCACCTCGCCGCCCTTGACCGCAACGCTGCTGGCGCTCTGCGCGAGCTGATTCGCCGTGCGCGCGTTGTCGGCGTTTTGCTTCACGGTGGAGCCGAGCTGCTCCATGGAGGCGGCGGTTTCTTCCAGCGAGCTGGCCTGACTTTCGGTGCGCGCGCTCAGGTCCTGGTTGCCCTGGGCAATCTCGGCGCTGGCATTGGCGATGCCCTCGGCGCGCTCACGCACCTGCAGCACGGTGCGCTCCAGGCTGTCGCGCATATCGCGCAGGCTGGCCATGAGGCTGGCCTGGTCGCCGACCCGCAGCGGCACGTCGGTATGCAGCTTGCCCTGCGCGATCTCAGCGGTCACCTGGGCCGCATGGCTGGGCTCGCCACCCAGCTGGCGCAAAAGGTCCCGTGTGATCAGCCAGGCCATGACCAGGCCCATCACCAGCATGCCTGCGAGCAGGCCGAACATGAGGATGCGGGTGGACTGGAAGGTCTGTCCGGCCGACTCGACCACTGCCTCCCCGCCCTTGAAGTTGTAGGCGATCAGGGCGTCCAGCCGGGAAATGGTCTCGTCAAACGCGACCTTACCGGCACCGTCGCTGATCTGACGCGCATCTTCACCCTTCTTCGCGCGGCCGAGGCCGATGATCTGGCGGTTGATGACCAGGTAGTCGGACAGGGCCTTGCGAAAGACCATGTAGATCTTGCGTTCGTCGTCGCTGGACGGGATTTTTTCGTAGGTCGAAAACTCGGAGTTGATACCTTGCATCAACTCTTTCATCCGGTCCTCGTAGTCGGCCATATAGCCATCGTCGGCGGCCCGGGTGTGCTTGACCTCGAAATCGCGGTACTCGATGAGGAGGGCCCGCGCGGCGGTCGTGTGGCCCAAGCTGGGCAGGTAGTTGTGGGCCAGATCGCTCGAGGCGTCGAAGACCCGTTGCAGGCCCACCAGGCTCATGGCGCCGATCAGCGCGGCCAACAGAAGCACGATGGCGAAGGCACCGCCGAGTTTGACACCGATGCGCAGGCCGGCATACCACGCCAGCAGTGGTTGGGATTGTTTTTTCATGGCCAGGTCTTGCAGGGAACGAGAGCGCTCCATCGCCGCTCCAGCCCGGGACACTGGGGTGGGGCGGGAGAGCGGGGGTCTTACTTCTTGAAGCCGACGAAGCTCACGCCGATGATCTTGCCGCTCTTGTCCTTGATCGGGTTGTAGCAGGAGTCGTGCGGAGTACCTAGCACGTCCACCTGGCCGCAGAACTGCTCGCCCTTGTTCATGGCCGCGTAGGCGGCCGCGCGTGCCAGCTGCGTGCCCACGCCGCGCTTGCCTTCGGGGGTCAGAACATTGGTGCTGACGCGGATGTAATCGTCCCCATTCTTGACAAAGATGGTGGCCGCTGCGCCCGTGGACTTGCGGATCTCGTCAACCACGTCGAAGTTGTTGTTGAGCTTGCGCGGCCCGAAGAAGATGGCCGGGACGGTCAGTTCGCCAGCCTTGTCGGTGCCCTCGATGCGGGGCTCACCCAGGCGCGCCAACCGCGCTTCCAGTGTGGTGATGGCGGCCTTGGGATCGTTGGCGTGCGCCGCAAACGCGCTCAGCACGGCAGCGGTGGCGATGAAAAAGCGGCTGGTCAGTCTCATAGGATGCTCCTGGCTGGAAAAAACGAGATCTGTCCAGTGCTATATCGGCATTCACTCCCCGGACTTGAGCGGGCCGGCGCCGCGCGGACGACGCCAGCCACAGGCTCTTTGCGGCACTTCCGGGCGCATCTGGCGAGACCCAGGTGCCAGCCACTACTGCGCCTGGAAGCCGCTGGCCTGGATGATGCGGGCCCAGGTCTGGCGGTAGGCGCGCTCGCGCTGGCCCAGTTGCTCGCCGCTCATATGGCCCACGCTCAGGCCCAAGGCCGTGAGACGCTCCCTCGTATCGGGCTGCGCGATGACCCGCGCGAGCGCAGCGGAATAACGGTCCAGCACGGCCTTGGGCGTGTCCTTGGGCGCAAAGAGGCCGTAGTAGGGCACATCCTCGAAGCCGGCCAGGCCCAGTTCCGCAAAGGTCGGCACCTCGGGCAGGATAGCCTGGCGTTGCGCGCCAATCACCGCTACGATGCGGACCTTGCCAGCCCTGTGGTTTTCGATGAAGTCAGGCACCGAGCCTACGCCTGCGGCGATCTGGTTGCCCAGCATATCGGCCATCATGGGCGCGCTGCCGCGATAGGGAGCGGCTTGCAGATCCAGGCCGTTGCGCTGGCCGATGACCTTGACCAGGAACTCGGGCACCGACGCCGGTGCCGGCACGCCTACCGTGCCTTTGCCCTTGCCGTTCTCACGCACCCAGGCCAAGTACTCGGCATAGGACTTTGCGGGCGTGCCGCCCGAGATGGCGAGGCCGTTGACGAAGGTCGCAAAGCCCGCCACGGGCACAAAGTCCTCGGCCGGGTTAAAGCCGGGGTTCTTGAGTGTCAGCGGCAGGATGGAGATGCTGTGGTCGTGCGAAAGAAAGAGCACCGAGCCGTCGGCGGGGGCAGCCTTGAGCGCCTGGGCGGCGAGCTGGCCGCCCGCCCCGGCCTTGTTCTCTACGATGACGTTGGCGCCCAGCGGCTCCTTGAGCTTCTCGGCCAGCACACGGGCGATGGCGTCGGTGCCGCCGCCGGGCGGGAAGCCCACCATTATCTTGATTGTCGGTGTGTCGGCCAGGGCCGTGCCGCTGAGCAGCAGGGCGGCGGCCAGACCGAGCGCGCGGCGCTTGAGGTTCAGGAACATGGGATCACTCCGTTTGGCAAAAGGGAAGCTGCAATTCTGCCCTACAAGCTAGGCCTTAACGCCAGCGGAACACCAGCGGTATCAGCAGCGAGGCCAGCACCACCTGCAGGCCCATGGCCAGGCCCGCGTAGGCGCCGGCATCGGCATGGACCTGCAGGGCGCGGGCGGCGCCCAGCCCGTGCGAGCTGGTGCCCAGCGCAAAGCCGCGCGTCATCCAGCCTTGCGGATCGGTTGCGATGTGCAGCCGATCGAACAGATACTTGCCGCTGAGTGCGCCCACGATGCCCGTGAGCACGGCAAACACCGCCGCCAGCGCCGGGATGCCGCCGATCTGCTCGGCCACGCCCATGGCCACGGGGGCCGTGACGGACTTGGTGGTTAGCGACTGCACCAGCTCCCCCGGCAGGCCGAAGGCATGGCCCAGCGCCCAGGCCGAGCCGGCCGCTGCGGCCCCTCCCAGCAAAGCGGCCAGCAGCAGCGGACTCGAGCGGGAGCGCAACTCGGCGCGGCGCTGCCAAAGCGGCCAGCCCAGTGCCACCACGGCCGGCCCCAGCAGGAAGTGGATGAACTGCGCGCCGGAGAAATACGTGGGATAGGGCACGCCGGTGATCAGCAGCCCGCCGGCAATCACCACCACCGTCCAGAGCACCGGGTTGGCCCAGGGCGCCTGCCCGCGCCTCGCGTAAAAGGTATGCGCCAGCACATAGACGGCCACCGTGGCCGTCAGGCCGAACAGCGGCGTGCTGGAGAGATAGACCCAGAGCTCGACGAAGTTCTGCATGCCATCAGGTCCGCTTTATCAGGGCGCGTAGCACCAGCGCGGTCACCGCCAGTCCGACCCAAGTGGAAAGCACGATGACGGCCAGCAGACGCGCGCCGTACGCCCCCAGCAGGCCCAGGTGCGTCATCACGCCCACGCCCACGGGCACGAAGAGCAGGGAGAGATGCGCGAGCAGGAAGTCGGCACAGGCCGCCACGGGTGTGCGCACCGCTTCGAAGCGCAGGGCGCCCAGCAGCAGCACCAAGCCGACGACGGGGCCGGGCAAAGGCAGGTGCAGCCCGCGGGCCAGCAGTTCGCCGGCGGATTGCAGGACCAGCAGCCAGGCAAATCCGCGCAGGGAATTCATCAGATCGTCGCGATCAGAGCCGCAGCAGGTCCGGGTGCGAGATCTTGCCGCCGCGCACCAGCATCTTGCCGTATTCGGCGCAGCGGTTGTGCGTCGGAATCACCTTGCCGGGGTTTAGCGTGCCCTGGGGATCGAAAGCGCGCTTCACGCCCAGCATCTGCGCGTTTTCTTCCGCGCTGAACTGTACGCACATGCTGTTGAGCTTTTCCACGCCCACGCCGTGCTCGCCCGTCACCGTGCCGCCCATGGCCACGCTGGTCTCCAGGATGTCGGCGCCGAAGAGTTCGCAGCGGTGCAGCTGGTCGGCGTCATTCGCATCGAAAAGGATCAGGGGATGCAGATTGCCGTCGCCCGCGTGGAAAACATTGAGGCAGCGCAGGCCGTACTTCTTCTCCATCTCCTGGATGGCCAGCAGGATGTCGGCCAAGCGGGCTCTGGGGATGGTCGAGTCCATGCACATGTAGTCCGGGGCCAGCCGGCCGCTGGCGGGGAAGGCGTTCTTGCGACCGCTCCAGTAGCGCAGGCGCTCGGCCTCGTCGCGGCTCACGGCAATGGCCGTGGCACCGGCCTGGCGCAGCACCTCGCTCATGCGGCCGATTTCCTCTTCCACTTCCTCGGGGGTACCGTCGCTCTCGCACAGCAGGATGGCCGCCGCATTCAGGTCGTAGCCGGCATGCACGAAGTCTTCCACGGCAGCCGTCATGGGCTGGTCCATCATCTCCAGCCCGGCCGGGATGATGCCGGCGGCAATCACGGCGGCCACGGCGTCACCCGCCTTGCGCACGTCGTCGAAGCTGGCCATGATGCAGCGCGCCAGCTGCGGCTTGGGTACCAGCTTGACGGTGACTTCCACCGTCACGGCCAGCATGCCCTCACTGCCGATGAAGACGCTGAGCAGGTCGTAGCCCGGAACGTCCAGCGCGTCCGAGCCGAACTCCACCGGTTCGCCAGCCACCGTGTAGCCACGCACCTTGAGCACGTTGTGTACCGTCAGGCCGTATTTCAGGCAGTGCACGCCGCCCGAGTTTTCGGCCACGTTGCCGCCGATGGTGCAGGCGATCTGGCTGGACGGATCTGGCGCGTAGTACATGCCGTAGGGCGCGGCGGCTTCGCTGATGGCGAGGTTGCGCACGCCGGCCTGGACCACGGCCGTGCGGCTCACGGGGTCGATCTTCAGGATCTGGTTGAACTTGGCCAGCGAGAGCGTCACGCCCATGGCGTTGGGCATGGCGCCGCCCGACAGGCCGGTGCCGGCGCCGCGCGCAACCACGGGCACGCCCAAGGCGTGACAGGCCTTGAGCACGCCCTGCACCTGGGCCTCGGTCTCGGGCAGGGCGACCACCAGCGGGCGCTGGCGGTAGGCCGTGAGGCCGTCGCACTCGTAGGGGGTGGTGTCCTCGGATTGCCAGAGCAGGGCGTGCGCCGGCAGGACCGTGCGCAGGGCTGCGACCACCTCGGACTGGCGTTGGGCGCGTTGCAGCGCATGGGCTTGTTCAGGCGGGCTCGGAGCGTTCATGCGGCTTTCCTCGGTGCGAAACGATTGTAGTGTTGCCCTCTGCGCTGCAGTTCCAGCAGACCTGCCAGATAAGTTAAACAAACGTTTGATTTATATGCTAGCATCCCTGGCATGAACGAAGCGGGTAAATCCTTGCGCACCGATGGCGAGCATGCCCGCCGTCGCCTGCTGTCCGCCGCCCTGGTGCTGTTTGCGCGCCACGGCTACGCGCAGACCTCTGTGCGGGCCATTGCGGACGCCGCGCAGACGAATGTGGCTTCAATCAGCTACTACTTCGGGGACAAGCAGGGTCTGTACCGCGCCATCTTCGACGACCCGGAGTTCAACCCGCGCTTCGATCCCCACAGCCTCGACCCAGCGCTACTTGACCTGACGGAGATCATCTCCTCTTTATTGCGCGGTCTGGTGGAGCCGCTCAAGTCGGGAGAGCAGGCCCTGCTGTGTATGAAGCTGCACTTTCGCGAGATGTTCGAGCCTACAGGCATGTGGGAGGCCGAAATCGAGAGCCACATCAAGCCCGAGCACGCCTTCCTCGTTGCCGCTCTTCGCCGTCACTTCGGCGTGGACGAGGCCGATGACGAGATCCACCGCCTTGCCCTGGAGATTTCGGGCATGGCCATCATGATCCACGTCGGACACGAAGTCATCCAGGCTGTGCGGCCCGGTCTGATCGCCTCCCCGCAGGCCCTGGACGTCTACCACGAGCGCCTGCTGGCCTACGCCCTCGCACTGGTCGACTACGAGCAGGGGCGCCGCCGCTCCCGCCCCGCCCGTTCAGAAGCCTTGTCATCATGATGCCCCCCACGACCCTCTTGCTGCTCAAGCGCGTTGCCGCCCTTGCGCCCCTGTGCCTGCTGACCGCCTGCGCGTCCCTTGCCCCCGACGATCGCGTCGAGGCGCGCGCGCCTGCGCAGTGGGTGGCGCCGCTGCCGCATCAGGGCTCCGTTGACAAACTGTCTGGCTGGTGGGAAGCGCAGCGTGATCCGCTGCTCGTTGAGCTCATCCGTTCGGCCCAGGAAGTGAGCCCGACCGTATCGTCCGCACTCGCCCGGGTGGAATCGCAACGAGCGCAGCAAGCTGCTGCCCAGGCCAAGCTGCTGCCCAGTCTCAGCGCCCAGACCGGCCTGCGCCGCGGAATTGCACTGCCGGGCTCGGCGCTGGCCACCCGCACGGACGCCGGACTGCAAGCCTCGTGGGAGCTGGACTGGCTGGGCGCCAACCGCCAGGCCCTGCGTGCGGCCGGCGGCCGTGTCAAGGGCAGCGCGGCGCAGTGGCACGAGGCGCGAGTGTCGGTGGCGGCCGAGGTGGCCCAGCTCTACTACAGCTTGCGCTCGTGCCGCCGCCAGGCCGAGTTGCTGCGCGAGGACGCCGAATCGCGAGCGCGGACCGCGCGTCTCATCGAACTCAGCGCACGCGCAGGCTGGAGCGCCGATGCCGAGGCCGCGACCGCGCAGGCCAGCGCGGCCCAGTCACGCAGCCGCCTGACCCAGCAGCTCGCCCAATGCGATATCGACATCAAGGGCCTGGTGGCGCTCACCGGGGTCGAGGAGGCCGCGCTGCGCGCCAAGCTGCCTGCCGAGGGGAGCGTCGAGCCCGCGACGGCGCCCTTTGCGATTACCAGTCTGCCGGCGCAGCTCGTGTCGCAGCGTCCGGATGTGTATGCCGCCGAGCGCGAGGTGGTCTGGGCTGCAGCGCAGGTGGGCACTGCGCAGGCCGCGCGACTGCCGCGCCTGAGCCTGGACGGATCCATCACCGCCGTCCGTCTGGCCAACGGTGGCGGCAGCCAGGACTACACGCTCTGGACGCTTGGTCCACTGGCGCTCGATTTGCCGATCTTCGACGCGGGGCAGCGCCGCGCGGCGGTCGAATCGGCCCGCGCCGGCTACCGCGACGCGGTGATCGCCTACCAGGGCCGCGTGCGCCAGGCGGTGCGGGAAGTTGAGGAGGCGCTCGTCAACCTGCGCGCGGGCGACGAGCGGCTCCAGGACGTGCAACTTGCAGCCCAGGGTTACGCCCGCGCGCTGGCGGCAACCCATGCCCGCCACGCCCAGGGTCTTGCCAGCCTGCTGGAGCTGGAGGACGCGCGCCGCTCTGCTGTGGCCGCGCGCACCGAAGTCGAATACCTGGCGCTTTCCCGGCGTCTCCACTGGATCAGTCTGTACCGGGCCGCCGGCGGCGGCTTCAGCCCGGACCAGCCGGTCGCCGGACTGTCCCAAGACGCAGGCTCGCCACGCTGAGCCCCAATCCATCGAACCAGCCGAAACCACCACCATGCCTACTTCCTCTCCGCAGATCTGGACGCGTTGCGTCGCGATCGGTCTGTGCCTTGTTCCACTGGCGTTGCCAGCGGCCGACAAACCCGTCACCCCGGTGGCCAAGCCCGCGCTCACGGTCTCGGTCGTCCAGCCGGCGTCGGCTACCCTGCCAGTACGCATCAGCGCCAACGGCGCGGTCGCGGCCTGGCAGGAGGCCATTCTCGGCGCCGAGGTAGCGGGACTGCGCATCCAGGAGGTGCACGTGCAGGTCGGCGACGTCGTGCGCAACGGTCAGCTGCTGCTGAGCTTCGCGCCCGAGACCGTCCAGGCCGATGTCGCGCTGGCACGCGCGCGCCTGGTGGAGGCGCAGGCCCAGCTGGCCGAAGCCCAGGGCAACGCCGAGCGGGTCCGCGCCCTGCACGGCAGCGGGGCGCTGAGCCAGCAGCAGATCACGCAGTACCTGACCCAGGAGCAGACCGCCCAGGCGCGTGTCGCCTCGGCGCAGGCCCAGCTCGACACCGAGCTGCTGCGCCAGCAGCAGACGCGCCTGGTGGCCCCGGACGACGGGACCATCTCTGCTCGCACGGCCACCGTGGGCGCTGTGGTGGCTAGCGGCAGCGAGCTGTTCCGCATGATTCGGCGCAGCCGCCTGGAATGGCGCGCCGAAGTCACCTCACCCGAGCTCGAGCGCATACGTGTGGGCCAGAAGGTGCAGCTCCTCACGCCCGCCGGTGCCACCTGGCGCGGCCAGGTGCGCATGATCGCGCCTACCGTGGACACGGCCACACGCAAGGGCACGGTCTACGTTGACGTGCTCGGTGCGGCCAAGGGGCAGGGCGGGGCCACCCTGCGCGCTGGCACGTATGTGCGCGGGGAGTTCGACATCGGCGCCTCCACGGCGATCACGCTGCCGCAAAGTGCGGTCGTGGTGCGCGACGGCTTCAGCTACGTCTTTCGCGTCGGCGCCGAGCAACGCGTGGCGCGCCTGAAAGTGCAGACCGGCCGCGTGGTGGGTGAGCGCGTGGAAATTCTCTCGGGCGTGCAGCCGGCCGATCGTATCGTGGCCGGCGGCGGCGCCTTCCTGAGCGACGGGGATCTGGTGCGCGTGGTGGCCGGAACCCCGGCGCAGTGAGGAGTGCGTGATGAACGTCTCTGCCTGGTCCATCCGCAATCCCATCCCCGCGGCCATGCTGTTCGTGATGCTCACGTTCGCCGGCCTGTTGTCCTTTAACGCCATGAAGGTGCAGAACTTCCCCGATCTGGAGTTGCCCACCGTCACGGTCACCGCCACCCTGCCCGGGGCTGCGCCCGCGCAGCTTGAATCCGACGTTGCGCGCAAGCTTGAGAACGCCATCGCGCCCCTGCAAGGGCTCAAGAACCTTTACACCAAGGTGCAGGACGGCGGCGTGATCCTCACGGCGGAGTTCCGACTGGAAAAACCCACGCAGGAGGCGGTGGACGATGTGCGCTCAGCCGTGCAGGGCGTAAGGGCCGACCTGCCCGGCGATCTGCGCGATCCCATCATCGGCAAGATCAACCTCTCGGGCTCACCCATCCTGGCCTACACCATCGCCTCGGATGTAATGGACGACGAGGCCCTGAGCTGGTTCGTGGACAACACCGTCGCGCGTCGCCTGCTAGGCGTTAAGGGGGTCGGCTCTGTGTCGCGCGTCGGGGGCGTGAACCGCCAGATTGACGTGGCGCTGGATCCGCTCAGGCTGCAGGCCCTGGGCGCCAGCGCGGCTGACGTTTCCCGCCAGCTGCGCCAGGTGCAGACTGAAAGTGCCGGTGGCCGCGTGGATCTGGGCGGCGGCGAGCAGCCCATGCGCACCCTGGCCACGGTGCAGTCGGCCCGGGAATTGACGCGGCTGGAACTGGTGCTCAGCAACGGCGTGAGCGTACGCCTGGACGAGGTGGCGCGCGTGCGCGACACGGTGGCCGAGCCGCGTGCGCTGGCGCTGCTCAACGGCCAGCCGGTGGTGGGCTTCGAGATCACCCGTAGCAAGGGCGCGAGTGAGGTGGAGGTCGGCGCGGCTGTGCAGCTTGTGCTGGAGGAGCTCAAGGCCGCCCATCCCGATGTCCGCCTGGTTGAGGCCTTTAACTTCGTGCAGCCGGTGCAGGAGGAGTTCGACGCCTCCATGACCCTGCTCTACGAGGGCGCCTTCCTCGCCATCCTGGTGGTTTGGCTCTTCCTGCGAGATGGCCGGGCCACCGTGGTCTCCGCCGTGGCCCTGCCGCTGTCGGCCATCCCGGCCTTCATCGGCATGCACTATTTTGGCTTCTCGATCAACGTTGTCACGCTCCTCGCCCTCTCGCTCGTCATTGGCGTGCTGGTCGACGACGCGATCGTCGAGGTTGAGAACATCGAGCGCCATCTTCGCATGGGCAAGACGCCCTACCAGGCCGCGATGGAGGCTGCCTACGAGATCGGCCTGGCCGTGATCGCCACCACCTTCACGCTGATTGCCGTGTTCCTGCCCACAGCCTTCATGAGCGGCATTCCTGGCAAGTTCTTCAAGCAGTTCGGCTGGACGGCCGCGCTAGCGGTGTTTGCCTCGCTCGTGGTCGCGCGGGTGCTCACGCCCATGATGGCCGCCTACATCATGCGCCCGAGCACGCGGCCCCATCGCGATCCTTTCTGGATGCCAGCCTATCTGCGCACCAGTGCCTGGGCCCTGCGCCACCGATGGACCACGCTGGCTGCAGCCAGTGCCTTCTTTGTGGGCTCGCTGATGCTGATCCCGCTGCTGCCCACGGGCTTCATCCCACCGGACGACAACTCGCAGACCCAGGTCTATCTGGAGTTGCCGCCGGGTGCGACGCTGGCGCAGACGCGCCAGTCTGCCGAAGCGGCACGCGCCCTGATCGCGCGGGTGGATCATGTGCGCAGCGTCTACACCACCATCGGTGCCGGTGCGGCTGGGTCGGACCCCTTCGCGCCGCCCGGCGGCGCCGAGGTACGCAAGGCCACGCTCACGGTGCTGCTGGCGCCGCGTGGCGAGCGCCCGCGCAAGCAGGGCATTGAGCAGCAGATCCGTAACGCCCTGGCCGAGCTGCCCGGTGTGCGTAGCCGGGTGGGCCTGGGCGGCTCTGGCGAGAAGTACCAGCTCGTGCTCACGGGCGAAGACCCGCGCGCGCTGCTCGATGCCGCTGCCGCCGTGGAGCGCGACCTGCGTACCATCCCAGGCTTGGGCTCGGTGACCAGCAGCGCCAGCCTGACGCGCACCGAAGTGGCCGTGCGCCCTGACTTCGCGCGCGCTGCCGATCTGGGCGTGACCAGCAGCGCCATAGGCGAGACCCTGCGCATCGCGACCGTGGGTGACTACGACCAGTCCCTGGCCAAACTCAACCTCAGCCAGCGCCAGATCCCCATTGTGGTCAAGCTGGAGGGCCAGGCCCGTCAGGACCTAGACCTGCTAGGGCGCCTGACCGTGCCCGGCGTCAAGGGTCCGGTAATGCTGAGCCAAGTCGCCACCTTGGAGCTTTCAGGCGGCCCGGCCGTGATCGACCGCCTCAACCGCGCGCGCAACATCACATTCGAGGTCGAGCTTTCGGGCGTGCCGCTGGGTGAGGTGACCGATGCTGTGAACAAGCTACCCTCCATCCGCAATCTGCCTCCAGGCGTGAAGCAACTCGCCCTCGGTGATGCTGAGGTCATGGGCGAGCTATTCGCCAGCTTCGGGCTGGCCATGCTGACCGGCGTGCTCTGCATCTACATCGTGCTGGTGCTGCTGTTCAAGGACTTCCTCCAACCCCTGACCATCCTCGCGGCCTTGCCGCTGTCGCTGGGCGGCGCCTTCGTGGGCCTGCTCTTGGCCCGTCAGGGTTTCTCCATGCCCTCGCTGATCGGCCTCATCATGCTCATGGGCATCGCCACCAAGAACTCCATCCTGTTGGTCGAGTACGCGATTGAGGCGCGGCGTGGCCATCCCGGCCCGGACGGGCAGGCGACGGCCAGCCCCATGAGCCGCTTTGATGCCCTGCTCGACGCCTGCCACAAGCGCGCCCGCCCGGTGGTCATGACCACGCTGGCCATGGGTGCGGGCATGGTGCCACTGGCCGTGGGTTGGGGAGCGGCCGATCCGAGCTTTCGCAGCCCGATGGCGGTGGCTGTCATCGGCGGCCTCATCACCTCCACCGTGCTCAGCCTGCTGGTGATACCGGCGGTCTACACCATCGTGGATGATCTTGAAGAGAGGCTGGCCCGCCTGTGGCGCGGCCGCAGAGCCCGGGGCGCGGGCGCGGGTGACGCCGCAGCACGCTCTCTATAATTCAAGCCCGCAGTTTGCCCGGGGGTTTTGTGTCTGATCGCCTTGCGGTGCTGCCGCAGTACCTGCTGCCCAAAAAGGCACTCACCTCCTTCGCCGGCCTGGCGGCGGGCGCAGCCCTGGGCAGTCTCACCACTGCGGCCATCCACCGTTTCATCCGCCGCTACAGCGTGGACATGAGCGAGGCGGCCAACCCCGACCCGGCAAGCTACGCCACCTTCAACGAGTTTTTCACCCGCGCCCTGAAAGAGGGCGCCCGCCCGCTGGCCGACGCTGCTTGGGTTTGCCCGGTGGACGGCGCCATCAGCCAGTTCGGCCCGCTTGAACGCGACCAGATCTTCCAGGCCAAGGGCCATCGCTACAGCACCACGGCGCTGGTGGGCGGCGACGCCACGCTGGCCGGGCAGTTCGAGGACGGCCACTTCGCCACGCTCTACCTGAGCCCGCGCGACTATCACCGCATACACATGCCCTGCGCTGGCACCCTGACACGCATGATCTACGTACCGGGCGACCTTTTCTCGGTCAACCCCACCACGGCGCGCGGCGTGCCGGGCCTGTTTGCGCGCAACGAGCGGGTGGTCTGCGTGTTTGACACGGCGCATGGCTCCCTGGTGCTGGTGCTGGTGGGCGCCACCATCGTGGGCAGCATGGCCACGGTCTGGCACGGCGTGGTCAACCCGCCGCGCCGCCCCCGAGTGACTGACTGGCACTATGAGGGTCGGGGCATCACGCTCGAAAAAGGCGCCGAAATGGGCCGCTTCCTGCTGGGTTCCACCGTCGTCATGCTCTGGCCGCGCAACACCATCCGGTTTAACCCGGACTGGGCCGTCACCCGCCCGATCCTGCTTGGTGAGAAAATGGCCGATTCACTGTCCTGAACGGAGATTCTCATGCCCGCACTTTTGCCCAATGTGGACCCCGATGGTCTGCTCGAGTTCTCGGTGGTCTACACCGACCGCGCACTCAACCACATGTCCAAGCGCTTTCAGGGTGTGATGAAGGACATCTCCACCATCCTGAAGGATGTGTACAAGGCCAAATCCTCGGTACTGGTGCCGGGCAGCGGCACCTTTGGGATGGAATCCGTGGCGCGTCAGTTCGCCACCGGCAAGAACGTGCTGGTCATCCGCAACGGCTGGTTCAGCTATCGCTGGACCCAGATCTTCGACATGGGCAACATCCCCGCCAGCGCCACCGTGCTCAAGGCCCGCCGTATCGGCACCGGTTCGCTGGCCCAGTGGGTCCCCTGCCCGGTGGATGAGGTCGTGGCCACCATCAAGGCCCAGAAGCCGGACGTTGTGTTCGCCCCCCACGTCGAGACCTCGGCCGGCATGGTCCTGCCCGACGACTACCTCAGGAAAGTCACCGATGCCGTCCACGAAGCGGGCGGTCTCTTCGTGCTGGACTGCATCGCCTCGGGTTGTCTGTGGGTGGACATGCAGGCCACGGGCGTAGACGTGCTCGTCAGCGCGCCGCAAAAGGGCTGGAGCGGCTCGCCCGCGTGCGCCATGGTCATGCTCAGCGAGCGTGCCCGCAAGGCCATCGACGCCACCACCAGCACCAGCTTTGCCGCCGACCTCAAGAAGTGGCTGCAGATCATGGAAGCCTACGAGAACGGCGGCCACATGTACCACACGACCATGCCCACCGATGCCCTGGCGCGGCTGGACCAGGTGATGCGCGAAACGCGCGACTACGGCTTTGACAAGGTGCGCCAGGAGCAGATCACCCTGGGCGCCAAGGTGCGCGCGCTCATGGAATCGCGTGGTTTTGTCAGCGTGGCAGCCGACGGCTACAAGGCCCCCGGTGTGGTGGTGAGCTACACCACCGACCCCGAAATCCAGAACAGCAAGAAATTCCTGGCCCTGGGCCTGCAGACCGCCGCCGGCGTGCCCCTGCAGTGCGACGAGCCCGCCGACTTCAGCACCTTCCGCATCGGCCTCTTCGGCCTGGACAAGCTGCACAACCCTGACCGCAGCGTGGCCCAGCTGGCCGCGGCGCTGGACAAGCTGGGTTATGTGGAGAAGGTGGCGCAGGCGGCCTGATTCATCAAGAAACCAACAATAATGCCCCGGCAGTTGAGGCTGCCGGGGCATTGATGTATAAGGCGCAGGGCAGGGGAACCAGCCTCCATGACTTCTCATCGTTGCCGATTGCGGCCGCCCCTCGGGCTTGCTCGTACCTGCTTCGCTTGGGGAGTCGGTTGGTTTTTTTGGGGCATCGCATGGCCACCGTGCCCCTAAAACAAGACTAATCGCGGGAAATGTGGCAAAAATTGCTACAATTCTCGGCTTTAAATTTTTTCTGGACCTTCCCCTTGCCCGGCAAGGATCCATAGTGAATAATGCCCTTCAAGAGCCCAAGCAGGTGTCATTGCTTGTACGCTCAAGAGGGTGTTCAACGACAGGAGTGGGGCCACCATGGAGTCTTCAACATTGGGGCTATTTGTACTTGAGACTGCTCGCGGTAACAAGAAAACAAGTGTGCTGCCAGAGAAGCAAGCAAAAGAGGTCCGGGATCAGCTATCTGAGCGTGTGAGCGAAAAGGTAGAGCAGATTCGTGCATTGCAACGGCGTGCCTATGAGAACGCCAAAGCCGTGACAGTTTTCTGATTAATCTTTCTCAACTAAGCCGCTAACGAGCGGCTTTTTTTATGGCCGATCGATTAGAAATATTTGCCAAAACTGGATCCGTGGATATCACCGCACAGGCTTATTCGGCCTTGAAGGAGATTACAGGGAAGGATCCATCTGCTTCACCTCGGACTCAAGGCCCGATGAGGCAATGCTGTATGTTGCTCGCAAATGCGGGTGCAAAAGCCGTGCTGGTTCAGCGGCAAGTTCAGGATCCAGACTTCCTAGCCGAATACAGCGCTTACTACAGCCGTCAATTCAGCTCGACTGAAAAATTCTGTACCCGTCTACACTTTTTTTCGGGGGCGCCGCAACAGGGTGAAGGCGTACTAGCCTACTTGGATCGGGTAGAGCCCGACACATACTTGGGATTCATGACATTAAGGCCTGTCATCAAGAGTCCGATTGGTGCCTCCATCATCAGTAGCCATTTGGTGTCAGGCTTTATTCGGAGTACTGATAGATTTCCTGTCCATATTGGGGGTAAGCAGTACTGGGTTAGTGGAACACCGTTCATGCAGCAAGACAACGCCGTTGGAGCTTGCGCGCAGGCTTCGATATGGATGGCGTTGCGCACGCTGCGCAAACGAGAGGGAGATCGGGCGCATGACCCTGCACAGATTACTGACGCGGCGACGAAGTACTACGTGAACGGACGCATTAGGCCCAATCGTGATGGCTTGACGCATCATCAAATGGTTGAAGCTATCCGCGCGGCAGGGTATTCGCCCCACTCGATACCGCTTGGCGACTTGTGGCACATGAAGGGGGCGACAGAAATGAATGGAAGCCAGATTCAAGAATCGCTGATGAGTATTCATCCGTATATCGAGTCTGAGATTCCAATTGTCCTAATACTCTTTCCTCCCTCCGGTGGACATGCGGTTGTTGTCATTGGACATACGTGGGATGCCAACATGGCAAAGCACAGAGTGGTGCAGGTTACGTGCCCCAACGGGCTTAACATTGAGTTCACCCATGCAGCCAGTTGGGTCCCAGAGTTGCTGATACATAACGATAATGCTGGCCCTTACCGTCACCTTAAAGAGGTTGATCCGCAGGATTACAGTCTGCAGCACGGGGCGGTAGCCATCCCCTTGCTACCGGCGGACGTGTTCATGTCGGCTGAAGAGGCGGCAGCACTTGCGCTGGAAGTGGTAAGTGACATCTTCGGCGGGCTAAATGCTAGTGGAATGAAGTCAGCTCAAGCGGTGCAGCAGCTGGCATCGGGACTGACGGTACGATTATCTTTGGTCGAGAAGCGCAAGTTGAGAAACTGGGCTGCGACAGAGGCTTTGGTACCCGAGCTAAAAGAGAAAGTGCGATTGATGGAAATGCCCAAGCGAGTTTGGGTGTTTGAGCTTCACCAAAGACAAAATTACGGTGCGCATGGCGCGGCTGGAACTAATACCTTGGTGGGGCTGATTTTGATTGACTCGACCGGTGACAATCTTGGCTCGTCAGTGCTGTTGCTGCACCTAAATTTCCCCGCGCTGATTGGCTTGCCTCATGGGGTGCTGCTCACCTGGAATGCGAAAACCGGCATCCCTAGTCAAGCGACACAAACAAATGATGCTGGCGCCACTCGCCCAATTCGCCATTGAGCTAACAAACCTCATGGGCGAATATCGCCGCGCCGCATCACACCACAGGGCAGAACGGTGCGAGTTCTGGTAGTCGGGGCCGCCGCGAGCAAAGCCTGTGCGAGAGCGGATGCCTCAATGGGTTTGTAGTTGGCCGGGATGAGGAAACCCAGCACCCGGGCCATCACCTCTCCGATCATTTCACCAGCCCGATTGGGCTGCCCCAGGACCTCCCGGTTGCCGACCAGCAGCGAGGGGCGGGCGATGACGAGGCCTTCGAAAGTCAGTTGCGTCAGGGCCTCTTCCAGCTCGCCCTTGACGCGGTTGTAAAAAATCCGGGAGCGGGGGTCGGCACCCATCGCGCTCACCAGCCCCACTTTCTTCACGCCGGCGGCCATCGCCGCTTTCGCCACGTTCAGGTTGGCGTCGTAGTCGATCGCGCGGAAGGCGGCCGGGGTGCCGGCAACCTTGATCGTGGTGCCCAGCGCCAGGTACAGCTCGTCGGCGGGCGGCAGCGGCGGCAGGGCGGCGAAGTCGACGATGTGGGCCGTCAGCTTGGGGTGCTGCGTGGCTGGCGCGCGGCGCCCCAGGCTGTGCACCGCGCTCACGCTAGGGTCGGCCAGCAGGCCTTTGAGGATGTGCTGGCCAACCAGACCGGTGGCGTCAGCAAGGATGACGGTACGTCGTTTCATACGCAGATTCTGCTCCCGTCGCTGCTCCTCGGGAGGCCTGGCACACGCCCATGAAAAAACCGCCGCGGCTCCTGCGAGCCGGGGCGGTTGATGGGTGGCGTGAACGGCTTACTTGAAGATCACCGTCTTGTGCCCGTTGAGCAGCACGCGGTGCTCGCTGTGCCACTTCACCGCACGTGCCAGCACCTGGCTTTCGGTGTCGCGCCCGATGGCCGTGAGGTCTTCCACGGTCTTGCTGTGGTCCACGCGGGCCACGTCCTGTTCGATGATCGGGCCTTCGTCCAGGTCGGCCGTCACGTAGTGGGCGGTTGCGCCGATGAGCTTCACGCCGCGGTCGTGGGCCTGGTAATAGGGCTTGGCACCCTTGAAGCTGGGCAGGAAGCTGTGGTGGATGTTGATGGCCTTGCCACTGAGTTTGCGGCACAGGTCGTCGCTCAGCACCTGCATGTAGCGCGCCAGCACCACGAGTTCGGCGCCTTCGGCCTGCACCACCTCAAACTGCTTGGCTTCCGCCTGGGGCTTGGTGGCGGCCGTGACCGGGATGTGATGGAAGGGCACGTTGTAGCTCGCGGCCAGCTGGTAGAAGTCGCGGTGGTTGGAGACGATGGCGCGGATGTCGATGGGCAGCAGGCCGATCTTCCAGCGGAACAGCAGGTCGTTGAGGCAGTGGCCTTCCTTGCTGACGAAGAGCACGGTGCGCATGGCCTGGTCCGCCGGGTTCAGCGTCCACTGCATGCTGTAGGGCTCGGCGAAGAGTTTGAGCTGCACCTGCAGGTCTTCATGGGTCACCTGGCCGCAGGAGAACTGCACGCGCATGAAGAAGAGGCCGGTCGCGTGGTCGTTGTACTGGGCGGCTTCTTCGATGTTGCCGCCGCGCTCCAGTAGAAAGCCGGAGACGGCATGCACGAGGCCCAGTCGGTCCGGGCAGGAGAAGTTGAGGATATAGGCTTGGCTCATGGAAACCCTTGTGGCAGGATGAGGTGGTCGTTGGCACGGCCCGCTTTTGGCGGCCGTGGCCCACAATTGTCGCAATTTCCCGGAGACGGCTTGCATGGCCCGCCCTGACCCATCCCTGCAGTCCCAGTGGCTGCCTTTCACGCCCAACCGCAGCTTTGCCCTCGATCCGCGCGTGTTCGTGGCCGCCGAGGGCATGCACTTCACCACTCACGACGGCCGCCGCGTGCTCGACGGCATCTCCAGCCTCTGGTGCGTGGGCGCCGGCCACAAGCGGCGCGAGATCAACGAGGCCATCGCGCGCCAGCTCGACACGCTGGACTACGCCACCGCCTTCCAGAGCGGCAACGACCGATCGTTTGAGGCGGCCGAGCGCATTGCCGCGCTGGCGCCGGGCGACCTGGGCAAGGTGCTGTTCTGCAGCTCGGGCAGCGAGGCCGTGGACACGGCGCTCAAGGTGGCGCTGGCCTACCACCGCGCGCGCGGCCAGGCGCAGCGCACCGTCTTCATCGGCCGCGAGCGCGGTTACCACGGCGTGGGCTTTGGCGGCATCAGCGTGGGCGGCATCCCGGCCAACCGCAAGACCTTCTCCGGCGCGATGCTTCCGCGCGTGGACCATCTGCGCTTCATCCACGACCCGGTGAAGCATGCCTTCTACAACGGTGTGGAGCCGGTGTGGGACGAGGACCTGCTGCTGGAGCTGGAGCAGCGCATCCTGCCCCTGCACGACCCTTCCAATGTGGCGGCGGTCATCGTCGAGCCCGTGGCGGGCAGCGCGGGCTGGTACGTGCCGCCGCAGGGCTACCTCAAGCGCCTGCGCGAGATCTGCGACCGCCACGGCATCCTGCTGATCTTCGACGAGGTCATCACCGGTTTCGGCCGCCTGGGCACGCCCTTCGGTGCCGATTACTACGGCGTGGTGCCGGACCTGCTCACCTTCGCCAAGTGCGTGACCAACGGCGTCATCCCGCTCGGTGGCGTGCTGTGTCGCCAGGGCATTTTTGACGCGGTGATGGACGCGCATCGCGACAGCCCGGCGCACCAGATTGAGTTCTTCCACGGCTACACCTACTCGGGCCATCCCGTGGCCTGCGCCGCTGCGGTCGCCACGCTGGACCTGATGCGTGACGAGGACCTGTTCGCCCGTGCGGGCCGCATGGGCCAGGTGCTGGGGGATGTTGCGCATGGCGCGCTCAGGGGCCTGCCGCATGTGGTCAGCCTGCGCAGCCTGGGCCTGGCCACGGCAATTGAGCTGGAGAGTCGAGCGGGTTTGCCGGGCCAGCGCGCCTATGAGGTCTTCCTTGACTGCTTGCGGCAAGGGGTGTTGGTCCGCGCGGCGGGCGAGAGCATCGTGCTGGCACCGGCCTATGTGGTCGAGCCCCAGCAGATCGCGCAGATGGTCGATGCCGTGGCCACGGCGCTGCGGCGACTGGCCTGAGCCTTCAAGCCTCGCCCGTGTTCGTCGCCACCCAGGTCGCGTAATCGGGGCTGGCCTGGTGAACGGGCAGGCAGACGATCTCCGGGGTGTCGTAAGGATGGTGCTCGCGCAGCCAGGCTTGTAGCTGCGGGTAGCGCGTGCGGCGGGTCTTGATGCTGAGCAGCCACTCGGGCTCGTTGCGCACCTGCTCCTGCCAGACGTAGACGCTGCGGATGGCCTGCATCTGCACGCAGGCTCCTAACCGCGCCCGTACCACGGCGCGTGCCAGCTCGGCGGCCTGTGCTTCGGTGGCCAGCGTGGTCTGGACCACGCAGAGTTCAGGGGTGTCTGCCTGCATTTCTGGTCTCCTTGCCTGCGGCGATACTACGCGCAAACTCGCGTCCATTCATGACCTCCCGACCGCTCCTGCGTTGCGCTCTCACCCTGCTGCTGGCGCTGGGAGCTGCCTGGCTCTGCGTGGTCCTGCGGCTTGCGCTGCCCTGGTTCATTGGCCCGCTGCTGGCCACGGCCCTGGCGTCGATGCTGCGAGCACCCACAGCGAGTGCTGCGCCACTGCGCAATGCCGGCCAGTGCACGATTGGTCTGGCGCTGGGCCTGCACTTCACGCCCCAGGTTGGCGCCCTGGTGCTCAGCCTGTGGTGGGCAGTGCTGCTGGGCGTGGCCTGGGCGCTTTTGATGGGCGCGCTGTTCAGCCTCTGGCTGCAGCGCACCCACGGCCATCTGCCCGGCGTGAACCGCGCCACCACCTGGTTTGCGAGCGCCATCGGCGCGGCTTCGGAGATGACGCTGCTGGCCGAACGTGCCGGCGCGCGCACCGACCTTGTGGCCGCTGCGCACAGCCTGCGCGTGCTCATCGTCGCGGTGCTGATTCCTTTTGCCTTGCAGTTCAGCGGCGTGCATGGCCTGCAGGGCCCAGGCATGGCCACGCAGGACTTCCACCCGGGCGGCCTGCTGGTGCTGGCGCTCGCGGGTGCAGCCGGTGCTTGGCTGCTGCAGCGGCTGGGACGTGCGAACCCCTGGTTTCTGGGGCCCATGGCCGTGGCCATGGTGCTCACGCTCGCAGGCGCCGAGCTCTCGGGCGTGCCGGGCGGCTTGTCCAATGCCGCCCAGCTCGTCATCGGGGTCAGCCTGGGCGTGCGTTTCACGCCGGCCTTTGTGCACACGGCGCCGCGCTGGCTCGGGGCTGTGGCGCTGGGCAGCCTGGTGATGATCCTGCTGAGCGCGGGTTTTGGCTGGCTGCTGGCACAGGGCACCAGCCTGCACCCGGCCACGATGCTGCTGGGTACGGCCCCCGGCGGCATTGCCGAGATGGCCATCACGGCCAAGGTGTTGCAACTGGGCGCGCCGGTGGTGACGGTCTTCCAGATTTGCCGGCTGTTTGCGGTGCTGCTGCTCATCGCGCCACTGTTTCGGTGGCTGCAGGGGCGGCCCCGCTGAGGCCGCAGGGCGCTTAGTGTCGGAAGCGGTTGTCGCGGGTGTAGATCGCCAGGTCCACCAGCTTGAGGCCTGCGTGGTCGCCGTTCAGGTAGATCGGACGCAGGCCATTGATGTCTAGCCCACCGGCCTTGTGCAGGCCCTGCACGAAGCTCTCGCGGGTGGGGTTGGGGCCAGCCAGCCGCAAGGCGGCCACGAGCGCCTTGGCGGTCATGTAGCCCTCAAGGCTGCCGTAGGAAAAATCGATGCCGGGCTTGTGTCGCCTGAAGGCCTCCTGGTACTCGCGCGCGAGTTCGGTCCTGCGCTCCCAGGGGCTGGGCACCACCTGCGCGAAGAGCAGGCCGTGGGCCAACGGGCCCAGCTGGCGGGCGAGCTGGGTCGAGCCCGAATTGACGGCCAAGAAGGGGGTGGGGCTGCCCAGGGCGCGCACTTGCCGGATCAGTTTTTCGTACAGCCCCGAGCTGCCGTGGTTGATGACGCCCTGCAGATCGGCTGCGGCAATGCGCCCGGCCATGGCGGCGAGCTGGGCGTCGCTGATGTCAGACTTGAAGTGCAGGTCCAGCACCAGTTCCAGGCCCAGCTCCTGGCAGATCTTCTTGAAGTTCTCAAGATGCAGCAAACCGACCTCGGAGTCGGCGCGGAAGAAGGCCACGCGCTTGCCGCCAGTGCTGCGCAGATACTCCAGAAGCACGCGGAATTCCTCGCGATGCTCGGCCCGCACGGGGAAGACCAGAGGCTGGTAGGGGCGCCGCAGCGTGGGCGAGCCGGCCATGGGTCCGAAGAACGGCACCTGCAGTTCATTGCTGACCTTCATCACTGCCGTTGAGGGCCCGCCTTCAATGGAGCCGAACAGAAGAAAGACTTTGTCTTGCTCGATCAGCGTGCGCGCATTGGCCTCGGCCCGGTTGCTATTGTTTTCATCGTCGAGCGTCTTGACCACGACCTGGCGGCCGTTCACGCCACCCTTGGCGTTGGCCTCCTTCAGGTAAGTGTCTATGCCATCCATCACAGCGACGCCGTATGCGTTTTTGCCGCCTTGCAGTGTGATGTTCTGGCCAATCAGGATCTGCCGGGGAGTGACGCTTTGCGCAAGCACTGCGTCGGCGCAAGCCAGCAGCATCACGTTGGCAAAAGCGAAGCGCAGCGGGCGAAATAGGTATGCCAAGTCCATCGGGCGTTCTCCAGGGGGACGATAGAAATAGGCTCAAGGCAAAACCCCTTTGTTGCAAGAAGTAGGGTTTTAGCTACGCCAGTGCCGACAGCCCGCGCCGCGTCCGCTCATTCACGCTGGCACCCCCGCCGGGTCAGTGCACGCAGACAGGTGTCTGGGCCAGCTCGGCGTATTGCGCGAGCGTGTCTTCCACTTCCTCCTGTGAAGGCTGGTTCTGCTGCCATTGGAGGAGGCGCTGCTGGAAGATCTCGGCCCAGGAGCCGTCGAGGTAGACCTCCTTGCCAGAGCGCTTGTCCACAATCTCAAAGCCGTGACGCAGCAGCACCGGCTGGTCGGGCATATCCGCGCATTTCGTCTGGCCTTCGGGAAAGGCCAGAAGATGGTTCACGAGGAAGGTTTCGGAGTTGTACAGCGTGTGCATGGATCAGTCTCAGATACGACCCCCAGTAATTGGGGTTGGACGCAGCCGCTTCAAGCCCGGGCCTGTGCCCCGGCCCTGCGCTCAAGGAGGAGCTGTGCCCCGCCACTGTTGGTCAATGTAGTCCCCGTTGGGTTGCGAGAGCCGCAGGCGCGCGGGCAGCCAGCCGAAGGAGGGCGCAAACCAGACTTCCACACGCAGCTCGTCCTGGCCGGGTGCGACCTGTCGGGTGAGCTTCTGGGCGACGACTTCGCCGATGGGCAGATTCAGGGTCTGGGGCCCTTCGACGATAAAACGCCAGAGTTTGGCGTCGCGCAGGCCCACGGTCTGTAGCTCCAGTTCGCTGCCGGGCCGATAGCGGTCCGGGTCACTGGCCAGCAGGCTGGCCAACTGTATGAAGATGCTCAAAGGGTCTTGTGCGCCTGCCCGCAGCGGCGCGGCAGCCGCACCCTCGCTGAAGCGCGCCCATCCGCCACCGTGGTCCAGCTCCACGCTGCGCTCGCGGCGGGCCCGATCTGCGAAGCGCAGCGGCTCCAGGCCCTCGGGGGTGATAAGCCCGCGGCTCGTCTGGACGCGGGAGCCGAGCAGGAAGGCCTTGACTTCCAGTCGCGCCTCGTAATCTCGCCCGTCGTGTGTCCACAGCAGCTCACCGTCGGCATGGTAGGTCACTCCGCGTGCCTCGCCCAAGATGTCGTATTTCAAACGCAAGGAGCCGGGAATCAGGGCATGAACCGGTGGCGCCTGGGGTACTGACGCGACAGGGGGCGACTCGGCGGGTGCGGAGGGGCTGGAGCTGGCTTCGGGCGTCGGGGTAGCAGCAGGCGGTTCGGGCTGCGGCGGCTGGGGCTCCCCCTGCGGCTCAGCAGACGGCCGTGTGAGCGCGCTGCGCACCGAGGATTCGACGGCACGCTGCTGGCGTGGCGCAGCGTTCGGCACCCGTGGCGCGTCTGATGCCCTCGGTGCCTTGACCGGGGGCAGGCTGTAGACCAAAGGCCGAGCGATCAGGCGTCCCTCTTCGAAGCCCAGCCTGGGGCGGATGCTCGCAACAACGAGCAGATGCAGTACGACCGCCAAAAGGGCGCAGAGCATGAGCCTGCGTGCGGGATGGACGGGCGTCCACGAGCGCCGGCTTGGGCTTTCGGTCTGCATGCTTACCCGGCGTGGCCCAGATCCCGCGACAGCTGGCGCGCTGCCAGGCCGAGTGCGGTGGCCAACTTGCCGTTCCATGCGGTGTCGAACGTTGCGACCGAACCCATGGTGACCATGCCAAGCGCCATGTGGTCGTCGAAGCCGAACACGGAACCGCAAAAGCCCGCGATGCCCGGCAGCGGCGTGTCCGCCACCCGCGCCATGCCATGGCGTCGCACCTCGGTGAGCGGGGTTTGCAGCTCGGACTGGTTGCGTGGCAGGTCCTTGCGGCCCAGGCTGCGCGGGCGTGCCAGCCGCACTGCGTCCAGCCGGGTGATGGCCGCCAAGCCCATTCGCAGGGCGGGCGGTCCCGGGTCGTAGCGTGCGCTGGCGGCATCCTGGCTCACCAAACCCAGGCGATGGTAGCTCACCAGGTAGCGGTACGCCTTGGCCGCGCTCATGCCTGCTGCGGCGGCCAGGTCGCGCAGCATCAGCGGGCCGTGCGCGCGCGCCAGTGCCTCCAGCAGCATATAGCCCACCTCGAACGACCGGATGCCTGCGCGTGTCTTGCCCATGATGTAATGAGGACGCCCCGTTTCGATGGGTCAAACCCATTCAACCATACGTGATTCGAGTGTTTCGATGAAGCTTGCCACTTACAAGGATGGTTCGCGTGACGGCCAGCTGGTCGTCGTCTCGCGCGACCTGAGCACGGCGCATTATGCGACCGGCATCGCCCAGCATCTGCAGCAGGTGCTGGACGACTGGAATTTCCTCTCCCCGCAGCTGGAGGATCTCTACGTCACGCTCAATCAGGGCAAGGCGCGCCATGCCTTTCCCTTTGATCCCGCCATGTGCATGGCACCGCTGCCGCGCGCCTTCCAGTGGGCCGATGGCTCGGCCTACATCAATCACGTTGAGCTGGTGCGCCTGGCGCGCAACTCCGAGGTGCCGGCCAATTACTACACCGAGCCCCTGATGTACCAGGGTGGCAGCGACGACTTCCTGGGCCCGCGCGATCCGGTCGTGTGCGTGAGCGAGGCGCACGGCATCGACTTTGAGGCCGAGGTGGCCGTGGTCACCGCCGACGTGCCCATGGGCGCCGGCCCCGAGCAGGCGCTTGATGGCATCCGCCTGCTCATGATCGCCAACGACGTGAGTCTGCGTCACCTCATCCCCGATGAATTGGCCAAGGGCTTTGGTTTCCTGCAGAGCAAGCCCGCCACGGCCTTCGGCCCGGTGGCCGTCACTCCCGACGAGCTTGGCGATGCCTGGGCCAGCGGGCGCGTACATCTCACGCTGCAGAGCGCCTGGAACGGCCGTACTGTGGGCATGTGCGAGGCTGGCGAAGAGATGACCTTCCATTTCGGCCAGCTGATTGCGCATTTGGCGAAAACGCGCAACGTCCGCGCAGGCAGCATCATCGGATCGGGGACGGTCAGCAACCGCGCCACGGAGGTGAACGGCCACAAGGAATGGAGCAAGGGCTACAGCTGCATCGCTGAGAAACGCGCCATCGAGACCATCCAGGGTGGCAAGCCCGTGACCGACTACATGAAGTTCGGCGACACCATCCGCATCGAGATGAAGGGCCGCGACGGCCAGTCGGTCTTCGGTGCCATCGAGCAGAAGATCGCGTCACTTGCGGCATAGGCTGAGTCCACGGCGCAGAAGAAAAGGCGACCTACGGGTCGCCTTTTCTTCTGCTGCCGATTCAAACCTGCGAAGAAATCGTAGTCATCGGGTCGCGCAGTAGATTTAGTCGCGAGTTCTCAAGCCGGGCCCTGCATGCGGTCATGTTTTAGGAAGTACTGCCTGGCCATGGCGACGAGCTGGCCGTCACTCGGGTGGTCGCTGGGGATCAGCCCCACGATGGCCTGGTCGATGTCCTTGTCGTGGCGCGCGCAGTGCGACCGGAACTCGTCCTTGGCCTGGGCCGGGCCGGTCACCAGGATCTCGTGCACGCCCTTGAGCGACTCCGCGATCGCGTGGTAGAAGGCCTCGTCGGCCGCGTTGTGGCCACCGCCGGGGCTGAGGTGGCCCTGCGTGCCGGGCCCGCGGCCCGAACCCTGGTGCGATCCGCCGTGGCCGCCCGTGGCTTTGTGGGTGCTGCGCGACTTGATCTTCTGCGCGGCGATGTGCTCGCGGTCGAACATCACGACGTGGGCTTCGCTGCGGTCGAGCCAGACGATGGCGTGGAAAGTGGACATGCTTGTGGTCTCCGTTGGGTCGTGGGGCGGGCGAGTCTCAGGCGCGCCTCGGGTGCTCAGTCATTTCCTGGCAGCGGATGCAGTGCAGGGTCTCCGGCGCGGCGTGCAGGCGTGCGGCCGGAATGTCGGCGCCGCATTCGGTGCAGACGCCATAGCTGCCTTGCTCGATGCGCCGCAGCGCCGCCTCGATGGCATCGAGTTCGGCGCTCTCGCGGGCGTCCAGCGTGAACTCCAGCTCTCTTTCGCTGCCCATCTGGGCGCGCGTATCGGGTTCGCGTGTACCAAAGTGCTCGGCCGACGCCTCCGCGCGGCCCACCTTGCCGCCGCGCAAGGCGGCCAGCTGCTCCAGCAGGCCGGCGCGCTGCGCCAGCAACTGCTTCTTGAAGGGTGCGGTGATCTGGGTGCTCATGAATACCTCCGGGGGTCATCATGCGCCCGCATGTCGCGCCGCTGTTTGATGCAGGTCAAGTTCATCGTCGGCTGGCGCGGGAGGCCCCGCAAGACTGCTCGGGCATAATCCCCCGCCATGCGAGCCCTGCGTCAAGCCCGTTTCCTCGCCCGCCTTGTGCTGGCGTGGTTTGCCTTGTCGCTCGGGGTGGCCATCGCCTCGCCCCTGGTGCATCCGCAGTCCATGGAACTGGTCTGCGCCAGCGGTGGTGCGATGAAGCTCATCGTCAAGAACGCCGATGGCGGCGATGAGCAGCGCGGGCACACCCTCGACTGCCCTTCATGCGCCAGTCTGGGGGCTCCTTCGGTTGCTGTGGCTGTGACGGCGACCCTCGCGCCAGACTTGGCCCATGTCCTTCGGCCTCGTGTCGTGGCACCGGCCGTCGATCGTGCGGCCGCAGCTCTGCCCGCACGCGGGCCTCCTTCTCGCTCCTGAGACCGCTGTAAGGCTGTTGCGCTAACGGCTTCACAGCACGCCGGCCCGGCGGGGCCGGCGCTGTCGATTGCATCCTGTCGGGGGTGCGCGGCAGAAAGACAACCGACGGCCGTCGTGCGGCCTTGCTCTTGTCAGGAGTCATCTATGAAAACCTCGTTGCGTTCGTGGCTGCGTCGGCATCCGGTTCTGGCCGTGATCGTCGTGCATCTGATTGCGTTTGCCTTGCTGGCCTGGATGGCCAGCGCCTTCAGCTCCGCCCATCCGGACTTGTCGCCTGATGGCTCGCATCTGCGTCTGGTGCCGCTGCATGGGCGTTGAACTCATCTGTCTGGCCCGCAGGGTGACCTGGGTCATGCTGGGGGTCATCGGGCTTCTGGGCTCCGGCTACGCCGGCGCCCACGGCACGCGCGCCGGAGATCTATTGATCGATCACCCCTACGCAACGCCATCCCAGCCGGGGGCATCGACGGGCCTCGTGTATTTCAGATCGATCGGCAATCGTGGACAGCAGTCGGATCGGCTGCTGTCTGGCAGCACGGCTCGGGCCGAGCAGGTGGTGCTACAGCGTCGCACGGGGGAATCCGCAACTGCGCCTGCGCAAACCCTCGATGCCATCGACCTGCCCGCGCGCAGCACAGTCGAGCTTCGGCACACGGGCGCCTACCAGCTTGTGCTCAGCGGCTTGAAGCAGCCGCTCAAAGACGGCGATCGTTTCGATCTCACCTTGGTGTTCGAGCGAGCGGGGCGCCAGACCGTGAAGGTTTGGGTGCAGACCCCGCGCAGCAGTCCAGGTTCTCACGCGCACTGACTCTCTTTTTTCTTTCTAGGAGCTCATCATGTCTACGACCTATCGCCTGATTCCCCTGGCGCTGCTGACCGGCCTTCTGGCCGCCTGCGCCGGCAATGCGCTGGTGACCCGGGGGCCCGTGCCCGTGGAGTTGAAGTTTGCCGCCCAGATCAATGGCCAGCCCTTCGAATGTGGCAAGAGCTACAGCGGCGTCGGCACCACCCGCTCTACCATCACCCCCAGCGACTACCGGTTTTTTGTGAGTGAAGTCCATCTGGTGGATCGCAAGGGCCAGCTGGTGCCCGTGCAACTGACGCAGGATGGCGTCTGGCAGTTCCAGAACGTGACGCTGCTCGACTTCGAGAACGGCGCCGGCCCCTGCCGCAATGGCACCTCCGGCCTCAACGCCGCCGTGCGCGGAACAGTGCCTGCTGGCGACTACCAGGGCGTGCAGTTCACCGTGGGTGTGCCTTTTGCCCTGAACCACGCTGATCCCACGGTTGCGCCTGCGCCCCTGAACAACACCGCCATGTTCTGGAACTGGCAGGGGGGCTACAAGTTCATCAAGTTCGATACGGCCTCCAGCGGTCAGACCCGCGCGACCCAGGGCGCGGGTGAGGCGCACGGCGCGGCCGCAGCCTCGGGCTTCTCGGTGCACCTGGGCAGCACCGTGTGTGCCGCGGCGTCGCGCACCCAGGCGCCCAGCGCATGTCAGAACGCCAATCGTCTCGTGGTTCGCTTGGACCGCTTTGATGTCGCACGCGGCACCGTCGTTGCCGACATGGGCGCCGTGCTGAGCGCGGCCAACGTGGATGTGAATGCGGCCGGAACCTCGCCGGGTTGCATGAGCTTCCCCCGGGACGGGGACTGTCCTCCGGTCATGGGCGCCCTGGGCCTGGCCTATGACGGCATCGCCGCACCCGGGCCCCAGCGCTTCCTGACAGCGCGTTGAGGCGGGCGATGCGGTTGCGGCTTGTGTTGCGCTGGCTGGCAACGGGCGTCTGCGCGCTCGGTGCCTGGTGGCTGCTCACCGGCCTGGGCGGGCCGTCCTATCCTTGGGCGCTGCCGGCCTGGGTGCCGCGGCCGGTCGTGCCGGATGACAACGCCATGACACCGGCCAAGGTCGAGCTCGGGCGGCACCTGTTCTATGACCGGCGCCTGTCCGCTGATGGCAGCATGTCATGCGCCAGCTGCCATCATCAGGACAAGGCCTTCACCGATGGTCTTGCGGTCTCCACTGGCGTGAGCGGCGAGCGTGGTGTGCGCAGCGCCATGTCCCTGGGCAATGTGGCCTATCTGCCGGTCCTCACCTGGCAGAACCCGCAGCTGACCTCGCTCGAGGTCCAGGCCCTGATCCCGATCTTCGGCGAGCACCCGGTTGAGATGGGCATGGCTGGCCGCGAGCAGGAGCTTTTTGCCCGCTTCGAGGCCGATCCCACCTACCGCCGTCTTTTCGCCCGGGCCTTTCCTTCCGAGGCCCGCCAGGGCGCCACCCAGCTCTACAGCCTGTCCACCCTTACCAAGGCGCTGGCCAGCTTTCAGCGCAGCCTGCTGTCGTTCGACAGCCCCTATGACCGCTACAAGTACGGCGACCAGCCCCAGGCCCTCAGCACGGCCGCGAGGCGAGGCGAGGCCTTGTTCTTTGGCGAGAAGATGGAGTGCTACCACTGCCACGGCAGCTTCACGTTCACCGACAACATCCAGCACGCGCGGCTGCCGTTTGCCGAGCGCGGCTTCCACAACAACGGGCTCTACAACCTGGACGGCCGAGGCGCCTATCCCGCCGTCAGCCCGGGTATCGTGGAGTTCACGGGCGATGCCCGCGACATGGGCAAGTTCCGCACGCCCAGCCTGCGCAATGTGGCGGTCACGGCGCCCTATATGCACGACGGTTCGATTGGGACCCTCGAAGAAGTGATCCGGCATCACTATGCGCTCGCCGGTCGCGCCGCTCGCGCTGGTGGCGCCCCCAGTCCCCTGCGCAGTGAGTTGATCGCCGGCTTCGAGGTCAGCGAGCAGGAGATCCAGGACCTGGTGGCATTCCTGCACGCATTGACCGATACCGGCTTTCTCCGTAACCCGAACCATGCCAACCCCTGGCCTGCCGCTGCCCGATGATCCAGGCCCGCTTCTTTTTCCTCAACGTCTCGACAAGGAGTTCACCATGAAACGTTACGCACTCACGTTCGCCGGCCTTGTGCTGGCCCTTGCCTCCCAGGCCCAGGTGTCCGTCAAGGAGCCCTGGGTGCGCGCCACCGTGCCGCAGCAAAAGGCCACCGGCGCCTTCATGCAACTGGTCTCGGCGCAGGATGCAAAGCTGGTTGAGGCCCGCTCCCCCGTCGCTGGCATCGTGGAAATCCACGAGATGGCCATGGTGGGCGACGTGATGAAGATGCGCGCCATTCCCGGCCTCGACCTGCCCGCGGGCAAGGCCGTCGAGCTCAAGCCCGGCGGCTACCATGTCATGCTCATGGACCTCAAGGGCCAGGTCAAGGATGGCGACACCGTTCCGCTGACCCTGGTCGTCGAGGCCCGGGACGGCAAGCGCCAGACCCTGGAGCTCAAGGTGCCCGCGCGTCCCGTCAGCGCCGCCTCGCAAAAGGACATGAGCCAGGGCGGCGGTCACGGCCATGGTGGCCATGGCGCCATGAAGCACTGAGCTGCACCCCGGGACTGGTGTGATCATCCTGCAGACCTTGCGACTGCGCCGTGGCCTGGCCTGGCTGGTGCTGGCCATCCTGTCGCTGGGCGCCCTGGCCCCAAGTGCCACGCGCTGGCACGCGGCCGA
Source organism: Curvibacter sp. (assembly GCA_020248905.1). Lineage (GTDB taxonomy): Bacteria > Pseudomonadota > Gammaproteobacteria > Burkholderiales > Burkholderiaceae_C > Hylemonella. The sequence goes on along the minus strand of JADCGR010000006.1, from coordinate 82,236 downwards.
CCAGGGTGCGCTTGCAGGTATCGAGGTCTGCACCACCCAGGGCATGCGCTGGGTACAGATGCCTGCCGGTGAGTCGCAACCGGTCAGCCCGTCCACGTCTTCTCCCTGCATTTACTGCCTGCTCGTCGCTGATCGGCTGGGGCCGCCGCCCGCAACATCTGTGCACTTCTTCAAGGCGGAATCCGGTTTGGCGCCACCGGACGAGCAGGCCTTTTCTTTCGTCAAAACCACCACCATCGCTGCCCGCCCGCGCGGGCCACCGTACGTCGCCTGATCCATCGTGTTTCCGACGGCTCTCCGTTCCGGATCGCCGTCGCTTTCGATTTTTCAGGAGTCAGACATGCGTATGAACCCCCTGGCCTGGGCTGTGGCCCTGGCCTTCCCTTGGACGCCCCTGTGGGCGCAAACCCCTAACACCAGCACCGAGGCCGACCGGGCCGCGGGCCCCGTCAAGACCCTGGGCGTGGTGACCATCACCAGCGGCCAGCCCACCTCGCTGCCCACGCAGATCCCCGCCACCATTGAAGGCGTCACGCGCGAGCAGATCGAATAGACCATCAACGCGACCGACGCCCAGGACGCGCTTAAATACTTCCCCAGCCTGCTGGTGCGCAAGCGCTACATCGGCGACTACAACCATGCCGTGCTGTCCAGCCGCGCCTCGGGCACGGGCAACAGCGCGCGCTCGGCGGTGTATGCCGACGGCATCCTGCTCTCCAACTACCTGGGCAATGGTGCGACCTACACACCGCGCTGGGGCCTGGTGAGCCCGGAGGAGATCGAGCGGGTGGACGTGATGTACGGCCCCTATTCGGCCGCCTACCCCGGCAACTCGGTGGGGGCCGTGGTGGACTACATCACGCGCATGCCCAAGTCCTTCGAGGGCACGGCGGGCGCCTCGGTGTTCCGGCAGAACTTCAAGCTTTACGGCACCGACGCGTCTTACGGCGGCCAGCAGGCCAACGCCTCGCTGGGCAACCGCAGCGGCGACTGGTCCTGGCGCATCAGCCTCAACCACACCGACAGCACGGGCCAGCCGCTGGTTTTTGCCCTCACGCCTGTGGCCACCACGGGAGGCGCGGGCACGACCCCCGTCACCGGCGCCGTGCGCGCACCCAACACCACCAATGCGGACACCTGGGTCTGGGGTACGAACACGCAGTACCGCACGCGCCAGGACCAGGCCAAGTTTCGCGTGGCCTACGACATCACGCCCACGCTGCGCGCGAGCTACACTCTGGGTGTCTGGATGAACGACGCCGAGGGCAACCCGCAAACCTACCTGCGTGATGGCTCGGGCAACCCGGTCTACAGCGGAGCGGTGCAGGTCAACGGCCAGAACTACAACCTCGCGACCAACACCTTCAACGCCACCCGAGAGAAGCTCACGCACTTCATGCATGGCCTCTCCCTCAAGAGCAACACCCGCGGCGAGTGGGACTGGGAGCTGGCCGCCAGCCTGTACGACTACGCACAGGACCAGCTGCGGCAAACCACGGCCTTCACATCCAACGCCAACTTCAGCAGCGGCGCCGGGCGGCTGGTGGACCAGAACGGCACGGGCTGGATGTCGGTGGTGGCGCGCGGTACCTGGCGCCCGCAGGGGGTGAAGGGCGCGCACATCGTGGACTTCGGCGTGCAGCAGGACATCTACCGCCTGCGCATCCTGACTTCCGGCATCAGCGGCAATTGGGTCAACGACGCGCCGGGCGCAGTGACGAGTGACGTGGGCGGCGAGACGCGCACCCAGGCGCTCTACGCCCAGGACACCTGGACCTTTGCACCGCGCTGGAAGACCGTGCTGGGCGCGCGCCTGGAGAGCTGGAACGCCAACAGCGGCTACACCTTCAACAGCACGTCTGCGCCCGCCCGCGTGGATTACGCAAGCCGCAACGAGAACTACATCTCGCCCAAGGCCTCGCTGGCCTACCAGTGGTCGGCCGACAAGGTGCTCAAGCTCGCCAGCGGCCGCGCCGTGCGGATGCCGACCGTGGCTGAGCTCTACGGGGCCACGAACAACGCGACGCTGACGCTGATCAACGACCCGAATCTGCGACCCGAAAAGTCCGTGACGACCGAGCTCTCGCTCGAGCAGGATCTGGGCCACGGCCTGCTGCGCAGCACCGTGTTCTACGAGAACACGCGTGATGCGCTGTACAGCCAGCTCATTTCCGGCAGCACCACCACCAGCCGCGTGCAGAACGTGGATGAGGTGCGGACCAAGGGCGTGGAGCTGGCCTACAGCGGCAGCGGTGTGTTCGTGCGCAAGCTGGATCTCTCCGGCAGCCTGACCTATGCCGACTCACGCATCGTCAGCAACCCGGCCCTGCCCGCGAGCGTGGGCAAGTACCAGCCGCGCGTACCCGTCTGGCGTGCTACCGCCCTGGCGAGTTACCGCTTTGACGAGCAGCAGAGCGGCTCGCTGGGTGTGCGTTACAGCGGCCGGCAGTTCTCGCAGCTGACCAACTCCGACGTCAACGGCAACGCCTATACCGGCGCCAGCCCTTACCTGGTGCTGGACGTGCGTTACCGCTATCGCCTCGCGCCCAAGACCGTGGCCTCGCTGGGCATCGACAACCTCACCAACCGTACCTACTGGAACTTCCATCCCTATCCGCAGCGCACCTGGATCGCGGATATCAAGAACACCTTTTGAGAGAACGGCGCATGAAATACCTCAAGGCCCTTACCAAATTGGTCGCGCTGCTCGGTGTCACTGCCGCTCATGCGCACGTCGTGCTCGAAGAGCCCGCCGCACTGGCGGGCAGCAGTTACCGCGCCACATTCCGCGTCAGCCATGGCTGCGCGAGCAGTCCCACCACGGGCATCACGGTCTACCTGCCGCAAGGCGTGCGCGGCGCCAAGCCGAGTCCGAAGGCGGGCTGGACGCTGACCACGCGCCGCGCGCCCCTCACCCAGCCTTACGAGAGCCACGGCAAGACCGTGCGTGAGGACGTGGTCGAGGTCAGCTGGGTCGCGCAGAGCGCTGCGTCGGCCCTGCCCGATGACTGGTACGACGAATTCGTGCTGCGCGCCACCCTGCCCGACAAAGCGGGCGCCCTCTGGTTCCGTGTCCTGCAGACCTGTGCCAGCGGCCAGCTCGATTGGGTCGATGTTCCCGCCCAGGGTACGTCCACGCGCGGCATGAAGACACCGGCTGCGCTGCTTGACGTCCTGCCCAGAGGTGGCGGCGCGGCGCATGTCCACTGATCCGCTTCCCTCCGTATCCTTTCAACCCCAGGAGAACACCATGACTCGCAAATCCATCGCCTCTTTCTTTGCAATCCTGCTCGTGGCCACCGCGGCCCACGCGCAGTCCGTGCAAGTCCAGGACCCCTGGGCCCGCGCCACCGTTCCGGGTCAGAAGGCCAGCGGCGCCTTCATGAAGCTCAAGGCACCCGAGGGCGCCCGCCTGATCGGTGGCAGCTCCCCCGTGGCCGGCGTCGTCGAAGTGCACGAGATGAAGATGGAAGGCGATGTCATGCGCATGCGCGCCATCTCCGGCCTGGACCTGCCTGCGGGCCAGACCGTGGAGCTCAAGCCCGGTGGCTACCACGTGATGCTCATGGACCTCAAGACGGCGCTACGCAAGGACAGCAGCGTTCCGCTCACGCTGGTCTTCAGGGACGCCAAGGGCGTCGAGAGCAGCCAGGAGGTGTCGCTGCCCGTGCTCACATCGGCCCCGGGCGGCGCAGCCTCAGGCCACGGCCACGGCATGAAGCACTGAGCCTTTGGCGTGGCGTAGAACCTGCGAAGGAATCGTAGCGAGCGGCCCGAGTGCAAGGCGGACGGAGCACAGGAACCGCAACGTACTTCAGGTACGTGAGGATTCCGAGCACCGCCCAAGGCGGCGATCGGGCCGCGCAGTAGATTTATTCGCGGGTTCAGTGACCCAGCAGGTTGCGCTGCACGTGCACCAAGTGCGCGCGTGTGCAGTCCAGCGCCTGCTCCAAGTCGCGCTCCCGCAGCGCCGCCACGAGGGCGCGGTGCTCGCGCTGGTAGGCAGCGCGCCGCTCGGCGGTGACGCTGCGGCGCTTGAGCATGCCCCATTCCCCCTGGGCGCGCGCCTGGTTCATGAGCTTGAACACCTGGGTCACAAAGCTGTTGTGCGCGGCCTCGGCAATCACCTCGTGCAGCATGCCGTCCCAGTGCTCGAAGTCTTCCAGCGAGCGTGCCTGCTCCGCCTGCTCGCAGCACTGCGTCATACGTGCGAAGTCGGCCGGCGTGGCGTTGCGCACCACCATCTCCACGATGGCCGGCTCCATGGCGTGGCGCGCTTCCATCAGTTCCGCAGGGCTCACGCCTGTGGTGGCCGTCGCCGGCCCCAGCGTCGAGAGCATTACGCCGATGCGCTCGCTCACATAGGTGCCGCTGCCCACGGTCTGCGTGATCAGCCCTGATTCCTTGAGCTGGCCCAGAACACGGCGCACAGCCGAGCGGCCCAGGCCGTACTCTGCGCACAGCGCTCGCTCGGTCGGAATGCGGTGGCCGGCGCGCCAGATGCCGGACTTGAGCTTGTCGAGCAGGGTTTCGCGCAGCAGGGCAGTCGGGTCCATGGGAAGTCGGGCTGAAGTTAACGCGCGCATCATAGCAAGGCGCAAACCAATTCAGACCAAAAAAGGCCATACATCCGTGGTTTCCACGGCCGCCAGACGAAAAATCGCCCCTTACAATTTTCACCAAGAAAAACCAATGGCAACCATTCGTTGCCCGCCTTTCAGGAGTACGCATGAAGATTGCACGTGTGCAAAGAGACGGCCAGACCCATCTCGCACTGGTCGATGAAGGCCGGCAGGAAGTGGCCCTGGTGGGTGGCGAGATCGCCCGCCACGCCAACCCGGTGCTGGCGGTGATCCAGCAGGGCACGGGTGCCGCGCAGCTGCAGTCCGCCGTCACCGCGCGCGTACCCCTGGCCCAGGTGAAGTTCCTCGCGCCGTTCTCGGCATTCCTGCGCAATCCGTTTGCCGTGGGCAAGAACTACCACGACCATGCGCTGGAGTTCGACAAGAGCGGCTTCAACGCCACCAGCGGCGCAACCTCGGCCATTCCCGCGTATCCGCAGATCTTCACCAAAGCCACGCTCACGCTCAACGGCCCGACCGATCCCATCCGCTACAGCCCGCAACACACCCAGTCGGTGGACTACGAGGGCGAGATCGGCGTGCTCATCAGCAAGACCGCGCGCCATGTGAGGAAGGCCGACGCCATGCAGTACGTCTGGGGCTTCGTCGCCACCAACGACGTCACCGCCCGCGACTTGCAGAAGAACCATGCCCAGTGGTTTCTGGGCAAGTCGCTAGACGGCTTCTGCCCCATGGGGCCCTGGATCACCACCACCGATGAGGCGCCCACCGACATGCGCATACAGACCTGGGTGAATGGCGAGCAGCGCCAGAACGCCCATATCTCGCAGCTCATTTTCGACATCCCCACGCTGATCGAGCAGATGAGCGCGGCCATGACCCTGCTGCCCGGCGACCTCATCCTCACCGGCACCTCAGTGGGCGTGGGCGTGGGCTTCAATCCGCCTAAGTTCCTGAAACATGGCGACGTTGTGCGCGTGGCTGTTTCCGGCCTCGGTGAGCTAAACAATCCGGTGGAAGAGATCTGAGCGAGCCTGTCGATTCGGTTCGGGCTGAGCCTGTCGAAGCCCATTCAGGTGAAGAGCGATGAGCCCTTCGACAGGCTCGGGGCGAACAGCGTGTTCAACCACAAAGACAAGGGGACCGACCATGAACCCACGCCGTGTATTCCTGCAAGGCAGCGCCGCTGCCCTCGCGGCCGCCTGCCTGCCTGCGCCAGCGCAGGACGCCTACCCGAGCAAGCCCGTCAACATGCTTGTGCCCTTCCCGCCGGGTGGTGTGGCCGACACCGTGGGCCGGCCCGTGGCCGAGGCCATGGGTCGCGCCCTGGGCCAGACCATGATTGTCGAGAACAGGGGCGGTGCCGGCGGCGGTATCGGCATGGCCCAGGTGGCCAAGGCCCGGCCTGATGGCTACAGTGTGCTCATGGCACTGTCCTCCGTTGTCGTGCTGCCCGAGGCCGACAAGGTGCTCAAGCGCGCGCCGCTGTTCACGCTCGACCAGCTGCGGCCGGTCGCACGCTTCACCGCCGATCCCACCGCGCTTGTGGTGCGCGCCGACAGCCCCTGGAAGACCTGGCAGGACTTCATCGCCCACGTCAGAGCCAAGCCGGGGCAGGTGAGCTTCGGATCCTCGGGCAACTACGGCACCATGCATGTGCCCATGGAGCAGCTCAAGGCGGCCACCAATACCTTCATGCTGCACGTGCCCTAAACCGGCGCGGGGCCGGCCGTCATGGCGCTGCTCGGTGGCCAGGTGGACGCCGTTTCCACCGGCCCGTCCAGCGTGATGCAGCATGTGCGTGCCGGTCGTCTGCGTGTGCTGGCACACTGGGGCGAGGGCCGTCTGGCCGCCCTGCCCGAGGTACCCAGCTTTCGCGAGCTGGGTGTGCCCATCAGCTACTCGCAATGGTCCGGCCTCTTCGTACCCGCCGGCACGCCCGACGCCGTGGTCGAGCGCCTGCGCGCCGCCGCACGCATGGCTGCGCAGGACGAGCGCGCGCGCCAGGCGCTCACCGCCGCAGGCACCTCCTTCATGTATCAGGACACGCCCGAGTTCGAGCGTTTCGTGCAGACCGATGCGCGCGCCATGGCTGCGCTCGTGCAGCGGATCGGACGCGTCGAGTAGGCGGGGCCTGGCCTGCCCTGTCAACGGCCCGCCACGCGGACCGTTTTCTTTTCGGCTGGGCGTCGCCCAAATGCCCGGCCGGGGCGGCCATGCGGTAAGCTGGCCGCACATGAACCCTGCAGGAGCCCTTGTATGAGCAAACCTTCTGATCCCACCGGCTTTGGGCAGTTCGTGCCCGGCTTCGATTTCCTGCAAAAGCTGGCCCAGGGTGGCAACACGCCTTTCCAGCACTGGGTCGCGCCCACCCTGGACCCGGAGGCGCTCGACAAGCGCATCCACGAACTCAAGGCCGTGCAGTTCTGGCTGGAGCAGAACGCCGCCGCGCTCAAAGCCACCTTGCAGGCGCTGGAGGTGCAGAAGATGACGCTCGCTGCCCTCAAGACCATGAACGTGCCCATGCCCAGTGCAGGTGCCGCCTGGCCCATGCCGGGCGCCGCGCCTGCGGCCAAGGCTCCCGCACCCAAGGCTGATGCGCCGCAGGCGCAGGCACCCAAGGCCGCGCCCGCTGTAGAGCCCATGCAGTACTGGGGCGCGCTCACGCGCCAGTTCCAGCAGATCGCCACCGACGCCATGAAGGACGTGGCGGCTCGCGCTGCCGTCGCGCAGGCGGCCATGCCGCCAGCGTCAACCGCCAGCGCGGCCCCCGCTGCGGCGGGCCCCAAGCCACGCGCTGCGAAGAAGGCCACGCCCCGCAGCCGCAAGACGGACTGAGGCAACGCAGCACATGCAGCGTTTCCCCCTGGCCCACGCCACCCATCCGCAATGGCGCATGGCTGCGGCGCTCGTGCTGGCCCAGCTGCGCGCGCAGCTGGCCCTGCCCGGTGCCAGCAGCCCCGGCCTGGCCCTGCTTTACATCACCGATCACTACGCCGCCGAGGCCGAGGCCATCCTCGCCAACCTGAGCGCCGAGCTGCCCGAAGTCACCGACTGGGCGGGCACTGTGGGCGTGGGTGTGGCCGCCACCGGCGTCGAATACTTCGACGAACCGGCGCTGGCCGTCATGCTGTGCGACATCCCGGCCGACCAGTACCGCGTCTTCTCCGGTGTCGCTCCCCTGGGTCTGGGCTTCGAGGCGCACTCCGCCCTGGTCCATGCCGATCCGCGCACGCCCGAGCTCTCGAGCCTCATCGCGGAAATGGCTGAGCGCACGGCCAGCGGCTACCTCTTTGGGGGCCTCTCGGCCAGTCGCGGCGACAACGTGCAGTTCGCCCTGGGCGGTGACGGCTTCATCCGCGGTCAGGGCCGCAGCAGTGGCGTCTTCCATGGCGGCCTGAGCGGCGTGGCCTTTGCAGAGGACGTGGCCGTCATCTCCCGCGTGACCCAGGGGGCGCTGCCCATCGCCGGCAGCCACACCATCACCGAAGCCGAACGCAACGTGGTCTACCAGCTCGACGGCGAGCCCGCACTCCAGGTGCTGCTGCGAGAGCTCGGTGTCACGCTCGACCAGCCCGAGCCTGCCATCCAGGCCGTGCGCGCCACCCTGGCCGGCCTGGTGCACCCCGAAGACGCCGCGCAGGACAGCGGCGCCATCGGCCACACCGGCAACTTCGGCAGCGACGTGCGCGTGCGCCACATCATCGGCCTGGACCCGCAGCGCGGTGGCGTGGCCCTGGCCGAACTGGTGGACGAGGGCATGCAACTCGCCTTTTGCCAGCGCAATGTGCAGGCCGCGCGCGCCGACCTCATGCGCATCTGCGCCGAGATCCGCGAGGAACTGGAGCCCGCCGAGTTGCCGCTGGCCGCGGCCACCGCAGCAGGCGCACCAGAATCCGAGCCTGCGCGTGCGCGTCAGATCGCGGGCGCTGTCTACGTCAGCTGCTCAGGCCGCGGCGGCCCGCACTTCGGCGCACCCAGCGCCGAGCTGCAACTGGTGCGCCATGCGCTGGGGGATGTGCCGCTGATCGGCTACTTCGCGGGCGGCGAGATTGCGCGGCACCACGTGTATGGCTACACGGGGGTGCTGACGGTGTTTCTCGTCGGCTAGATCCAAGAACGGTTTTGTTGTCGACGCTGCAAGGGTCGACAGCACTTAGGCCTCACTCGTCGTCCTTCCAGTGGAAGGTGTGCAGGATCCGGTGCACGACCGGCGTGAAGATCATGGCCACCACGATCAGAAAAACCAGGCCCGCATACAGCGCGTAGCAGCCGGCGAACAGCTTGCCGCCATCCGTGACCGGTGCGTTCACGGGCCCCATGCCGCCCAGCAGCATGGCGGCGTTGAGGAAGGCATCGCGCCAGGCCAGCTGTTCGTAATGGCTGTAGCCCCACATGCCCGCACCCAGGGACACCAGCAGCAGTACGCCGGCCGCCGCGATGTGGCCGAGCAGGCGCCGGGCGAAATGCGCGGCGGGTATGGGCGGATGCCGTCGGGATTCATACATGCTTGACTCCATTCGTAACGCGAGCTTGTCCTGTTGCTGACCGGGTCGCAGCGGACTTTGGACTCAGCTGTTGCTAGGCGCGAACATGATGATGGCCATGCCGGTCAGTGCCACCAGTGAGCCCGCGATGTCCCAGCGGGTGGGTGTGATGCCGTCGACCAGCCACAGCCAGAGGATGGCCACGAAGACATAGGCCCCGCCATAAGCCGCATAGACGCGGCCGGATGCCGTGGGGTGCAGGGACAACAGCCATACAAAGGCCGCGAGGCTGAAAGCTGCTGGGACCAGCAGCCAGATGCTCTTGCCTTGCGTGAGCCAGAGGCAGGGCAGGTAGCAGCCCACGATCTCGGCGACAGCCGTGAGCAGGAAGAGCAGGACAGTCTTGATTTCAGGCATGGCGTTTTGATTGGCTTGGTTGGGACTTTAGCGTCGCAGCGCCGAGAGGGCCTCAAACTCCCAGCTGCGTATCGCCAGCACCAGCGTGTAACCCTCGCGGTCCTTTTCGGGCAGCTTCTGGTCGGTCTGGTGCTGTTGCGCAAAGTCCTGCGCCACGCGCTGCAGGCGCTCCACAAAGGCCGGCGCCAGGCTGCGCGCGATGCTGCCGTGCACCAGCAGCAGGCCTTCGCCATGACCGTCGAAGCCGCCGCTGTAATAGTCCAGCAGTGCGTGCTCCCGGAAGAAGTCCATCACCGGGCCATGCGGGCGCCAGCGGAAGGTCTTGGCCAGCTTCAGTCGGTAGCGGTTCAGCGGGCGCAGTTCGATGATGCCGATGCGGTCCAGCTGGGCCAGGTATTTCACGCATTCCGCTTCGCTGAGGCGGTAGGCCGTGATGATCTGCTCCAGCGTCCACTGGCTCAGCACGCAGATGGCCACGAGCAACAGCTTCTTGTCGGCCACGACGGCCTTTTCCTGCGCCAGGGTGAGTTCGGCCAGCAGGGGCTGGGCATCGGCCACGCGGCGCGCGAGCTCGGCAAAGTCCAGTTTGAGGGCGCGGCAGATGGCGTCGATGCGGGAAAGAGACATGTCGCCCTTGGCCAGCATGCGCTTGACGCTGCTCTCGGCCATGTTGAGTTTGCGCGCCAGATCGGCATAGGTCATATGCGCGGCCTTGAGCTCCTTCTTCAGGGCCAGGACGAGGTCGGCTGTTGTACTCATGTCGTGCTCACGAAGCGCCAGGGTGACTTGGGTATCGATTATCGATACCTCTGGTAGACAAGAGCATAGAAGTCGCATGAAATGAGCTGATGGGCGATGCGCGCGCCCCACACTGCGCCGCATTCCCACCCATGGAGTCCTCATGCCCTACACCCTGTCCCGCGCCGAAGCCCTGCTGCTTGGCGCCATCCTCCTGCTGGCCCTGTTCGCAGGCCTCGGCCCGCTTTTCGGGCTGCATATGGACCAGGCCCCGCACATCCACGACTACGCCGACCAGCGCGCCTGGCTGGGCCTGCCCTGCGCGCTCGACGTGCTGAGCAATCTACCTTTCGCGCTCTTCGGCCTCTGGGGGCTGCGTGTGCTGGCCCGGGTGCCTGCTGCAGCGCTGGAGGGCACGCAGCGCGCGTTGGCCGCGCTTTTCTTCGTGGGCCTCATCCTCACCGCCTTCGCTTCCGGCTGGTACCACTGGCGAGCCGACGACGCGGGTCTGTTCATTGACCGCCTCGGCATGAGCTTTGCCTTTGCCGGCCTGCTGGGTCTGGCCGTGGCCAGCCGCATCACCGCGCGCGTTGGCCAATGGTCGGCCCCCGTGGTGCTGCTCTGGGGCGTGCTGGGCGCCTGGGTTTGCTGGCGCAGCGGCAACCTGCTTCACTGGGCTCTGCTGCAGGGCGCGGGGCTGGCGCTGCTACTGGCGCTCTCCGTCCTGCCGGTGCGCGGGCTGCCCGTGCGCTGGTGGCTCATCATCGTCATCTACGCCGCAGCCAAGCTCTGCGAGCTGGCCGATCACGTGATCTTTGAAGCCACGGGCCAGCTCATCTCGGGCCACAGCCTCAAGCATCTCGTGGCGGCACTTGCCGCCTGGCCTGTCATCTGGGCGCTGCAGCAAGTCGGGCAGAATGCCCGCAAATAAGAGGAGGAGACATCTTGCGCGACTTTGACCAAGCTTGGCCCGAAGGTCAGCCTGCCCCGGCGGCCGACGCCCATCCCAACCAGTTCGCCCTGCTCAAGCAACGCCGCTTTGCGCCCTTTTTCTGGACGCAGTTTGCCGGTGCGGCCAACGACAACCTCTTCAAGTTTGCCTTCACAGTGATGGTCACCTACCAGCTCAGCGTGGGCTGGCTGCCGCCGGCGCTGGCGGGCCTGGTGATCGGTGCGCTTTTCATCCTGCCCTTCGTGCTCTTCAGTGCCACCAGCGGGCAGCTAAGCGACAAGTACAACAAGACGCGGCTGATGCGCTTCACCAAGGACCTGGAGATCGCCATCATGCTGATTGCGGCCTGGGGCTTCATCATGGGCCAGGTGGCCGTACTCTTGGGCTGCATCTTCCTCATGGGCTTGCAGTCCACCATCTTCGGCCCCGTGAAATACGCTTACCTGCCCGAGGTTCTGAAAGAGCGTGAGCTCACGGGTGGCAACGGCATGATCGAGATGGGCACCTTCGTGGCCATCCTGCTGGGCAATGTGGTGGGCGGCCTGGTGGTGGCCATGCCCGAGGTGGGCCATCAGAACGTGGCCATCGCCTGCGTGGCCGTGGCCATCGTGGGCCGCCTCACCGCAGCGCGCATCCCGATGGTGCCCGCGGCCGATCCCACGCTCAGGATCAACTGGAACCCCTTCACCGAGACCTGGCGCAACCTCCAGCTGGCGCACGGCAATATCGTGGTCTACCGCTCCCTGCTGGGGATCAGCTGGATGTGGTTCTTCGGCGCCGTCTTCCTGAGCCAGTTCCCCAGCTTTGCCAAGGAGGTGCTGCACGGCAACGAGCAGGTGGCGTCCTTCCTGCTGGTGGTGTTTTCCATCGGCATCGGCACGGGCTCGCTGCTGTGCGAACTGCTGAGCCGCCGCCATGTGGAGATCGGCCTGGTGCCGCTGGGCGCCATCGGCATGAGCGTGTTTGCCATCGACCTCTACTTCGCCTCGCGTGGCCTGCCTGAGGCCGAGCTCATGGGCCTCTCGGCTTTCCTCGCGCAGCCCGCGCACTGGCGCATCATGGCCGACCTGCTGCTCTTGAGCCTGTTCGCCGGCCTCTACAGCGTGCCCATGTACGCGCTGATTCAGCTGCGCAGCCCGGCAACCCACCGCGCGCGCATCATCGCAGCCAACAACATCCTCAATGCCATTTTCATGGTGGTCAGCTCCGTGCTGGCCGGCCTGCTGCTGGCCCTGGGCGCCACCATCCCGCAGATCTTCCTGGCCGTGGGTCTGGCCAACGCCGTGGTGGGGGCCTATATCTTCCTGCTCGTGCCCGAGTACCTGCTGCGCTTCGTGGCCTGGGTCATGACCCACTTTGTCTACCGCTTCAAGGTGCGCGGCGAGGAGAACATCCCCACCACCGGCCCCGCCATCCTGGCTTGCAACCACGTGAGCTTTGTGGACGCCGTGCTGCTCATGGCCGCCAGCCCGCGCCCCATCCGCTTCATCATGGACCACCGCATCTTCAAGATCCCGGTGCTGGGCTGGCTCTTCAAACTCGCCAAGGCCATTCCCATCGCCCCGCGCGCCGAAGATCCCGAGGCCTACGAGGCCGCCTTCAAGGCAGCGGCCCAGGTGCTGAAAGAGGGCGACCTGCTCGCCATCTTCCCCGAAGGCGGCATCACCAAAGACGGTACCTTGCAGGAGTTCAAGGGCGGTCTCATGAAAATCCTGGAGCAGCAGCCCGTACCCGTGATTCCCATGGCGCTGACCAACCTCTGGGGCTCCTATTTCAGTCGTATCGAGCAGGTGCAAGGCAAGCCCACGGCGATGAGCAAGCCCTTGCGTCGGGGGCTGTTCAACCGGGTGGGGTTGAATGTGGGGGCGGCGATAAAACCTGAGGATGTCCAGTTAGGCGCGCTGCGGGAGAGGGTGGCGGCCCTACTTGGAACCTCGTAATATCGACCGCCCGCGACTCTTATGGCAGGGGGAACCGATGGCAGAACCACTCTTAATGAATGAGCTGATTCAGAAAGTCCATGCTGGACAAATCCGCATTCCAAGTTTTCAGCGCGGGTTCGTTTGGGACGCCGATTGAGTCGCACACCTCATGGCCGTAAGCTCGACCGCCGTCAGGCCATGCGCTCCAAGCTGCCAACCGGCGTCTGACCTGGCCAAAGGTATCGTTGTTTGTTACGGATTGGCCTGCCAACAGCCACCTGTATCGAAATCAACCCCCGTTTCGCGCCGCCGCCCGCACACTCCGCCGCAGGTCCAACCACCCCAAGCGGTCGGATATGCAAGTGCTCATCCACCATGGTCCCATAGCCTCGCTGCCGCGCGTTGCGTTGGCGGGCGCGCCTGTCACCTTGCGTTACTGATGTGCAGGGGAGGCTGATGCAGAATGCGCAGCACTTGAATCACTCGGGGGGGAAGATGATGCCGTTCACCTGGATGTTTGCCCTCACGGGCGCCCTGCAGGGCTGGGCGCTTTGGGGTTTGTGGAAGCTCCATCTGGCCAAGGCCTGGCCCGCCACCGATCCCGTGCTCTCCACTGGCCTGCTGTACGTGGCCCTGGCTCTGCCGCCACTGGTTTATTCCACGCAGGATGTGGAGGACCTGTCACCCCGCCTGCGGCGGCTGGCGCTGCTATGTTTCGGCGTCCTGTTTGCGGCTCTTGGAGCGGCCACAGCGTGGTCGGCCAGCGAGGACGCGCGCGAAATGGGCGTGCGATTTCACGACACCTTGGTGACTGTGGTGCTGGGCTTCGTGCTGCTGGGCCTGTTGTGCGGCTTCGATATCAAGGCGCGGCGCTGGCGTTACGAGCGGCTGTTTGAATACGCCTGGCGCAACGGCATCCTGCTGGTGACGGCGGCGTTCATGACGGCAATCTTCTGGGTCGTGCTCTGGGCCGGGGCGGCGCTGATGTCGCTCATCGGTGTGAAGTTCGTGACCGGGCTGATCCGCCAGTCGCTGTTTGCCTTCACTGTCACAAGCCTGGTGGTCGCGGCTTCAGCGGGACTGGGCCTGGTGCGCGCGGACATGACCGCGACCATTCGTCGCTACGCGTTGTCCATCGCGGCCTGGTTGTTGCCCCTGGTGCTCTTCTTTGCCGTGCTTTGGGCTGTGGCCCTGCCTTTCACGGGGCTGGAGCCGTTGTTCAAGACGCGTTATGCGGCCACGCTCATGCTGGGTTTCATGGCCTTGGCCGTGCTGTTTGCCAATTGCGCCTACCAGGACGGCGAGCACGAGGCCTACCCGCAGGGGCTGGCGCGCTCCCTGCAGGGCGCCTGGCTGGCCCTGCTGGTGGTGGTGGGTGTGGCCTGGTGGGCGCTCGTCCTGCGAGTGGCGCAGCACGGCTGGTCCGAAGACCGGCTCTGGGCCGCACTGGTGGCCACGCTGGCTGCGGTGTATGCGCTGGGGTATGCGCTGTCGTGGCTGCGGCGTGAGCGCTGGATGGCAACCATGGGCGTGACCAATATCGTCGCGGCGTTGCTGCTCTGCATGGGTCTGCTGGTCTATGTGGCGCCGCCCACGCATGTGCGTAAACTGGCCGTGGCCGCGCATCTGGCGCACGTTCAGCAGCAGAAGGTGGGCGCGGATGGCAAGACTATGGAACCCGACTGGCATTACCTGCGCTGGGAGTCCGGCCGTTACGGCCGCGAGGCTCTGCAGGCGCTGGCCGCAGGGCAGGGTGTGCCGGCGGGCCAGGGCTGGGAGCGCAAGGCCGGGCAGATGCTGGCCGAGACCAACCGCTACAACCCCCAACCCCACAAGCAGATGAACGCCACGGAGCTGGAGCAGAGGTTTCGGGTGCACCCGCAGGGTCGCAGCCTACCCGAGAGTTTTGTGCAGTACCTGCGCGGTGACAGCAGCGGGGACCTGCGCCACTGCCTGCAGAACGCGGCGGCCTGCCCAGTTTGGCTGGGTGACCTGAACGGCGATGCGCAGGACGAGCTGCTGGTTTTTTCCAACGGCTGGAACGGCGCGATATTTGTCCAGACCGGACGGACCAGCGAGGGCTGGCGCCGGGCCGGCAGCTTCAGCATGCCGGGCGCCAAGGGCCGTTTCGAAGCCGCCGAACTGGACCGCGCGCGGGTGCTGCCCCCGCAGTGGCAGGACCTGGAGGTGCAGGGAAACCGCCTGCGCGTACAGGTGCTGCCCTGAGGGCCGGGGGGCCGTCGTGGGAGCGCATGCCGCCCGGGGGTCTAAGATAGGTGCATGTAGAGGTAGACGACAGGTGTGTCATGCGGATTGTGATCGTCGACGATGTGGAAACCAACCTCGTGCTGTTGCGGCACTTCATCGCGCAGCTAGGTGAGCCGTATGAGGTGCTGTCCTTCACCGATCCTGCGCTGGCACTGACGGCATGTAGGCAGAAGATGCCCGACTTGCTGATCGTCGACTACATGATGCCCGGGCTCAATGGCATAGACCTGATCCGGCAGCTGCGCTCCACCCCCGGGCGGGCCGACGTACCGGTGCTGATGGTGACGGCCAACGACGAGACTGAGGTGCGACGTAATGCCCTGGAAGCCGGGGCGAACGACTTTCTGACCAAACCGCTGGACAAGGTGGAGTTTCGCGCGCGCATGCGCAACACGCTGGCGCTGCGTGCGAGCCAGAAGCGACTGGAGGACCGGGCGAGCTGGCTGGCCGAGGAGGTGCTCAAGGCCACGGAGGAAATCGCCCGGCGCGAGCACGAAACCATCGTGCGCCTGTCACGTGCCGCCGAGTTCCGCGACCCGGAAACCGGCGACCACATCCAGCGCATGGCGCACTACTCCTGGATGATTGCCGTACGCATGGGCCTGCCGCTGGATAAGCAGCAGCTCATTCTGGACGCCGCGCCCATGCACGACGTGGGCAAGGTGGGCATACCGGACCACATCCTGCTCAAGCCGGGGGAGCTGACCGACGAGGAGTTAACCGTGATGAAGCAGCATCCTGTGATCGGCCACAGCATCCTCGCTGGCAGCAGTTCGCCGCTGCTGCAGATGGCCGCCGATATTGCGCTGAGCCACCACGAGAAGTTCGACGGCAGCGGTTACCCGCTGGGCAAGAAGGGCGAGGACATTCCCATCGTGGGTCGCATCGTCGCCGTGGCTGACGTGTTTGACGCGCTGACCTCGGCGCGCCCCTACAAGCCGGCGTGGGAGATGGAGCGCGCGCTGAACTTCATGCGCGAGCAGCGCGGCCGCCACTTTGACCCGGACTGCGTGGACATTTTCCTGGGCCAGCTTGACGAGGTGAACTCAGTGCGCGCGCGTTTCGCGGCCGACTACTGAAGGCCTTCGCGGCCACATTCAGGCCGGGCGGGCCATGAGCTCGGCAAGCGCCTCGTCGAGCTGGCGTAGCTGGCCTTCAAGCTCGGCCAGCAGGGGCGCGGCCTCGCCGGGGCTGCCCCTGGCGCCCAGCAGTTCCATCCGCCGGGCGAGGGCCTCGGCCGGCGCGGCACCAAAGTTGCCCAGCATGCCACGCAGCGTATGCGCCGCCATCTGCAGTTGCTGTGCATCGCCCCCTGCAAGTGCCCGCTGAAGGTTGCGCAACTGCAGCGGCCAGTTCTGCCGGTAGGAGTCCGCGATGATGCGCACGATCACGATATCGGCCTGGGCCAGAGCCTGCCGGTAATCGAAGGAAGCCGCCTGGGGCGCCGCGTCCAGGGCTTGCCGGGTGTCGAGTGTGGCGGGCACGGTGTCCTTTAGTGTGGCGGGCACGGTGTCCGGTAGCGCGGCGGGCGCGTACTGAAGCACGGCACGCAGAGCGCGCGGGTCGATGGGCTTGGCCAGGTAGCCGTCCATGCCGCTGGCCAGGCAGCGCTCCCGGTCCTCAGGCATGACATTGGCCGTCAGCGCGACGATGCGGGCGTGGTAGCCGCTGCGCCGCTCTATCTCCCGGATGCGGCGTGTGGCCTGCAAGCCGTTGAGAACGGGCATCTGCATGTCCATGAGGATCAGGTCGTAGGGCGGATCGGCGTGGGTGGCCATGAAGACGGCCTGCTCGCCGGTGTGCGCCAGATCCACATGGTGACCCTCACGCTCCAGGAGCTTGAGCGCGAGTTGCTGGCTGACCTCGTTGTCCTCGGCCAGCAGCACGTTGAGCCCTGCCGGCTCGCCGCCTGGCATGCCGGCCGGAATCGTGAGCGGCGCCAGGTCGCTGTTCTTTTCCTCCGCGTCGATGCCGAACACCGCCGTGAATTGGAAGGTGCTGCCCTGCCCCGGCGCACTGCGTACGTCAATCTGGCCGCCCATGGCCTGTACGATCTGCCGACAGATGGCTAGGCCCAGTCCCGTACCGCCGAAATGCCGCGTGATGGATGCATCGGCCTGGGTGAAAGGCTCAAAGATGGTCTGCAGCTTGGACGCCTCGATGCCGATGCCCGGGTCCTGTACCTCAAAGCGCAGGGTCACCTGGCCACCCGCCAGAAAGCGATGTCGCAGCACGCGCACGTTGACGGCCCCGTTCTGGCTGAACTTGATGGCATTGCCCAGCAGGTTCACTAGCACCTGCCGCAGCCGGCCAGGGTCGCCGATCAGGTGCGCGGGCACGTCCTCGCCGGGCTCGTAGACCAGCCGCAGGCCTTTTTGCCGAGCCTGGCTATCCAGCAGGCTGAACGTTCCGCGCACCAGCGAGTGGATGCGGAAGGGCCGTGGGTCCAGCGTAAGCTGGCCGGCCTCGATCTTCGAAAAGTCCAGGATGTCGTTGATGATGGCCATCAGTGCGTCGGCCGACTTGCGCACCGTGTTCAGGTACTCGCGCTGTTCGGGGTTGAGCGGCGTGTCCAGCGCCAGCCCCGTCATGCCGATGATGCCATTCATGGGCGTGCGGATCTCGTGGCTCATCACCGCAAGAAACTCGCTCTTGGCGCGGCTGGCTGCTTCGGCGTCCTGCTTGGCCTGTTGCAGGGCCAGGCGGTCGGCCTCGCGCTCCTGGACCACCTTGAGCACCAGGCGCGCGAGCGCCGCGATGTCCACAGCCTGCGTCGCAGCCGAGATTGGCGCGTTGGGCATCAGGTTGGCCAGCGCGCGCCGCAGCGTGGCCAGGGCCTGCTCGCGCTGCTTGAGCTCCTGGCGCATGGTGCCCGAGACCCGTTGCAGCGTCTCGAACGCAGGGCGGAACTCCACGGGCACGGCCTGCACCAGCTGGCTGGCCAGGGTCTCGTAAGGCACCGCGCCCGCAGGCGTGCCGGCGCCAAGGCGCCGCAGCGAGGCCAGCCAGCGCCGCAGCCCCAGCCAGATCAGCAGCAGGCCGCCGAAGAGTGCCGCCAGGGCCAGGTACAGGGCGACCAGCAGCTGGGCCCAGAGCCGGGCGGCGAGGGCGGCCACGTCATGGCTGAGCTGCAGCGTGCCCAGGGCCTGCCCGGCATCACCCAGCGGCCGGCGCACGTCTGGCAGCACGGCCGAAATCTCGCCGCGCAGCCATTCGGGTGAGGGCCCGACGCCTTCAGTTGCGGCCGCACTGTTGAGCACGACACCCTGGGCATTGACATAGGCCGCCGCAGCGATGCCCGGGCGCTGGGCGGCCAGTTGCAGGGCGCGCTCAAGAGCGACCATGTTGCCGTCCAGCGCAGGGGGCACAGCCTGCAGGGCCATGGTGTCGGCCAGCAGGTTCATGGTCTGCTGCGCGCGCTCGATATCCTGACGGAGCTGATGGTTCAAGTACAGCCACAGGCTGGTGCTGGAGAGCACCAGCATCAGGGCAGCGTACAGAAAAAGGACGCGAGCGACCAGCGAATTGGGCAGCAGGCGGTGCAAAGACAGTGGCATGTGCGCTCGGTGTGAGGGCGGCGTTCGGGCCGCCATTCCTCGCAGCTTACTTGATGAGGCTGCGCGCACAAAGCGGCCTCGACTTGCGCTTGTCCATACGGACCCATGGTTCATGGGATCCGTCATATCCTTGGGCCATGCCTCATGACGTCAGCCTTATTGCCACCATCGCAGCCGCCTTCGGCCTGGCCATGGTCTTTGGCCTGCTCGCCACCCAGTTGCGCATGCCGCCTCTGGTGGGCTATCTCTTCGCGGGCATCCTCATCGGCCCCTTCACACCCGGCTTCGTGGCCGATGTGGGGCTGGCCGGCCAGCTGGCAGAGATCGGCGTGATGCTGTTGATGTTTGGTGTCGGCCTGCACTTCTCGCTCAACGACCTCATGGCCGTACGCCGCATCGCCGTGACCGGGGCAGTGGTACAGATTGCGGTGGCCACGTTGCTGGGCCTGGCCGTGGCCGTGCTCTGGGGCTGGAGCCTGGGTGGCGCGCTGGTCTTCGGCCTGTGCCTTTCGGTGGCCAGCACGGTGGTGTTGCTGCGGGCGCTGGAAGCCAAGGGTCTGCTCAAGTCCATCAACGGGCAGATCGCGGTGGGCTGGCTGGTGGTCGAAGACCTGGTCATGGTGCTGGTGCTGGTGTTGCTGCCCGCGCTGGCGGGCGTGCTGGGCGCGGCCGGTGGTGTGGCGAGCCCCGGCGATATCTGGGAGACAGTGGGCTTGACGCTGGCCAAGGTCTCGGCCTTCGTGGTGCTCATGCTCGTGGTTGGGCGCCGTGTGCTGCCCAGGGCCCTGTGGTGGGTGGCGCGCAGCGGCTCACAGGAACTCTTCACCCTCAGCGTGGTGGCCGTGGCCGTGGGCGTGGCCTTTGGCGCGGCCAAGCTGTTTGACGTGTCTTTTGCGCTGGGGGCCTTCTTCGCCGGCATGATGATGCGCGAATCAGAGTTCGGCCACCGCGCAGCCGACGAGTCGCTGCCGCTACGCGACGCGTTCGCTGTGCTTTTCTTCGTGTCGGTGGGCATGCTCTTTGACCCCATGGTCATCGTCCAGCAGCCGGTCAAGCTGCTGGCGGTGGTGGCCATCATCGTGGTGGGCAAGACGCTGGCGGCCGTTGCCCTGGTGCTGCTGCTGCGTTACCCCCTTAACACCGCGCTCACCGTGGGCGCCAGCCTGGCGCAGATCGGGGAGTTCTCCTTCATCCTGGCGGGCATGGGTGTGGCGCTGCAGCTCATGCCGGTGGAGGGGCAGAGCCTGGTGCTGGCGGGCGCGCTGATTTCCATCGCCCTGAATTCCGCGCTGTTCGTGGCCATCGAGCCAGCGCAACGCTGGATGCGTGAGCGCTCGGCCTGGGCGCGGCGCATGGAGCAGCGCGACGACCCGCTGGCCGAGCTGCCCATGAGTACCGACGCCCAGGCGCTGCGCAACCAGGTGGTGCTGGTGGGCTACGGCCGCGTGGGCCGGCGCATCGCGCAGACCCTGCGCGAGCAGCGCATCCCCTATGTGGTGGCCGAGCAGAACCGCGAGGTCGTGGACGCCCTGCGCAAGGAAGGCATCCCTGCCGTGACGGGCGACGCGCAGACGCCCGAGGTGCTCATCCAGGCCCACGTAGCGCAGGCCGCGCTGTTGGTGATCGCCATACCCGACACCGTCCATGTACGCCGCATGGTGGAGATCGCGCGTACGCTCAACCCGGCTCTGCAGGTGGTGCTGCGCACTCACAACGAAGAAGAGGCGCAGCTGCTGCGCCAGGAGAACATGGGCACGGTCTTCATGGGCGAGCAGGAACTGGCTCGTGGCATGGCCGGCCACATCATCGCGCAGTTGCAGGGCACTGCCACATCCCATCGCTGAGTCTCGCGGGCGGCACACCCTGGTCGCAGGCAGTGCCGTTAAGATGGGACATCCCCAAGACGAGGAGCCCGTCCGTGACCCCAACCCTGACCCACTGGCGTTTCTTCCGCGCTGGCGGTTTTGACCAGGTTCGCCTGGATACCGCCGCCGAACTGCTCAACATCGGCCAGCTTGACCAGAAGCTCTGGGTCGCCCTGTCGTGCCCGGTGCAGGGCATCGAGTTCGATGCGCGTACCCTGGCCTTTGTGGACAGCGATGGCGACGGCCATGTGCGTGCTCCCGAGTTGATCGCCGCCATGCGGTGGACGGCTGAGCGCCTGCGGGACCCGGAGGTGCTCGTGCGCGGCCTGCCCGGCGTTCCGCTGGCCGCCATCCGTGCCGACGACGCCGAGGGCGCGGCCATCGTGGATGCCGCGCGTGAGTTCCTCACCGATCTGAACAGCGGCGACGGCATGGTTACCGCCGAAGCCGCGCGCGCAGCGCAGGAGCGCCATGCCCAGCGGGCGCTGACCGCATGGGAGGCCGCAGGTACCGCAGCACGTCCCTTGGGTGAGGACACGGCCGCCGCCTTCGACGCGCTGCAGGCCGTGGCCGAGAAGGTGGAAGACTGGTTTGTACGCTGCCGGTTGGCCGCCTATGACGAGCGCGCGGGTGCGGCCCTCAACGCAGCCGACGCCACGCTGGCCGCGCTGGGCGCGGCGACGCTCAAGACCGACGCGGATGCCGTGGCGGCGCTGCCCCTGGCCCGGGTGCAGGCGGGCACCGCGCTGCCGCTGGCCAGCGGGCTGAACCCGGCCTGGGCCGCGCGCATCGCCGCGCTACGCAGCGCGGCCGTGCAGCCCCTGCTCGGCGAGCGGGCCCTTCTCACCGAGGCCGACTGGCACACCCTGAAGGAGCGGCTTGCGCCCTATGCCGCCTGGCTGGCCGCGCGCCCTGACGCTGCTGCGCAGGGCGAGGGCATCCATCAGCTCGAAAAGCTGGCCCATTATGTGCGCGACCTGCAGCAGCTTGCCAACAACTTCGTGGCCTTCCGCGATTTCTATACCCGGCAAGGCAAGGCCAGCTTTCAGGTGGGCACGCTCTACCTCGACGGACGCTCGGCCGAGCTTTGCGTTGCCGTCAACGATGCCGGCCGCCATGCCACGCTGGCCACGCTCTCGCGCATCTGCCTGGTCTATGTGGACTGCGTGCGCGGTGACGACAAGCTCAGCGTAGCCGCAGCCTTCACGGCCGGGGATGCCGACCAGCTCATGGTGGGTCGCAACGGCGTGTTCTACGACCGGCAGGGCCGTGACTGGGACGCCACCATCAGCAAGATCGTGGAGCACCCCATCAGCCTGCGCCAGGCGTTCTGGTCACCCTACAAGCGCTTGGCGCGCTTTGTGGGCGAGCAGTTGCAGAAGATGGCGGCCAGCAAGGCCAAGGCTGCCGACGACAAGCTCACCACGGTGGCGCTGGACAGTGGCAAGAAGGTGGCGACGGCCAGCACTGCGGCCGCCGCGCCTGTCGCAGCACCCTCCGCGGCGCCGGCAGCGCCCGCACCGTTCGACGTGGCCAAGTTCGCCGGTATCTTTGCCGCCATCGGTCTGGCGCTGGGTGCCATCGGTTCGGCCCTGGCCTCGGTGCTGGCGGGCTTCTTTGCGCTGGTGTGGTGGCAGTGGCCGATTGCGATTGCGGGGCTGGTGCTGCTGGTCTCGGGACCTGCGGTCATCCTCGCCTGGTTCAAGCTGCGCAGCCGCACCCTGGGCCCGATCCTCGACGCCAACGGCTGGGCCATCAACGCCCGCGCCATGATCAACATTCCCTTCGGCACCTCGCTGACACAACTGGCACAGCTGCCGCCCAACGCCGAGCGTGCGCTGACCGATCCCTACGCCGAGAAGAAGCGCCCCTGGGCGGCGTACTTCGCCGGGTTGGCGGTGCTGCTGCTGGCGGCCTTCGCCTGGGTGCTGCGCGACCACTTGAAGTAAGGCGCGAGGGTGCGCCGCGCGTCAGCGCGGGGTCCCATCGTCGCGCCTGAAGTAGCTGCGGCTGGCCTGGCGAAGGAGGTCCAGCTGCTTGCCAAGCACGCGGCAGCCGTCGCACATGGCCAGGTGCAGGCGCAGTGGCAGTTTCTCGCGCGGCGTGAGCGGGCGGTCCTGGGCCTCGGAGAGGAGGCGGTTGACCTGCTTGCACTTCAGCATGTGGACGCTCCTGTTACAAACCAGCCTCGCTGCAGGCACAGGCGCAGCGCGTTGCGCGCGCGGTGCAGCATGACGTTGCAGTTGCTCACGGTGATGCCCAGCGTCTGGCAGACCTCGCGCGTTTCGAACTCGAGGAACTCGCGCATCATGAAGACCCGGGCCGTGTTTTCGGGCAGATGGTTGAGGCAGGCGTCGAACACGTCCCAGAAACGCTGCTGGCGCAGGGCGGCCTGCGGGTCGCCCCAGTCACGGGGGCGCGCTGCCGGCGTCCAGTGGCCGTTGTCGCGGAACAGGGCGTCGAAGGTCTGGTCCATGCTAGCCTCTTGCGGGCCCAGCGCCGAGACGTTGGTGCTGCGGGCCTGTTGGCGGATGGTGTCCACGATCTTGTGCTTGAGGATGCCGAACACCCAGGTCTTGACCTGGGCTCGACCGTCGAACTGCCCTGCATTGCCCAGCGCTGCCAGGAGCGCCTCCTGCACCGCGTCCTCGGCTGCGGCGGCGTCACGCAGCTGCAGGCGCGCAAAGCGCAGCAGGTCGGGGCGCAGTGCAGCAAGCGTGTTAGCGTCGAGCATGCAGGCATTAAAACAGAGTCGTGAGTCGAACCCATGACTCCGGCAGTCCGTCCAGCACACGCGCCTCCAGCCATTTGTCCGCGCCGGTCAGGATGGCTATGCCAGCCGCCACGATGAGCAGGCCGAAAGCCGTCTTGAGCGTCCCGGCATGCGCCAACACCCAGCCACGTGCGCGCAGGAAGCCGCTGCGTGAGGCATAGGCGGCCGCCATCAGTGGCGCCGCCGCGCCCAGACCAAACAGGCCCAGGATGAGTGCGCCGCGCCCGGCGCCGCCTTCGCTGGCCACCAGCGTCATGGCCGAAGCCAGCAGCGGGCCCGAGCAAGGGCTCCACACCAGGCCCAGCAGCCCGCCAAGCAGCAGCGCGCCAATGAGCGAGCCCGCGTTCAGGCGGCTGCTGGCCGCCTGCGCCGAGCTGGCGATGGGCATCACGGCCTGGGTGAAGCGCTCGTTGAGCGCGGGCACCAGCATTACGATGCCGAAGGCGATCAGCATGGCTGCGCCGAGCGTGCGCACGCTGTCGGCGTCCACCCCTAGCGCCGGGCCCAGGGCGCCCAGCAGCAGCCCGATGCCCGCGAAGGACGCCGTCATGCCTGCGCCCATGGCCAGCGGTGCCAGCGGGTTGGACTGCACGGCGCCGCCCAGCACCAGGGGCAGCAGGGGGAAGACGCAGGGGGAGAGGGTGGTCAGGCTGCCGGCCGCCATGCTCAGGCCCAAGTGCGAAAAGCTCAGTTCGGTCACGGCTGTGGCTCTCGCGCTTCATAGGGCCGAGGCCAGGGTGGCGCGCAGCGCCGCAGCGTCCGTCTCGCCGCCCGAACGGCGCGTCTCCTGCGCGCCGCGGTAGACCACGAGCGTGGACTGGGCGCGCACCTTGAGCTGGCGCTTGAGCTCGCGCTCCTGGTCGTAGTTGACTACCAGCAGCGTCATGGGCAGCTTGGCATCGTCCTTGAAGGACTGGAAGGTCTTTTCCTGCGAACGGCAGGTGGGGCACCAGTCGGCATGGAAGTGCAGGGCCACGGGCTGGCCGGCCTGCTGGGCTGCCAGCAGCGCGGCCGCGCTGTAGGGACGAATCTCGAGCGCGGCGGCGCCCAAGCTCAGGGTGAAGGCCAGGGCGGCCAGGACGATGCGCAGGATGGACATGGTCGGTCTCCGTTCAGGGGTGCGGAGCCGCCCTTCGGCCCCGGCTGAAGGGTCAGTCGCAGCCGGGGTCGAAATTCTTACAGGAGCGCGGAAAAATCTTTCGCGCTGATCGCTAAACGCCGCGCGCGCGGTCGGCGTGGAACTGCACCACGAATGGGCCGAAGGTGCCCGCCTCCAGCGCCTGGCGCACCTCGCGCATGAGGTTCAGGTAGTAGTGCAGGTTGTGCACCGTGGCCAGCATGGGGCCCAGCATCTCGCCGCAGCGGTCCAGGTGGTGCAGATAGGCACGACTGAAACCTTCGCGGCCGCCCTCGGCCCAGGGCACGCCCGATCGGCCGGCGCAGGCGTAGCAGCGACAGGTTCCGTCGGCCGGTTGGGGGTCGGCCTTGTGGCGTGCGTTGCGGATCCTGAGGTCGCCGTAGCGCGTGAACAGATGACCGTTGCGCGCGTTGCGCGTGGGCATGACGCAGTCGAACATGTCGATGCCGTGCTGCACGCCGTAAACCAGGTCTTCTGGCGTGCCCACGCCCATCAAGTAGTGGGGCTTGTGCGCAGGCAGTCGCGGGCCGCAGTGACGCATGAGGCGCTGCATGTCCTCCTTGGGCTCGCCCACGCTCACTCCGCCCACGGCCAGCCCCGGGAAATCCAGTTCTTCCAGTGCGGCCAGCGATTCGTCACGCAGGTGCTCGTACATGCCGCCCTGCACGATGCCAAAGAGCGCGTTGGGGTTCTCCAGCCGCTCGAACTCAGCCTTGCAGCGCTTCGCCCAGCGCAGCGACAGCTCCATGGAGGCGCGGGCCTCGCGCTCGGTGGTGAGCTGGCCCCGGGTCTTGGGGTCGATCGAGGTGTAGGGCGTGCACTCGTCGAACTGCATCACGATGTCGCTGTTCAGCACGGTCTGGATCTGCATCGAGACCTCGGGTGTGAGGAGGAGCTTGTCGCCATTGACAGGGGAGGCGAACTTCGCGCCTTCCTCGCTGATCTTGCGCATCTCGCCCAAGCTCCAGACCTGGAAGCCACCGGAATCCGTGAGGATGGGCTTGTGCCAGTTTTCAAATCCGTGCAGCCCGCCGAAGGACTGCATGATGTCCAGCCCGGGGCGCATCCAAAGGTGGAAGGTGTTGCCCAGGATGATCTGCGCGCCCATGTCTTCCAGGCTCTGCGGCATCACGCCCCTGACGGTGCCATAGGTGCCCACGGGCATGAAGATGGGTGTCTCGACCACGCCGTGGTTTAGCGTGAGGCGGCCGCGGCGCGCCAGGCCCTCGGTCTTGAGCAGTTCGAACTTCAGCATGAGAGGTGCTGATTGTAGAAGGCGCCTCCTCCCGCCGTTCACCCTTCGCTTGTCGAAGGGGGCTTCGACAAGCGCAGCCCGAACGGTCCTAGAACCCGCTCTGCTGCGCCCTGCGCTTCCACACCTCCCAGGGCCTACCCAGGTGCTCGTCGTTCATGTCTGAGGCGGCCTGCGCCTCGCCCGGCGTGAGGAACTCGATCTCACCCATGCGCATGGCCTCGCTTTGCAGGCGCGCGTTGCTCTCGGTGTAGATTGCGCGAAATACGACCTGCTGGATTGAGACGCCCACCACCACATTACCGTGCCCGCGCATCAGCCCCACCGACCCACTCCCCAGGCTGGCTGCAAGGGCCTGGCCCAGTGCCTGATTGCGGATCAGCAGATCGGTGGACTCGCCGGCTGCGTGACGGATTTCGAACACCGGCACGTCTGCGCCGAGGAAACCGCTCATGTGGCAGATGGGGCGCAGGCGCTGGCCCGTCACGCCAAAGGGAATGACTGCCGGCGAATGGCTGTGGATCACCGCCATCACATCGGGGCGTGCGCGGTAGATCTCGCTATGGATGAAGCGCTCAACATAGGTACGGCGGCCCTGCGCGTCGTGCACATCGCCGTCCAGATCGCACGCCAAGATGTCAGCCGCCTGCACCAGTCCCGGCGCCATGCTGCGCGCGATGAGGAAGAGCCCGGGCTCACTGTCGTGGCGCACGCTGATGTGGCCGAAGCCGTCGAGCACACCCTCGTTGACGAGGATATGGTTGGCGATCACCAGGTCGTCGATCAGGGCTGGGCTGGCGGCTTGTGGCATGAGTGCCTCCGTGTTGCGGAGTGGGTAGGTATGACTATCATCTTAGAGCGAACGCCAACAAGCATTACAGGAGACACCATGACCAGCGCCGCCCGTCAATTCCTCACTGGCCTGACACTGGGCCTCACCCTGCTGGTTGGCGCCAGCGCGCAGACTTACCCGCAGCGCCCCATCCAGCTCATCGTGCCCGTGTCCGCCGGTGGCGGCACCGACGTCATGGCGCGTACCGTGGGCCAGAAGGTGAGCGAGTTGCTGGGCCAGCCGGTGGTGGTAGAAAACCGCACCGGCGCGGGCGGCAACATCGGTGTGGAATACGTGGCCAAGGCCAAGGCCGACGGCTACACCCTGCTGTTCTCGCCCAGCACCATCGCCACCAACGTGGCGGTATACCGCAAGCTGCCCTACGACCTGCTCAAGGACTTCCAGACGATCGCCCTGGTCGGCCAGACTGACGTCGCCCTGGTCGTGCACTCTTCGGTCAAGGCCACGAGCGTCAAAGAGTTCGTGGAGCTGGCGCGCAGCAAGCCCGGCGCGCTCAATTACGGCTCGGCGGGCATGGGTAGCTCGCAGCATCTCACGGCCGAGTACTTCAACCAGCTGGCGGGCACCAGCGCCAACCACGTGCCCTACCGTGGGCAATCGCAGGCTATGGCCGACCTGGCCAGCGGCCAGCTTGACTACATGTTCAGCCCGCTGCAGAACGCGCTGCCCTTCATCAAGCAGGGTCGTATCCGTGTGCTGGCCGTGGCCGCGCGCGAGCGCCATCGCGAGCTGCCGCAAACGCCCACGCTCATCGAGTCTGGCTATCCCGGCGCCGAGGTTTCCAACTGGTTTGCGCTCTATGCACCGGCTGATACACCGCCAGCCGTGGTCAAACGCCTGCACGCCGCTTACACCCAGGTCCTCAGGCAGCCCGAGACGCGCGCCAAGCTCGAAGGCATGGGCTTTGACTTCGTTTTCCTCAATCCCGATCAGGCCACCGATTTCATGCGTTCCGAACTCGTGCGCTGGGCCCGTGTGGCGGCGCACGCGGGCATCAAGTCGGAGTGAATTGCATTGGGACTATGGGCCGCGCACCATCGCGAGCCAAACTCTTTGGATACCAGACTGTCTGCCGCGCGGCGTAGAGTGATTGGTACCGATGCAAGTGGAATGTCCAGCGCGATCAAATCGACCCGGGTACCGCACAGCGTTTCTACCGCTGCCAGTAGCTGGGGAACATCAGGTGCAGTTCCCCTGAGGCTGCGGCCCAGTCGGTCTCTTTTCCTGCCGCTTGTCCGTAGAACGATTCGTAACTGGGGGCCAGTGCGATACAACTCCAGCGTCGGCATTCTTCTACGAGAGGTGCAACCCCGCTGGCTCTACGACGGTCCAAGCAGCACGCACTCCGAGCACGGCGCGCGTAGCTCGCTGGCTTTACCTCTATGAGCCTATGAATCTCTTTCCAACACCATCGCATCCCCATAACTGAAGAACCGATACCGCTGCGCAATCGCGTGACGGTACAGATCCATGATGTGTTCATACCCCGCAAAGGCGCTGACCAGCATCATGAGGGTGGACTTTGGTAAATGGAAGTTGGTGATCAGCAGATCCGCCACCTGGAACTGAAAGCCCGGGGTGATGAAGATCTCGGTGTCGCCCGTGCCCAGGCCCGTCTTCGCCCACGATTCCAGCGTGCGAATGGTGGTGGTCCCCACGGCAACGATGCGCCCGCCGCGCGCTTTGGTGGCGGCGATCGCTTCTTGCGTGGCGGCGGGCACGTCGTACCACTCGCTGTGCATGCGGTGCTCGGCGATGTTCTCGGTTTTCACGGGTGAGAAGGTGCCGGCACCCACGTGCAGGGTGACGTTGGCGCGCTGCACGCCGCGCGCCTCCAGGGCTGCGAGTACGCCCTCGTCGAAGTGCAGAGCGGCTGTGGGTGCGGCGGCAGAGCCGGGCTTGTCTGCAAACACGGTCTGGTAGCGGGATTCGTCCTCCGCACTGTCATCGTGCTCGATATAGGGCGGCAGGGGCACGTGCCCGTGCTGCTCCATCATGAGGTGGGGCTCCGCGCTGAAGCGCAGCCGGAAGAGCTGTCCGTGTTCGTCCGGCCAGCGGCCCAGCAGTTCTGCGGTGTAAGCACCCGTCATCAGCAGGACCGTGCCCACAGCCGGCTTCTTGCTGACCTTCATGTGCGCGATGACCTCGTGGCCCGGCAGGACGCGCTCCACCAGCAGTTCGAGCTTGCCGCCCAGGGGGAGGGCAGCGCCGGGCCGCCCCAAGCCGCCCCCGCCGCCCTGGGGGGGCGGCGCCGTAGCGCCTCGGGGGGCGGCTGGTTTATGGCCAAAGAGGCGGGCCTTGACCACCTTGGTGTCATTGAAGACCAGCAGATCACCCGGCTGCAGCAGCGCAGGCAGCTCGCGGAAGATGCGGTCCACGGGGGCGGTGCCGCAACCGTCGAGAAGGCGCGAGGCGCTGCGCTCCGCCGTGGGATGCTGGGCAATCAGTTCCGCAGGTAGGTCGAAATCAAAGTCGCTGAGGGTGTAGGCGCGCGCGGCGTCAGAGGCGTGGCTCATGGGCTTGAGGGCCGGACGGACCCGTTCCAAGTTCAGAAAACGCGATTTTCTCCGATGTCCGATGCAGGGGCAGGCTGCGGGGCTTTACCAGTCAAGGCTCAGCTGTTGGTCTGGTGCCGCAGGTGTCTTGCGGGCAGTCGACTCGGGACGGCGCCGTGAGCCGTGCCGCTGCACCACGTCGGCCTTTGCGGCGCGCACGCTCGCCTGGCCGCGTCGCTCGTAAAGCCGCTGTTTGGCTATGCGCGTCGCCGCTTCAAGCTCAACCAAGGGGTTCGGCCATTCGCGGTCGAGGTGCACGCCGCAGGCTTCCTGCATCGATCTGGGCATACGCCAGGGTTCTAGCAGCCAGCTGTCGGGCACACGCCGCAACGTCGGCAGCCACTTGCGGACGAAACGACCGCCGGGATCGTGGTCCAGCGCCTGCTTCACCGGGTTGTAGACACGAGTGGTGTTGATGCCGGTGGTGCCCGATTGCATTTGCAACTGGCTCCAGTGGATGCCGGGCTCGTAATCGAGAAACTGCGTCGCAAGCCATACGCCCACCGGTCGCCAGTGCAGCCACAGCGGGTAGGCTGCCACCGAGACCAGCATGGCGCGCATGCGGAAGTTGAGCCAGCCGGTCTCGCGCAGCATGGCGACGCAGGCGTCCACCAGCGGCCAGCCCGTGCGGCCGTTGGTGAGCGCCTCGAAGTGCGCGGCGTTAAAGTCGCCCTCGCGCAGGCCGTTGTAACCGCGATGCATATTCTCGAACTCGATCGCAGGCTCGCTCTCCAGTTTCTGGATGAAGTGGCAGTGCCAGTAAAGCCGGCTCTGGAACGCGTGCAGGCCGGCGTTCAGGCGCGCATCCTCGCTGAAGGCCGTGCGCTCGCGCGTGGCCTGCACCACCTCGCGCAGGCTCAGGCAACCCCAGGCGAGGTAGGCCGAGAGTCGCGAGCAGGCCGAGGGCGCGGTCAACGGCGAAGAGATGCCACCGCGGTAATGGCGTGCCCGTTCCCCGAGGAAGGAGCGCAGTACGGCCAGCCCGAGCGTGCGGCCGCCGCGCTGGCGTCGCGGCGGGTCGTGCGGGTCCAGCCCCAGGGCACCGTAGCTGAGCAGAGGCTCGGTGGCAAGCGGCGGGGGCGCGAACCGCAATGCGGGGGTGTCGAGCACGGGCGCGCCCATGAACTCTTCCCAGGCGCCCTGCCAGTGGTCGCGGTTGCGCAGCGCGCGCACGACGCCGAATTGCGGCGCCTCCTGCCAGGGCACGCCGTGGGCGCGGCACCATCGGGCCACGGCTTGGTCGCGCACATAGGTCCAGCCGTTGCCCGTTTCTTCGTGGCTGTGCAGGCTGTCAAAGGGCGCGGCCTGCCACAAGCGCGCCAGCGCTTCCGTGGCCTCGCCATGCAGCACGAGCAGATGCCCTGAGCGCGCTTGCAACTCGCGCTGCAGATCGGCCAGGCTTTCGCGCACGAACTCGTAGTGCTGGCGCGCGGCATCTGGCTGCTGCCAAAGGCCGAACTCAACGATGTACAGGCACAGCACGGGCCCGCGCTTGCTGGCAGCGTGCAGAGCGGCGTGGTCGTGCAGGCGCAGGTCGCGCTTGAACCAGACGAGGTGATAGCTCATGGCGTTCAATCGAGACCGGCAGCTTAAGCGCGCCCCCGTTTCCGTGCCGGGCGCGCCCCGATAACCCGGTGCGCTGCCGCACAATAAGCCCATGCCCCGCGCCCCCAAAGCCGCCACGAAGCCCGCTGCTGCCGAGAAGAAGTCGATCCCGGCCGCCAAAAGTGCGCCGCAGAGGGCGCTGGACAAGCTCAACCTGAGGCGGGACATCGACTTGGCCCTGCACCTGCCGCTGCGCTACGAGGACGAGACGCGTATCGTGAAGCTGGCCGATGCGCGGGAGGGCGAGATGGTACAGATCGAGGGCGAAGTAAGCGCCTGCGAAGTGGCCTATCGGCCACGCCGTCAATTGCTGGTCACCCTCAACGACGGCACCGACAGCTGTGTGCTGCGCTTCTTCAACTTTTATCCCTCGCAACAGAAGGCGCTGTCAGTCGGAGCCCGCGTGCGTGCACGTGGTGAGCTGCGCGGCGGCTTCCTGGGCTGGACCCTCTTGCACCCTTACACGCGCGCGGCCAGTGGCGAGTTGCCCAAGGCCCTCACGCCCGTCTACCCCACGACGGCCGCCTTGCCCCAGGCCTATCTGCGCAAGGCGGTACTGGCGGGGCTCAACCGAGCCGAGCTATCGGATACCCTGCCGCCCGAGGTGGCAGCCACGCTCAAACTGCGGCCGCTGTGGACGCTCAGGCAGGCGCTCGCGTTCCTTCACCAACCGGCGCCCGATGTGTCGCTGGCCCAGCTTGAAGACCACACCCATCCTGCCTGGCAGCGCCTCAAGGCCGAGGAACTGCTGGCCCAGCAGCTCTCGCAGTTGCAGGCGCGCCGCGAGCGTGAGCACCTGCGCGCGCCGGTGCTGAGTGTGGACGGTGCCGGCTCCCTGCACGAGCATTTACTCGCTGCCTTGCCCTTCGCGCTGACCGCTGCGCAGCAGCGCGTGTGCCGCGAGATCGCAGCGGATCTCGCGCAGACCCAGCCCATGCACCGCCTGCTGCAGGGCGATGTGGGTTCTGGCAAGACCGTCGTCGCCGCCTTGGCTGCCTCCATCTGCATGGACGCGGGCTGGCAATGCGCGCTGATGGCGCCTACCGAGATTCTGGCCGAGCAGCATTTCCGCAAGCTCGTGGCCTGGCTGGAGCCGTTGGGCGTGCGCGTGGCTTGGCTCACGGGAAGCCAGAAGAAAAGGGAACGCACCGCCATGCTGGACCTCATCGCTTGCGGCGAGGCTGGCCTGGTGGTGGGCACGCATGCGGTGATCCAGGAGCAGGTGCAGTTTCAGAACCTGGCCCTGGCTATCATCGACGAGCAGCATCGCTTCGGCGTCGCGCAGCGCCTTGCGCTGCGCTCGAAGTCGCAGGAGCCCGATCGCCCCTCCCCAGGCGGGGGGAGGGGTGGGGAGGGGGCGAGCCACAGCAAAACGAGAGCTGAGGGGCGCGCGCAGCGCGAGCCTCATCTTCTCATGATGACGGCCACGCCGATCCCGCGGACCCTGGCCATGAGCTACTACGCGGACCTCGACGTCTCCACCATCGACGAGCTGCCGCCGGGGCGCAGCCCCATCGTGACCAAGGTGGTGTCCGAGCAGCGGCGAGACGAGGTGATCCAGCGTATCCGTGGCCAGATCGAGCAGGGGCGGCAGGTGTACTGGGTCTGCCCGCTCATCGAAGAGAGCGAGATGTTCGACCTCACGAATGCCACCGAGACGCATGCGCAGCTTAGTGCGGCGCTGCCCGGCGTTCTGGTGGGCCTGCTGCATTCACGCATGCCCGCGGCCGAGAAGAAGGCGGTGATGTCGCTCTTTGTCGGCGGGCGAATGGGGGTGCTAGTCAGCACCACGGTGATCGAGGTGGGCGTGGACGTACCCAATGCCACGCTGATGGTCATTGAGCACGCGGAGCGCTTCGGACTTTCGCAGCTGCACCAGCTGCGCGGGCGGGTGGGTCGGGGGGCGGCGGC
Organism: Curvibacter sp.; assembly: GCA_020248905.1. Classification (GTDB taxonomy): domain Bacteria; phylum Pseudomonadota; class Gammaproteobacteria; order Burkholderiales; family Burkholderiaceae_C; genus Hylemonella. The sequence goes on along the minus strand of JADCGR010000006.1, from coordinate 49,360 downwards.
CTCGGCCTGTGTGCTGCTGTACTCCACTGGCGATACCCCGCGCCTGAGTGAGACGGCGCGCGAGCGCCTCAAGGCCATGGCCGAGACCAGCGATGGCTTCGAGATCGCACGACGTGACCTCGACATCCGTGGGCCGGGCGAGTTTCTGGGCGCGCGCCAGTCGGGGGCAGCCCTGTTGCGCTTTGCCGACCTAGCGCAGGACAGCGAGCTGCTGGCCTGGGCGCGCGAGGCCGCGCCTGTCATGTTGGACCGCCATCCCGCGCTGGCCGCGCGGCACGTGGCGCGATGGCTTGGCAGCCGTACGGACTACCTGAAGGCCTGAAGCTGGCAAATAGGTTTACTACGCGGCCCGATCGCTGCGTTGGGCGGTGTTGGCTACGGCCGCTCGGCTTAACTTTCGCGACGCGAAAGTTAGCCTGCGCCGCAACTTCGTTGTCGCCATCCTCGCGTACCTCCAGCCTACGTTCCAGTGGCGGCGCTCCGTCCGCCTTGCGCTCGGGTCGCTCGCTACGATTTCTTTGCCAGTTTCAGTTGCAAATAAGTGGCACACCCACAAGAAACCGCGTTGCATGCGGCCATGCCTGCTTTAGACTCGGAACAACAACAGGGCACACTGGATGGCCACCGCCGCACCCACTTCCGTAGCCTCGGGCGACACCGCCTACCTCTACCGCGCTGCCATCGGAAAGCGCAGCCAGGACTACTATCTGCGCCAGTTCGCGCGCTTCGATGGCGAGGGCAAGGCCAGCAGCAGCTGGAACTGGGCCGCGTACTGGACCACCTTCAACTGGCTGCTCTATCGCAAGATGTGGGGCTGGGCCCTGGCGTATGTTGGCGCCCTGATCGGGCTGGCACTGCTCGTCTTTGGCGTGGGCAAGCTCGTGCTGAACTACACCGACACCAGTGCCATTCTGCTTTCGCTGTTCCTGCTCACGCTGGCCTTCGTCGTGCCGGGCCTGTACGCCAATGCGTGGTTCTACACGCACTGCAACGAGAAGATCTCCGCCACGCTGCGCCAGACACCGGACCTGAAGCAGGCCGCCACCGTGCTGGCCGCCGACGCCCCGGACAATCGCCGTCTCTTGCTGCTGGCCCTGGGAAACAGCGCGCTGCTGGCGGTGGCTTTGATTGTGGTCAACGGCCTGCGCTCGTCTGGTGCTGACCGGCCGCAGCTCGCCACGCGCGAGGAGCGTGTCCAGGTCGCCGGCACCGTTGCCGGCCCGGCTGACCCTCCTAGCGCTCCCGCCAACAACCCCGCTAGCGCCCCCGCAACCGCTGCTGGCAGGGCCGCGCCCGCTGCCGCGCCGCCCGTCTCATCTGCCAGCGCGCCCGAAAAGCCCGCTGTCACTGCCGCTGCTTCATCGCCTGTGTCCTCGCCTTCGCCGGCCATGGCCGCAGTGCCAGCAGCTGCAAGCGCCGAGCCCACCCTCCCCGGGCCCGCGTCAACGGCGCCCACCGTCGCCGTGGTGGCGTCAACCGCCGCACCCGCAGTGACGCCGGCTACCCCGCCCGCCGCGCGGATCACGGTCGTCGATCGTGCGCCAGCGGCCCCGCGCAGCGATGCTGCGGCGCAGGCCCGCGCCACCGTGACGGCGACGGCGGCGGCGGCGCCCGCAGCGGCAGCCAGTGAGCCGGCCTCGCCCTTGCGCTATGTGTGGGTGATCCAGGTGGGCGCCTACGCCCAGGAAGACAACGCCCGCCGGGCGCTGGCCCAGGTGCAGGGGCTGGGCCTGGATGCCGGCGCAGAGACTTTCACCACGGCCAAGGGCCCGCTCGTGCGCGTGCGGGTCGGGCCGTTCACGCGCCAGGCCGAGGCCGAGCAGGCCGCGCTGCGCATCAAGGCGCTGGATTTGCCGGTGCTCGTGATCCGCCAGCGTCCTTGAAGCGTGTGGCTCCAGCGGCTGCGCGATCCGATTGCAGCGCTGGGCGGTGTTGGCTGCGGCTGCTCGCGACGCTTGCTTCGCGAGTTTTGCCTCTACGCGAGCGCATGGCTGGTGGCGTTCAGCGCTGGCCGATGCGCGCGTCGCCAAAGATACCCTGCGCTTCGCGCGGCAGGCAGCGCCAGTAGGGGGCGCTAGCCTGTACCTGGCCACCGAGCGCGGCGGCGGCTTCCCAGGGCCAGCGCGGTTTGTACAGCAGGGCGCGGGCGATGGCGATGAGGTCGGCGTCGCCGGCCTGCAGGATGGCTTCGGCCTGCTGCGGCTCGGTAATGAGGCCCACGGCGGTGGTAGGCAGGCCGCAGGCCAGCCGCACCTCGCGCGCAAAAGGCACCTGGTAGCCGGGGCCCAGCGCAATCTTCTGCTGCGGTGAGACGCCCGCTGTGGACACATGCATGAAGCTGCAGCCCAGCGTCTTCAGCCGGCGCGCGAACTCGGCCGTTTGCTGCACGTCCCAGCCGCCGTCCACCCAGTCGGTCGCGGACACGCGCACGCCGACCGGGCCATCGAAAACGGCGCGTACGGCGGCAAACACTTCAAGCGGAAAGCGCATGCGGTTTTCCAGGCTGCCGCCATAGTCGTCGCTGCGCTGGTTGGCAATGGGCGAAAGAAACTGGTGCAGCAGATAGCCGTGGGCGGCGTGCAGCTCAATGGCTTCGATGCCGATTCGCCGGGCCCGGCGCGCTGCGGCCACGAAAGCCTCGCGTACCTGCTCCAGGTCGGCCGCTTCCATTGCACGCGGCGGCGCCTCGCCCGGCAGCTGCGGCAGGGCCGAGGGGCCCAGCGGCAGCCAGCCGCCCTGGGTTGCGTCCAGCAACTGTCCGCCCCGCCAGGGAACGGCGCTGGACGCCTTGCGGCCCGCATGCGCGAGCTGGATGCAGACGGGCATCGGTGGTGCCAGCTTGCGGGCGCGCTGCAGGGTGCTACCCAGCGCCTCTTGCGTGCGCTCGTCCCACAGGCCCAGGCAGCCGGGGGTGATGCGGCCCGTGTGGGTGACCGCCGTGGCCTCGATGGTCAGCAGACCTGCGCCGCTGTTGAGCAGGCTGCTCCAGTGCGCCAGATGCCAGTCGGTCGCGGCTCCCTCGGGGGCCGAGTACTGGCACATCGGAGCGATGACGATGCGGTTGGGCAACGCCAGTGTGCCACCCGGGGCGGGCAGGTCGAAGGGGGTGAAGAGCAGGCTCACGAGGGGTCTCCAGAGGGGCGGCCATTGTGGCACGCGGCGCGTCGGGCCCCGGTTGGCGTGGCCGCAGCGCCCGTGGAACAATGGCCACAGAAATGCAACGACGCCCCCTTGTCTGCTGGATGCTGCTTTTGGCGCTGAGCGCGCCGGGTCTGCGTGCGGCCGAGCCTTCCGCGAGCAAGGCGGCGCTGCCGCAGCGCGACCTCGTGCTGGAGCTGCGCGAGATCGAAGAGGGCGGTAGCGGCTACGTGGTAGGCACGCGGCCGCAGGCGCCGCTGATGCCGCTGCAGCAGTTGCAGGTGCGCAATGGCAGCTCGGCCCGCTTGAGTTTTTCCCAGGCCACGCCGCTCCAGTGGGTGCAGTCCGTGCAGGCCCACGGCCCGATGACGGGCGCGGGCGTCCGGCAGGGCCTGATCTGGCTGCAGGCCGGGCAAAGCCTGCAGCTTAGGCCCAGCTGGCCCGGTGGCCAGTGGCCGGCCACGGTAGAAGTGGAAGTGCAGACTGCCGCCGTGCAGCAGCAGCCCGACCGCGTGCTGCCCACGCAGGAGCGCAGCGAACTGGCCACTACGGTGCAGGCGCCACTGGGCCAGTGGGTCACGCTGGCGCGCAGCGGCAACGCGCCGCAGCCCGGCGTTTACCGCAGCGACGCAGCGGGCCAGCGCCCGCGCCTTCTGCAACTGCGCGTGACCGCGCCCTGATTCCCCGCAAGAGATTGGCTATCGCTCCGCGCGACGCGATGGCACAATTCAACGGCCATCGCCACTGGACTTGCCAGCGGGACCGGGCTCCACATGACACTCACCGAACTCAAATACATCGTTGCCGTCGCGCGCGAAAAGCACTTCGGCCGCGCCGCAGAGGCCTGTTTCGTCTCGCAACCCACGCTTTCGGTGGCGGTGAAGAAGATCGAGGAAGAGCTGGACGTCAAGATCTTCGAGCGCAGCGCCAATGAGGTCACAGTCACGCCGCTGGGTGAAGCGATCGTGCGCCAGGCCCAGGCGGTGCTGGAGCAGGCCGCCGCGATCAAGGAGATTGCCAAGCGCGGCAGGGACCCGCTGTCGGGCCCGCTCAAGCTAGGCGTGATCTACACCATCGGCCCCTACCTGTTGCCCGATCTGGTGCGCCAGATGATCACGCATATCCCCCAGATGCCGCTGATGCTACAGGAGAACTTCACGGTCAAGCTGCTGGAGATGCTGCGCACTGGCGAGATCGACTGCGCCATCCTCGCCGAGCCCTTCCCCGACGCCGGGCTGGCCGTAGCGCCGCTGTACGACGAGCCTTTCTACGCGGCGGTCCCGCACAACCATGCGCTGGCGCGGCGCGACAGCATCAGCAGCGAGGAGCTCAAGGCCGAGACCATGCTGCTGCTGGGCACCGGCCACTGCTTCCGTGACCATGTGCTCGAGGTCTGTCCCGAGTTCGCGCGCTTCTCCAGCCATGCCGAGGGCATCCGCAAGAGCTTTGAGGGCTCCTCGCTGGAGACCATCAAGCACATGGTGGCCGCCGGCATGGGCGTGACGCTGGTGCCCCGCCTCAGCATCCCCAAGGCCGCGTTGCCCGGCAAGGGCAAGTCCAGAGGCGCCGGTCTGGAAGACGGTCTCATCGGCTACCTGCCCTTCAGTGGCGAGGCGCCCACGCGGCGCGTGGTGCTCGTGTGGCGCCGCAGCTTCCCGCGCTACGAGGCCATCGCCGCGCTGCGCAATGCCATCTACGCCTGCGAGTTGCCGGGCGTGAAGCGCCTGTCCTGAGCCTGTCCACTGCCTGCGGCCACGCCCGGATGCTGCGCGAGAAGTTTTCTGTCTACCTGGACCTGATCCGCTGGGATCGCCCTGCGGGTTGGCTGCTTCTGCTCTGGCCCAGCTTGAGCGCTCTGTGGGTGGCAGCCGGTGGCTGGCCGGGCTGGCATCTGCTCGCGGTCTTTGTGCTGGGCACCATCCTCATGCGCAGCGCGGGTTGTTGCCTGAACGACGTGGCCGACCGCGATTTCGACAAGCATGTCAAGCGCACCGCGCAGCGCCCGGTGACGGCGGGCAGGGTGTCGGTGCGCGAGGCGCTGGTGCTCGGAGCCGTGCTGGCCCTGTTGGCCTTCGGTCTGGTGCTCACCACCAACCGCGTGGCCGTGGCCTGGTCTTTCGCCGCGCTGGCCGTGGCCATCGTCTACCCCTTTGCCAAGCGCGTCTTCGCCATGCCGCAGGCCGTGCTGGGCGTGGCCTTCAGCTTCGGCATTCCCATGGCCTTCGCTGCGGTTCAGGCAGACGTGCCTGCGCTGGCCTGGGGTCTGCTGCTGGGCAATCTGTTTTGGGTGCTGGCCTACGACACCGAGTACGCTATGGTGGACCGTGATGACGACCTGCACATCGGCATCAAGACCTCGGCCATCACCCTTGGCCGCTGGGACGTGGCGGCGGTGACCTCCTTCTACTTCATCCATCTCGTCGTCTGGACGGTGCTGCTCGTCGAGCGCCTCGCGCCCTGGGCCTGGTTTCTTGCGTTGCTGGCCGCCGTCGCCCAGATCGTCTGGCACCACCGCCTGATCCGGGAGCGCACGCGTGAGGGATGCTTCAAGGCCTTCCGCGTCAACCACTGGTTCGGCTGCACGGTGTTTGTCGGAGTGGTGGCGGGCCACGCGTTCAGGCAAGGGTGACGGACGGAGCCAGCCAATCCAGTTCGAGTCACTGCTGGCAAGACAGTTGGCACGTGCAAGCCGCGAGTCGGGTGGCCCTCAACCGGATAGCGGGGTTGTTGCGCTTGAACTCTTCAGCGCTCTGATTCGCTTCGTATGGTGCAGTGCGGGATTTCCCCAAGCGTGAGGTCTTTTCCATGGGTCTCGCGTCGATTGAAGCTATAAAGGGGCAGTTGAAATCTCACATTTGGAGCGCGAATGACTCAAAGCGAACGTGAAATGCTGATGCCGTTCTTGCTCCAGTTGGCGCAAAGCCGAACTGTTCCTGGCGACCTGGCGGCCCACAACATCATTCAGGATGCTTTGCGCAGCCAGCCCAACGCGAGCTACCTGCTGGTCCAGCGCGCGCTATCGCTGGAACATGAGCTGGCCGGAGCACGGCGCCGGATCATGGAACTTGAAGGCAAGGCCGTACTCCCCGACGCACCTTTGCCTGCCGAAGACTTCCTGAAACCTGAGAATGCGGAGTGGGGTTTGCCCACGGATCGCACCCCCCCATGACCAGCAGCAAAATGCTTTACGACCTCCTCAAGCAGCCAGCAGCGCTTGGCAAGAAAGACTTCGAGAGCAAAGTGGTGTCATACATCGTGGGCCATCTCGGCCAAATCTGGCTGTTCATCCTGGCGCTGGTGGTGACGGTCGTCCTGTTCAAGACGAACGTCCTTTAGGGTTGCTCGGAAAAGAGCCCTGCGTCTGGATGTGGCGCAATCTTTACGTCAGCGACCTGGGCTGCAGGAGCGCGACGCCTGCTGAGCCCTGTTTCCGAGATTGACCCAGTCGATGCAAGCTAGTCCTTGCCGAACTCCACGCCCAGTTCGTGGGCCCGCCGCTCGGCCGCGTGCAGTGCCTGGACAAACAGCACCTTCACTTTGCTTTCCTCCATGCTCGTGAGCGCCGCATGCGTGGTGCCCCCCTTGGAGGTGACGCGCTGGCGCAGTACCTCGGGCGGCTCGCTCGAGGCCCTGGCCAGCGCGCTCGCGCCTCGGAAGGTTTCCACGGCTAATTTATAGGCCTGCGCGGCGGGGAGGCCCATCTCGGTGCCGGCCTGCTGCATGGCTTCAAGGAAATAAAACACGTAGGCCGGGCCGGAGCCGGACAGCGCCGTGACCGCGTCGAGTTGCTCTTCGCGCGACACCCAGATGAATTCGCCCGTGGTGGCCGTTACGGCCTCGATCAGCGCGCGGTCCTGCGCCGTGACGCCGCCGCGTGCGTACAGGCCCGTCATGCCCAGGCCCACGAGCGCCGGTGTGTTGGGCATGCTGCGCACGATGCGCTCGCTGCCCAGCCAGCGCGCGATGCTGTCGCTGGTGATGCCGGCGGCCACGCTCAGGTGCAGGGCACCCGCGACATGGGCGCGCACGGGCGCGGTGGCTTCCCGGAAGTTCTGCGGTTTGGTGGCCCAGACCACGAGCGTCACGCCCCGCAGAAACTCCCCCGCTTGCTCGTGCGCCGTGATGCCGAACTTGTCCTTGAGCGCTTGCCGCGCTTCGGCAAAGGGTTCCACGACCTCGAAGTCAGCGGCCGGCCGGCCCTGCTGGATCAGGCCGCCGATGATGGCGCTGGCCATATTGCCGCCGCCGATGAATGCCGTGCGCTTGCTCATATGTGGTTCCTGGGGGCTGTCGGGGTCGAATTCGGGCGAGAATTGTCGCAGTTTGTATTGGGTCCTCTTGCAGGAGTCTGTTGCGCCATGAACTCTCACGCCGAGCACATCCTCGCCCTGGATCAGGGCACCTCCAGCTCTCGCGCCATCGTGTTCGACCGGCACGGCGCGGTGGTCGCGCTGGCGCAGCAGGAGTTCGCCCAGCATTTTCCGCAGGCCGGCTGGGTGGAGCACGATGCCACCGAGATCTGGCGCACTCAGCTAGCCGTGGCGCGCCAGGCGCTGCAGCGCGCCGGCCTGACAGCCATCCAGTTGCGAGCGCTGGCCATCACCAATCAGCGCGAGACCACGGTGCTCTGGGACCGACGCACTGGCGAGCCGGTGGCACCGGCCATCGTCTGGCAGGACCGCCGCACCGCAGCGCAGTGCGATGCCTTGCGCCCGCGCTGGGCCGCGCGCATCCAGCGCAAGACCGGCCTGGTGCTCGATGCCTATTTTTCCGCCACCAAGCTGCAGTGGCTGCTGGACCATGTGCCCGGTGCACGCCAGCGCGCCGAGGCGGGCGAGCTGGCCTTCGGCACCATTGACAGCTGGCTGCTCTGGAACCTCACAGGCGGGCAGGTGCACGCCACCGATGCGAGCAACGCCGCCCGGACCCTGCTCTTCAACATCCACGCCATGGAGTGGGACTCGGAACTGCTCAGGCTCTTCAGCATTCCTTCTGCCGTGCTGCCCCACGTCTACCCATCGAGCGGCGTGTTCGGCGAGACCGAGGCCAGCCTGCTGGGCGCGGCTTTGCCCGTGGCGGGCATTGCGGGCGACCAACAGGCCGCCACCTTCGGCCAGGCCTGCTTTGCGCCAGGCATGGCCAAGAACACCTACGGTACCGGCTGCTTCATGCTGATGAACACGGGCGACACAGCTGTGCACGGCCAGCATCGTCTGCTGAGTACCGTGGCCTGGCTCGGCCCCCATACGCCAGCCTGCTACGCGCTCGAAGGCTCGGTCTTCATGGCGGGCGCTACCGTGCAGTGGCTGCGCGACGGGCTGCAGATCATCCGTTCGGCCAGCGAGGTCGAGGCCCTGGCCGCCAGCGTGCCTGACACCCAGGATGTCTACTTGGTGCCCGCGTTTGCCGGCCTGGGCGCGCCGGACTGGGACGGCCACGCCCGCGGCACGCTGGTGGGCATGACGCGCGGCACAGGCCGCGCCCACATCGCGCGCGCAGCCCTTGAAGCCATCGCCTTGCAGTCGGCCGACGTGTTCCAGGCCATGGGGCAAGACGCCGGTGTGCCTCTCACCGAGCTGCGCGTGGATGGTGGCGCCAGCCGCAACGACCTGCTGATGCAGATGCAGGCGGACTACTTGGGCGTGCCCGTGTTGCGCCCGGCGCTCACGGAGACGACGGCCTTCGGTGCGGCGGGTCTGGCCGGTCTGGCAAGCGGGCTTTGGGCCGGGGCGGAGGAGTTGTCGTTCCTGTGGCGGCAGGAGAAGCGCTTCGAGCCGCAAATAACGGACGCTTCTCGCCGTGCCAAGCGGGCGCGCTGGCGCGAGGCGGTGGATCGCGCCAAGGGCTGGTCAAGGGTTTGAGATGGGCGTCGCTGCTCCGCTGCCGACCGTGCGTGCCGAACTGCTGGCGCGCCTGGCCGAGCCGCGCACCTGGGATCTGGCCGTGGTCGGCGGCGGCGCTACCGGGTTGGGCGTGGCGCTGGACGCCGCCGCACGCGGTTACTCGGTGCTGCTGCTGGAGTCGCACGACTTTGCGGGCGGCACGTCCTCGCGTTCCACCAAGCTCCTGCATGGCGGCGTACGCTATCTGGCCCAGGGCAATGTCGCTCTGGTGCGCGAGGCCCTGCACGAGCGCAGCACGGTGCTGCGCAATGCCCCGCACCTGGCTTCGCGTCTGTCCTTCGTCATGCCGTCCTACGCCTGGTGGCAGACTCCTTTTTACGGCATGGGTCTCAAACTCTATGACCTGCTGGCTGGACGGGCGGGTCTGGGCGGTACCCGCTTGCTGAGCCGGGCGGAGGCGTTGGCCGCCTTGCCGCGCCTGCGCCCTGAAGGTCTGCGCGGGGGCGTGCAGTACTGGGACGGCCAGTTTGACGACGCGCGCCTCGCCCTGGCAATCGCCCGCACGGCGGCGCGCGAGGGCGCTTTGCTCCTCAACTATTGCCCCGTCACCGAAATGCTGCACGAAGGTTCGCGGCTCGTAGGCCTGCGCTGCCGCGACGCCCTGGACGGTCAGGCCTATGCATTGAGGGCGCGTTGCGTGGTCAATGCCACGGGCGTCTGGGTGGACGGTCTGCGCCAGATGGATGGCGCAGGCCAGGGCAAGGCCGTGGAGCCCATGGTGGCACCGAGCCAGGGTGTGCACGTGGTGGTGGACCGGTCCTTCCTGCCTGGCGAGCATGCCCTGCTGGTGCCCAAAACGGCCGATGGCCGGGTGCTGTTTGCGGTGCCCTGGCAGGGCAAGCTGTTGCTGGGCACCACGGACACGCCGTGCCGTGACCTGCTGCGCGAGCCCCGCCCGCTGCGTGCCGAGCTCGAATTCATATTGGGCGAGGCAGGCCGTTACCTGTCGCGCGCTCCCGGGCCAGCGGATGTCCTGAGCCTCTGGGTGGGCCTGCGACCACTGGTACGTCCGGTCGGCGATGAGGCCGACACGGGCAGCATCAGTCGCGAGCACACCGTGCTGCAGGCGGCCAGCGGCCTGGTGACCGTAACGGGCGGCAAATGGACCACCTACCGTGCGATGGCCGAGGACGTGCTCTCGCGCTGCGTGCGTTCGGGCCTTCTGCCAGAACGAGGAGCCGGCGTGAGCGATTCCTTGCATCTCGTCGGAGCCCCTGAAGGTGACGAGCCCGCTGGCCCAGGCATGACGGCGGCGCCCGGCGCACATCTGTATGGTGCTGAGATCCCTGCCCTGCACAATCTGCCGGGGGCCGGGGACGAGTTCGCGCCGGGCCTGACGGCGGCCATGGTCCGCTTTGCCGCTCGCTATGAGTATGCACTCACTGTTGAGGATGTTCTCGCCCGGCGATCGCGTCTGCTCTTTCTGGATGCCGCTCTCGCTGCCGATCTTGCCCCCGCAGTGGCCCGGATCCTGGAACAGGAGACGGGCCGGGACCCGGCCCTGGCGGCTTTTCTGGTTCTGGCCCAGGACTACCTGCGCTGGCCGTCCTCTCAGGGCGTTTGACGCCGCCTGAATTCTCAGGCACAATTGAGGGCTTCGCTTGAAAAGGCGAGGTTTCTGCCCAGCAAAAGCGGCGCGAGTGGTTCGCGCCGTGGACGACGGGCCCAAGACTGACCGGTTTGCCTGCCCTTGTGGCGCCTGCCGGTGCAAGTTGGGAATATTGAAATGATCCAGACTGAATCTCGGTTAGAAGTCGCCGACAACACCGGTGCGAAGTCCGTTTTGTGCATCAAGGTGCTCGGCGGTTCCAAGCGTCGGTACGCCAGTGTTGGCGACGTCATCAAGGTGAGCATCAAGGAAGCCGCTCCGCGTGGCCGCGTCAAGAAGGGCGAGGTCTACAGCGCTGTGGTGGTCCGTACCGCCAAGGGTATCCGCCGCGGCGATGGCTCCCTGGTCAAGTTCGACGGTAACGCCGCCGTGCTGCTCAACAACAAGCTGGAGCCCATCGGCACCCGCATCTTCGGCCCGGTCACGCGCGAACTGCGCACCGAGAAGTTCATGAAGATCGTGTCGCTGGCCCCCGAAGTTCTGTAAGGACCCGACATGAACAAGATTCGCAAAGGCGACGAAGTCATCGTCCTGACCGGGCGGGACAAGGGCAAGCGTGGCAAGGTCGCGCTGCGCAAGGATGAGACCCACGTGGTGGTCGAGGGTGTGAACCTGGTGAAGAAGCACACTAAGCCCAACCCGATGAAGGGCACCACTGGCGGCATCTTGGAGAAGTCCATGCCTATCCACCAGTCGAACGTGGCGATTTTCAATGCGGCGACCGGCAAGGCCGACCGCGTGGGCATCAAGCTCCTGGCCGATGGCAAGCGTGTGCGCGTCTACAAGTCCAGCGGCGAAGAAATCAAGGCGGCATGACCATGGCACGTTTCCAAGAAATCTACCGCGACAAGGTCGCGCCCGAGCTGATCAAGAAGTTCGGATACACCTCGCCCATGCAAGTGCCGCGCCTCACCAAGATCACCCTGAACATGGGTGTGAGCGAGGCCGTCGCTGACAAGAAAGTCATGGAACACGCCGTGGGCGACCTGACCAAGATCGCTGGCCAGAAGCCGGTCGTGACCAAGGCCAAGAAGGCCATCGCCGGCTTCAAGATCCGCGAGCAGCAGGCCATCGGCTGCATGGTGACCCTGCGTGGCGTGCAGATGTACGAGTTCCTTGACCGCTTCGTCACCGTGGCCCTGCCGCGCGTGCGTGACTTCCGCGGTATCTCAGGCCGTGCCTTCGACGGCCGTGGCAACTACAACATCGGCGTCAAAGAGCAGATCATCTTCCCCGAGATCGAGTACGACAAGGTCGATGCCCTGCGCGGCCTGAACATCAGCATCACGACCACGGCCAAGACGGACGAAGAGTGTAAGGCACTGCTCGCCGGCTTCCGTTTCCCCTTCAAGAACTGAGGTGACCTGTGGCTAAAGTAGCTTTGACCGAGCGCGAGCTCAAGCGAGACAAACTGGTCGCCAAGTACGCGAAGAAGCACGCGGAACTCAAGGCCATCGCCAGCGACATGAAGCGCAGCGAGGAAGAGCGTGCCGCAGCCCGCCTGGGCCTGCAGAAGCTCCCGCGCAACGCCAACCCGACGCGCCAGCGCAACCGCTGCGCCATCACCGGTCGTCCGCGTGGCACCTTCCGCCAGTTCGGTCTGGCACGCGCCAAGATCCGTGAAATGGCATTTGCCGGCGACATCCCCGGTGTCACCAAGGCCAGCTGGTAAGCAGGAGATTTGAGATGAGCATGAGTGATCCCATCGCCGACCTGCTGACGCGTATCCGCAACGCGCAGATGGTGGCCAAGACCTCCGTGTCGGTGCCTTCCTCCAAGGTGAAGGTTGCCATCGCGCAGGTGCTGAAGGACGAGGGCTACATCGACGGCTTCCAGGTGAAGACCGAAGGTGGCAAGTCCGAATTGGAAATTGCCCTGAAGTACTACGCTGGCCGTCCGGTGATTGAGCGTATCGAGCGCGTCAGCCGTCCGGGCCTGCGCGTGTACAAGGGCCGTGACGCCATCCCCCACGTCCAGAACGGTCTGGGTGTGGCCATCGTGACGACCCCCAAGGGCGTCATGACCGATCGCAAGGCACGCGCCACCGGTGTCGGTGGCGAAGTGCTGTGCTACGTGGCCTGAGGCATTGAGGAGAAACTGAAATGTCGCGCGTAGGAAAAATGCCTGTTGCCATCCCGAGCGGGGTGGATGTGTCGGTCAAGGCCGACCAGATCAGCGTCAAGGGTGTCGGCGGCACACTGTCGCTGGCCCAGTCGGCCCTGGTAAAGGTGAGCAATGAGGGTGGCAAGCTGAGCTTTGCCCCCGCAAACGACACCCGTGAAGCCAACGCCATGAGTGGCACCATGCGTCAGCTGGTGAACAACATGGTTGTCGGCGTGAGCAAAGGCTTCGAGAAGAAGCTGAGCCTGATCGGCGTGGGCTACAAGGCCCAGGCCCAGGGCGCCAAGCTGAATCTGTCCGTGGGTTATTCCCACCCGGTGAACATCGACATGCCTGCGGGCATCACGGTGGCCACCCCCGCCCCGACCGAAATCGTGATCAAGGGCGCCGATCGCCAGCGCGTTGGCCAGATCGCCGCCGAAATCCGCGCTGTCCGTCCTCCCGAGCCCTACAAGGGCAAGGGCATCCGCTATTCGGATGAGACGGTCGTGATCAAAGAGACCAAGAAGAAGTAAGGAGCTGCACCATGTTGACCAAGAAAGAGCAGCGTCTTCGCCGTGCACGTCAGACCCGTGTCCGCATTGCCCAGCAAGGCGTGGCCCGTCTGACCGTGAACCGTACCAATCTCCACATCTACGCCAGCTTGATCTCCGGCGATGGCGGGAAGGTCCTGGTCAGTGCCTCCACGGCCGAGGCCGAAGTGCGCAAGTCGCTCGGTGCCTCGGGCAAGGGTGGCAATGCCGCTGCGGCCCAGTTAGTTGGCAAGCGCATCGCCGAGAAAGCCAAGGCTGCCGGCGTCGAAAAGGTGGCCTTCGACCGCGCAGGCTTTGCCTACCACGGTCGCGTCAAGGCGCTGGCCGATGCCGCGCGTGAAGCAGGCTTGCAGTTTTAAGCAGATCGGAATCCAAAATGGCTAAAGTTCAAGCAAAAATGCAAGGCAAGGGCGCCGAGGGTCCCGAGGACGGTCTGCGCGAAAAGATGATTGCGGTCAACCGCGTGACCAAGGTGGTCAAGGGTGGTCGTATCCTGGGTTTCGCCGCCCTGACCGTGGTGGGTGACGGTGACGGCCGCGTTGGTATGGGCAAGGGCAAGTCCAAGGAAGTGCCCGCCGCCGTGCAGAAGGCTATGGAAGAAGCGCGGCGCAACATGCTCAAGGTGTCGCTCAAGAACGGCACCCTGCACCACCAGGTGGTCGGTCGCCACGGCGCGGCTTCGGTGATGATGGCGCCCGCTCCCAAGGGTACCGGCATCATCGCAGGCGGCCCGATGCGCGCCATCTTCGAAGTGATGGGGATCACCGACATCGTGGCCAAGAGCCATGGTTCGACCAATCCCTACAACATGGTTCGCGCCACCCTTGACGCTCTGAACAACTGCAGCACCCCTGCAGCTGTGGCGGCCAAGCGCGGCAAGAGCGTTGAAGAACTCTTCGCCTGACCGGGAGTTTCAGACATGACTACGCAACAAACCGTCAAAGTCCAGCTCGTGCGCAGCCCCATCGGCTGCAAGGTATCGCACCGCGCCACCGTGCGGGGCCTGGGTCTGCGCAAGCTGAACAGCGTCAGCGAATTGCAGGACACGCCTGCGGTGCGCGGCATGATCAACAAGATCGCCTACCTGGTGAAGGTTCTCTGAGAGGCCGACGATGCAACTGAATACCATCAAGCCCGCTGCGGGCGCCAAGCACGCCAAGCGTCGCGTCGGTCGCGGCATCGGCTCCGGTCTGGGCAAGACCGCCGGTCGTGGCCACAAGGGCCAGAAGTCGCGCTCGGGCGGCTATCACAAGGTCGGCTTCGAAGGCGGTCAGATGCCGATGCATCGCCGCCTGCCAAAGCGTGGCTTCAAGTCCCGCCTGCTGAAGTACAACGCCGAGATCACCCTCGGCACGCTGCAGCAGCTGGGTGCCGACACCGTCGATATTCTGACGCTCAAGCAGGCTGGCCTGGTCGGGGAGTTGGCCAAGGTCGTCAAGGTCATCAAGTCGGGCGAACTGAAAAAGGCCGTCAGGCTCACCGGCATCGGTGCCACCGCAGGCGCCAAGGCGGCTATTGAGGCTGCCGGCGGCAGCGTGGCCTGATCAACGGCACCTGAGAGAAGAACGAAGTGGCAACGTCTGCAGCCCAGATTGCGAAGACCGGCAAGTTCGGCGACCTGCGTCGTCGGCTGGTCTTCCTGCTGCTCGCCCTCGTGGTGTACCGCATTGGCGCGCACATCCCGGTGCCCGGCATCAATCCGGATGAGCTGGCCAAGCTGTTCCAGGGGCAGCAAGGCGGCATCCTGAGCCTCTTCAACATGTTCTCGGGTGGCGCCCTGTCGCGTTTCACGGTGTTCGCGCTGGGCATCATGCCCTACATCTCCGCGTCGATCATCATGCAACTGCTGACCTATGTGCTGCCCGCGTTCGAGCAGATCAAGAAGGAAGGCGAAGCCGGCCGCCGCAAGATCACCCAGTACACGCGTTACGCCACTCTCGGCCTGGCGCTATTCCAGTCGCTGGGCATTGCCGTGGCACTGGAAAGCTCGCCGGGTCTGGTCATTGCACCCGGTTTCGGCTTCCGCTTCACTGCCGTGGTGACGCTGACGGCCGGTACCATGTTCCTGATGTGGCTGGGGGAGCAGATAACCGAGCGCGGTCTGGGTAACGGCATCTCGATCCTGATCTTCGCCGGCATTGCAGCGGGCCTGCCTAGCGCCATCGGCGGCCTGCTTGAGCTGGTGCGTACCGGCGCGATGAGCATCATCGCTGCGCTGATCATCGTGACCCTCGTCG
This sequence comes from Curvibacter sp., assembly GCA_020248905.1. Taxonomy (GTDB): domain Bacteria; phylum Pseudomonadota; class Gammaproteobacteria; order Burkholderiales; family Burkholderiaceae_C; genus Hylemonella. The sequence continues at coordinate 33,819 of JADCGR010000006.1, read as the reverse complement.
TCCTAGTGACATGGTTCGTTGTTTTCGTCGAGCGCGGCCAGCGCAAGATTCTGGTGAACTATGCACGGCGTCAGGTCGGCAACAAGGTGTACGGTGGTCAGTCCTCCCATCTGCCGCTCAAGCTGAACATGGCCGGGGTGATCCCGCCCATCTTCGCATCGAGCATCATCCTTCTGCCGGCCACGGTGGTGAGCTGGTTCAGCAGCGGTGATTCGATGCTTTGGCTCAAAGACATCGCGGCCAGCCTGTCGCCGGGCCAGCCCGTTTACGTGATGTTCTATGCTTCGGCGATCGTGTTTTTCTGCTTCTTTTACACGGCGCTGGTGTTTAACAGCCGCGAGACGGCCGACAATCTCAAGAAGGGCGGTGCTTTCATTCCGGGCATACGCCCGGGTGACCAGACCGCGAAGTACATCGACAAGATCCTGCTTCGGTTGACGCTGGCCGGTGCCATCTACATCACCTTCGTCTGTCTGCTGCCCGAATTCCTCATCCTGAAGTACAACGTGCCCTTTTATTTCGGTGGCACCTCGCTTCTGATCATCGTGGTCGTCACCATGGATTTCATGGCCCAGGTGCAGAACTACATGATGTCGCAGCAGTACGAGTCGCTACTGAAAAAAGCGAACTTCAAGCCGACCCAGGGGGCCTGAGAGGGATGGCGAAGGATGATGTGATTCAGATGCAGGGCGAGGTGGTGGAAAACCTGCCTAACGCGACCTTTCGCGTGAAGCTGGAAAATGGCCACGTTGTTCTGGGACATATCTCGGGCAAGATGCGCATGCACTACATCCGCATCCTTCCCGGTGACAAGGTGACGGTTGAATTGACGCCTTATGACCTGAGCCGCGCGCGGATTGTTTTCCGCGCCAAGTGAGTCGCAAGGCAAGACAGTTTTAGGAGAGAACCATGAGAGTTTCGGCTTCGGTCAAGAAAATTTGCCGCAACTGCAAAATCATCCGCCGCAAGGGTGTTGTGCGCGTGATCTGTACGGATCCCCGCCACAAGCAGCGCCAGGGCTGATTGCAAGAGTTATAGAGGACGAAAATGGCACGTATCGCTGGCATCAACATTCCGCCGCATCAACACGCTGAAATCGGCTTGACCGCCATTTTTGGCATCGGTCGCACCCGCGCCCGCAAGATTTGCGAGGCCTGCGGCATCGCTTTTTCTAAGAAGGTGAAGGACCTGTCCGACGCCGACCTGGAAAAAATCCGCGACCAGATCGCCCAGTTCACGATCGAGGGCGACCTGCGCCGCGAGACGACGATGAATATCAAGCGTCTGATGGACATTGGCTGCTACCGCGGCTTCCGCCATCGCCGTGGCCTGCCCATGCGCGGCCAGCGCACGCGCACCAATGCCCGTACCCGCAAGGGTCCGCGCAAGGGCGCTGCCGCACTGAAGAAATAATCTGGCATTGAAAGAACATCATGGCTAAAGCTCCCGCCAATAATGCCGCGCAGCGTGTGCGCAAGAAGGTTCGCAAGAACGTTGCTGACGGCATTGCCCACGTGCATGCCTCCTTCAACAATACGATCATCACGATCACCGACCGCCAGGGCAACGCCCTGTCCTGGGCTTCGTCCGGTGGCCAGGGCTTCAAGGGCTCGCGTAAGTCCACCCCCTTCGCCGCGCAGGTGGCGTCCGAGGTGGCCGGCCGCGCCGCGATGGAGCAGGGCATCAAGAACCTGGACGTCGAGATCAAGGGCCCTGGCCCGGGCCGCGAGTCTTCGGTGCGTGCACTGGCCGCCCTGGGCATCCGCATCAACACGATTTCTGACGTCACGCCGGTGCCCCACAACGGCTGCCGTCCGCAAAAGCGCCGTCGTATCTGACCCAAGTCAGATATTGGCGTACCTAGCAGTTTTTTTAGACCAAGCCCACCGCCGCAAGCCTGCTGGCCTGCGGCTCCCGCAGAGAAACGCTGCGGCAGTTGACATAGAAGGAAGCTCAAGTGGCACGCAATCTCGGCCCCAAGGCCAAACTATCCCGCCGTGAAGGCACGGACCTGTTCCTCAAGAGCGCTCGACGCTCCATCAGCGACAAGGCCAAGTTCGACTCCAAGCCCGGCCAGCACGGCCGCACCTCCGGCGCCCGCACATCTGATTTCGGCCTGCAGCTGCGCGAGAAGCAGAAGGTCAAGCGCATGTACGGCGTGCTCGAGCGCCAGTTCCGTCGTTATTTTGAGGAAGCCGACCGCCGCAAGGGCAACACGGGCGCCAACCTGCTGTTCCTGCTCGAATCGCGTCTGGACAATGTGGTGTACCGCATGGGCTTCGGCTCGACTCGCGCCGAGGCGCGCCAGCTGGTCTCGCACAAGTCCATCCTGGTCAACGGCAAGGCCGTGAACATTCCCTCTTACTCGGTCAAGGCCGGCGACGTTCTGGCGGTGCGCGAAAAGTCCAAGAAGCAAAACCGCGTGGTCGAAGCCCTGCAGCTCGCCCAGCAGGTGGGCATCCCTGCCTGGGTTGAAGTGAATATTGACAAGGCCGAAGGCACGTTCAAGAAAGTGCCTGACCGCGACGAGTTTGGGTCTGACATCAATGAATCGCTGATCGTCGAGTTGTACTCGAGGTAAACAAGGTGGAAACGAGGTTGCGACGCAATCTCGCCCTTGGAGTTTTCGTCCCTGGCCGGGAGGCGTCCCGGTTGGGGACTTCACCAGCCTTACCGGTGTAACGAGCCGGGGGTATTGACAGGAAGTCTGCATGCAAACCAGTCTGCTGAAACCCAAAGCAATCAATGTCGAACAACTCGGCCCGAACCGCGCCAAGGTGGCGCTCGAGCCCTTTGAGCGTGGCTACGGTCATACGCTGGGTAACGCGCTGCGTCGCGTCCTGTTGTCGTCGATGCCGGGTTATGCGGCCACCGAGGTCACCATTGCCGGCGTGCTGCACGAGTATTCTTCCATCGACGGTGTTCAGGAGGATGTCGTCAATATTCTTCTGAACCTCAAGGGCGTGGTCTTCAAGCTGCACAACCGAGACGAAGTCACGCTGAGTCTGCGCAAGGACGGCGAAGGCGTGGTTACCGCCAGCGATATCCAGACCCCGCACGACGTCGAGATCATCAACCCCGAGCATGTGATCGCTACCCTGTCGGCCGGCGGCAAGCTCGACATGCAGATCAAGGTCGAGAAGGGCCGCGGCTATGTGCCGGGCACGCTGCGCCGTCTGGGCGACGAGCCTTCCAAGTCGATCGGCCGTATCGTGCTGGATGCGTCCTACTCCCCGGTAAAGCGTGTCAGCTACACCGTGGAGAGCGCGCGTGTCGAGCAGCGCACGGACCTGGACAAGCTGATCATCGAAATCGAGACCAATGGCGCCATCACCGCCGAGGATGCGGTGCGCGCCTCGGCCAAGATCCTCGTTGAGCAGCTGGCCGTGTTCGCTCAGCTTGAAGGCAGCGAGCTCGCCGCGTTTGACGCGCCGGCCCCGCGCGGCAGCGGCCAGTTCGACCCAATCCTGCTGCGTCCGGTCGACGAACTTGAGCTCACGGTCCGCTCGGCCAACTGCCTGAAGGCCGAGAACATTTACTACATCGGTGACTTGATCCAGCGCTCCGAGAACGAACTGCTCAAGACGCCGAATCTGGGCCGAAAGTCGCTCAATGAAATCAAGGAAGTCTTGGCTTCCCGCGGGCTGACCCTGGGCATGAAGCTGGAAAACTGGCCACCGGCCGCACTGGAAAAGCGTTGAAGAGAAGTTTGAGCGCTTGGCGTTGGGAGTAGGGCGTGGGTTCACGCCAAAGACCAAACGCCGAATGCTCAACGGTGTGACTGGCAGTACCTCATACGGCTGCCTTTGAAGATAAAGAAAGGAAAACACCATGCGTCACGGACACGGACTCCGTAAACTCAATCGCACCAGCGAGCACCGACTCGCCATGCTGCGCAACATGATGAACTCGCTTATCGAGCACGAAGTCATCAAGACCACGGTCCCCAAGGCCAAGGAACTGCGCCGCGTTGTCGAGCCCATGATCACCCTGGGCAAGGAGCCGTCGCTGGCAAACCGCCGTCTGGCCTTCGACCGCCTGCGCAGCCGCCACAGCGTGGCCAAACTGTTCGAAGAGCTGGGCCCGCGCTTCAAGACACGTCCCGGTGGCTACACCCGGATCCTGAAGATGGGTTTCCGCGTCGGTGACAACGCCCCGATGGCAATCGTCGAACTCGTGGATCGCCCCGAGCCGACGCCCGAGGCCGCCAAGGTCGAATAAGCTACAATACCGGCTTGCCGCGCGATGGAGCAGCCTGGTAGCTCGTTGGGCTCATAACCCAAAGGTCGGAGGTTCAAATCCTCCTCGCGCAACCACAAAAGAAAAGCCCTCCATCGAGGGCTTTTCCCTTTTTGGGCCTTGCGCAGGCGATGCCCCATCCCACCAAAGCACCTGCCGCCGACCGTGCGGTATCACGAGCACCGAACCATGACCACCCATCGCCAATTTGGCCTCGCCACCGCATGACTGCTTGCCGCTCCGTCCCTGCTCAAGGCGCAAGGCACCACCAAGCTCATCCTGGGCCAGTCGGCGCGCTTCACCCGGCCTGCGGCCGAACGGGGCATCCAAGTCCATCACGGCGCCAAAATCTGAATCGAGCAGGTCAAGGCCCAGGGCGGCATCGGTGGAAGGACGATAGAGACCAAGACGCTGTACGACGGATACGAGCCGGACCGCTGCGCCGCCAACACCCAGAAGCTCTTTGCTGAGGACGTGCATGCACTCTTTGGCTACGTCGGCACGCCGACAAGCCCGGCAGCCTTGCCCGCTCACCAAGGCGCAGGTCCCCTTCATTGAGCCATTCACCGGTGCCATGGGCCTGCGCGAGCTGTTCAACAAGCAGGTCATTCACCTGCACGCGCCCTACGACGACGAGACCGCCCTGAACGTGCGTCAACTCACGAACCCCGGGCTCAAGAAAATTGCCGTGTTCCACCAGAATGACGCCTACGGCAAGGCTGGCCTTGATGGCGTGTCGCTTGCGCTGGACAAGCTGGGCCTCAAGCCGGTGGCCTCGGCCACCGTGAAGCGCAAATCGGTCGATGTGGCGGCCGCAGTGCGCGCCATCAACGCCACCGCGCCCGACGCGGTAGTCCAGATCAGCGCCTACAAGTGCTGTGCGGCCTAAATCCGGGCGGCGCGGGCCACAGGCTACGGCGGCACGTTCTAGAACTTTTGTTGGTGCCGAGGCCCTTGCTGATGAGCTGGGCAAGGATGGCGTCGGCGTGGTGGGTATCCCAGGTCATGCCCTCACCCTACAGCGCAGCCCGTCCAATTGCGCGCGAGTTTGCCCAAGCCGCGAGGAAGGCCGGTAACGTCCAGGCCAATTTCTCCAGCATGGACGGGATGGCGACCTTGCGGCCCGCGTCATGACCGAAGGCCTCAAGCGGGCCGGCGCCAGCATCGCAAGCCGTGCGGCGCTCGTCCAGGGCATCGAGGCCCTGGGCAGCCAGAATTTTGTGGCTTTGTCGTAAAATTCCCTGCCGCCAACGATGTGGCTTGCAGCTTCGTCAAACTGTCCATGCTGACGGGCGACGGCCGCGTCCGTACCTGAGTGGGGCGGGATACCCCGGGATGACAAGGGGCGTTCGGCAGGACTAGACTCCCCAGGTATGAAGGTTCTTGATCCCATCGTCGCCCAGGCGGCCTCCATCGCGGCGATCCGGCGCGACATCCACGCCCACCCGGAGCTCTGCTTCGAAGAGCACCGGACCGCCGAACTGGTCGCCCAAAGTCTGATGGGCTGGGGTATTCCCGTGCACCGGGGTCTCGGTGGGACGGGGGTCGTGGGCGTCGTCAAGAAGGGCAATTCCGCGCGCGCCATTGGTTTGCGCGCCGACATGGACGCCTTGCCCCTGCAGGAAAAAAACACGTTCGCGCATACCAGCCGCCACGAGGGCAAGATGCACGCCTGCGGCCACGATGGCCACACGGCCATGCTGCTTGCTGCAGCCCAGCACTTGGCCGCACATGGTGACTTTGATGGTACCGTCTACCTTATCTTTCAGCCGGCTGAAGAGGGCGGTGGCGGCGCTGACCGAATGATCAAGGACGGCCTCTTCCAGCTGTTCCCTATGGAAGCTGTTTACGGCATGCACAACTGGCCGGGCATGCCGGCGGGTGCTTTTGCGCTCAGCCCGGGGCCAGTGATGGCCTCCAGCAACGAATTCAAGATCACGATCCGCGGCAAGGGAGGCCACGCGGCCATGCCGCACAACGCGACCGACCCCGTAGTCGTGGCCTGCCAGATGGTCCAGGCCTTTCAGACCATCATCAGCCGCAACATCAAGCCCATCGACGCGGGCGTGATCTCGGTGACGATGATCCACGCTGGCGAGGCAACCAACGTTATCGCCGACGGCTGTGAACTGCAGGGCACTGTGCGTACGTTCACGCTGGATGTGCTCGACAAGATTGAGGCGCGCATGCAAGAGGTGGCGCAGTACACCTGCGCCGCGTTCGGTGCCACCTGCGACTTTCAGTTCGTCCGCAACTATCCACCCACGATCAATGCCAAGCGCGAAGTCTCGTTTGCAAGGGACGTAATGGCCTCGATCGTTGGCCCGGAGCGGGTGCTGAAGCAGGAGCCTACGATGGGAGCGGAGGACTTCGCCTACATGCTGCAGGCCAAGCCCGGCGCCTACGCCTTCATCGGCAATGGCGACGGTGTGCACCGGGAGATGGGTCATGGCGGCGGCCCCTGCACACTGCACAATCCGAGCTACGACTTCAACGACGAACTCATCCCCCTGGGAGCAACCTTCTGGGTTCGTCTGTGCGAGGCCTGGCTGGCCAAGGGCGTTCCCGCCCACGCCTGATCCTGCTCAGGCCTGCTGCTGGCCCAGACGGCGGGACGCGGCGATTTGCAGCAGCCCGTCAAAGACTAACGTGTCCATGAGCTCAAAAGGCGTCGCGAGGCTGGGCGCCATTTTCCAGCCGGCACCGCCGGCCATCACACACCAGGGTTCGGCACCGCAATGGGCGCGCACATGCTGCACCATGCGCTCCATCGCGCCTGCGATGGCAAAGGTGCCACCGCTGGTCAGTGCATCGCTGGTGTTGGTGGGGAAGGGACGGACCTCTCCGGTCGGCACGTGCAGGCCGGCCGTACCAGACTCCAGCGCCCGCAGCATGATGCCGTGACCGGGCAGGATGTAGCCGCCCAGGAAACGCCCGCTCGCATCAATGGCCTCAACCGTCACGGCGGTGCCCACCATGGCGACGACGATGGGCCTGGCGGGCCCGAGCGCACGCATGCGATGCCAGGCGCCGATCATGGCGACCCAGCGATCGGGTCCCAGCCGCGCGGGATGGTCGTAGCCGTTGCTCAGGCCAGCTTCGTGGCTGCTCGCAATGACCCACTGCGGCGCGAAGTCCCACTGCTCCATTTGCGTCTCGACCCGGTGCTTCACGGCATCGCTGGCCACCACGCAACCCAGCATGCAGCGCGGTGCGGGTATCTCGGCCCAGGCGGTATCGGCCAGCCGGTCAATGTGGTCAAGAAACTCGGCGCCCTGGGCGATGGCGGGCACACCCGGCTGTGGGGACGCGTACAGCGCCCACTTGAGGCGGGTGTTGCCGACGTCGATGGCAAGAAACGACATGCTGGAAATCGTGAGGGACCGTGGTGTGTCTCAGCCCTGCCGCCAGGGCAGGCCATGGTAACGCCAACCGCTGCGGTGGCCGCGCTGGGCCTGGTCATCGGGATCACCCTCAAAACCCTCGAGCACGTTGTAGGCCTCCAATCCCAGCTCCGTCGCTCGCCGGGCGGCCGCCACCGAGCGCACACCGCTTCGGCAGAGCATCACGATCTTCTTGCCGGGCGTCGCGGCGGCCAGCAGCAGGCGGTCAAAGTCGGCGTTGGGCGCCATACCGGGCCACTGTTTCCACGCGATGCCGAGTGCGCCGGGCACAAATCCCACCCATTCGCGTTCGGCGTCGGTGCGCACGTCCACCATCAGGGCGCTGCCCTCTTCCATCCAGCGCCAGGCCTGGCGCGGAGAAACATCTCCGGCATAGCCCTGCGCTGCGCGTGCGCCGAACAGTTCGGCTTCCTCAGCGTCGTGGCGCAGGCCGGACCGCAGGTTCGCCGGCACGGCCTCGGCAATCCTCTGGGGCCGCGGCAGATTGAGCCCGGCCATCAAGGCCAGAAACTCTTCACGCGACTTGCCGGCGATGCGCGCGTTGCTTCGCTTCTCCGCGCCGATGGTGCTTTGCTGGCGTCCGTGGTAATCGTGCCCTGGCCAGACCACCGTGTCGTCCGGTAGGGAAAACAGCACCTCAGTGAGGCTGCGGTAGAGCGCCTCGGCGCTGCCCGACTGGAAGTCGGTACGGCCGCAGCCGTTGATGAGCAGCGTGTCCCCGGTAAACACATGACGGTGCCCGCCCGATTCCCAGAAGTAGCTCATGCTGCCTGCCGTGTGGCCTGGCGTATGCAGAGCCCGCAGCCGTTCGCGTCCGAAGCTCAGCTCTGTGCCGTCATGCAGCTGCAGCGCAGCGGTTCGGATGCCACAGGCCTCGGGCGCCGCAGTGCGCGCACCCGTGTGTTCCACCAGCAGGCCAGCGCTGGTCACATGGTCTGCATGGGCGTGGGTCTCCACGGCGAGCACAAGGCGCAGGCCGTATTCGCGCAGGAGTGCGAGATCACGCTGAAGTTGCGCGTCGACCGGGTCGATGATCAGGGCCTCGCGGCTGTCTGCATCAAACAGAACATAGGTGTAGGTGCTGGAGGCCGGATCGAAAAGCTGGATGGGGTTCATGGCTGTCTTGACCCGCGAACGGGCCGCAAACTCCAAGGATACGCAAAAACGCGCACGCTGCGCCAGTGTCCGCCCGGACGCTGGCGGTCGAAGCTGCCCCTCAGACGATCCTCACGCTCAGATTGGGCAAGCCGTCGATGTGCATCTCGATCACGTCACCCCGGACGACCGGACCCACGTTCTCCGGCGTGCCCGAGTAAATGATGTCGCCGGGAAACAGCTCGTTAGCCTCGGAGAGCCGGCTGATCTGCTCGGCCACGTTCCAGATCATCTGGCGCAGGTTCGCATTCTGTTTGGTTTGCCCGTTGACTTTCAGCCAGATGGCGCCCTCCCGAAAGTGCCCGGTCTGCGCGAGCCGGTGCACTGCACCGATGGGGGCGGATCGGTCAAAGCTCTTGCCGATTTCCCAGGGCTTCTTCTCGTCGCCCATCGCGCGCTGCAAGTCGCGACGCGTCATGTCCAGTCCGAGCGTGTAGCCGTAGACGAGGTCCAGGGCCTTGTCGACGGGCACGTTCTTGCCGCCCTTGCCCAGGCAGGCGACTAGTTCGGCCTCGTAGTGATAGTTCTTCGTAAGCGTGGGATAGGGGTGGTCTGCGACCGTACCCGCAGCAACGTACTGGATGGCATCGGTGGGCTTCTGAAAAAAGAATGGCGGCTCGCGGTCGGGATTGGAGCCCATCTCGATCGCGTGGGCGCGATAGTTGCGCCCGATGCAATAGATGCGGCGCACAGGAAAAAACTCCTCGCTGCCGACGATGGGAATGTAGGTGTCCTTCACGTCAAAGGGGGTGCGCGGTCTGTTTTGCGCCACGCCTGGCAGTGCGCAGCCTGCGAGCGCGCCAGTGGCGACGAGGGCCGAGTTCTGAAAAAAATGACGACGATCCATGAGATGCCTCCTTTATCGCTGTGTGTCGACACGGGCGACAAGGCATCGCCCGCGTTCTTTCTACCAGTTCGCAGAGGGGTTATTGCAGCTTGGTTCGCATTGGGCTGGCAACGATTGATGCAGAATGAAAACGCGCAAGCAGTTTCGTCCGCAAGTTGCGAAATACTGGTGTAAACCCCTAGAAGCCAGTGCCCTCGCTGCGGCGCAGAATGCGTGCCCGACAGTGCGCAACCCATCCTTCTTTTATAACCGGAGACTAACGTGACCGATAACAAATCCCCGAACCGTCGCAGCCTACTCAAGGGCGTTGCTGTTGCCGCTGGCGCCGTGTCCGCCCCGATGCTGGCCACCGCCCAGACCGCCACCAACCTGCGCTTTCAGAGCACCTGGCCCGCCAAGGACATCTTCCACGAGTACGCCAATGATTTCGCCAAGAAGGTCAACGACATGGCCGGTGGCAAGCTCAAGATCGAAGTGCTGCCCTCGGGCTCCGTGGTGCCAGCCTTCCAGCTACTGGAAGCCGTGAACAAGGGCACGCTCGACGGCGGACATGGCGTGGTGGCCTATCACTACGGCAAGAACTCGGCCCTGGCCCTGTGGGGTTCGGGCCCTGCCTTTGGCATGGATCCCAACATGGTCCTCGCCTGGCACAACTACGGCGGCGGCAAGGCCCTGCTGGAAGAAATCTACAAGTCCATCAACATGGACGTGGTCTCCTACCTCTACGGCCCCATGCCCACCCAGCCCTTCGGCTGGTTCAAGAAGCCGATCGCCAAGGTTGAGGACATCAAGGGCGTCAAGTTCCGCACCGTGGGACTGGCGGTGGACATGTACACCGACATGGGCGCTGCGGTGAACCCGCTGCCCGGTGGCGAAATCGTGCCAGCCCTGGACCGCGGCCTGATCGACGGCGCCGAGTTCAACAACGCCTCCTCCGACCGTCTGCTGGGCTTCCCCGATGTCGTCAAGAACTGCATGCTGCAGAGTTTCCACCAGTCGGGCGAGCAGTTTGAAATCCTCTTCAACAAGGACAAGCTGGCTGCGCTGCCCGCCGAGCTGCGCTCGGTCATCGACTACGCCGTGCAGGCCGCTAGCGCCGATATGAGCTGGAAGGCCATCGAGCGCAACTCCAAGGACTACACCGAGCTCAAGAAGGCCGGCGTCAAGTTCTACAAGACGCCCGATGCCATCCTGCGCGCGCAGCTGGCTTCGTGGGACAAGATCATTGCCAAGAAGGGCGCTGAAAACGCGCTGTTCAAGAAGGTAATCGACTCCCAGAAGGCGTTTGCGGAGCGCACCACCGCCTGGCAGAACGACTACATGGTCGACTTCAAGATGGCCGCCCGTCACTACTTCAGCAAGAAGGCCTGATGAACCGAGCGGATAATATCCGCTCGAGCCCGCCGGGGGCGCTGTGGTGCAAGCCGCAGCGCCCTCGGTGTTTTCAATCAACCTGACATATAACTGACCTGCTGGATACGACATGCAGAACTTCCTGCTCGCGGTCGATCGCCTCTCCACCTGGATAGGCAAGATCTTTGCGTGGACCGCCCTCATCCTCACGCTCATGATCAGCTGGGAGGTGTTCTCCCGCTACGTGATGAACAAGCCGCATGCCTGGATGCTTGACTTCCAGATCATGATGTACGGCACCCTGTTCATGACGGCTGGCGCCTACACCTTGTCCAAGAACGGCCACGTGCGCGGTGACGTGCTTTACGGATTCTTCCGCCCCCGTACTCAGGCGTCCATCGACCTGATCCTCTACTTCCTGTTCTTCCTCCCTGGCATCACTGCACTGACCTACGCTGGCTGGGTCTACTTCGGCGAGTCGCTGGCGATTCGCGAGCAGACCTTCTCGGCCGAGCCGCTGCCGGTCTACCCCTTCAAGTTCATTATTCCGCTCTCCGGCGGCATTCTGCTGCTGCAGGGCATCGTGGAAATCATCCGCTGCATCATGTGCATCCGCGACGGTGAGTGGCCCTCGCGCGAGCAGGACGTTGAGGAAGTGGACGTCGAGAAGCTCAAGGAAATGGTTCATGTGAAAGACGAAGACATCCAGGCGCTGGACAAGTACGTCGTGAAGGAAGGCGCCCAAAAATGAAGATCCGCAAAGAACTCTGGTTCGGGTTCAGCCTCATGGGGCTGATCATCCTGGGCGCGCTGACCATGCTGCTCAGCGCCGACAAGATCACCAATGGCCACATCGGCCTGCTCATGCTCTCGCTGGTGGTTGTGGCCATCATGCTGGGCTTCCCGACGGCTTTCACCCTCATGGGCATGGGCATGATCTTCACGTGGATCGCCTACGAGGAAAACACGGCGAAGACCCTCAACCTCATGGTCGCCTCGGCCTTCAAGGTCATGAGCAACGACGTGCTGATCTCCATCCCGCTCTTCGTGTTCATGGGCTACCTCGTCGAGCGTGCCAACCTCATCGAGAAACTGTTCAAGAGCCTGCACCTGGCCCTGGTCCGTGTGCCAGGTGCCCTGGCGGTTGCGACGCTAGTGACCTGCGCGGTGTTCGCTACGGCCACGGGCATCGTGGGTGCTGTGGTGACCCTTATGGGCCTGCTGGCGCTGCCGCAGATGCTGCGCGCCGGCTACGACGTCAAGCTGTCCGCAGGCGCCATCACAGCCGGCGGCTGTCTGGGCATCCTGATCCCGCCTTCGGTCATGCTCATTGTGTACGGCGCCACCGCCGGTGTATCCGTGGTCCAGTTGTATGCGGGTGCCTTCTTCCCCGGCATCATGCTGGCGGGCCTGTACATCGTGTACGTCATCATCGTCGCCAAGCTCAAGCCTTCGATGGCCCCGCCACTGCCCGAGGCCGAGCGCTACATCCCGCTGCCGCCGCTGATGGAAAAGATCGCGCCGTCGCATTCCACGCGCGTGCTGCCCGCGCTGCTCAAAGCCCTCAAGGGCCACAGCAACGCCGGGGTTCCGACCCGCTACCTGCTCAAGCAACTGGGCGTCGTCTTGCTGCCGCTGCTCCTGTTTGTGTTTGTCGCACTGTGGAGCTACGCTTCCGTCACGACGGTCACCGTCGAGGAGGCCACCGCGTTGCAGACCATGGATGGCAGCTCTGAAAGCAGTGCATCTGCCGATAACGACGGCCTGGCTGCGCCCCCCGGCTCCGAGCCCGACAAGGAACGTATGCAGGAGCCGCCTGGCTCCGAGCCCGCGCAGGCAGGTGCCGCGCCCGCTGCGGTTCAGGAACCGGCCGCCGCAGCTGCTGCTGACGTGGTCACTACCCAGCCCGCGCCCACAGGCTACTGGATTGGTGTGGCTGTGGGCGCCCTGGCCCTGGTGCTTTACTACGCCCTGCTCAGCTTCACCCGGCTGGAGGTGTTCAAGATGCTGCTCACCAGCTTCTTCCCCCTGCTGGTGCTCATCCTTGCCGTGCTCGGATCTATTGTGCTGGGCCTGGCCACGCCGACCGAGGCCGCTGCCGTGGGTGCGCTGGGTGGCTTCCTGCTTGCCATCGCCTACAAGCAACTCACGCTTGAGGTCGTCAAGGAAAGCGTGTTCCTCACCGCCAAGACCTCGGCCATGGTGTGCTGGCTGTTTGTTGGTTCGGCCATCTTTTCTGCGGCCTTCGCGCTGCTGGGTGGGCAAGAGCTGGTGGAGAACTGGGTCATGTCCATGAACCTGAGCAAGACCGAGTTCCTCGTGCTGAGCCAGGTGATCATCTTTATCCTGGGCTGGCCGCTGGAGTGGACCGAGATCATCGTGATCTTCATGCCCATCTTCATCCCGCTGCTCGACAACTTCGGGGTCGACCCGCTGTTCTTCGGCCTGCTCGTGGCCCTGAACCTGCAGACCGCCTTCCTGTCGCCCCCGGTGGCCATGGCAGCCTTCTACCTCAAGGGCGTCAGCCCGCCGCATGTGACGCTGAACCAGATATTTGCAGGCATGCTGCCTTTCATGGGCATCCAGATCATTGCCATCGTCCTGCTCTACAACTTCCCCGGCATCGGCCTGTGGTTGCCGGAGTTGCTGTACAAGTAATCAGCGATTTACTGTCAAATTGGAAAAAGGGGCGCGCATGCGCCTCTTTTTTTTGGGGAAAACGGCCCGAAACGGTAAGATTGACGTTTACGTAAACGTCAATCGAGTACCCCATGACCCAACTCTCTGCAGATTACCAGGCCCTGGCCAGCTACCGCCCCAAGCACAAGGTGCGTTTCGTCACGGCCGCCAGCCTTTTTGACGGGCACGACGCCGCGATCAATATCATGCGCCGCATCCTGCAGGGCATGGGCACCGAAGTCATCCACCTCGGCCACAACCGCAGCGTGGAGGAGGTTGTTACTGCGGCCTTGCAGGAAGACGTGCAGGGCATCGCCGTCAGCTCCTATCAGGGTGGGCATGTCGAGTACTTCAAGTACATGATCGACCTGCTGCGTCAGCGCGGCGGCCAACACATCCAAGTCTTCGGCGGCGGGGGCGGGGTCATCGTCCCTGCTGAAATCCGCGAGTTGCAGGACTACGGCGTCACCCGCATTTTCAGTCCCGAGGATGGGCAGCGCATGGGTTTGCAGGGCATGATCGGCGAGATGGTCATGCGCTGCGACCGCGACCTGTCCGGGCTCGCCCCTCAAGACCTCTCGGCAATCCAGGGCCATGGCGAACTGGCTTGGCGCGCGCTGGCGCAGCTCATCACCGCCATTGAGAACAGCGCTCTTGGCGCCGATCGTCTGCAGGCCTTGCGCGCGCAGGCGGCGGCGCGCCCCGCGCCTGTGCTGGGAATCACGGGCACGGGCGGGGCGGGCAAGTCCAGCCTGACGGACGAACTCATTCGCCGCCTGCGCCTAGACCAGGCGGATGCACTGCGCATCGCCGTGATCAGCATCGATCCCTCGCGGCGCAAGAGCGGCGGCGCGCTGCTGGGTGATCGCATCCGCATGAACGCGATCAACCCCTGGAGTCAACGTGCCCCCACGCCCCCCGCTGCGCGTGGTTCGCTGCCCCCCGAGGGGGCGGGTCTCGCCTTGGAGCGGCCCGGCGGTGATACCGGCTCCCGGGTCTACATGCGCTCGCTCGCCACGCGCGATGCCGGCAGCGAGATTTCCCAGGCCCTGCCCGACGTCCTGGCGGCCTGCAAGTGCGCGGGCTTTGACCTGGTCATCGTCGAGACCTCGGGCATCGGCCAGGGCGATGCCGCCATCGTGCCGCACGTGGACATTCCGCTTTATGTGATGACGCCCGAGTTCGGTGCCGCCAGCCAGCTGGAAAAGATTGACATGCTGGACTTTGCCGAGTTCGTGGCCATCAACAAGTTTGACCGCAAGGGCGCTGCTGACGCGCTGCGCGACGTGGCCAAGCAGGTCCAGCGCAACCGCGAGGCCTGGAGCATGCCGCCCGATGCCATGCCGGTCTACGGCACTATGGCCGCGCGCTTCAATGACGATGGCGTCACGGCTCTGTACCAGGGGCTCAAGGGGCGCCTGGCCGCCCTCGGCCTGCCTCTGCAGCCGGGGCGCCTGCCTGCCGTCAGCGTGCGCCACAGCAGCAACCAGACGCCTATCGTCCCGGCGCAGCGCACGCGCTACCTCGCCGAAATCTCGGACACCGTGCGCGGCTACAAGCGCCGGGCTCGTGCCCAGGCACGCCTGGCACGGGAGATCCAGCAGCTAAACGCAAGTGCACAGATGCTGCGCGTGGACAAGCCCGACCGCGCCAAGGCGGCCGAGGCCGTGATTGATCTCGCCCAGAGCCGCGAGCTGCAAATGGATGCCGACGCCCGCAAGCTGCTGGCCCAGTGGCCTGCCATGCAGCAGGCCTATGCCGGCGACGAGTACGTTGTGAAGATCCGCGACAAGGAAATCCGCACCGCCCTCACCACCCGCTCGCTCTCAGGCACCACAATCCGCAAGGTCGTGCTGCCGACCTACGAGGACCACGGCGAGATCCTCAAGTGGCTCATGCTCGACAACGTGCCCGGGAGCTATCCCTACACTGCGGGAACCTTTGCCTTCAAGCGGGAGAACGAGGACCCCACGCGCATGTTCGCGGGCGAAGGCGATCCCTTCCGCACCAACCGGCGCTTCAAGCTGCTCAGCGAAGGCATGCCCGCCAAGCGGCTCTCGACCGCCTTCGACTCGGTGACGCTCTACGGCAACGACCCCGACCTTCGACCCGACATCTACGGCAAGGTCGGCAACTCCGGTGTGTCCATCGCCACGCTAGACGACATGAAGGTGCTTTACAGCGGCTTTGACCTCTGCAGCCCCTCCACCTCCGTGAGCATGACCATCAACGGCCCTGCTCCCACCATCCTGGCGATGTTCATGAACACCGCCGTCGACCAGAACATCGAAAAGTTCAAGGCCGACAACGGCCGTGATCCGACCGACACGGAAATCGAAAAAATCCGCGCCTGGGTGTTGGAGAACGTGCGCGGCACCGTGCAGGCCGACATCCTCAAGGAAGACCAGGGTCAGAACACCTGTATCTTCTCCACCGAGTTTTCGCTCAAGGTCATGGGCGACATCGCGGAGTACTTCGTCCATCACAGCGTGCGCAATTTCTACTCGGTGTCCATCTCGGGATACCACATTGCCGAGGCTGGCGCCAACCCGATCAGCCAGCTGGCCTTCACGCTTTCCAATGGCTTCACACTGGTGGAGGCCTACCTCGCGCGTGGTATGCACATTGACGACTTCGCACCCAACCTGAGCTTTTTCTTCAGCAACGGCATGGACCCGGAGTACACGGTGATGGGCCGTGTGGCGCGCCGCATCTGGGCCGTGGCCATGAAAGAGAAGTACGGTGCCAACGAGCGCAGCCAGAAGCTCAAGTACCACATCCAGACCAGCGGCCGCAGCCTGCATGCGCAGGAGATCCAGTTCAATGACATCCGCACCACGCTGCAGGCCCTGATCGCCATCTACGACAACTGCAACTCGCTGCACACCAATGCCTTCGACGAAGCCATCACCACGCCTACCGAAGACTCGGTGCGCCGCGCCATGGCCATTCAGCTCATCATCAATCGCGAATGGGGACTGGCCAAGAACGAGAACCCCAACCAGGGCGCCTTCATCATTGAGGAGCTGACCGAGCTTGTGGAGGAGGCTGTGCTGGCCGAGTTTGAGCGCATTGCCGAGCGCGGCGGTGTGCTGGGAGCCATGGAAACCGGCTACCAGCGTGGCAAGATCCAGGACGAAAGCATGCACTACGAGATGCTCAAGCACACGGGCGAACTACCCATCATCGGCGTGAACACCTTCCGCAATCCGCATGGCGACGCCGTGCTCGAAAAGCTGGAGCTGGCCCGCTCGACCGAGGAAGAAAAGCAGAGCCAGCTGCAGCGCCTGCAGGACTTTCACACCCGCCACGCCGCTCAGGCGCCCGCCATGCTGCAGCGCCTGCAGCAGGCGGTGATCGAGAACCGCAATGTGTTCGACGTGCTGATGGATGCCGTACGGGTTTGCTCCCTGGGTCAGATCACGTCGGCGCTGTTCGAGGTTGGTGGGCAGTACCGTCGCAATATGTAAGGCCGGCTCATCGCGAGCCGCGCTTGACTCAGGAAGCCTGGGCCAGCGGCAGGTTGAGCAGCAGGTTCTGCGGCTTGAGGCGCAGCAACCCCTGTGCGTTCATGGCCAAGCCCAGGTAGACCGGCTTGCCTTGCATCCCGGGCTGCACCGGGGCCGCGTGCGCGAACGTCAGGCGAAAGAGGCTGATCAGGCGCTGCAGCTGCGCCGCGTCTACCGCCTGCCCCTCGTACAGCTGGTTCAGAATGGCGGTGGCTTGGGCGTCCAGACCGACGTGCCAGCGCCATGTGGCATCGTCCACGCGAGCCAGCGGCTCAATCGTCACGGTCACACCCAGCAGGTGCTGGGTCCATGCCTCCAGCACCCGCGCCAGCCCCTTCAGCCCGCTGCGCGCGCGGGTCATGCGCAGGGTCAGGCCGTGGCTCAGGTCCTGCGTGACTTCATGGGTCAGGTCCAGCAGGTAGCGGTAGCGTTCACTTCGCTCGCGGTACGCAGCGGCGTCCGATGCGTCCAGCACCGTCAGCTCGGCCTCGCGCAGGGCGGTCTTGTTTTCCACCAGCAGGCGGCCCAGCTCCCCCAGCCCGGCATTGCGGCTGTACTGCTCCACCACAGCCTGGTCGGCGCACAGCACCTGCCCGTCCTGCACCGTCACCCGCTGGGGCCGAAAGAAAAGCTCAGCCGCGCGTAGCTGCAGCACGTCGTCGCTCTCGCGCAACAGGTGACGCAGCATCGCCTGGACGACCAGGTCGATGAACAGCGGCGGTACTTCGATGCGACCGCTGCGCATGAGCCCGAGGTACCAGCCTTCCAGTGATCCCGCCGACTCCAGGCCATCGCGCAGGGCCAGGAAGAGCCGGTAGTTCTCGCGGGCGTCCACGTCCTTCAGGCGCGCCAGTTCCCCCGCGTCCACACGGCGCAACGGGTCCTCACGCAGGGCCTCATGCAGCCGGCGCTCGGCCTTGCAGGATTCGGGCACCAACGCCAGCTCGGGGCGCTCCTCAAGCCAGAGCCGCAGGTAGTCGGGTGTCGGTACCAGCCAGCCCGTATCGCTGAGCTGCAGGCGCTCGTAGCCGCAGGAAGGCCACCAGTTCATGCGGGGCCTGCTTGCGCAAGGCGGGGCGTATGGGAGGCGCCATGCGCTCGCAGAAACGCCAGACGGAAATGCTCAAAAACGCAGGCCGCTGCGGCCGGGGTCAGGCAGCCAGCGGCGCAAGCCGCAAGAGGGGAACAACGGCTTACAGGCCTGCAAGAAAACTGCATGGCGCTGATGCTAGCACCGCGCAGCCCAGGGTTCGCGGCTCAGTGGTTCGCGCCGCCGTCGTCTGCGTCTTGGTCGTCCGCTTCATCGTCGTCCAGCAAATCGACGGCGTAGGGAATCAGCGGCTTGTCCAGCGGGCGCAGCTGGCGGCGGCTGAGCGCGCGCAGCGCGGACGAGCGCTCCATGGCCTGCAGCACCACCTCGGGCTCCATCATGAGGCTGAAAGGGTTGAGCGATATGCGGTTGGTTCTCACGGTTGATCCTTGCATCACACCTGACTGCGATGTGGTGGAATCACTGTAGGCGCGATGTTGGCTGACTTGAATCGGCATCTGCCGGTATCGCGTGTCAGAAAAAACCTGACAAAGGCTCAGTCTGCGCTTGCCCTTGCCCTTGCGCTGCTTTCCACCAAGCCAGAAAGTCAGCGGCCACCATGGGCCGGCCGTGCAGATAGCCTTGCAACTCGGCGCAGCCCAAGCGCTGCAGGAACTGCGGTTGCGCCTAGGTCTCCACTCCCTCGGCCACGCTCACCAGCTCCAGACTGCGCGCGATGTCGACCATAGCCTGCAAGATGCTCTCGTCGCTGCGTTGCAGGCCGATGCCCGAGATGAAGCTCCCGATTTTGAGCGCTTGCACCGGCAGCCGGCTCGGATAAGACAGCGAGGAGTGGCCGGTACCGAAGTCGTCGATTGCCAGTCGCACGCCTAAGGCCTTGAGCTTAGCCAGCCGGCTGAAGGCATCCGCGATTGCCAGTACCACCGATTCAGTGATCTCAACATCGAATCTCTGCGCGCCCGTGCCGTGCCGCGCCAGGCAGTCCTGCAGCGGGGCGGGGAGCTTGCCACGCTCAAGCTACCGCACAGAAAAGTTGATGGCGAAGACCGGCACGTGCAGGCCGGTGGCATCCCATTGCGCACGCTGACGGCAGGCTTGGTCCAGTGCCCAATGCCCCAACTCCTCGATGTAGCCGGTTTCCTCGACCACAAGAATAAAGCGCGCGGTCGCGACATCGCCAAGCTCGGGGCTGCACCAGCGCAGCAGCGCTTCGACGCCTGTGTGCCGCCCGGTCATGGCATCCGCCCTGGGCTGGAAGTGCAGGTCCAGCCCGTCCCCTGCGATCGCTTTGCGCAGACGGGCTTCGAGCGAGATGCGTTCCCGGGCCTGTGCCGTCATCTCCCGGGTGTAGAGGTGATGCCGGTTGCGGCCCTGGGCCTTGGCCTGATACTTCGCCGCGCCATGGCCTCGGCCCTTTGCGGCCAGCACGGCTTGAGCAGGCAGATAACCTTGTCGTCACACGGGCGTGCGAGCAGGCCACCCGTGCCCATGGCCCCAGCAGGGGGCATCACCAGCAGCGCCTCCCCAGCCGGGTGGCCCAGCGTGTCGCCGACGTCCTAAGCGGTCCGGGTCGATGAAGATCTCCGACAGCGATGCACTGCGTGCAGAGGTGAGCCGCCCCAGACGCAAGGTGGGCCGATCACGAAACACGGTGCGGTTGGACAGGCTGGTTAGCGGATCGTGATGGGCGAGTTGGTCCATCGCCTGCGACTGGCTGCGCAGGATCGCCTGCGCGCTGCACCACAAGAAACAGTGCCAGATAGAGTGTCGCCAGCACGTCCACCGCGGTCACCGACACCCGCAGCAGCTGTTGCCGCACATGCTGCACAAGGAACCGTCACGTCCCGGCAGAGCTCGAACACGCCCTCCACCGGCGCACCCGGCCCCGCGTGCTCTGGATGGGCACATCGGAAAAGAAGATGTCGCGCTCCGAAAGCGTGCCCTCGAAGGCATCGAACGGCTTGCGGTGTGACAGGGCGCTGGCAACCTCGCATGCGAGCGCAGCACGAAAGCCCTGGTGGTCCGACTGGTCCTCACCGATGTGCCGCAGATCGGAAGAAAAAAACGTCAAGCCCGAGG
This sequence comes from Curvibacter sp., assembly GCA_020248905.1. GTDB lineage: Bacteria > Pseudomonadota > Gammaproteobacteria > Burkholderiales > Burkholderiaceae_C > Hylemonella. Next base: position 13,503 of record JADCGR010000006.1, on the reverse strand, counting down.
GCGCGTAGATCTTGACCTTGAGCACCGTCGTGCCGCGCGCCATGGCGACTCACGTTGGACATGGCCCACGGGCGCCGTGGCGTGGCCCGCGCTCAGGCTGCGCGGATCATCGCCGCTGCCTTTTCCGCGATCATGATCACCGGCGCATTGGTATTGCCGCCCACCAGGGCGGGCATGATGGATGCATCCACCACGCGCAGGCCCTGCAGGCCGTGCACACGCAGCTGCGCATCCACCACGTCCATCTCCGCGCCAGGTCCCATGCGGCAGCTGCCTGCCGGGTGGTAGATGGTGTCGGCGTGGTTGCGGATGAACTGCTCGATCCGCACATCGTCTTTGGCCAGGGCCGAGGCTGGCAGCTCTCGCGCGCCGAAGCGCGCCAGCGCGGGTTGCGACAGGATGTTGCGCATCAGCCTAAAGCCGCGGATCAGGCGATCCACATCGTCGCGCTCGGACAGGAAGTTGGGGTCGATCAGCGGGGCGGCCAGTGGGTCTGCGCTGGCCAGCCGCAGGCTGCCGCGGCTTTTGGGCCGCAGCAGGCAGACGTGGCAGGAGTAGCCATGGCCCGTGGTGGTGGCGCGACCGTGGTCCACCAGCTTGCCGATCACGAAGTGCAGCTGCAGATCGGGGATGGGCTCGCGGGGCTGGCTGCGAATGAAGCCGCCGGCTTCGGCGAAGTTGGTGGTGAGCATGCCGCTGCGCGTGCGCCGCCATTGCACGATGCCGCGCAGCACGTTGAGTACCCCCTTGAACGACAGGCCGAAGAGGTCGGTGAGTTGCGGCGCATCGTGTACCGTCACCACATCCACATGGTCCTGCAGGTTGCGGCCTACACCGGGCAGATCGTGCTGCAGCGCGATGCCGTGCTGGTGCAAGTGCCCGCCCGGTCCAATCCCCGAGAGCAGCAGCAACTGCGGCGACTGCAGCGCACCTGCACTCAGCAGCACCTCTCGCGCCGCGCGCAGTGTCTGGCGCTGACCGCCCTGGATGAACTCCACGCCTACGGCGCGCCGGTCTTCCAGCAGGATGCGCGTGGCCCGTGCCCCGGTGATGACCTGCAGGTTGGCGCGGCCCAGGCTGGGCGTGAGATAGGCCTTGGCGGCGGAATAGCGTTCGCCGTTCTTGTGCGTGACCTGGTACAGCCCCACGCCTTCCTGGGTGGCGCCGTTGAAATCGGGGTTGTACGCGTAGCCCGCCTGCAGGCCGGCCTCCACGAAATGCGGGCTGTAGGGATTGGGCGAGCGCAGGTCCATCACATTCAGCGGTCCACCGCTGCCGTGCCATGCGTCGGCACCTCGTTCGTTGTGCTCGGCCTGCCTGAAGTAGGGCAGCACGTCCGACCAGCCCCAGCCCGGGTTACCAGCTGCTGCCCAGCCGTCGTAGTCCTGGGGCACGCCGCGCGTGTAGATCATGGCGTTGATCGAACTTGAGCCGCCCAGCACCTTGCCGCGTGGTTGGTAGCCGCGCCGGCCGCCGAGCGCCTGCTGCGGTACGGTCTGGAACCCCCAGTTAGCCTGGCCGCTCTTGGCCATCAGCGCCAAGCCGCCCGGGCAGTGGATCAGAACGCTGCGGTCGGCCGCGCCGGCCTCCAGCAGCGCCACGCGCACCTGCGAATCTTCGGACAGCCGCGACGCCAGCACGCAGCCCGCCGATCCGCCGCCGATGATGATGTAGTCGTACATGCCCCCTGCCTCTCCCGCAGGCCTTACCTTAACCAATGTCGCCCGCCGAGGGGTTGCGGGTTTGCCCCGCCTGCGCGGCGATATCGGCGCGCAGGCGGGCCACCTCGGCGCGCAGGCGTGCCATTTCGTGCAGCAGTTCGCGCTCGATCACGCGTTCCTCGCTCTCCACGAAGACTGCGGCCACCGAGGCCGTTACCAAAGAGAGCACCCCCAGACCCATGAGCACCACGACAACCGCAAACAGCCGGGAGAAGGCCGTGGTGGGCACCAGGTCGCCATAGCCTACCGTGGCCGCCGTCGTGAAGGCGAGCCACAGGCCGTCGTGGAAGGTCTGCACATGTGGATCGATGAGCCAGAACCCCAGGCCGCCCAGGCCGAGGATCAGCAGCGACAGGATCAGCGGGTAGATGAGGCCCCGCCGAACGATGAGGCGGGTGACTCGTTCCAGGGTGGATGCCACGGCCACACTGTACGCCGTCGCGGCCGTCCATCGCTTGACCTGCATCAAGAACCCCCAGTCCGCACCATCCGGCCGCGATGCATACTGCCTCCATGCGCCTGGCCCTCATGTCCGATATTCACGCCAATCTCCAAGCCCTGCAGGCCTGCCTGGACCATGCGCGCGAGCAAGGTGTCACGCACCATGCCTTTCTGGGCGATTTGGTCGGTTACGGGGCCGACCCCGGCGCGGTCATCGACCAGATCATGGCGCTGGCGCACGATGGCGCGCTCGTGCTCAAGGGGAATCACGACGAGCTGGCCGTGGTCCCGCCGGCTGCGGGGCAGACTCTGGGCGAAAGCACGGCGCAGTGGACTCACGAACAACTCACGCACGACCAGCGCGCCTTCCTTGACGGCCTGCCCATGACGTTGCAGGTCGACCGGTTGCTGCTGGTGCATGCCACGGCCGACGCGCCTGAGCGCTGGCGCTACGTTTACGAGTCGCAGGTCGCCGCCGACAGCCTGGGTGCCGCCGCAGCGCTGCAGGACGTGCGCTACGTCTACGGCGGCCATGTCCACCGCCAGTCGCTTTACTTCAGGGGAGCTGACGGTCTGCTCATGGCCTTTGTGCCCACACCGGGGGTGCGGGTGCCGGTTTCGCCGCGACGGCAATGGCTGGCCACCATCGGTTCGGTCGGTCAGCCGCGCGATGGCAGCCCCAAGGCCATGTACGCCATCCACGACACCGAGCGCTCCCAGTTGGTGTTTTGTCGCGTGGCCTACGACTATCACGCGGCAGCCGAAGCCATCCTGCGCGCGGGCCTGCCCGACTTCTTTGCCGAGCGACTGGAGCTGGGCCGATGACGAGGCTGGCGCCTGGCAGCGAGATCGACGGATTTCTCGTGGGCGACTGCCTGCACGACGGCGGTATGGCCCGGTTGTATCGCGTGACCTACGCCAGCGGCGCGGCCGACCCCGGCTTCCCCATGGTCATGAAGATGCCGCACATGCGCGAGGGCGATGGCGCGGAGAACATCGTCGGCTTTGAGGTCGAGCATCAGATCCTGCAGGCCCTGGTCGGCCCGCATGTGCCGCGCCTGGTCGCGGCCGGCGACCTGGAGCATCTGCCCTATCTCGTCATGGAGTACATCCCGGGTCACACGCTTGAACAATGGCTGGAGTCGCCCGCCCAGCCCGCGATCGAGGCCGTCGTGCGCCTGGGCGCGACGCTCGCGCTAGCCGTCCACAACCTGCACCAGCAAGACACCGTGCACCTCGATCTCAAGCCCGCCAATGTGCTGATCGCGGACGACGGACGTCTGGTGCTGCTGGACTTCGGGCTGTCCTGCCATGCGCACTACCCCGATCTGCTGGCCGAGCAGCTGCGTCGTGCCGTGGGCTCGCCCGCGTGGATGTCGCCCGAGCAGGTGGTCGGCGTGCGTGGTGACCCCCGCAGCGACATCTTTTCCATCGGTGTCATCCTCTACCAGTTGCTCACACGCGAACTGCCTTTCGGCGCGCCGCTCACGCCGGGTGGCCTGCGTCAGCGCCTGTGGATGGACCCGCCGCCACTGCGTCGATGGCGGCCCGAGCTGCCCCCCTGGCTGCAGGAAGTCATTCTGCGCTGCCTCGCACCCGAAGCCGCACAGCGCTACCCGTCGGCTGCCCATCTGGCCTTCGATTTGCAGCACCCCGGCCAGGTCCGCGTGACTGCGCGCGGCCAGGCGTTGCGCAGCGCCGGCTTCTGGGTGCACCTCAAGCGCTGGTTGCGAGCAACGGGGCGGCAGTACCACCCCAGCCCGTTGCCGCAGCGGCAGATCGCCGAGGTGCCCATCGTGATGGTGGCAGTGCCGCAACACGATGTGAGTGACGCCACCCTGTACTCGCTGCGCGAGGCCACGGCGCGCTCGCTGGGCACACGGCCCGGGGCCCGGCTGGCCTGCGTGACCGTCATCTCCAGTGGAACCGTCGGCAACAGCCTGGACAACAGCGAGACGCAGGTCCATCGCCGCCACCTGGCACAGCTGCACCAGTGGGCACGCCCGCTGGAGGCACCCGGCCGCCAGATTTCGTGCCATGTGCTGGAAGGGGGCGATGTGGCACGTGCGCTGCTGGCCTACGCCCGGGGCAACCATGTCAGCGTGATCGTGATGGGAGCCGCCACACACGGCCTCAAGACTCAGCGCCTGATCGCGACGGTGCCCATCCGCATCGCCATGGAGGCTCCTTGCACCGTGATCCTCGTCAAGCAGGCGCTGCCTTTCGAAGCCCTTGCCGCTGCGACAGGTAAAGCCTGAGCCGCACGCACCCGCCGCTGCAGGCCCGGCTTGCGTTCACAGGCTGAAGTGCTTGCGCACCATGCGCGTCAGCAGGGCCTGCAGTTCCTCTTCGGAAGACTCGGTGAGCGTGCGGTAGACCTCGGGGGCCAGCCGGTCGAAGACCTGCACGAGGTGGGGGTCGAAATGCCGGCCCGACTCATCACGCACGGCCTGCAGCGCAGCCTCCAGCGGCAGCGGCTCCTTGTAGGGTCGGCGCGAGCACAGGGCGTCGAACACGTCGGCGATGGCGAAGATGCGCGCCACCGTCGGGATGTCCGTGCCCGACAGCCCGCGCGGGTAGCCGCTGCCATCCCACTTCTCGTGGTGGCTCGCCACCACCGCCCGGCCGCCGGCCAGCCAGCCTGCGCCGGCCACGATGTCCTCGCCCATGCCCACGTGGGTGTGCATGATGAGCATCTCCTCGTTGCTCAGTGCTGCGGGCTTGAGCAGGATGTGCTCGGGGATGCCGATCTTGCCCACATCGTGCAGGAAGCTGCCCACAATCAGCTCCTGCATGCGTGTGCCATGTACGCCCACGGCCTCGGCCAGCTTGGCCGAGATCCAGGCCACGCGGTAGTTGTGCACTCCGTTGTCGCTGTCACGCCGCGCGATTGCACGGCCCAGTGCCTCCATCATCGCGATGTGTGATTCCAGCAGCTCGCGCTGTCGGCGCTGGCTGTCGCGGTTGAGCTGCAGCACCAGCGGGTACAGCGCCAGCCCGCACAGCAGCACGGCGGCCGCCGTGAGCCACCCGACGCGCCGGGCATCGGCCAGCATGCGCTGGCGCTGCGCTTCGGGCACGCGTCGTGCACCCTCGAAATAGCCGCTCAGGGCTTGCTCGTCGTTGCGCAGCGCAATGAACAGCCGCAGCACCGCGCGCCGGCCCGGCAACCAGCGCCGCTCGTACCACGACTGGGTGTAGCTCGGCGCCGCGCGCGCCGGCAGTTCTGCGTCCAGCGCCTGGCCGTTGGCGCCGAACTCCTCGGCCAGCAGCAGGCCGCCCGGTGTGTAGAGCCGGGCGATGTCGTAGTAAGAAGCAGCCAGCGCATGCGCCGCTGCCCGCGCGTTGAGCGTGGCTTGCGCGCCGACGGGCCGGTAGTCTTCATGGCGCAGCAGGCGCACAGTGTCTTCGGTGGCCTGGGCCACCAGCGTGTCCTCGGCCTTGTCATGGGCGATCAGGCCCGCCGCGATGCCGCCCAGCGCAGCCACAGCCAGTGCAACACCTCCCGTGCCCAGAGCGAGCTTGCGTTGAAAAGGAAGCAGGGGAAACATGCGATCCAGTTTAGTCGCGGGCCTGCATGCGCAGGCTAGGGAAAACGCCAGCGCCTCGGCAGTACAGGGCAGCGCGGTGACAATCCGTGCATGAGTTCCCACCATCCCTATGAGGACCTCACGCCCGACGCCGTGCTCGACGCGCTCGAAAGCGTAGGCCTGCCTTGCGACGGTCGCCTGCAGGCCCTGAGCTCCTACGAGAACCGCGTCTACCTGGTGCAGCTTGACGATGGGCAGAGCGTCGTCGTCAAGTTCTACCGCCCCGGGCGCTGGAACGAGGCACAGATTCTTGAAGAGCACGAATTCGCGGCCGAACTGGTGGCCGCTGAAGTGCCCGTGGTGGCGCCCTTGCAGCTGCAGGGCCGCACCCTGCACCAGCAGGGAGGCTTTCACTTCGCGGTCAGTCCGCGCCGCGGTGGCCGCGTGGCCGAGCTCGAAGACGAAGAGGTGCTGGAGTGGATCGGCCGCTTCATGGCGCGTCTGCACGGCGTGGGTGCGGCGCATGCCTTTGAGCACCGCCCCGCGCTGGACCTGGAGTCTTTCGGGCGCGAGCCTGCGCACTGGCTGCTAAAGCAGCACATGATCCCGCTGGACGTCCAGTCGCGTTGGCAGGCGCGCTGCGAAGAGGCCCTGGCCCTGGTGGCGCAGCATCCTGCGCTCACCGGCGCACGCTGCGACATCCGCCGCCTGCGCTTGCATGGCGACTGCCACGCGGGCAACATCCTGTGGACGCCCGTGGATGTGCCCGCCGCTGCCGGGCCCGGCCCGCACTTCGTGGACCTGGACGACGCGCGCATGGGGCCTGCCGTGCAGGACCTGTGGATGCTGCTTTCGGGCGACCGCGCGCAGCGCACCTGGCAGCTGGGCTGCCTGCTCGATGGCTACGAGCAGCTACGCGAGTTCGACCGCCGCGAGCTCGCCCTGATCGAGCCGCTGCGCACGCTGCGCCTCATCCACTACAGCGCCTGGCTGGCCCGCCGCTGGGGCGACCCCACCTTCGTGCTGAACTTTCCGTGGTTCGGCAGCAGCGACTACTGGCAAGGCCAGGTGCAGATGCTCGAAGACCAGATCGAGGCCATGCAGGAGGAGCCCCTGGCGGCCTGAGCGCTCGCGCTTTGCGACCCTTCCGTACAAACCCCGAGGGTCGCGCTAGGGATACCCCCGAGTCCCGGCGCGCGGCTGAGGGCTAGCATGGCTGCCAAAAGGAGAGGCGTCATGCGAGTTTCGATCCTGCGCAGCCTGCTGGCTGCGGCCCTGCTGGTAGTTACCGCTGCCCAGGCCCAGAACTATCCCAACAAGTCCGTGCGCATCGTCGTGCCCTTTGCGGCGGGCGGGCCGGCCGACAACTACGCGCGCTTCATCGGCCAGCGCCTGGGCGACGCGCTGGGCCAGCCCTTTGTCATCGACAACCGTCCCGGCGCTGGCTCCATCATCGGCACCGATCTTGTAGCCAAGGCCCCGGCCGACGGCTACACCCTGCTGATGATGTCCAACACCCACACGGTGAACGAAACGCTCATCCCCACCAAGCCCTTTGTGCTCATGCGCGACTTCGTGCCCGTTGCCCCCGTGAACTACTCCGACCTGCTGCTCGTCACCCATCCCTCACTGCCGGCGCAGAACCTGCAGGACATCCTGCGCCTTGCCAAGGAGCGGCCCGGAAAATACAACTATGCCTCCAGCGGCCCGGGCACGCCGTATCACATGGCGGGCGAGCTCTTCAAGAGCATGGCCGGCATCTACCTCGTGCACATCCCCTATCGCGGCAGCTCGGGCGCGCGCACCGACATCGTGGGCGGCCAGGTGGACATGATGTTCGACGCCCTGACCACCATGGCCGAGCAGGCCCGCGCGGGTAAAGTGCGCGCCATTGCCACCAGCGGGCGCCAGCGCTCCAGCGTGCTGCCCGACGTGCCCACGCTGCACGAATCCGGTCTGCCGGGCTACGAGGCCACCATCTGGCTCGGTCTCATGGCACCGGCCGCCACACCGCGCGCCGTGGTCGATCGGCTCAACCAGGAGATCAGCCGCATCGTCGGCCAGCCCGAGGTGCGCCAGCTCTGGGGCCGGCAGGGCGCCACGCCCATGGTGATGACGCCCCAGGAATTTGACAAGTACATGCGCGAAGACATCGCCAAATGGGCGGCGGTCATCAAGAGTGCGGATATCAAGGCGGATTGAGATGCTCCCCCCTGAGCCGGCTTGCGCCGTCTTCCCCCCGGGGGGACAACGCCAGTGGCCCGGCCAAGCCGGTTCCACGGCGTTCCCCGCAAAAGGCATCTCGTGCAGCGCGCATGCGCATCGACAGACGGACCAGGTATCAACATGAGTTCACTCCACATCCTCAGCGGCGGCGCGGCACAGGGCCTGGTGCAGCAGTTGCGCGGCAGCTTCTACAACGAGACTGGGCGGGCTATCGAGGGCAGCTTTGGTGCCGTGGGCGCCATGCGCGACAAGCTGCTGGCGGGTGAGCCCTGTGACGTGCTCATCCTCACGCAGCCGCTGATTGACGAGCTCACCGTGGCCGGGCGGGTGGCGCCCGGCAGTGCGCGCGCACTGGGCCGGGTGCGCACCGGGGTGGCCGTGAAAACGGGCGAGGCCGCGCCGCGCGTGGACACGCCCGGGGCGCTCAAGGCCGCGCTGCTGGCTGCGCGCGGTCTCTACTTCCCCGATCCGCACAAGGCCACGGCCGGCATCCACTTCATGAACGTGCTCAAGCGCCTGGGCGTGGAGCAGCAGCTCGCCTCCGTGCTGCGCACCTATCCCAATGGCGCCACCGCCATGAAGGCCATGGCCGAGGCCGAAGGCCCGGGGCTGATCGGCTGCACCCAGGTCACCGAGATCCGCTACACGCCCGGCGTGCAGCTGGTGGCCATGCTGCCCAAGGAGTTCGAGCTGGCCACGGTCTACACCGCCGCCGTCACGTCCAAGGCCGAGCAACCGCAGGCCGCGCGCATGCTCATCGACCTGCTTGCCAGCCCCACAGCGGCGGAGTTGCGGCGCGCGGGCGGCTTCGAATAAATTCTTGTCGCCACGGGGGCAGCGCTGCGTGTGCGCCGTCAGCCGGCTGACCTGCGTACCCCGTACCATGGCTGTCTGATCGTCATCTAGGAGCGCCCATGTTTTTGACACGTCGCCTGCTCTGGGCGTGGGCCGCAGGCCTGGCCCTGCTCACTGCCTGCAGCACCGCGCCGCAGCAGGTTACCCCGCCGCCCATCGTCTTCGTGCATGGCAACGGTGACAGTGCCGCCTTGTGGCAAACCACGCTTTGGCGCTTCGAATCCAACGTCTGGCCGCGCTCGCGCCTGCACGCCATCGATCTGCCCTATCCGCTGGCGCGCGATGACGACAGCAAGGCCCAGCCCGGGCGCAGCTCCACCGCCGAGCACATGGCCTTCCTGAAGGCCGAGGTCGACAAGCTCCTGCGCGCCACCGGTGCGTCCCAAGTCGTGCTTATCGGCAACTCGCGCGGCGGCAACGCCATCCGCAACTACATCAGCAACGGCGGCGGCGCGGCCAGCGTCTCGCACGCCATCCTCGGTGGCACGCCCAACCATGGCGTCTGGGCCATCCCCGGTGTGCGGGAAGGCAACGAGTTCTCGGGCACCGGCCCCTTCCTCACGGCACTGAACGCGCCCAAGAACGCCAATGGCGATGAGGTGGTGGGCCCGGTGCGCTGGATGACCATTCGCAGCGACAACAACGACAAGTTCGCCCAGCCCGATGGTCTGTGGATCAATATGCCAGGCCGCGCCACCAACGTCACGTTTGCCGGCCCCGAGCTCAAGGGCGCCACTAACATCGTCATTCCGCGCATCGACCACCGCGAAACCTCTTACTCGCAGGCAGCCTTTGCCGCGGCCTACAGCTTCATTGCCGGGGATGTCACGCTGGTGCGCGAGATCGCGCCCGAGGCGCGCGTGGAGCTTGGTGGCACCGTCACCGGCCTGGGCCTGGACCCGCTCAATCCCGCTACCGGCAACTACAGCAACAACCTGCCGCTACCGGGCGCGCAACTTGCCATCTACGCCACCGACCCGGCCACGGGCGCGCGGCGCGGTGCCGCCGTGTACACGCATACCACCGGCGCCGACGGCCGCTGGGGCCCCTTTGTGGCCCAGCCCGGCACGGCCTATGAGTTCGAACTGAAGGCTGCGGGCTACGCCACCACGCACATCTACCGCAGCGCGTTTGTGCGCTCCAGCGACATCGTCCATCTGCGGCCCGAGCGCATCGCCGCTGCCGACGCCGATGCACAGGCCCTCGTGATCTTCACGCGCCCGCGCGGCTACTTCGACCCTCAGCGCGACACCCTGCGCCTCGACGGTCAGGCCACGCTGCCCGGCGTGCCGCCCGTGGGTGCCGGCGTGTCCAGCGCCAAACTCAAGCTGCCCAGCGCCGCCGAGCGTCCCGTCACTGCTGAATTCAACGGCGAAAAACTCGCGGGTCGCGTCTGGCCTGCGGCGCAACAGCGCGTGACGGAGCTGGAGCTGACCTACTGAGGCCCACAGAGCGGGTGCGTGTGCACTGCTTCGCACAAGCGGGCCGGTCGTCAGCATGATCTCCTTCATCGTCCCCGCCTACAACGAAGCGCAGTGCCTGCCGGCCGCGCTGGCTGCCCTGCACGCGGCGGGGCAGGCGCTGGGTGAGCCGTATGAAATCGTCGTGGCTGACGATGCCTCCACCGACGCCACCGCCGCCATCGCGCGTGAGCAGGGCGCCATCGTCGTGTCGGTGGCGAACCGGCAGATCGCCGCCACCCGCAACGCGGGCGCGCGCGCGGCCCGCGGTAAGTGGCTGATCTTTGTCGACGCCGACACGCTGGTCAACGCCGCCGTGGTGCGTGCAGCCGTGCAGGCCATGCGCAGCGGTGCCGTGGGTGGTGGGGCGGGCATGCGTTTTGACGACCCGGCTCCTGCGTACGCACGGCTCATGCTGCGGGGTGCTGTGTGCCTGTTCCGGGTCACGGGTTATGCAGCGGGCTGCTTCCTGTTCTGCACACGAACCGCGTTTGTCGCCGTGGGCGGTTTTGACGAGCAGTACTACGGCGCGGAGGAGCTGGTCATGAGCCGCGCTACGGCGCGGAGGAGCTGGTCATGAGCCGCGCGCTCAAGCGGCAGGGCCGCTTCCTGGTTTTGAAAGAAGCGGTCATCACCTCGGCGCGCAAGCTGCGCACCTACACCGTGCGGGAGACGCTCGGGCTGCTGGCTGGGCTGGTCCGCCGCGGGCCGCAGGCCGTGAAGCAGCGCGCCGGCATGGACTTTTGGTACGTGCGCCGCGATGACCCGCGCAAGGAGCGCTGAGCGCTGGCGATGAACGCGCTGACTCAGGGCACCGGCTTGCCCGTACCCAGGCGCCCCTCGGATCGCGCCGACAGGTAGGCGTACAGATCCAGCACATGCGCGTTCACGCGGGGTTCGTCCCGCCACGCGGGCATGGCCAAGGGCTGGTCACGGCGTTCCATCAGGGACTCTACCTGCGCTTCGCGACTGCTGCGTGTGGCGGCCGGTTCGCCCTGCAGGCTGGCGTCGTAACGGTAAAGCACCAGGCTCACGAACTCGCGCGGCCCCAGGGTCTGCAGGCGTCGCAGCAGGTTGGGGGCGTTGGCCGCTCCTTGTGCATCCACGCCGTGGCAGCGCGCGCAGCGGTCCTGGTAGACGCGCCAGCCCAGATAGGCCGAGCCCGGGGGTTCCAGTTCGTGCGCCAGCTGGCGCGCGGGCTTGGGGTTCTCCCATTCCACAGCGCAACCGGCTATTGCGAGTATGGTGGCGAGCAGGGTGGCCGGCAGAACGGCGCGGTCGTGGCTGAGTTTGCGCATAGCGCCTCCGTGAGTGTTTGGCTCATTCTGCGCGCAGCCATTGCCACCGCCTTGACCCATCTCAAGAAAGCTCAGCGCCGCGCGCCAGCGGCCATCGCTTAAGCTCGTACCTGCTACATCCCTACCCCCATGGACGCCCCCACCCAGGCCGCATTGCGGCAACTCCTGCAAGACGCGCGCACTGCCGCACTGGCTACCCTGCACCGCGACGAGCCCGCCGTCTCCATGGTGCCCTACGCGCTGTTGCCCGACGGGCGCTTCATCATCCACGTGAGCCGCCTGGCCACGCACACGCAAGACCTGCTGTCGCACCCGGGCGCCAGCCTGCTGGTCACGGCCGCACCCGGCAGCGCAGACACCCCGCTAGCCCTGCCGCGCGTGAGCGTGCAGGGGCAGGCGCGCGTGTGCCCGCCCGATGCGCCAGACTACGCCGCCGCACGCACCGCCTACCTGGCGCGCCTGCCCGAGGCCGAAGAGCTCTTTGGCTTTGGCGATTTCTCGCTCTTTCTCATCGAGCCACAGTTCCTGCGCTATGTGGCCGGCTTCGGCCGCGCCCACACCCTCACAGCCGCGCAATACGCCGCCTTGCTGCTCGATGCAACTTGAGCCGCATGCTCAACGCCTGAGCTGACCCATCCCCCGGAGCCCTGATGATCTCTCTTGCCGAACTCGAAACCCTGGCCACAGCCGCCTTGCGCGCCGCCGGTGCCAGCGAAGCACAGGCCCGCAGCACCGCCCGCGCGCTGGTGGCTGCCGATGTGCAGGGCCTGGCATCGCACGGCGTCTCGCGCGTGGCCATGTACGCCAGCCATCTGCGCGCCGGCCGCGTGGACGGGCAAGCCGTGCCTCGCGTGGTGGCCCAGCGCCCCGCTGCTGTGCTGGTCGATGCATGCGACGGCTTTGCCTTCCCCGCCTGCGAACTGGCCGTGCAGGAGGCCCTGACCCGCGCCCGCAGCCAGGGCCTGGCGCTGGCCGGCGTGGGTAATAGCCATCACTTTGGCGCGGTCGCCTAGCACCTGGAGCCGGTGGCCCGGGCCGGGCTCATAGGCATCGCCATGGGCAATTCGCCCGCCGCCATGCCCGTGGCCGGCGGCACGCGCGCGCTGCTGGGCACCAACCCGCTGGCGGCCGTGTTCCCGCGCGGCGGCCAGCAGGCAGGCGCCGCACCGCCGCTGGTGATCGACCTGTCGCTTTCAGAAGTGGCGCGCGGCAAGATCATGGTGGCGGCGCAAAAGGGCGAGCCCATTCCCCTGGGTTGGGCGCTGGACGCTCAGGGCCAGCCCACCACCGATGCCCAGGCCGCGCTGCAGGGCTCCATGCTGCCTTTTGGATCTGGTTCGGGCGGTGTGAAGGGCGCACTGCTCGCGCTGCTGGTGGAGCTGCTCGTCATCAGCCTCACGGGTGCAAGCTTTGGTGCCGAGGCCGACTCGTTTTTTGCCGAGCAAGGCAACCGCCCGCGCATCGGCCAGCTGTTCCTTGTGTTTGACCCGGCGGCGCTGGCCGGCACGGTGGCTTATCAGGAGCGCATCGATAGGCTCATCAGCGCCATGTGCGCCGAGGCCTGCGTGCGCCTGCCCGGCAGCACGCGGGAGCAGAAAATGCAGAGGGTGCAGGCGCGGGGGCTGGAGACACCCGCGGCGGTGCTAGCTGCGATGCGGCAGCTGGCGCAGGGCGCAGCTTCTTGAAACACTGCGGGGTTTGTCGGTTTGTTATTTCAGCCCCGGCTCTGGTGTTCAGAAGAACAGCCATTGCCTGACAAGCACTTGCACCCGCTCCAGGCCCACCGCCTCGAAGACGGCGCCGATGTTATTCCGCACTTTTGCGGGGTTTCGCGGTTTGTTATGAGCGCGGCTCTGCGCTATATTCGCCTGAACTCTTCAAACAAAACAAGCACTTAGCTTGCAGCAAGGGAGGCGTCAAGATGCACATCCGTCCATGTTATTCCGCACTTTTGCGGTTTATATCAAGTTAG
>JADCGR010000059.1 GCA_020248905.1 Curvibacter sp. | reverse complement strand
TCGAAGCTTTACCGCTCTGAACCATCTTGCCGCCGCCATCATCGCCTTCCGCAAAGTTCCGCTCTCAGTGAACCTTATTTACGGATAAGTTCTAAGGCGCGGACCGTCGCGGTCAGGGCTTGGACGCCCGCATTTCCCGCAGACGGTTGTAGTTAACGGCTCTGGACTTGTACGCCCCCGGCTGGCAGCGACGCGCCAGCAGCGAGAGAAAAAGCCCGGCCTCGTTCGCGGCAGGTCGGCACGACCGCCGACAGTCGAGTACCGCAATAGAGCCGTTCACTACGACCGGCTCCATAAAGTCTCGGTACCAAGTGGTGGTGGCGACGGCCCGTTCCATAGAAGCGTAGCCGGCACGAGAAATCAAATGAAGGCGCCCCTTTCCACCCCGGCAGGGGTGGAAAGGGGCGGGGGGGATAGGGGGGGACTACAAGAGCGCCGTCAGGGCAACAAAGCATGAAGACAAAAATCAAGCATCCAGCTTCAGCCCCTTGGGCAAAGGAAACTTGATCGTCTCCTCAATCCCTTCCATCTTGCGCACCGCCACTGCCCCCAGCGCCTTGATGCGTTCGATGACCTGTTGCACGAGGATTTCGGGGGCCGAGGCACCAGCGGTCAGGCCGACGCGGGTCTTGCCCTCGAACCACTCCGCCTTCAGTTCGGACGCATCGTCCACCATATAAGCGGTGGTGCCGAGCTTCTGGGCTACTTCGCGCAGACGGTTGCTGTTGGAGCTGGTGGGGCTGCCCACGACGATGACGAGATCGACCTGCGGGCTCAGGATCTTGACGGCGTCCTGCCGGTTCTGGGTGGCGTAGCAGATGTCTTGCTGCTTGGGCTCGCGCACCTCGGGAAACCGGGCCTTCACGGCGGCCAGGATGCTGGCCGCATCGTCCATGCTCAGGGTGGTTTGCGTCACCACCGCCAGCTTGCGGGTCTGGCGCGGCTGCACGCGCAGCACGTCCTCTTCGTCCTCGACGAGGTGGATGCCTGAATCGAGCTGACCCATGGTGCCCTCCACTTCCGGATGGCCCTTGTGGCCGATCATGATGAACTCGTAGCCTTCCTTGTGCAGCTTGGCCACTTCCACGTGGACCTTGGTCACCAGCGGACAGGTGGCATCAAAAATCTGGAAGCCGCGGCGCTCGGCCTCTTGTTGCACGGCCTTGCTCACGCCGTGGGCCGAGAACACCAGCGTTGCGCCGGGTGGCACGTCACTGAGCTCCTCGATGAAGATGGCACCCTTGGCCTTGAGGTCGTTCACGACATAGGTGTTATGCACGATCTCGTGGCGAACATAGATGGGCGCGCCGAACTTGGCCAGCGCGCGCTCGACAATCTCGATCGCGCGATCGACACCGGCGCAGAAGCCACGCGGCTCTGCGAGGATGATTTCCGATTGATTGACCACGCCCATCACAGCACTCCGATTATCTGAACTTCGAAACTGACAGGCTGGCCCGCCAGAGGGTGGTTGAAATCGAACAGGACAGCCCCCGCACCCAGCTGTACCACCACGCCACCGAACTGGCCCTTGCGATCGGGCGTGGGGAAATGCACCACGTCGCCCACCGCATAGGTCTCCTGGGGGTCGCCGAGCTCACGCAGCTCCTTGCGCGAGAGCCACTGCTGCATGGCCGGGCTCTTTTCGCCGTAAGCGCCAGCAGGCAACTGCAGCGTGGTGTGCACGCCTTCCTCCAGCCCGATAAGCGCGGCCTCGACGCCGGGCGCCAGCTCGCCCGTGCCAATGGTCAGTGTGGCCGGCTTGCCGCCAAAGGTGTTGATGATGTCACCCGCAGGTCCGGCCAAGCGGTAGTGCAGGGTGAGGAAAGAGCCGGGCTGGACCCGGGCTGGCGAGGTGGTCATGGAAGTCCCGATAAACTGCGCTCTATTGTAGAAAGCTGTCACCCGTTCGGGCTGAACCTGTCGCGACATCCTGCGACAGGCTACGCACAAACCGCCTGTATCCTATGCCGCTCAAAGATCTGCCTCCGGACGCACGACCGCGCGAGAAGCTGCTGGCGCGCGGCCCGGGCGCTTTAAGCGACGCGGAACTGCTGGCGCTGCTGCTGCGCACCGGCCTCGCCGGCAAGGGCGTACTGCAACTGGCGCAGGAACTGCTCGACAAGTTTGGCGGCCTGGCGGGGCTGCTGCACGCCAGCGCAGACGATCTCAAGCAGATCAAGGGCCTGGGCGGCAGCGCCAAGCGCGCCGAGCTCGTCGCGGTACTGGAGCTAGCGCGCCGCGTGCTTGCCGAACGCCTGCGCGAACGCCCGGCCCTGGACTCCCCGCAGGGCGTCAAGGAGTATCTGCAGCTGCACCTGGCGGGCAAGAAGCATGAGTGCTTTGCCGTGCTCTTTCTCGACAGCCAGCACCGGCTGCTCGCTCTGGAAGAGCTTTTTCGCGGCACACTGGCGCAGACCAGCGTCTACCCACGCGAAGTGGTACTGCGGGCCCTGCATCATCACGCCGCATCGGTGGTGCTGGCGCACAACCACCCCAGCGGAACGGTGCAGCCTTCACGCGCCGACGAATCGCTGACCCAGGCCCTCAAGGCCGCGCTCTCGCTAGTGGACGTGCGCGTGCTGGACCACGTGATCGTGGCGCCGGGTCTGGCCCTTTCTATGGCCGAAGCCGGGATGCTCTGATGGTCACCGTCAAGTCGCTCGCCGACCTCAAGCAGGTGAAGAAGGCCATCGAGGCCCAGGCCAAGGTCGAGGCCGAACGTCAGGCCGAGGCCCGGCGCCGCGCTCGTCAGGCCACGGCTGACCAGGACCTGTTTCGCCAGGCGGCTGGCCGGGTGCAGCCCCTGGCCGTACCAGCCGAGTCCCCGCTGAGAGCCAAGAAGCCCAGGCCTGTGCCCCTGCAGCGACAGCGCGACGAGAAAGCGGCCTTGCAGGAGACCATCAGCGACGAGTTCGACGCCAGTACGCTGCTGGAAACGGACGAGCACCTGAGCTACCGCCGACCTGGCATCGGACTCGATGTCATCCGCAAGCTGCGCCGCGGGGACTGGGCCATCCAGGCCCAGCTGGACCTGCATGGTCTGCGCACCGACGATGCACGCGAGGCGCTGGGTCAGTTCATCCGGGAGTCACAGAAACAGGGCCTGCGCTGCGTGCGCGTGGTGCACGGCAAGGGCCTGGGCTCGCCGGGCAAGATGCCGGTCCTCAAAGGCCGCGTGCAAAGCTGGCTGGCGCAGAAGAAGGAAGTACTGGCCTTTGTGCAGGCCCGACCGGCCGAGGGCGGCGCCGGCGCGGTCGTGGTTCTTCTTCAGCCCTCCCCTTGATAGGAAGGGTTGGGAGGGGAGAGCCTCAACACTTCGAGCAGCGAAATGCACCCGGCTGACTAGCCGGGTGCATTTCGCATCCAGTCCGCCGTTCCCGCAAACGACTCGCGCAGCTTGCCGCGCAGCACCTCGGGCACGCCCACCTCCCCCATCGCCTGATCCATGCAGGCCAGCCACTGGTCGCGCTCGACGATGCCGATCCTGAACGGCATGTGACGCGCGCGCAGGCGCGGGTGACCGAAGCGCTCGATGTAGTGATTGGGACCACCGAGCCACCCGCAGAGAAACCAGAAGAGCTTTTGCCGCGCATCCGCCAGCTCACTGCCGTGGGCAGCGCGCAAGGCCCGGTAGTCGGGCTCCAGGTCCATGAGGTGTAAGCGGCCAGGCACGCCACATTGACCTGTGCGTGCCAATGTGCTGATCAAGTCGAGATCAGGTGATCAGGGCGTCGCCAGCGTCCAGCGGTGCGGCAACAGCTCATCGATGCGGTGGTTCGGATGCTCGAGCAGCCGCT
>JADCGR010000058.1 GCA_020248905.1 Curvibacter sp. | reverse complement strand
CACGCACGCGGGCGACATGATCGGCGAGATCGCGCTGGCCATCGAGATGGGCGCTGACGCAGTGGATATCGGTAAGACCATCCATCCGCATCCCACGCTGGGCGAGAGCATCGGCATGGCGGCCGAGGTGGCGCATGGCTCCTGCACGGACGTGCCGCCGGGACGGAAGTAAACGACTCGCCAAGCCATCCTGACAAAGCCCGAACTGGCAACGGTTCGGGCTTTGTGCTTTATGCGGCAGATCAGCCCCTTGCAAAATACTGTGTATTCGCACAGTATTCATGCCCGGCGCGGTGGCCTTCATCCATCGCTTTGGCTCCAGCCTGAACGAGCATGTGCACTTGCACGTATGCGTGGTCGATGGGGTGTTTGAGGAAGCGGCGGGCGAGGGAGGCGGTGCCGATGCGCACGCTCAAGCCCGTGCGCAAGCCCGCGCGCCGGGTGTCATCTTCCACCCGGCCGCCGGCGCGACTGCAGATGCCGTAACCCAGGCGCAAGCCACTTTGCGCAAACGCATCCTGCGCGCATTTGTTGGGCGCGGGTTGCGCGAGGGTCTCGAGGCCCAAGAGATGCTGGGCTACCGGCACAGCGGCTTCTCGGTGGACACCAGCGTGTGCATTGCGGCGCATGACCGAGCGGGCCCGGAGCGCTTGCTGCGGTATTGCGCGCGCCCGCCGTTTGCGAGTGAGAGGCTGCGCAAAGCGGGCAGCGAGTTGGTCTACCGCTTCGCCAAGCGACACAGCGAGCCGGATAGCAACAGGAGGTAGCAGCGCAACGCAAAGCGAGGTGCAAAGCACGGGGCACAGGCCGACGAGTTGCACCTTACGCCGCTTGAACTCATCGCGCGCCTTGCCGCGCTGGTGCCGCCACCGCGCACCCATCGCCACCGCTACTTCGGCGTGCTGGCGCCTAACTCGCCCCAAAGGGCTGCGGCGGTGGCGCTGGCACGCGGCGCAGCCCTGCAACCGACGCCACTGGCCGAGCCAGTCAGTACGGGCGTGGGCGCACTTGAGGCAGGCAATCCGCCCCTGGTCTAGACCGGGCCTGCCCAGCCGGTGCCACCCAAGCGACCAACGCACTACCTGTGGGCGGTGCTCATCGCCCGCGTCGAGATGTTCCCGCTGCTGTGCCCGATCTGTGGTGGGCAGATGCGAATCATCGCCTTCATCACCTGCAGCGCTGACATCCGGCAAATACTGGAGCACATCGGGGTGGATGCAGAGCCACCGCGCATCACCCCGGCACGCGGGCCGCCGCTTTGGGACGGGTGCGATGTGCCGATGGGCGGTGTTGTCGAGCTTGCGCCAGATTGGGACGAAGCGGCCCAACCGGCGCCAGACTTTGAGGTCGATCAGCGCATCAGTTGGTAAGGGAAGGCAGCAGCGGTTTTGTCAACGCTGCGGGGCAGGGCTGCGCGTGGCACGGCCAAAATGGTTCATACCGACAAATCTCGGGCAACTGACCCAGAGAATCTTGGGCAACTGACCCAGAGCAAATGCTCAGGCAGGTCCCGCCCGAAGGCCTGTGATGTCCAAAGCCAGGGCCATAACCGGGCTCATCTGGTTGAATTTCCTATCCGTCAACGCGCAACTCATATCAAGCGTTAACAGGGACGGGTCGGTTATTTCAACCGCCCTCAACAGGAGAATTCAAGATGAAAACGCAATTGATGGCCATCACTCTTGCCGCTGTTTGCTCTACCAGTGCCTGGGCCGCCGACCCTGCTCCTGCCAATGCCGGCGGGTCCAAACGCCAGGAAGCGGCGCAACGCATCAAAGGCGCCGATACTGACAAGGACGGTGCTATCAGCAAAGCCGAAGCTGAAGCTGCAAAAATGCAACACCTGACGACCAATTTTGACAAGCTCGATAGCAATAAAGACGGCAAAGTCAATCGCGAAGAAATGCGCGCTGCCCGCAAAGCGCACAAAGCAGAAAAGCAGTAAACCCCGTCCAACCCGCCTGAGCCTTTAACGCGGTTTGGGCAGGTAGATCCGCTCGCCCGGCAAGACGATATTCTCGGCATAAGTCTCAGTCCCCTGCAGGCGTTCGTACACTTGGGCGAAATCGGGTGCGGTCGCCTCGAATAACTGTTCAATGCTCTCGATAACAAAGTAGGTGTCCTGAAAACGGTCGATGTGATATCGGCTTTGCATGACGCGGTCGCGCTGGAATGCTATTCGTTGCGGTCGTGGGTCGTGCAGGTCATAGACTGGTTCGCTGTCTGAGCTCAAAATACCGGCACCATAAATGCGCAAGCCGGAGCCGGTTTGAGTCAGGCCAAACTCAACCGTGTACCAATATAGCCGCGCCAGACACTCCAGCGCGTCGCCATAGCGCGCCGGATCTTGTTGTGCCAGCCAATGTGCTTTCATGCCACTGGCACCCTAGGCCTGCATATAGTCGCCGAATACCGGGTCGCGTTTACTGCCGTCGCCTCAAACCGTAATTTCGCACCCACAGGGTAAGCGGCCAGGCACGCCACATTGACCTGTGCGTGCCAATGTGCTGATCAAGTCGAGATCAGGTGATCAGGGCGTCGCCAGCGTCCAGCGGTGCGGCAACAGCTCATCGATGCGGTG
>JADCGR010000057.1 GCA_020248905.1 Curvibacter sp. | reverse complement strand
GGGGCTAGTGCGTGTGCAGGGGGCGTGAAGCCCCAGAAAGGGCGCCGATGGCGCCGCAAATGACCTTCGGGCAGGTGGAAACCGGCGACGCGAGTCGTGTTCGTCATGAAAACCGACCGACGGGCAGCGGTTTTATGACTTGTGCAGACGTTCCCTAGACATCGGACGCCCTCTACATCCAGTTTTCCAGCTTGAGGCCTTTGACGCGCCTGAAATCCTTGACGTTGTTCGTCACGATCACCGCATCTATGCTTCTGGCGTGCGCCGCGATCATCAGGTCGTTCGCCCCGAGCTGCTGGCCCTTCTTCTTCAGATCGGCTCGTATCTCGGCGTAATGATTCGCCGCCTCAGCCGTCCACTCCAGAACACTGACATGGCGCACCAGCAAATCAACCGCGTCCCGATTGGCCTTCTTCCGTGAAGAGACCTGAACACCGTACAGCAGTTCCGCCAAGGTTACGACAGACACGCACTGCTGCTGCAAAGGCACCGCCTGGATGCGCTCCAACAAGACGGGGGATGACCTGCGCAGGATGAAGGCGCAGGTATCCGCGTCCAGCATGTAGCCGCTCATGGGAAGGCGCGCTCCTGGAGGGGCAGGTCTTCAACCCCTTGCATGAAATCGTCGCTGGGACGCACATCCGACTTGAGAAACGAAGTCCAATCCACGGGTCGGGGTGAGAGAACAACATCCTCCCCGACCTTGCGGATGAACACATCCTTCATCCCTTCGGGAAAGCGGTACTCGAGCGGAATGGTCACCACCTGGGCGCGGTTGTTCTTGCCTACGCGCGCGGTCTGAATGGCCATGATGAACTCCTGTTTGCCATATGCCAAAGTATATGGCAGCGGAGTGCTGTGTCAAGCCAAGGCCTGGTCGCACCTGAGAGATGAGGTAAACCGCCCCTGGACAACGCCGAGCCCAACTCTGCGCACCGTCCCGTTGTGCAGCGCACCGGAAAATTTGATGCGTCAAGGCTTGGCATTCTGTGCACGCCCTGGGTTCAGCAACTCAAAGACGATCAAGTGGTGAAGTGAATGTCAAATGCAAGGCCTGACCCCGGCTCCCCGACGCAAGGCCTGACCCCGGCTCCCCGACGGTCGTTGGCCAGGCCGTTGGCATCGGCCACCAGGTACCACAGGCTGGAGTCGCCGTTTGCCCGAAAATTTGATTCACGGCATACTGCGCACAATGATCTTGAAAGCTCTCGATATGACCACCATTCAAGTTGAGCTGCCTGACAGCATGGACCAAGCCGGGCAAGCTGCCGGCTTACTCAAGCCGCAGGTGATCGAGCGGCTGCTCCGCAGAGCATTGCGCAAGCGCGAGGCCGCCGATGCTTTGTTGTGGAGTGCCGACCGTTTAGCCGCGGTGGGCATTGCGCCGATGTCGATGCAGGAGATCAATGCCATGGTAGCGGCCTCCCGCGCAGAGCACCCCGCGCAACTAGGTGCTGGTTTTTTCGGCGCTGGCCGCACAGGATGTGCTCCATGGAACACATGATTCAGTTGCACATCGAAAAACTCCCCGAGGGCTTGTATCTCGCAACCAGCGACGAGATCCAAGGCTTGATCGCGCAGGGGCGTACCTTGCAAGAAACGGTGGAGATTGCGCGCGACGTGGCCAAGAAATTGATCGAGTCGCAAACAGGTTCAAGCGGCACCCCGCTGCAGCCCATGCGCGAGTCGTTTGACTACCCCCTGATCGTTGCCGTCTGATGGGACGGCTGGCTGGCGTCAGCTACCGGGAGAATGTCAAGCGCCTTAAGCAGCTTGGCTTCGAGTTTCACCGGCAGGCGGCGGGCAGTCACGAAATCTGGTTCAACCCGGCCAGTCACCGGTACACCACAATTCCCAACCATCCCGGCGATATGCCCGAAGGTACTTTGCGCGCCATTCTCAGGCAGGCTGAGGTTGATGTGCCGGTGTTCTTACAGAAGTAAGCCGTTGCCCGACCTGGGCGATGAAATGTTAGCGCCAAGGTGAAAAGCAAGACATGATGAGTCGGACCGGCCATGGCAACCTGCGCCGCGCGCTGTACATGCCGGGGCGGGTGGTCAGGCGCCACAACCCGGTGTTAAAGGTATTTGGCGACCGATTGAAGCTGGCAGGCCTGACCCCCAAGGCCGTCATCGGCGCAGTGATGCGTCAATTGACGCACCTGATCTATGGGGTGATCAAGTCGGGGCAGCCCTTTGATGCAAATGTTTGTCGCCCGGGGCTTGGGATGTCAAATGTAAGGCCTGACCCCGGGCTCCTTGTGACCCCGGGCTCCTTGACGGGTTGAAGGGCTGCGAAGCACGACGCTCCCGGGCGGCTGGCTGAGCAGCATGAGCGCCTGACTTTCCTTGCCGGCATGGTTGGTCAGGAGGAGAAAGCATCGTCCGGCAGGAGGGGAGTGTCGAATGTGAGGGCTGACCCAGGCTCACTTCCCCCCAGACCCGAGCGATCTGTTCAATTTACGTGCTGCGCGTCGTGGCGAAAACGATCCGCTTCTTGTCCAAATCGGTCAGATCGTCAATAGACTTGTAAAGATGCAGAACGTTCTTGTAGTCCTTCGCCTTCCACGCCGAATCGATTTGAGTCCTCACACCCTTCAACCTTTCTTCGTGCTTCCAATCTGCTACTAGCTTGTCCCGCCGAGTTTTCATCTGAGTGAAGATGACGGGATCCCCAGTCAAGCAATGCTCCCCGCAGAGTGCGAAAAGACGCGCAAGCTCGGCGACCCAACAAGCGAGAGGGTGGCCTCGATCTTTGTTCCAAGTCCAACTGCGGCAACAATCCAACTGGACTAAATCCCCTGAGTGGAAGCTATACGCGCCAGGCATATCATCGATTCCTCGTCGACCAAACGACATCTCGGGTTCAAAAGCAGGCGGCCCATAGCTCAAGACCACATAAAGCTCTGGATTTTCATAAACTACGAGCTGTGTGTATTTCTGAGGTCGTGATGAGCGACGCGAAAAACCATGCTCCGATTCCAAGAACTTGAAACTATCTAGAACTGCTGACTCGAACTCGGCAGACTCATCTTGAGCAGATACTTCCATGACGCGCAACCTCACCTGGGTGGATTCCAATATTCACCGTCGAAAGTCCACTCCCTGTTGCGAAGTTGATTCCGCTCGGCACCTGTAAAGGTCTGCCTAATGGTTCTTGTTGGCCAGTCCGGCTTCGGGGCTAACTCAGTATCAGGCCTGAAATTGGAGGCATCGCGGATTGGAACGCCGCGCCTCATTTCCTCTCGCAGAACCGACATATTTTGATAATAGTTTGCCTTCGGATCACCCAAGTTCGGGAGCTTGTCGGCAATTGTGTACTCGCCAGCACGCAGAGCATCCGATACTCGTAAATCGTCCATCCGGCCAATAACAGCACGCGGCACTGAACCAGTCGCCCCACCAACTATACCCTCCAACAGCGCCTGCGCCCCCCTCACCCCAGCCACAAGCCCCAGACTCTCCAGCCCAACCTGCGCACCAACCGCCAGTGTCGTCGTCAGCCCATCACCAAGATACCTCTCCGATACGGCACGAAGTTGATTGGAAGCGGTGCTCAACGCCTGCCCCACCGGTGCCAGATCCTGGGCCAGCAAGCGCGCACCATCAGTTGATGGGGACCGCCCCGCTGCATCCTGCACACGCTGCTGGACTGCGACAGCAGCGTCCACACCATTCACCAAAGCGGGAATCGAGGCTAATCCGCCAACGATCTTCACGCCACCGTTGTAGATACCTGAGACGCCGATTTCGATAGCCCCACCGAGACGCTGAAGGAATCGCGTTCCTCCGCCAGCGTCCGCCACCGCCCCCTGCCCCGTATACCCACCAAATTCCGGACTCAAACCGTCCGCTCCAGCGTAGTAGGCCGCCCCGCCACTGGCCACCGGCGCCGGCACGTTGCGCCCCTCATGCCCATAGTTCGCGTTGTTATTCCGCGCCGCCCTGTCCGACAACATCCGCGCATACGCCCCATCCGCCTGCCTTGCCAACGCTACGTTCTCCGCCGCATCCGGCCCCGGCACGTAATACCGCTGCCCTGCCTTGACG
This sequence comes from Curvibacter sp., assembly GCA_020248905.1. Taxonomy (GTDB): domain Bacteria; phylum Pseudomonadota; class Gammaproteobacteria; order Burkholderiales; family Burkholderiaceae_C; genus Hylemonella. The sequence continues at coordinate 1,294 of JADCGR010000057.1, read as the reverse complement.
CCGCCCGCCAACTCCGGGTTCAGGGTCAGCAGCTGGTTCTTGATGCGGTTGATCTCGGCATTGCTTGCACCGGGTCCAGCCAGGGACTTGGCAATACCCCATGCCCCCTGGCGCGCTTGCCTGCCGGCCACGCCCACTTGCGGCGCATTGCCCATCAGGTCGTAGTTGTCCACATCATCGGCGTACTTGTCCCAGGAGACTTCGGGCTCGGGGGCACTGCCAGCACCTGCACCCGCATCACTCACCACCTCACCCGGCAGAGCTGCCCCCGCGCTGGCCAGCTGCACCCCCTGCCCATACGCCTGCATGCCCCGAATGCGCGCAGCCCCATCGCGCATGGTCTGCTGGGCCTGTGCGTCCGGCACTGCCGTGGAGCGGCTGAGCCACTTGCGGGTGCCATCAGGCATGGCGTTGCCGGCCTGCCAAAGCGCCGTACCACCCCCGCCCGTCACGATGCGGTGCATGGCTGCATCGCGCGCGTCTTCACGTAGGCGCAGGGCGTGCTCCTGCACGCCCTCGGCGTCCAGCAGCTCGGCCATGGAGCCCCCCAGCGCGTTGCCAAACGCATCGGTGGCCACCTGGATTACGGTTTGCGTGCCGCCGCGCACGATGTTGGCGGTCATGCCCGCAGCAAAGCCGCTGACGCTGGCGCGCGCGATCTGGCCGTAGGTGTCACCCCAGCTGCTGAAGGCTGCCTTGATGCTGCCGCTGGCCGCCATGGCGTCCCCCGCAGCCCGCCCCATGCCGGCCCCCACAGCGGACGCGGCCACGTTGACCCAGCTGAACTTGGGCTGCAGCCCGGTCAGGACCATCACACGCTGGCTGACGGCGTTGCCCACTGCGGCGTTCACCATGGCGCTGGGCACGCTGCCGGCCGCACCGAGGGCTTGGCTGGTGCCGGCAGAGACTGCGCCACCGATGGCGCCCATGGCCACGGCCTTCCAGCTATAGCCCTCCTGCATACCCATGGCATTGCCAACGACCTGGCTGGCCAGTGATCCGACCGCACCCGCCACGGCTGCAAGCCCGATGGATGCGCCTGTACCGAGGGCTGTCGCGCCAGCAGCCATGGTCGCACCAAAGCCGCCTGCGCCGCCTGCAACGCTAAAGTAGCTTGCCGCTGCCCCAGCGGTATAGATCGTGGCCACAACCGCCACCACGACCATGATGATGGCCCCCAAGCCCCCACAGCCTCCCCCGCCCCCACCGCCACCCACGGGCGGGCTGGGCAGGTTGGGCGTGGTGTCGCCCACCACTTCGCCAGGGTTGTAGGGCTTGAAGGTGTTGCTGTTGT
>JADCGR010000056.1 GCA_020248905.1 Curvibacter sp. | reverse complement strand
GGTTCGCTACGAGAAGCTAGATCGAAGCTTTACCGCTCTGAACCATCTTGCCGCCGCCATCATCGCCTTCCGCAAAGTTCCGCTCTCAGTGAACCTTATTTACGGATAAGTTCTAAGCCTCTCGTATCCGCGCCGCCGCGTCACACTGCGACGGGCGCCGCGCTTTCGGCCTACGCACGCGCCGGCAACCAGGGCGCCGAGCGCCATCCCTTGCACCGCGTGGTCGACGTCATGAGCACCGGGGTCCGCACGGTCAGCCCCGACATGACAGTACAGCAGGCCTGGGAACGGCTGGGCCAGCTGGGCCTCGGTCAGGCGCCCGTGGTGTCGGGTTCGGGGGAGCTCGTGGGTCTGCTCACGCGCGCGGAGCTCTTGAGCCTGGAGCGTCTGCCGCAGCCCGACGCGCCGACCCTCGCGTGGCGCACACTGCTGCAACAGTCGGTGGCGGCGTTGATGATCAGCCCGGTTCCCGCAGTCAGCGCCGACGCCGAGCTACGCCGCGTGGCCCGGGTACTGCTGGACACCCGCCTGCCCGGCCTGCCTGTGGTCAGTGAGGAAGGCCAGCTCACTGGCTTCGTGTCGCGCAGCGACATCCTGCATGCCGTCGTTCACGACCCGCCGCTGGATCTGTGGAGTTGAAAAGCCACTGGCGGAGGCGGTGAGATTCGAACTCACGAACGGTTGCCCGTTGCCGGTTTTCAAGACCGGTGCAATCGACCACTCTGCCACACCTCCGCAAGCCGTGATTCTAGCTTCAGCCCCCGGCGGTGTTTGCCTTGCGGGCCTGAGCTGCGGTGAACTGCGCAGCGGGCGAGCCGTCGGCCGGGATCGGCAGAGACGTTGTAGCGATGGCGCTGGCCCGGGCATACAGGGCCTGCGCCGCAGCGAAGATGGCGCCCGGCGATCCATCGGTCAGTGCCGGGGTGCGCAGGTTCAGCGCGCCTGCGGCGCGCCTCTGGTCGGTTAGGACGGGGCGCAGTTTGGCGTGGCCATGTCGACTGCGTCATTCCTGGATGGCAGCCTCGAACTCCAATGCCTCGGGGGTGCGGCCTTCGTACTTTTGCAGAACCACATGCGTGAGCTTGCCCTCGATTAACGGAGGCCTTGTGGTGGAGAGGTTTTCGCTGTACGGGCTCATGCGCCCGGGCTCCCCTGGTTGCCGTGAAAGTGAACTTGATGATGGCGAAGGATCGCCTGAATGCAAACAGCCCCGCCGACTGGCGTCGACGGGGATGCCATGCGTGCCAAGGCGCGTTATCAGGCGTCGGGCGCAACCTTGTGGTTGGCCAGTGCTTCAATCGACTTCACCAGGGCCGAGTGATCGGACTGGTCATAGCCCAGGGCGGCACAGGCCGCCATGAGCTGAGCAGCGCTGGCCGTCTGGGGCAGCGCCATCTTCAGCGTCTTGGCGCCTTGCAGCGCAAGGTTCAGGTCCTTCTGGTGCAGCGCGATGCGAAAGCCCGGGTTGAAGGTGCGCTTGACCATGCGCTCGCCATGCACCTCAAGGATGCGGGAGGACGCGAAGCCACCCATGAGAGCCTGGCGAACCTTGGCCGGGTCCGCACCGGCCTTGGAGGCAAAGACCAGGGCCTCGCTGACGGCAGCAATGTTGAGCGCCACGATGATCTGGTTGGCCACCTTGCAGGTCTGGCCAGCGCCATTGCCGCCGATGAGCGTGATGTTTTTGCCCATCAGCTCAAACAGCGGCTTGACGCGCTCGAACACGGCCTCGTCGGCACCCACCATGATGGTCAGGCTGGCAGCCTTGGCACCGACTTCACCTCCCGAGACGGGCGCATCCACGTAGTCGCAGCCCAGCGCATTGATTTTCTTCGCGAACTCCTTGGTCGCCATCGGGTCGATGGAGCTCATGTCCACCACGACCTTGCCTGATGAGCCCTTGAGGCCCTGGGCGATGCCGTTCTCGCTGAACAGGACCTTCTCGACGTCGGGGGTGTCGGGCACCATGGTGAAGACGATGTCGGCGCGCTCGGCCACGCCCGCCGGCGTGGTGCAAACCGTGGCGCCGGCGTCCACCAGCTCCTGCGGCGCCTTGCTGCGCGTATTGACGAACAGCACATGACCGCCCTTGATGAGGTTCAGCGCCATGGGTGTGCCCATGATGCCCAGGCCGACGAAGCCGAGTTTGAGTCCGGATTTGTTCATGTTCGATTCCTTGGATACGTTCGTCCCGGGCGTGCCAGGCAACTGCGGCACGCCGCGCTCGAACGGTGATGTTTAAGTCAGTGCCTTGATCCAGCCCAGGCCATCGACGGTCTTGCCGCGAGGTTTGTACTCGCAGCCGATCCATCCGGTGTAGCCGATGGCGTCAAGGTGGCGGAACAGGAAACGGTAGTTGATCTCGCCAGTGCCCGGCTCGTTGCGGCCCGGGTTGTCGGCCAGCTGGATGTGGCCAATGCGCGGCAGGTAGGCCTGCGCCGTGGCAGCGAGCTCGCCCTCCATGCGCTGGGCGTGGTAGATGTCGTACTGGATGTACAGATTGTCACTGCCCACCGCGTCCAGCACCGCTGCGGCCTGTGCCGTGGTGTTCAGGAAAAAGCCGGGGATATCGTAGCGGTTGATGGGCTCGATCAGCAGGCGCAGGCCGGCGGCCTTGAGCTTGTCGGCTGCGAACTTGAGGTTGGCCACGAAGGTGGCCTGTGCCTGGTCGCAGTCGACGCCGGCGGGCAGCTTGCCCGCCAGGCAGTTCACCTGCGGGCAGCCCAGCGCCGTGGCGTAGGCGATGGCTTGGTCGACGCCGGCGCGGAACTCTTGCACGCGGTCCGGGTGGCAGGCAATCCCGCGTTCCCCGGCATCCCAGTTGCCCGCAGGCAGGTTGTGTAAGACCTGCTTGAGACCATGGGCCTTGAGCAGGCCTGCCAGTTCGTTCTTGGCATAAGGGTAGGGGAACAGGTATTCCACCGCCTCGAAGCCGGCCGACCGGGCTGCCGCGAAGCGCTCCAGAAAGGGCACCTCGTTGAACAGCATCGTCAGGTTGGCAGCGAATTTGGGCATTGTCTCGGTCTCCAGTCGTCTGGTGAGGGCCTGCAAGTGTGGAAGATTATTCCAGCAGTCCGGCCAGCTCCAAGCCTTGACGACCCTGGGGATGGCGGCAGTCGATCTCCTCGAACTCGTTGATCTTGTCGATCTCGACGCCCATGGCGATGTTGGTCACCTTCTCCAGGATCACCTCCACCACGACCGGCACACGGAACTCCTGCGCCATCTTCTGCGCCTGTTTCATGGCCGATTCGATCTTCTGTGGGTCGGTCACGCGCAGGCTCTTGCAGCCCAGGCCCTGCACTACCGCCTGGTGGTCGACGCCGTAGCCCTTGAGTGTCGGGTCGTCGACGTTCTGGTTGTCGAAGGCCAGCTGCACGCAGTAGTCCATGTCGAAGTTGCGCTGTGCCTGGCGGATCAGGCCCAGGTAGCTGTTGTTCACCAGAACCTGCACATAGGGCAGGCGGAACTGCGCACCCACGGCGAGTTCCTCGATCAGGAACTGGAAGTCGTAGTCACCCGACAGGCCGACGACGGTGCGCGTCGGATCGGCGGCCACCACGCCCAGCGCGGCCGGGATGGTCCAGCCCAGCGGGCCGGCCTGGCCGCAGTTGATCCACTGGCGCGGCCCGTAGATATTGAGGAACTGCGCGCCCGCGATCTGGCTCAGGCCGATGGTGGTGACGTAGATGGTGTCGCGCGGGAAGACCTTGTTCATCTCCTCGTATACGCGCATGGGCTTGATAGGGGTTTCGGTGTAGTGGGTCTTGCGGTGCATAAGGCGCTTGCGCTCGGCGCAGCGGAACGCCCAGTCCGAGCGGTCCTTGAGTTGGCCTGCCGCCTTGCGCTCGCGCGCAACTTCCACGAAGAGCTGTAGCGCGGCCTTGGCGTCGGACACGATGCCGAAGTCGGGCATGAAAACGCGGCCGATTTGGGTGGGCTCGATGTCCACGTGCACAAACTTGCGGCCCTTGCAATAGACCTCGGTGCTGCCCGTGTGGCGGTTGGCCCAGCGGTTGCCGATGCCCAGCACGAAGTCGGAAGCGAGCATCGTCGCGTTGCCGTAGCGGTGGCTCGTCTGCAGGCCGCACATCCCGGCCATCAGGGGGTGGTCGTCCGCAATGGCGCCCCAGCCCATGAGCGTCGGAATCACAGGCACGCCCGTGAGCTCGGCGAACTCGACCAGCAGGTCGCAGGCATCGGCGTTGATGATGCCGCCACCGGCCACAATCAGGGGCTTGTCCGCCTCCTGCAGCATGTCCAGTGCCTTTTCGATCTGCTTACGCGAGGCGGCCGGCTTGTAGACCGGCAGCGGCTCATAGGTGTCGATGTCGAACTCGATCTCGGCCATTTGCACGTCAAAGGGCAGGTCGATCAACACCGGACCGGGACGCCCCGAGCGCATAAGGTGGAAAGCCTGCTGGAAGGCGCGCGGCACCAGGGCAGGCTCGCGCACCGTGACGGCCCATTTGGTGACCGGCTTGGCAATGGACTCGATGTCCACGGCCTGGAAGTCTTCCTTGTACAGCCGAGCGCGCGGTGCCTGTCCCGTGATACACAGGATGGGAATCGAGTCCGCCTGGGCCGAGTACAGGCCGGTGATCATGTCCGTACCAGCAGGGCCGGAGGTGCCGATGCACACGCCGACATTACCCGCCTTGGCACGGGTATAGCCCTCGGCCATGTGGGACGCGCCCTCGACATGACGGGCGAGCACGTGGCTGATGCCGCCTGTCTTGCGCAGCGCAGCATAGAGCGGGTTGATCGCGGCGCCCGGCACGCCGAAGGCTTGCGTGACGCCCTCTTTTTCCAGAACCCAGACCGCAGCTTCAATGGCTTTCATCTTCGGCATGACATGTGCTCCTCAAAACTCCAAACGGATTCCGCACTGTAGAAACTTCGTGCCGCTTGCGGAAGACGCCCTGCGTCCATAACATCTATTCCTGATCGGAATAAATAAGGCCCAGGTAATGGATCGTTTGCATGCGATGAATGTGTTCGTGCGCGTGGTTGAGACCGGCAGCTTCTCGAAGGCGGCGAGGGAGTTCTCCATCACGCAGCCCACCGTGACCAAGCTGGTCGCGGCCATTGAGGAACGCCTCAAGGTGCGGCTGCTCAACCGCAACACGCGCGGCGTCAGCCTGACCGAATCGGGCGCGCTTTACTACGAGAAGTGCAAGACCATCGTGCGCGAGTCGGAGGAAGCCGACAATATCGCGCGCCTGCGCCAGAACCAGGCGCAGGGGCTGCTGCGCGTGGGGACCTCGGTGGCCTTCGGGCGGCGCGTCGTCACGCCGCTGGCGCTGGACTTCATGGCCAAGTATCCGCAGGTACAGCTCGACCTGAGTTTTGAAGACCGCTACACCGATCTCGTCGCCAATGGCATCGATGTCGCCATCCGCATGGGCAAGCTGGCGGATTCCACGCTGGGTGCGCGCTTCCTGGGCGTCAACCCGTGGATCATGGTTGCATCGCCCAAGTACCTGCGCAGGCACGGTACGCCCAGACAGGCGGCGGATCTGGCCCGGCATCCGGCGCTGATCTACAGCAGCGTGGTGGGCGACGATATCTGGCGCATGAGCACGCCGCGGGGTGAGGCGGTGAGTGTGCCGGTGGCTGGGCGCCTGCGCTCCAACAACCTGTCGGCCGTGCTGGCGGCAGCGCGCAACGGCTTTGGCATCGCGGCCATGCCGCGCTATGTGGCCAGCGATTCGCTGCAGTCAGGCCATGTGGTGGAGGTCCTGAAGGGCCACACGCTGCCCGAGCAGGAGGTTCACGCTGTTTTTCCCAGCCCGAAGCTCGTGCCGGGCAAGGTGCTGGCCTTCATCGCCTATGTGCAGTTCCGCCTGGGACCGCAGTGGTGGGACGATCTACCGAAAGCCTGATCAGCGCGCCGCAGTGCCGGGTGCTGACACCATGCGCACATTGCGCGGGTTGGGCGGCATGGGGCGGCGCGGAGTGCCCTTGACGCCCTGGCCCTCGCTGAGCGTGTGCAGCTGGAAGCTACCGCTGGCATCCCATAGCCAGGTCTCGATATAGCTCGTGCTGCCCAGTTGCACAGGCGCCGGAAACGGCGCGGCCTGGCGCACCGTGCGCTCGATCTCGGCAATGACCTCTGGGGCGTGCTCCGGGGCGCGCATCCAGTTCAGCCCGATCAGGTTGCCGCGCGGGTCCACCTGCACCTCCAAAACACCAATGGCGTAGAGGAAGTGGGGCATGACGCCCTTGAAAATGCGCGCGTTGTTCTTGCCGTAGAGGTGATAGGCCGCGTCCACGCGGTAGTCCAGGGCATTCACGGCCATGGACGGGATACCCATGGGCGGCTCGGGCGCGCGCATGGCCGGCTGCACGGGCTCGGGCACCGTGACGACCTGCGGCGGCGCGGTGTGGGCGGTCGGCGCAGTCGGGCTGGCACAGCCGGCCAGCAAGGCCAGCAGCAGCGCGCCAAGGGCAAGGGCAAGAGGTATCGGTCTTATCGTCTTCATAGGCCTAGTGCAGGGGGACACGGACAGCCCGTGACACATTTCCTTACTTTGCCACAAATGAGAGGCGCTAATCGCACAAGGTGGGCAGGCCCAGGCCCCTGGCCCGCAGCCCGCAGGCACTTTGTGCCGGCAGCGCAACAGACGGCCGGCGCTGCTGCGGCTTGATCGAGCTCGGGTTACGGCTGGGTTACGCGGTCACAATCGGCCATCCAGGAACCTCGTCCCAAACGCCATGAACATTCCCGATCCGCGCCAGCAGCCGCGCGAATTCCTCATGCACCTCTACCAGGCCGCCGTGCGGCGTGCCCTGCCGCTGCACAACACGGCGGCCCATCTGCCCCGGCCTCCAAAGGGGCGCACTGTGGTCATCGGCGCAGGCAAGGCGGGTGGCGCCATGGCTCAGGCTGTGGAGGCGCTGTGGCCGGCCAATGCACCCTTGTCCGGTCTGGTGGTCACGCGCTATCACCACACGCCACCGCGCCCCGCCGGGCTGGCTGCGCGCATCGAGGTGGTCGAGGCTTCGCATCCCGTGCCCGATGCAGCCGGGATGAGCGCCTCGCAGCGCATCCTGCAGCTGGTGCAGGGGCTCAGCGCAGATGACCTCGTGCTCTGCCTGATCTCGGGTGGTGGCTCGGCCCTGCTGACCCTGCCCGCCGAAGGCCTTACGCTGGCGGACAAGCAACGCATCAACAAGGAGCTGCTCAACAGCGGCGCCAGCATTGGCGAGATGAACTGCGTGCGCAAGCACCTGTCGCGCATCAAGGGGGGGCGCCTGGCCGCCGCCTGCGCGCCGGCCCGGGTCGTGACGCTGACGATCAGTGATGTGCCGGGCGACGACCCTTCCGTCATCGCCAGCGGGCCCACCGTGCCCGATGCCAGCACCTGCGCTGATGCGCTCGCCATCCTGCGGCGCTACGCTATCGACGTGCCAGCCGCCGTGCTTGCCGCGCTGGAACGGGACGCGTTGGAAACCCCCAAGCCGGGCGATGCCGCATTTGAAGGCCACACCGTGCACATGATGGCAACGCCGCAGGAGTCGTTGCAGGCTGCGGCCGATGCGGCGCGTGCCGCTGGTTTGAATGCCTACGTGCTCAGCGACGAGATCGAGGGCGAGTCGCGCGAGGTCGGCAAGGTGCATGCCGCGCTGGCACGCGCCGTGGCGCGGCACGGCCAGCCCTTTGCCAGGCCTTGCGTCATCCTCAGTGGGGGCGAGACCACGGTCACCGTGCGTCCCGTGCCCGAGGGCGCAACCCGTGGCAAGGGTGGCCGCGCCGGTGAGTTCTGCCTGGGCCTGGCCCTGGCCTTGCAGGGGCAGCCCCGCGTCTGGGGCCTGGCCGCTGACACCGACGGTATCGACGGCATGGAGGAAAACGCCGGCGCCTGGGTCGAGCCTGCCACGATGTCGCGCGCCCGCGCCCTGGGGCTGAAGGTCGAGCAGCATCTGGACCGCAACGATGCCTACGGTTTCTTCCAGCCCCTGGGCGATCTGGTAGTGACCGGCCCGACCCACACCAACGTGAACGACTTCAGGGCGTTGCTCGTGTTGTAAGAGCGAGGCCTTGCGGATCGCGCAGACCCGGCCTGCGGGTGAGCCGTCATGCTGGGCGAGGTCGCCACGGTGCTTTCACGCGCACAAGGCCCGGATGTCTTCGGGTATGGGAACCGCGCGGATGCCTTTGCCATCTTCGCGGTGCGCGGCAAAGATACGTACTTCATCGCAGTCCATGATCAGGTCCACGCTGCCGTCGGCGTTCTCTCGCCGGATCTCGTAGCGCTGCACAAAGCTCTTTTCGCACCATTCGGCCACGTGCACGTGGATCTGCAGGGTGTCGCCATAGCTCGCTGTCTTGACGAAGCGCGCATGCGTATCGACAAGGGGCGTGCCGATCATGCCGCTGGCCTTCTCGGTCTCGTGCCAGGGCGGGACGCCGCACACGGCGAAGAAGTGGCGCGAGGCGGCGTCGATCCAGCGAAAGAAATTGGGAAACCAGACGATGCGTGCGGGGTCGCAATCGCCGAATTCGACGCGGACGGTGTAGACCACGGTGCGCGGTGTGCTTGCCTTCATGCGAGTGTCATGAAAGCGGCCCGGGGCCGGGCCGCCCGTTTCAGTTGGTGGAGGAGGGGTGCTGCGTAAGGGTACCGGCAGCATTGTCAAGCACCATGAGCAGGTCGTAATAGGCGATGTGTACCTTGCCGCCGGTACGCGCCTCGGCCTGGGCGATCCACTCGGCGTCATGGCCGGCCTTGGCCGCCTCAATGGACGGCCAGATGTAAAAGCCCATGCCCTGTCGGCGGTCCAGACTGCTGAGGTAGTGCTTGCGCTGCAAGTCGGGGTTGGCCTGCCAGCGCGGCACGGTCTGCAGCGCGCCTTCGAGGAGCTGCGCGCGTGTGGCGCCCGGCGGGTTTTCGAAAGTGACGATCTCGGCAATCATCGCGACCTCTCCAGACTCAGTCAGGCTTGATGTTGCGTGACTTGATGAGCTCGCCGTAACGCTTGCTGTCGGCGGCCACCACGCTGCCAAAGGCGGCTGGTGCCATTGGAGCCGCCTCGCCGCCGATACCGACGATGCGCTCGCGTACTGAGGCCGTGGCAAGAATCTTGTTGACCTCGGTGTTGATGCGCGCGATCACTTCGGCTGGTGTGCCCGCGGGCGCGTACAGGCCGAAGTAGGAATCGGCATCGAAGTCCGGCAGGCCCGACTCTTTCATCGTCGGCACATCCGGAAACAGCGGCGAGCGCTTGGAGCTGCCGACGGCCAGCAGCTTGAGGCGGCCGCTGCGCACGTGCTGCAGCCCCACGCCGGGGTCGAACCAGAAGTCGAACTGGCCACCCAGCAGGTCCTGCAGGGCCGGGCCGCCGCCACGGTAGGGCACATGCACCGCGTATGTGCCGGTCATGGACTTGAGCATTTCGCCAGCGAGGTGCGGCGAACTGCCCGTGCCCGGCGAGCCGAAGGTCAGCCGACCCGGGTTGGCCTTGAGGTGGGACACGAACTCGTTGACGTTCCTGGCCGGCAGCTCGGGCCGCGTGACCAGGTAAACCGCCACCCGTGCCAGGGCGGCCACGGGCTGCAAGTCCTTGTTGGGATCAAAGGGCATGCGCGCATAGAGATACGGGTTGATGGACAGCGTGCCACCCGAGCTCATCAGCAGCGTGTAGCCATCACCCGGTGCCTTGGCCACGGCGTCGGCGCCGATATTGCCGCCGGCGCCCCCGCGGTTTTCCACCACCACGGGCTGGCCCAGCGCATCCTGTAGCGGTGCCGAGACCAGACGTGCCAGCACATCGGCCGCGCCGCCCGGCGGGAAGTTCACGATGATTCTCACCGGCTTGTTCGGGTAGGCCTGCGCCTGCGCATGGCTCAGGGGCAGCAGTCCGGCAGCGGCGACGAGCGCGCCAAGTGCGGTGCGTCGCAGTACGCGAGCAGAAAGCGGGAACGGCATCGGTGGTCTCCTTCGTTACAGGTCAAGCGGTTTTCTTTGGACTGGGCCTGCGCATCCATCGGATGGGCTGCAGTTTGACCGGGCGTGGCGCGACGCCGTGTTGTATCAAAGTGCGGTCAAGGGTTTTCCCTGCATCGTCGGCCAGCGCCGCCTTGCGCGCGGCGGCGATGGCAGCTGCGCGCGCCGCCTCATCGGTGAAGTGGCTGGCGCTGGCCAGGTGCCATACCACGTGCAACAGGTTCTCCTTGCCGCGCTCGTTGGTGCTGCCATAACCCTTGATCAGGCGGCCGCAGAGCGCGATCTCTAGGCCGATGGCCCAATGTTGCGCGGTACCCGTCACCACGGCAGCCAGCCATTGCGCGATCAGGCCCTGCTCATGGACGTAGCGGCTGCCATGCGGCCGCATCCACCGCAACGAGGCCAGCGTGCGCAGTGCCAGCATGCCCAGGACCGAGTGCGTTGCCACCTTGAGCGGTAGCGCCCAGGGGCTCTTGCCGGCCAGCACGCGCCGGCGGTCCCAGCCCCGCAGTCGGTCGGCCAGGCCCCTGGGCAGCATGTCGGCGAACTCGGGCACGCCGGGCTTGAAGTGGTCGTAGAGCTTGAGCAGGTCATCCTCGCCCGGCTTGACCTCCCTCACCACGCGCTGCCAGCGGCTGGCCCGGCTCTTGAGATCGGCCACGCGGATGATGTCGTCATAGGCCATCCACAGCGCCAGCCAGCGCGCCATCTCGCGCGTCACGGCCCAGCCGCGCAAGCCCTGCGGATCGCTGGCCTGCTCGGCGCGCAGCACCTGCTGCAGGCGCTCGGTGTACAGGCGTGCGTAGTCCGCGCCTTGGTATTGCACCAGGCGCGCATGGCCCAGGGCCAGCAGTTCGTGCAGCACGGGGGGAAAGGCCGCCGCCACCTCGGCAGCCAGGGCAGGCACCTTTTGCGCAGGCGCGACGGCCTGGCTGCGTGGAGCTGCGAGCACCCGCTCGATGTACTGCGCCTGCGTGCGCTGAGTCTGCACCGTCTCAAAGCCCAGCGCAAAGCCGCGCAGGCTGGCCTTGGCGCTGCCGCTGCCGTCCTTTAGTGCATGTTCATAGTGTTCGCGCTTCATGGGCAGCAGGCCGCTCGCGGCCATGCAGCCCAGCATCACGGCGCTGACGATGGTACCGGCCTGGCGCGTGAGTTCGGCCATATCCACGACGTGATGGGCGCGGCTGTGCGCCGTCACCAGTTGTGCGAGCCCCTGTGCGTCCCGGCGGCCGTCGCCCATCTGCATCTTTTCCATCGTGGTCAGCGCGCGCGCCGACGAGGTGAGCACCAGCGTGCGCTCACGGCTCGCGTGGCCCAGACTGATCTGTCGCACAGTCTCCAGCAGCTCGCTGGAAAGCAGCGCGTCGAGTCGGCCGGGCACGGGGTACAGGCCCAGTACTGGGCGCCGGCCTTCAAGCTCGGCCAGCGGTACGGGGAAGAATTCAAGGTAATAAGTGGTCGCGCCGGTGCGCTGCGCGACGCCGGGGATCGACGTGGCCTGCACGGGGTAGCCCGCGTGGCGCGCGGCCTCCACCAGCCACTCGGTCAGCACGCCACCGCCTTCGCCGCCAAGCGCGCAGACCAGGAGGGAAATGGGTTGTTGGGTCATGTTTTCTCTTCTTTTTGGCGGAGGCTGGCTTTGTTTGTCTGCGACGCGTGATCTGCCCCCCACTCATCCCCCCGCCCCGAGCACGCGCGGTCGCGCGTGCGGGCCGTTTTGCCCCGAATGGGTACGCAACGGCTAAGCCGTTGCTTAGTACCCCCGCCGGGGTAGAGAAGGGGGCCTGGATTCTGCTTCTGGTTTCTGGACAGGCTTCTAAGGCACGTACCGCCGCCACCGCAGTTTGGGCGCCAGCACTTTGCGCCTGCGGTCGTAGTGAATGGTTGGGTGTTGGCATGCCAACGACAGCGTTCGCTTCGCGACCAGCTGTGTACGAGACAGGTTGGACGGGTCTCGTCGCTGGCCGGCGCAGCCGCCAGTATTGGCATGGAGATCGGTGCGAGTTCTCCACGACCGTTAGCTTGCCAATCTGCGAGCGAAGAAGCAGTAGGGACGCCCCGCGCCGTAGGAGCGTAGCCGGTGCGAAGAAACAAGATCGGGCCCCCCCTCTGTGCCCCCGGCGGGGGGCACAGAGGGGCGGGGGGGAGAGTGGGGGGTAGGGAAAGGCGGAGAACCACAAGGACCTCAAGCCGGCTGCAGGAAACGTAAGACAGAACGTCGAACACCAGCCAGCAGCCGCTCATGCCAGGCAGCGTTTTGCACCACCTCGGCCCGATAGAACGAAGGACACAAGGTCGCCGCATGCGCATTGGCCCCGCACAAGCCGCAGCCCACACAACCATCGATCACCGTCGCCACCGGATCCACCTTCAAAGGATCGGGGTTGTCCTTGAGTGTCAAGGTCGGGCAGCCCGAGAGGCGGATGCAGGCGTGGTCGCCGTTGCAGACGTCTTCGTCCACGCCGTACTTCACGCGCTCCACCCGCTTGCCCTGCTGGAGCAGACTGGCCAGCCAGGGCTTGATGCGCCGCTGACGCTCCAGCTGGCATTCACCTTCAGCCACGATGACCTTGAGCCCATTGAAGTCAGAGGTGAAGGCGTCGACCAGGGTCTTGCGCACGTTTTCGACCTCGTAGGTGTGCACGGTGCGCAGCCACTGCACGCCCAGACCCTTGAGCGTGCTCTCGATGGTCTGGTTGGTGTGGACCACGCTGGCGCGCTTGTCGCTGGCGTCATTCTTGGCGGCGTCGCCGGGGGTGGAGATGATGTCCTGCGTGCCGGTGGCCGAGGTGTAGCCGTTCTTGAAGATCAGCAGGACGGCGTCGTCGCCGTTGAAGAGTGCGCTCTGCACGCCGGTCAGCAGGCCGTTGTGCCAGAAGCCACCGTCGCCCATGACCGAGAGTACGCGGCGGTTCATCATGGGTGAGACGCCGGCACGGCTGGCCAGCGACATGCCGTAGCCCAGGATGGAGTGACCAAACGAAAAGGGCTCGAAGGTCGCCAGCGCGTGGCAGCCGATGTCGCCCGCGATGTGCACATCGCCCACCTGCTGCTGCGCGAGCTTGAGCGCAGAAAACACCGGGCGCTCCGGGCAGCCGATGCACATGCCGGGCGGGCGGGCGGGCAGGGGCTGGCCGAGGTCCTTCGCAATAGCCGCACGGCGCTCGCGGTTGCCGGCCAGCCAATCGGGCACGGCTGCGGGCAGCAGTTCGTTGCGGTACACGCGCAGGAACTGCTCCAGTCCCCCCGCCATGATCTCGGCCGAGTATTCGCCTGCGGCCGACAGCATGTCCTTGCCGTGCAGTGGCGTGGGAATGCCGGCGCGGCGCAGCAGCGTGGCCAGTTCCTGCTCAATGTACTCGGGCTGGCCTTCTTCCACCAACAGCACCGCGCGCTTGCCTGTACAGAACTCGCTCAGCTCTTCGGGCAGCAGCGGGTAGGTGACGTTGAGCACCAGCAGCGGGATATCGGTCTGGCCAAAGGCGTCGGCCAGGCCGAACTGCTGCAGGGTGCGGATGAGGGTGTTGTACAGCCCCCCCTGCACCACAATGCCCAGATCGCTGTGCTTGCCGGTGAAGTGCTCGTTGAGCTTGTGCTCGCGGATGTACGCGCGTGCGGCCGGCAGGCGCTGCTCGATCTTCAGCTTCTCGTGCCGGAAGGTCACGGGCGGATGAGCCAGGCGCTCGTAATTGAAGACGGCAGGCTCCTGCATGAGGGCGCGCGTGGAAATCTTCGGAGCGCGGTTGCTTCGCGCGGCGAAGCTGCCGCGCACGTGGCAGGCGCGGATGCGCAGCTCCAGGATGGCGGGCATGTTGGACGCCTCGGAAAGCGCGAAGCCATGCTCCACCGTGTCCACCATGCACTGCAGGTCGGGCCGCGGGTCGAGCAGCACCATGCCGGACTTCAGTGCATAGGCATGGGTACGCTCCTGGATCACGCTGGCGCCTTCGCCGTAGTCCTCGCCCACCACGACGAGCACACCGCCCGTGACGCCTGGCGAGGCCAGGTTGGACAGGGCGTCGGCCGCCACGTTGGTGCCAACGATGGACTTCCAGGTCACGGCGCCGCGCAACGGATAGTGGATGGAGGCGCCCAGCATGGCTGCGGCCGAGGCCTCGTTGGAGCAGGCCTCGACGTGCACGCCGAGCTCGTCCAGATAGGGCTTGGCCTGCACCATCACGTCAAGCAGGTGCGAGACCGGTGCGCCCTGGTAGCCGCCCACATAGGACACGCCCGATTGCAGCAGCGCCTTGGTGATGGCCAGGATGCCCTCGCCATGAAAGATCTGGCCCTCCCCGAGGGCGAGGGACTTGATCTCCTCGCTGAACGAAACTTCCACGTTGCGGGTCTCCGTTGATTCAGCGCATGAGTCTGGGGTACTTCGTGTTATGAATCAATAAAATATTGCAACAATCAATTATTAGAAATATGAATATCAAGGAGATCGACCTCAATTTGCTGCGCGTGTTCGACGCCGTGTGCCGCACCCGCAAGGTGGGCCGTGCGGCCGAACTGCTGGACCTGACCCAGCCCGCCGTAAGCCAGGCCCTCACGCGTCTGCGTGTGCTGCTCAAGGACCCCTTGTTCGTCCGATCCGGCGGTGGCGTGCAGCCCACGCCGCGCGCAGAGCAGCTGGCGCCAGCGGTGCGCAGCGCGCTGGTGACGCTGGAGCAGGCCCTTGGCGAGGCTGCGCAGTTCGACCCCCGTGCCTCGCACAAGACCTTTCGCCTGCACATGAGCGACATCGGCGAAGGCCGCTTTCTGCCTGATCTCATGGTGGCGCTGCGCGCGCGTGCGCCCGGCCTGCGCATCGAGACCCTGCCCGTGCCAGCCCCGGGAATCGCCGACGCGCTCGACAGCGGGCAGATCGACTTTGCCTTCGGCTTTCTGCCCACCGTCAAGGACACGCAGCGCGTGCAACTGCTCAAGGACCGCTACATCGTCATGCTGCGTGCTGGCCACCCCTTTGCCGTGGCAGCCAGGCGGCGCAAGGGCCAGGGGCTGCTGCAGTCCCTGCACGAGCTGGAGTTCGTGGCCGGGCGCACGCATTCGGACACCCTGCGCATCCTGCAGTTGCTCAAGCTGCAAGACCGCGTGCGCCTGACTGCCGAGCACTTCATGGTGCTGCCGGCCATCGTGGGCGCCACCGATCTGGCCGTGGTCATGCCGCGCAACATCGCCCAGGCCTTTGCGGCCGGGGGTGGCTACACCCTGATCGAGCCGCCCTTTCCCCTGCGCGACTTCACCGTCTCGCTGCACTGGAGTCGCCGCTTTGAGAGCGACCCGGCCAACCGCTGGCTGCGCGACACCCTCGTCGAACTCTTTGCCGCCCATTGAAACACCGGTCGCCGCCGACGGCAGCGGGCCCGCTCGGCTCCCTACAATCCCGGCATAGCCAGGAACGACATCATGAGCATCAAGAGCGACAAATGGATCCGCCGCATGGCCGAGCAGCACGGCATGATCGAGCCCTTCGAGCCCGGCCAGGTGAAGCACGCCGCCGACGGGCAAAGAATAGTGAGCTACGGCACTAGCAGCTATGGCTACGACATCCGCTGCGCGCGCGAGTTCAAGGTCTTCACCAACATCCACAGCACCGTGGTGGACCCGAAGAACTTCGACGAGAAAAGCTTTGTGGACATTGAAAGCGATGTCTGCATCATCCCGCCCAACAGCTTCGCGCTGGCCCGCACGGTGGAGTATTTCCGCATCCCGCGCAGCGTGCTCACCATCTGCTTAGGGAAAAGCACCTACGCCCGCTGCGGCATCATCGTCAACGTGACACCCTTCGAGCCCGAGTGGGAGGGTTATGTGACGCTGGAGTTTTCCAACACCACGCCCCTGCCCGCCAAGATTTACGCCGGGGAGGGCTGTGCCCAGGTGCTCTTCTTCGAAAGCGACGAGGTTTGCGAGACCAGCTACAAGGACCGCGGCGGCAAGTACCAGGGGCAGCACGGGGTGACGCTGCCGAAAACCTGAGCCGCGACCCCGTCGGTCCGGTTTGTCTTCAGGCTGGCAGGGCGAACCGGGCCGCGGCCAGGTCCCAGCCAGCCCAGCCGCAGCTCTTGAATAGCACCGGCCCGGATGTTGATCCCGGCTGGTTTGTCTTTGTGCGCAGTACATCCCGCAAGGTGACGAAGCGGCTCACGTCCAGCCCCGCCTGCAGCAGGTCACCAGCCTCATGATCCGCGTCGCGTGTGTCCACGACCACCAAGCCCTGCGCCACGAGATGGCGGCACAACTCCGGCGCCAGTTCCACCATCCTGGGTGTGAAGGCGCCCACGGCGGCGATGAAGGCGTCGGGGCGGGGTATAGCGCGCAGCACCACAGCGCTGGCGGGGGTGCAGGTGACGACCAGCGGGCAATCGGCCAGGGCCTCGTTCGGGTCGATGATCACTTCGGCCTGCAGGCCCAGGGTGCGCGCGTGGTCGGCCAGGGCCTGGGCGCTGGCCGCGCTGCGTGAGGCGATGCGGACCTGCTTCACCCCCAGCCCCGCAGCAAAAGCCTCCAGATGCGCACGGCCCTGCACCCCGGCACCGACGATGAGCAGCGGGCCCTGCGGGTTCGGCGCGAGTGTCTGCGCCGTCAGTAGCGAAACCGCCGCCGTGCGCCGGGCCGTGACCGTGGGGCCGTCCAGTACGAGGCGGCGCTCGCCCGTGGCGATGTCAAACACCACCACATCACCTTGGATGGCGGGGCGGCCGGTGCCGGCGTTGGCCGGGGTGTAGCTGATGAGCTTGGTGATGGCCACGCGCGCATCGTGCGCCGGCATCACGAACAGGCTGCCGCCGCCCGGCAGCGGCATGACCAGGCGCGGCGGCACTTGCACGGCGGCATCGGCCAGCAGCTTGGCGATTTCGCAGGCCAGGGCGGGGTAGGGCAGGCGGGCGGCGGTTTGGGCCGGGCTGAGCAGCACATCAGACATAGCCCGGCACTGTAGCGGGCTGGCGGCCCGGGCGACGGGATATCAGGGATAATGCGGTCTGCCCAAAGTTTGAGCAATCCACCGTCCGGGTCTGGCGCCCGGCCTCTTGCGCTGCCGTCGCGTCGACGGCCAACGACCGAAGACCTGATGAGTTCTGATTCCCCCGAAGCCCTGCCCCATCGTTACGCCGACCTGACCCTGGCCGAGCCCTTGCGCCGCGCCGTGGCCGAGATGGGCTATGAGTTCATGACGCCCATCCAGGCACAGGCCATTCCCGTGGTGCTCACCGGCAAGGACGTGATGGGCGCGGCCCAGACGGGCACCGGCAAGACGGCTGCTTTCTCGCTGCCGCTCCTGCAGCGCCTGCTCAAGCACGAGAACGCCTCCACCTCCCCGGCGCGTCACCCCGTGCGGGCGCTGGTGCTGCTGCCCACACGCGAGCTGGCCGACCAGGTGGCCCAGCAGGTCAAGCTCTACGCCAAATACACCCATCTGCGCAGCACGGTGGTCTTCGGAGGCATGGACATGAAGCCCCAGACCATCGAGCTCAAGAAGGGCGTCGAGGTGCTGGTGGCCACGCCGGGCCGCTTGCTCGACCACATCGAGGCCAAGAACGCCGTGCTCAGCCAGGTCGAGTACGTGGTGCTCGACGAGGCCGATCGCATGCTCGACATCGGCTTCCTGCCCGACCTGCAGCGCATCCTGAGCTACCTGCCCAAGCAGCGCACCACCTTGCTGTTCTCGGCCACTTTCTCGCCCGAGATCAAGCGCCTGGCCAGCAGTTACCTGCAGGACCCGGTCACCATTGAGGTCGCGCGCTCGAATGCCACGGCCTCCACCGTTGAGCAGCACTTCTACAGCGTGGGTGATGACGACAAGCGCCATGCCCTGCACCAGATCCTGCGCCAGCGCGGCATGAAGCAGGCCTTTGTGTTCGTCAACAGCAAGCTGGGCTGCGCCCGCCTGGCGCGTTCGCTGGAGCGGGAAGGCCTCAAGGCCACGGCGCTGCACGGCGACAAGAGCCAGGACGAGCGCCTCAAGGCGTTGGAATCTTTCAAAAAGGGCGAGGTTGACCTGCTGGTATGTACCGATGTGGCCGCTCGCGGCCTGGACATCAAGGACGTTCCAGCGGTCTTCAATTTCGACATTCCCTTCAACGCCGAAGACTACGTGCACCGCATCGGTCGCACGGGCCGCGCCGGCGCCAGCGGCGTGGCCGTGAGCTTTGTGGCGCCCAAGGACGCCCGTCTGGTGGCCGACATCGAGAAGCTCATCAAGACCAGGATCGAGATTGAACCCATCGAATACGACGAGGACAAGCCGGACATCCGACGCCAGGGCCGCTTCAACGAAGGCCGGCGCATGTACGAGCGCAGCGAGGACAGCGAGCGGCGCGAGCGCCGTTCCGCCCCGCGCGACACGCTGCGTCCCATGCCGTCCAAGCCGGCCGATCCCTTCTTCAACCAGCCTTACGATGCCCCGGCCGAAGTAGCCGAGCCCGCCCCGTGGGAGGTCGTCGCCAAGCCGGCCGGCCGCGTGATTTCGGCCAACATCAAGCCCAAGCGCAAGGTGGCGGCGCTGTTCAAGACGGAGTAAGCGTTTCGGCGTTTGGCGTTGGGCGTTCAGTGGCCGAGGCCAACGCTCAGCGCGGCTTCGCACCTCAACTCGATGCGTTCATGTGCGCCGGGGCTCACGAGCCTCAGCGCCGTGAGGCAGCCGCCCCAGACGCATCCCGTGTCCAGTGCCAGCACATCGCTGCGCGCCAGCCTGCCCAGCGTGGACCAGTGGCCGAAGGCCACGGTGACATCGGCAGTGCGCCGCCCGGGCACCTCGAACCATGGCAGATAGCCGCGCGGGGCGGCGCCGGCCCCCTCCTTGGTGGCGAACTCCATCTCGCCCTTTTCCGTACAGAAGCGCAAGCGCGTCAGCGCGTTGACGACGACACGCAAACGCGCCTCGCCACGCAGCGCGTCATCCCAGGCTGCGGGCTCGTTGCCGTACATGCGTTTGAGCAAGTCCAGCAGGTCCGGACCGCGCAGCACGGCTTCCAGCTCTGCGGCAAGCGCCAGAGTTTTTGGAGCATCCCAGGCAGGCAGAACGCCAGCGTGAACCATGAGAAAGGTTTCTCCGGCATGCTGGTGTTGCAGGGCCAGCGGCTGGCGGCGCAGCCACTCAAGCAGCGCGCTGCGGTCGGGGGCCTGCAGCACGTCAGCCACGGTGTCGCTGCGGTGCGGCGGCCGCACGCCGTGGGCCAGGGCCAGCAGGTGCAGGTCGTGGTTGCCCAGCAGGCAGCGGGCCGAGCCGCCGTAGCGCATGAGTCGGCGCAGCACGGCGGCCGACGCCGGGCCGCGGTTGACCAGGTCGCCCAGCAGCCAGAGCGTGTCGCGGCTAGGGGAAAAGGCCAGGGTGTCGAGCAGGCGCTGCAAGGCGCCGTCGCAGCCCTGCACATCGCCAATCAGGTAATGGGCCATGGAAGATGCGTATTTCCGCAGGATTCTCGCATCGATCGCCAGCGGCGCCTTGTCATCTACCGTCACGCACAGTGGCCGAATACCTGCTCTCGCCCGTAAAAAAAGCCTGGCATGAGGCAGGCCGGGAGCGATGAACGATGCACCACCGCAGCCGACGCTGACACACGCGCTGCCCAGCCAGGTGCCGGGCATTCACAGGCCTGCCGTGGTCGATGCGCGCGATGCTGCTGTGCTGGCCTTGTTGTTCCAGATATAGAGCGGCTCAGGCCGGTCTGCGATACTGTACCAACTCGGCTGCCTGCTGTGGCACGCTGAGCACCGTGTGTCTCAGCCTGTCCGGGCTGTGGACTTACACCACGTCACGGGACGCGGCCAGTCGCATCGGTGATTTGATCCGATGCTGTGCCCCACAGCACAGGGATGCTGCCCGTGCGGACAGGCCTCTAACGTCCAGCATTTGAGTCCCTCACAACTCGGGCGGGTGCCTGCGCAGAGTTTTAAGCCAGCGGATGGGAGGATTCATTCTTTGCTGACCCCCGCCCGAGGGGTTACCCGCACATGTAAACAAACACCATCGTGTCAAAAAAGCGCAACACAGCGACGATATCTTGCAACAAAACGCCATCTTGCTATTGACAGTTCCCCCATTGCAATCGCACGATGCGCCGGGCTCAATTCATTGACCAATGACAAAGAAGAACAAAGCCTGCAGGGAGTGCATCTGGACACTGTTGCCGATTCGCAAGAACACGTAGACACCCAAGCCGCACTGTGGCTCCTGGCGAGCCTGGCCGGTTTCTATCGCCAGCCCTTCGATGCCGAGCTGGTGATCAAGCGTTTTGCGCCGCCGTTCGATCTGCCCACGCTGATCGAGGCCCTGGAGGCGCTCGGCCTCAAGGCCGGGTTGGCCCACTGGCCTGACGTTCGGTCATCGGGGTTGACGGCATTGCCACTGCCCGCTGTGGCGCTGCTGACCACGCCCGCGCCTGAAGCGACGTCAAGGCACTGCGGCGAAGATGAAAGTGCCACAGCCCAGCCACCAGCACACCCCCCACTCACCCCCGCGCTGATCGTGCAGCACGGCGACGACACCCTAGCCTGGGTCAAACCCGGCCAGTCAGCCCCGCAAACCGTGGCACTCGACGCCGCCCGCACCCAAGCCGCACCGGTTCTGCTACTGGTGGCGCAGGCCGAGCCACCCATATCCGAATCGCTCAGCAAGACCGAGTCCCCCGAGACCCAGAAAAAACCCTTCGGCTTCTCCTGGTTCGTGCCTGAGCTGCTGCGCCACAAGCGCATCTGGCGCGATGTGCTACTCGCCAGCCTTGCCATCCAGCTGGTCGGCCTGGCCACACCGCTCTTCACCCAGGTCATCATCGACAAGGTCATCGCCCACCATTCGGAGAGCACCCTCATCGTGCTGGGCATCGCCCTGGTGGTGTTCATGCTCTTTACCAGTGGCATGAGCTGGCTGCGCCAATATCTGGTGCTGCACACCGGCAGCCGCATTGATGCGGTGCTGGGCGAGAAAGTGCTCAAGCACCTGCTGCACCTGCCCCTGCCGTACTTCGAGGCCCGGCCCACCGGCACCCTGGTGGCACGCCTGCACGGCGTTGAGCAGTTGCGCGAATTCATCTCCGGCGCGGCGGTGAGTCTGGTGCTGGACCTGCCCTTTCTGCTCATCTTCCTGGCGGTGATGTTCGCCTACAGCTGGCAGCTCACCCTGATCGCGCTGGGCATCATGGCGCTGATCGTCACCGCCAGCCTGTTCATGGTGCCCGTCTTCCGCGAGCGGCTGGACAAACAGTTCCTGCTCGGCGCACGCAACCAGGCCTTCCTCACCGAATACCTGGCAGGCATGGCCACGGTGAAGTCCCTGCAACTGGAGCCGGATGTGGGCAAGCGCTACGGCACCTATCTGGCCCAGTACCTTTCAGCAGGCTTTGCCACCAAGCAAGTGGGCAACACCTACAACGTGGTGGCCAACGGGCTGGAACAGGTGATGACGCTGTCCATCCTCATCGTCGGCGCCTGGCTGGTGATGCAACCCGAGGCAGGCATGACGGTGGGCATGCTGGTGGCCTTCCAGATGTTTGCCAGCCGCATGAGCCAACCGCTGCTGCGTCTGGTCGGGCTGTGGCAGGAATTCCAGCAGGCCAGTATTTCGGTGAAGCGCCTGGGCGATATCCTGGACATGCCGCAGGAGCCCTTCACCCTCACCCCGCAACGCGCGGCGGGCGGCGAAGGCCGCATCGATATCCGCGACGTGGGCTTTCGCTATTCCGAGCAACACCCCTGGCTCTACCGCAACCTGAGCCTGGCCATCCCCACCGGCAAGCTCACCGTGCTGATGGGCCCCAGCGGCTGTGGCAAGAGCACGCTGGCCAAGCTGATGCAGGGCTTCTACTGGCCACAGGAAGGCCAAGTCACGCTGGACGGGCGCGATATCCGCCAACTGGCCGCCAACGAACTGCGTGCCACCTTCGGCGTGGTGCCGCAGGAAACGGTGTTGTTCGCAGGCTCCGTGTACGACAACCTGGTCATGGCCCACCCACACGCGAGCTTCGAAGATGTGATCGCCGCCTGCAAGGCCGCAGAAATCCACGAAGTGATCGAGAAACTGCCCCAGGGCTACCAGACCGAGATCGGGGAGCGCGGCACGGGACTATCGGGCGGGCAGCGCCAGCGCATCGCGATTGCCCGCGCGCTGCTCAAGCGTCCGAAGGTGCTGATCTTTGACGAGGCAATTTCTAACCTCGATCAGCAGACCGCCGAACACTTTGCGCAGACGATCAACCGTCTCAAGGGCAAGGTGACGATGATTTTTATCACGCACCAGGTGCCCAAGGGTTTGCAAGTGGATGAGGTGGTGAATATGGGGCAGCATGCCATGCACATGAGTTTGGTGAAGGACGAGATATGAGCAGCGAAAACAAACACAGCAATCGTTCGCGAGGATGGCGCTGGATAGTTTATTTATTGGTAGGACTGTCAATAGCCAGCGGTTATGCCTTCTGGAAATTTCAGTCGACAAAAAATCAATTGTTTGGCTTTCAGCCGCCAGAAATGGCTCTCGCGCAATACACCCCGAAAGATGTTATTGGCGACCTTGGCGGAATGAAAGTTCGCATTCCCCGGCACTACGCTGAATATGTGGAATACGACGGCGATCCGGGATTTGGTGAACAGCGCAAAGGGCCTGTTCCTGAGCGCACATTCGAATCGAGGCTGCGCAGCTTTGGGATCGATGTGCGTTTTCCGGATATGAAAGGCTTAGAAAATCAAACGATGAGGGATGAGCACCGATCCTACGATCTCAACCCAGAGAATCCGTGGATTAGCATCGGAATCAACGCAGGTGAAATTTATCCTGGACTAGGAGCTAAGGCCCGTGAAGGGCGCGCAAAAAAACTTTGGGAGCGCAGTGAGTACTGGTGGAATAACTATGCGCGCTTGCCAAGTGACATTTATGGATTAGAAGCCTATGTACCCAGCGGCACCGACCCCAAAACCGGAAAACCAGCGCGCGAAAGTGACTCCACGTACGACATCTATATCCATAGAGACACGTCAGGCCATGTTGACATCTATATTCAATGTGGCAGAACGTCCGTGCCGGGAGGCATTTCAAGCTGCGGTCTTGAGTTTGGTCTTGAGCCAAAAGCCGAAGTGGCGGTCACCGTGCGCTTCTACCCCAAACTCCTGCAAGAGTGGAAAACCATCAAGGAGTCCGTTACTGGATTGTTTCTGAGTTTTGAAGTCAAGGAAACATCCGCGACTGGTAATGCAGTCCCGTCACCCGCTTCGTCATTCAAGTAAATTTTTATCGATTCTCAAGGAGCTTATCCCGTGCCAAACGCCATTACCACCGCACAACTGCAGCAATACAGACAGGCTATCGAAAATGGGGGAGCCAGTGCGGCCGCGCAGGTGTACGCCGAACTCTACGCCCAAGGTTATAACTATGCAGGCTGGGCTGAAGGTGTTGCCAAGGGCAATACCATCACTGGTCTTTCGGCGCTAGATTTCCTGAAAGACTCCTACTTTGCAGCTACATGCAACAAGCTTTCAGATGCCCAGATCGACAAGATTCGTGCGGACATGGCGAAACGCACTCTGGATGAGTACATCAAAATTGCGGAGAACTCCCCCAGCGGTAAACTTGAGCGCGATTTGACCTACAAAGAAACCAAGGATGTTCACAAGGATGCGTTCGAGGGCAATGACCTCAGCTTGAAAAACTGGACGCTGGACACGCCGATGGAGATTATTCGGCAGCAGCATGGTGACCAGGTAGTAGAAAACCTGTGGAAACAGATACGTGATACCGGCGGCGACTACGTCGATGCTTTAACGGTGAGTTCAATCCTTGCAGACTATGTTTGGGGAGCGTCGCACTCCCCAAACCCTGAAGTCCGCGAGCGTGCTGAACGATGGCTTGAGCATGTGGTGCCAGACTGGCTGCAGGGCAACTTTTTCGGAAAGCCATGCGACAACCCGTTCAAACGAGCAAAGCGTTGGCAACCTCCTCGCGACCCGATCGTTGTTGACCTTGACGGCGACGGAATCGAAACAGTGGGACTCGCCAGCAACGTCTATTTCGACCACGACGGCGACGGCGTGCTCACCAAAACCGGCTGGGCGGGCAAGGACGATGCCCTCCTGGTCTGGGACCGCAACGCCAACGGCAGCATCGACACTGGCGCAGAGTTGTTCGGCGACTTC
>JADCGR010000055.1 GCA_020248905.1 Curvibacter sp. | reverse complement strand
GACTTCGAGTGTAACCATTCGAATTCATTTGTCAACGCGCTCCGCCAAAATCGTGCTCGCGCCGGTACTATGCCTAGATTATGGCTTGAGAGCCATCCAGTTCCGAGCTTCAAAGCCAATTGACCTCTTCGTGACACACGTCGGCGTGCCGGTATACGCAACACACCTCGGGAAGCGGATCTCTCGTGCGGGTGGATAGCCGCCCATTGATCGAAGAGCCGCTTCCGCTCGCCGCGGATCACGCCACCTGCCCATCAAGGCCCTGGCCCGACTCGCGCCAGCCGATACCTCACAAATCCTCAGTGGTCACCTGTAGCGCCCGCCTGTCGCCGATTGTCGTTTTCCCCACCTACTTCCGATGCAGAACTGCATCATGGGCTGGAAGGCGCGTGGATGCTGGGGGTCAGGGCGACATGGGCTGATGTGTACATGCGTGTGTACATGAAAAGATCTCACCATGCCGCAGCGGATGAGCAGGGCTCCGTGCGGTCGCGCTCAAGCCCGATCACCGGCACCAGAGAACCATTGGGCCCGATAGCCAGCGTCGATACGCCCGCCGTGGCTGGTGATCTCCTGTCGGGCGACCTGCCTGTGCAAGCACCCCTTGCGCAATTGGTCCAAGGAGACCGTTCAGTCGCCACCTCCTTGTCAAGTTGCCACGTAAGAATTAAAGTAGCAACTCAATGATTAGTAGCGACCTCAACAATGCAGGCGACAACCAAGCGAACGGCCGCTGGGAAGGCACTGCTGGCCCGATCCTGGTCGAAGTCAAGCGGACCAACAGCATGCGGGACGTACGGGGCGCACTGCTAGCACTCGCCTACCTCGTCGATGGCGAGTCGTCCAAGAGCCAGGCCGTGTGCGTGGTCGTTGATTCGCGCCTGTCCCAGGCCCGTCTCGGGGAGGAACTGAATCGACTCCGCGGCGTACTCCGTCCGGAGCTGGCCGATCGAATCCACTTCCTGGCGAACAGAGGCGTCCAAAGCCACAGCCCGACAGCGTTCAGCGGATCACTCGAAGCCGTGCCGAGCGCCTTCTATGAATGGCTCGAAGGACTGATCACAACCGAGCGCCTGCGAGGGCACGCGCCGAAACTGCCGCAGCGCCAGATCGTTGTCGCCACCTTGGCGCAGCTTCGCCTGTGGAACCAACCACCAGTGACGGTGAAGCGCCTTCAGGAAACATCCGGCGCGAGCTACCCGACTGTGGCGACCGTGCTCAAGGAACTCGGGGAAAAGGGGTGGCTGGAAAACAGCAGCGAGCGCGGCGTCCGGTTGCGACATTTGACCATCGGCGAATGGATGGACCTGGCACGTGACCATGCAAGACTGCGCAAGGCGCACCTGTTCACCGATCCGACCGGCCACGCGACGCCCGAGCAGATGGCCAAACGCCTTGCCCAACTCCAGGATGCGAGCAAGCTGCCTCGAAACGTCCGCATCGGCGGCGTCCTGGGTGCCTCCAGGCACTTCCCGGAACTGGACATCACGGCCGCGCCACGGCTAGACCTGTCCGCCAGCGCAGATCCGACGCACGTCGCCGAAATGATCGATGCTGGCCTGCGCCCCAAGACCCGGCCGGAGCAACGGGTTGCCTTGGCTGTGCATGCGACTCGCGACCCGTGGGTCATCACGAATGCTGGATCCCAGCCACTGGAGCGATGGGCCGGCGAACTAGAATGCCTGGCGGACCTTATTGACATGGGATTCACTCGCGAAGCGTCCGAGATGGCCCACCACATGGAGCTGACAAACAAGGAAGGCAGATCAACTCCATGACCCCACTGACACCCGATGCCGTGATGGCCCAGATTGCCGCAGCGCTCCCAGAAGACTGCCGGCCGAACGTCATCGTCATTGGCAGCCTGGCAGCCGGGTACCACTTTTTCTCGGGCGATGGTCAGAGAAGCATTCGCACAAAGGATGTCGACTGCATGTTCTCGCCTTTTGCGAAAGCCGTTGCGGCTGCTGGGCAAGTGACCGAGCGCTTGCTGGAAGCGAATTGGCAACAACGCAAGATAGGTGACTGGGCCGAGCCCGGCAACGCCCAAACGCCCGACGACGAGCTGCCGATGATCCGTCTCAGCCCGCCTGAAGCTGAGGGCGGCTCAGATTGGTTCCTTGAACTGCTCGGCGCGCCTGACACGAAATCCGAGCAGGACAAAACGTTCCACCGCGTACAGACCCCCTTGGCCACTTCGCGATCTGCAGCTTCAACTACCTTGCGCTGGCGGAATGGAACCCCGTCGAGACAAAACACGGCGTGCGCGTAGCCCGGCCTGAAATGATGGCGCTGGCCAATCTGCTCCATCATCCGAAGATCGACGACGATTTCATCAAGGGCACGGAGGATAAGCGTTCCAACAAGGATCTCGGACGCGTCGTTGCTTTGGCATGGTTGACCGCGGAACAGGACCGTCGCAACGGTACCGCAGAGCTCGAATCATGGGCCCGTCGAATGGGCGAGGCGCTACGCGAATGTTTCCCGGGTCGGGCAAAGCAGTTAGCACAGGGGGCCGGCGCCGGCCTTCGCGAATTGATGGACAGCGACGGGGACCGCGACCAGGCGCTGTCGATTTGCAACAAAGGACTCCTCGCTTCAATGGAAGTCAACCGGGACGCGTTCGCCGCTACCGGCCGCCGCCTGCTCCAGTTGGTGATCGAACCCCTCGCAGAAACGGCTTCGACCTGGCAGTAGAGCGACCCGAGTACCGCCGTCACGTTAGCCTTGATACCCAGGCAGTTCGCGGGACGGCGAATGGTGTTCATTGGGGACTGAATCGGGAGGTAGGCTAATCCCG
>JADCGR010000054.1 GCA_020248905.1 Curvibacter sp. | reverse complement strand
GACACTCACCATTGCGTACTTTGACCGGCTGGGGGTACCAAGACTGTCCTGACCTCAAACTCTCGAACCGCCCGGTGCGGACCCGCATGCCGGGTGGTGTGGCAGGGGTGCCTCCTACAATGGAGGCCCCCTTTGCCGATTGGACTGACCTGCCAGCCACTAGATTCCTACAGGAGACACGACCATGACCGATCGCCCCTGGCTCAAGAGCTACCCCGAGGGCGTGCCCGCCGACCTGCCGCCTTCGCCCTACACCTCGCTGGTGCAGCTGATGGAAGAGAGCTTCCGTCAGTATGCAGACCGCACGGCCTACAGTTTTATGGGCAAGGACCTGACCTTTGGCGAGACCGATCGCCTCAGCCGCGCCTTTGCTGCCTACCTCCAGAGCCTGGGCCTGGCCCAGGGCGACCGCGTGGCCATCATGATGCCCAACGTGCCGCAATACCCGGTAGTCGTGGCCGCCATCCTGCGCGCTGGCTACGTGGTGGTCAACGTCAATCCGCTGTACACGGCGCGCGAGCTCGAGCACCAGCTCAAGGACTCGGGGTCGAAAGCCATCGTCATCATCGAGAACTTCGCGGCTACGCTGGAGAAGTGCATCGCCGCCACGCCCGTGCAGCACGTGGTTTTGTGTGCCATGGGCGACCGCCTCGGAGTGCTCAAGGGCGCGCTGGTCAACTTCGTGGTGCGCAAGGTCAAGAAGCTGGTGCCGCCCTTCCAGTTGCCGCAGGCGGTGCGCTTCAATGACGCCATCATCCAGGGCGAGCGCGGCGCACTGCGCCAGCCCGAGATCAACGCGGACGATGTGGCGGTGCTGCAGTACACGGGCGGCACCACCGGCGTGTCCAAGGGAGCCGTGCTGCTGCACCGCAACGTCATCGTCAACCTGCTGCAGTCACAGCTCTGGAATGAGCCGGCCATGAAGAAGATACCGGCCGGCGAGCAGTCAACCGGCATCTGCGCACTGCCGCTCTATCACATCTTCGCCTTCACCGTGGGCATGATGCTGTCCATGCGTACCGGCGCCAAGCTGGTGCTCATCCCGAATCCGCGCGACCTGCCGGCCGTGCTCAAGGAGCTGTCCAAGCACCGCTTCCACAGCTTTCCGGCCGTCAACACGCTGTTCAACGGCCTGGTCAACCATCCGGACTTCAAGCAGGTGGACTGGAGCCACCTGAAGGTCTCGGTGGGCGGCGGCATGGCCGTGCAGGGGGCCGTGGCCGACAAATGGATCAAAGCCACGGGCTGTCCGATCTGCGAGGGCTATGGCCTTTCCGAGACCAGCCCCTCTGCCAGCTGCAACCCGGTGACCAACACGCAGTTCACCGGCACCATCGGTGTACCGCTGCCCAGTACCTGGATGAAGATCATTGATGACGAGGGCCGCGACTTACCCCAGGGTCAGCCAGGCGAAATCGCCATCAAAGGCCCGCAGGTGATGGCCGGCTACTGGCAGCGGCCCGACGAGACGGCCAAGGTCATGACGGCCGACGGCTGGTTCAAGAGCGGTGACGTGGGCGTGATGGACGACAAGGGCTTCTTCCGCATCGTCGATCGCAAGAAAGACATGGTGCTGGTCAGCGGCTTCAACGTCTACCCCAACGAGATAGAGGAGGTCGTGGTCAAGCTGTCCGGTGTGCTGGAGTGCGCCTGCGTGGGTGTGGCCGATGAGAAGACTGGCGAAGCCGTCAAGCTGGTGATCGTCAGGAAGGACCCCGAGCTGACCGAAGAGCAGGTGCGAGCCTGGTGCCGCGAGAACCTCACGGGCTACAAGCAGCCCAAGGTGGTCGAGTTCCGTGCCGATCTGCCCAAGACCCCCGTGGGCAAGATACTGCGCCGCGAGCTGCGCGGCTGAGACCGGATGACGCGGACTCTGTCCGCATGAGTTCAGTCATTTCGTTATCTCACTACGCCCATGGCGATCGCGATACTGAGCGCCCTGGCCGAGGAGCAGCAGGGCCTACTCGAGCGCTTGCGGCAGCCCCGGCGGACGGAGCGCGCGGGACGCAGCTTCTGGCAGGGTGAGCTGCACGGTCAGCCCGTGGTGCTGGCGCTGTCGCGCATTGGCAAGGTGGCTGCGGCAACCACCGTCACGACGCTGATCGAGGCCTTCGGCGCGCGGCAATTGGTCTTCACCGGCGTGGCCGGCGGCATCGGGCCCGGTGTGCAGGTTGGGGACGTGGTGGTGGCCACCGATTTCGTGCAGCATGACATGGACGCCTCGCCTCTGTTTCCACGTTACCAGATTCCCCTTTACGGGCGCGAGCGCTTCGTCTGTGACGTGCGTTTGAGCGCAGCCTTGCTGGACGCCACACGCGCCGGCCTGCGCGAGCTCGGTCTGCAGGCCACGGTGCACCACGGATTGATCGCCAGTGGCGACCGCTTCGTCTCGGCGGCCGCTGAGGCGATGCAACTGCATAAGGTCTTGAGCGAGGCCGGCCATCCGCCGCTGGCCGTGGAAATGGAGGGCGCCGCCGTGGCCCAAGTCTGCCACGACTATGGCATCCCCTTCGCCGCCATGCGCACCATCTCCGACCGCGCCGACGATACGGCCCACGTCGATTTCCCCAAGTTCGTCAACGAAGTGGCCAGCCGCTACGCGCTGGCCATCCTCGACGATTTCATGCGCGACCTCGGCCAGAGTCGGGTTTAGTGGGGGTACGCCGTGGAACCGGCTCTGCCGGGCTGCTGGCGTCGTCCCCCTGAGGGGCTGAGGGCCGCTACACGCCGCGAGCGTTCAACAGGAGGCTACTTTTTCAACCATCCGCGCCGACGGAAGTACCACATGGGCCCGACGGCGCTGATCGCCATCAGTGCCAGCGCAAAGGGGTAACCCCAGGTCTGCGACAGCTCGGGCATGTACTGGAAGTTCATGCCGTAGATGCTCGCGATCAGCGTGGGTGGTAGCAGGGCGACGCTGGCCACCGAGAAGATCTTGATGATCTTGTTCTGGTTGATGTTGATGAAGCCGACGGTGGCGTCCATCAGGAAGTTGATCTTGTCGAACAGGAAGGCCGTGTGCGAATCCAGTGAGTCGATATCGCGCAGGATCTGGCGCGCCTCCTCGAACTGCTCCACGCTCAGCATCTTGCTGCGCATCATGAAGCTCACCGCACGCCGCGTGTCCATGACGTTGCGGCGGATGCGCCCGTTGAGGTCTTCCTGGCGCGCGATCGCGCCCAGCACCTCGCCGGCCAGTTCGTCGGTCACGTCGCCGGCGAGCACCATCTTGCCGGCGCGCTCAAGTTCGTCGTAAATGCCCTCCAGCGTGTCGGCCGAATACTCGGCATCCGCGTCGAAGAGCTTGAGCAGCACCTCCTTGGCGTCCTCGATCAGTCCAGGTGCGCGCCGGGCACGCATGCGCAGCAGGCGGAACACCGGTACGTCCTCATCGTGAATCGAGAAAAGCACGCCCTTGCTGCGCAGCTCGTCATTGACCAGGTTGAGGATGAAGGCGACGCGCACCGTGCGCGGCGCCTCTTCGTCGGCAATCAGGAAGTCGCTGCGGATGTGCAGTTCGCCGTTGTCTTCCTCGTAGAAGCGCGCGGACTCCTCGATGTCCTCGTCCATCGCGTCCTCGGGAATGTAGAGGCCGTAGTACTGCTTGACCCAGCGCTTCTCTTCGAGCGTGGGGGATTCCAGGTCGACCCAGATCGGCTGGAACCGGGAGAGATCTTCCAGCGATTCGATCTCTTCCTGGACGAGCCGGCCGTTGGCGAGTGTGAAGATGTTGAGCATGGCTCACTCCCATGGTGGGTGGTGCATCGGGTGGATGGGGTGGGGCGCGCTTCCAACCCCCGAGGCCGGGAGTCGAAAGCTACCAACTAGGGCAGGTTTCCAAGGAGCGATCTCCAGAGGCGCGATGGGGACAATTATGGCACCGCAGCATGTCTGTTGAGTACAGGGCGACACGGAGTGCAGGCGGGGGTGACGGCCGCGCAAGCCGGGCTGCAGGGGCTGCGCGCATTGCCACTATCGGTGCATTCTGTACCGGCGAGCGCATGCTTGGCAAGCCCCCGGGCGGCAGGGCGCTGCACGAGGGCCGGCGCAGCGAAATATTTGCATCGGGCCGGGTCCGCGGCATTGCATTTCAAGCCCTTTGGGCGCATCATGAAATCGTCCTCAGCAGCGCAGTCCGTCGGTGTCGCCGGGCTGGCTGGTGCGGCACTGGTGTCCATCCCGAGAGCAATTTGGAGGCTA
Source organism: Curvibacter sp. (assembly GCA_020248905.1). GTDB lineage: Bacteria > Pseudomonadota > Gammaproteobacteria > Burkholderiales > Burkholderiaceae_C > Hylemonella. Next base: position 65,639 of record JADCGR010000054.1, on the reverse strand, counting down.
CTCATGAACCTGACGATCAGCGGTCATCATCTCGAAGTCACCCCTGCCCTGCGCAGCTATGTCACGACCAAGCTTGATCGCATCACCCGGCACTTTGACCAACTCGTCGACGTCAAGGTGCTACTGACGGTAGAGAAGCAGAAGGAGAAGGAACGACGACAGCGAGCGGAATGCAACATCCACGTCAAGGGCAACGACCTCTTCGCGGAGAGCTCGCATCACGATCTGTATGCGGCGGTGGATGAGCTGGTCGACAAGCTGGACCGGCAGGTCGTGCGCCACAAGGACCGGCTGCAGGACCATCACCACGGCGCCGCCAAGCGCCTCATGTAGGCCACAAAACGCCGAGCGCGCGGCCCTTGTGGCCCCGCGTCTGGCCTACCAGCCGCGGGCTCCCCCGCGGCTTTTTTGTGTGCATAATCGGGGCCGTCGACTACCATGAACCGCCTAGCGTCCATCCTGCCCTTGGCACAAGTGCTTGTGCACGTTGATGCCACGAGCAAGAAGCGGGCTTTCGAGGAAGTCGGGCTGCTGTTCGAAAACCTTCATGGACTCAACCGCGCCCTCGTCACCGACAGCCTGTTTGCGCGCGAGCGCCTGGGCTCGACGGGTCTGGGCCACGGCGTGGCCATCCCGCACGGGCGCATCAAGGGCCTGAAGGCACCCATGGCGGCCGTGGTTCAGCTGGCGCAGCCCATCGGCTTTGACGCGCCGGACGAACAGCCGGTCAACCTGCTCATCTTCCTGCTGGTGCCCGAGGCGGCCACCCAGAAGCACCTGGAGATCCTGTCCGAAATTGCCGAGCTGCTCGGCGACGGCAAGCTGCGCGATCAGCTCAACGCCAGTGCGACCCAGGCCGAGTTGCATGGACTGATCGATAGCTGGCGCTCCGCCCAGCCGGCCTGAATCGGGACCGCGCTTGAGACCGACCGTCGTCAGCGCCGAGGTCCTGTTCGAGGAGTTTCGCCGCAAGCTCAAGTGGGACTGGGTCGCTGGTCTCGGCGCCTCGGAGCGCCGCTTTGACGAGGTGGCGGTGCGCGCCGCGCGTTCCGGCGCCGACCTTGTTGGCTACCTTAACTACATCCACCCTTATCGCTTGCAGGTGCTGGGCGAGCGCGAGATCGCATATCTCAGCAACGCTACCCCCGAGGACTGCCAGCGCCGCGTCTCACGCATCACCACGCTGGAGCCACCGGTGCTGGTGCTGGCCGATGCTCAGAAAGTGCCGCCTGCCCTGCAGGACATGTGCGAGAGCGCGAACATCCCGATGTTTGCCTCGCCGGAGTCGTCGGCCTACGTCATCGACGTGCTGCGCAGCTATCTGTCGCGTCACTTCGCGGACCGCGCCTCGATGCACGGCGTGCTCATGGACATCCTGGGCCTGGGCGTGCTGATCACCGGTGAATCTGGCCTGGGCAAGAGCGAGCTGGGGCTGGAGCTGATCTCCCGTGGCCATGGCCTGGTGGCCGACGATGCGGTAGACCTCTACCGCGTGAACCAGGACACCATCGAGGGACGTTGCCCGGAGTTGCTGCGCAACCTGCTGGAGGTGCGTGGCATCGGCCTGCTCGATATCCGCGCGATCTTTGGCGAGACGGCCGTGCGCCGCAAGATGCGCCTCAAGCTCATCGTGCACCTTGTGCGACGCGAGACTCTGGAGCGTGATTACGAGCGCATTCCGTATGAGCCGCTCACACAGGACGTACTGGGCATTCCGGTGCGCAAGGCCGTGATCCAAGTGGTGGCGGGCCGCAACCTGGCCGTGCTGGTGGAGGCGGCGGTGCGCAACACCATCCTGCAGCTGCGCGGAATCGACACCTACCAGGACTTCGTCGAGCGTCATCGCAAGGCCATGGGCGAAAACTGAGACGCGGCTTGCCCAACAAGGAACCCGGGTATGGCCCGGGTTCATGTTCGGTGCGCAGCGTCCTCAGTTGGGTCCACCGCGCGGGCTGCTACTGCCCCGGCTCGGGCACTTGTCTTTGGTGCAGTTGGCGTACAGGCTCAGCGCGTGCTCGGCAAGCTTGAAGCCACGGGCCTGGGCGATGGCGTTCTGGCGGTCCTCGATCTGCGCGTCGAAAAACTCCTCGACTTTGCCGCAGTCCAGGCAGACCAGGTGGTCGTGGTGATGGCCTTCGTTAAGTTCGTAGACCGCCTTGCCACCTTCAAAGTTGCTGCGTGTAAGGATGCCTGCCTGCTCGAACTGGGTCAGCACCCGGTAGACCGTGGCCAGTCCCACGTCGGAGCGGTCCTGTAGCAGCACCCGGAAGACGTCCTCGGCGCTCATGTGGCGTTGGCCGCCCTTCTGGAAAATCTCGAGCACCTTCAGGCGGGGCAGCGTGGCCTTCAGGCCGGTGCTCTTGAGTTCGTCGATGGTGTTCATGGGCGTGCTTCCTGGGGCGGCAGTTCGAGGCGGCCGCAGGGTCAGCCGCTACAATGACCGATCATATCGCTAGCGCCATTTTCATGTACTTTTTTCATCGTGTTCCCGCGCAAGCGGGCATGGTTGTGTCGATCCTGGCCGTGGCGCTGGGCTTGCTTTGCGCTTGCACGCCCTACCGCGTCCCCGTGGTGCAGGGCAATGTGGTCACGCGCGAGCAGGTGGCTGTGCTACGGCCTGGCATGAGCCGCATCCAGGTGCGCGACATCCTCGGCACCCCTTTGCTGGCCAGCGTCTTTCACGCAGACCGCTGGGACTATGTCTTCACCCTCAGGGTCCAGGGCGCCGAGCCCCAGGCCCGTCGCGTGACTGTCTTTTTCAAGGGCAATGTGCTGGAGCGCTTCGAGGCCGAGGCCCTGCCCAGCGAGGCAGAGTTCGCGTCGACACTGGGCCGGCAGGAGAAGCCCAAGGTGCCCCTGCTGGAGGCCCCCCCCGAGAAGTTGCAGGAGTACCCGCGACCGACGGCGCAGACCGCCGAGGCGCGGCCCCTCCCGCCCTTGCCGGCAAGCTATCCGCCGCTTGAACCGGCTTCCCGCTGACAGCGCAAGCACCATGACCGCCATCCCTACCCACGCCATTGCCATCGCTGGGGCCTCCGGCCGCATGGGCCGCATGCTGATCGAGGCCGTGCAGGCCGCCCCCGACTGTCGCCTCGTCGGCGCCCTGGACGTTGCCGGCAGCCCGGCCCTGGGCCAGGATGCCTCCGCCTTTCTGGGACACGCCAGCGGCGTGGAGATCACGGCGGATCTGCGCGCTGGCCTGAAGAACGCGCGCGCGCTCATCGACTTCACGCGTCCTGAGGGCACGATGGCTCACCTGAAGGCCTGTCGCGAGTTCGGGATGGCCCTGGTCATCGGCACCACGGGTTTCAGCGAGGTGCAGAAGGCCGAGATCGCGGCCGCTGCGCGCTATATCCCCATCATGCTTTCGCCCAATATGAGCATCGGCGTGAACGTCACGCTCAAGCTGCTGGAGATGGCGGCCCGGGCCATGTCGAGCGGCTATGACATCGAGATCATCGAGGCCCACCACCGACACAAGGTGGATGCCCCCTCGGGCACGGCGCTCAAGATGGGTGAAGTCATTGCAAGCGCACTGGGCCGCGACCTCAAGGACTGTGCCGTGTACGAGCGCTACGGCCACACGGGCGAGCGCGATCCCTCGACCATCGGTTTTTCCACCATCCGGGGCGGCGACATCGTGGGCGACCACACCGTGCTCTTTGCTGGCACCGGGGAGCGCATCGAAATCACGCACAAGTCGGCCAGCCGCGTGACGTACGCCCAGGGCGCGCTGCGCGCCGTGCGCTTCCTGGCCGACCGCAAGAGTGGCCACTACGACATGTTCGATGTGCTGGGTCTGCGTTGATGCAGACCCTGACGGACTGAGCCATGCAAGAAAAGTACAACCATCTCGACGTTGAGAAGAGCGCTCATGCCCACTGGGTCGCGCGTGATGCCTACCGCGTGACGGAAGACAGCAGCAGAAAGAAGTTCTACGCCTGCTCCATGCTTCCCTATCCCAGCGGCAAGCTGCACATGGGGCATGTGCGCAACTACACGATCAACGACATGCTCACGCGCTACCTGCGCATGAACGGCTACAACGTTCTCATGCCCATGGGCTGGGACGCCTTCGGCCTGCCCGCCGAGAACGCCGCGCTCAAGAATGGTGTGCCTCCCGCCAAGTGGACCTACGAGAACATCGCCTACATGAAGGGGCAGATGCAGGCTATGGGTCTGGCCATCGACTGGAGCCGCGAGGTCGCGACCTGCGACCCCAGCTACTACAGGTGGAACCAGTGGCTTTTCCTCAAGATGCTGGAGAGGGGTATCGCCTACCGCAAGACCCAGGTCGTCAACTGGGATCCGGTGGACCAGACGGTACTGGCCAACGAGCAGGTCATCGACGGACGCGGCTGGCGCACCGGCGCCCTGGTGGAAAAGCGCGAGATTCCCGGCTACTACCTCAATATCACCGCCTACGCCGACGAACTGCTCAACCATGTCCAGATCGGCAACGACAAGGCCACCCTGACCGGCTGGCCCGACAAGGTGCGCCTCATGCAGGAGAACTGGATCGGCAAGAGCGAAGGCGTGCGTTTCGCCTTCCCCCACCAGATCCGGGGCGCCGATAGTCAGCTGATCGGCGACGGTCGCCTTTACGTCTTCACCACCCGCGCCGACACCATCATGGGTGTGACCTTCTGCGCCGTGGCACCCGAGCATCCGCTGGCGCTGCATGCCGCGAAGACCAACCCCGCGCTCGCGGCCTTCATTGAGGAATGCAAGACGGGCGGCACCACAGAGGCCGAGCTTGCCACGCAGGAGAAAAAAGGCCTTGCCACAGGTCTGTATGTGACGCACCCGCTGACCGGCGACGCGATCGAGGTCTGGGTGGGCAATTACGTGCTCATGAGCTACGGGGACGGCGCCGTCATGGGCGTGCCCGCGCATGACGAGCGTGACTTTGCGTTCGCAAAGAAGTACGGTATTGCGATCAAGCCTGTTGTCGCTCGGCTCGACGAAATTCGAGTCAACGAGTACAAGGATCCAAGTACAAGCCACTCCGTAAGAGAGCTCCGTGACGCCCAAACGGGTGAGTTGTTGAAAACTGTGGGGGATCGCTTTTTCGACGTCGCGAAGTGGCACGAGCGGAATGGCATGAAGGGGGGAATTTGCGTCAACAGCGGTTCTCTTGATGGCCTTACCTCCGACGGTGCCGTAGACAAGGTTGCAACACTGCTGGCCGCCAAAGGCCTGGGCGAGAAAAAGACCACCTTCCGCCTGCGCGACTGGGGTATCAGCCGCCAGCGCTACTGGGGCACACCCATACCCATCATCCACTGCGCAGAGCACGGCGCGGTTCCGGTGCCCGAGCAGGACTTGCCCGTGGTGCTGCCGCAGGACTGCATCCCCGACGGTTCGGGCAACCCGCTGCACAAGCACGCAGGCTTTCACGCGGGCGTGGTCTGCCCCGTGTGCGGCAAGCCCGCGCGGCGCGAGACCGACACCATGGACACCTTTGTGGATTCGTCCTGGTACTTCATGCGCTATTGCGATCCGAAGAACACCGACCAAATGGTGGCAGATGGGGCGGATTACTGGATGCCGATGGACCAGTACATCGGCGGCATCGAGCACGCCATCCTGCACCTGCTGTACGCGCGCTTCTGGACCAAGGTCATGCGCGATCTGGGGCTGGTCAAGGTCGATGAGCCGTTTACCAAGCTGCTCACGCAGGGCATGGTGCTCAACCACATCTACTCGCGCCGCACCGACAAGGGCGGCAAGGAGTACTTCTGGCCGCAGGATGTCGAGCATGTGCTCGACGCGGGGGGCAAGATCATCGGTGCCCGGCTCAATAAGGTGGTGGGCGATTTGCCGGCGGGCACGGCCATCGACTACGAGGGCGTGGGCACCATGTCCAAATCCAAGAACAACGGTGTCGATCCGCAGGACCTGATCGAGAGGTACGGCGCCGATACAGCGCGGCTGTACACCATGTTCACGGCGCCGCCCGAAGCGACGCTGGAGTGGAACGATGCAGCCGTCGAGGGCAGCTATCGCTTCCTGCGCCGGGTCTGGAACTTTGGCGCAAAGCTGGCGAGCATGGACAAGGCGGCAGCCGTTGCAAGCGTGGCTGGCGTGAAAGACCTCAAAGACGTGGCCTTTGGCAAGGAAGCCAAGGCTCTGCGGCTAGAGATCCACACCATTCTGCGCCAGGTGGATTACGACTACCAGCGCATGCAGTACAACACCGTCGTCTCCGGTGCCATGAAACTGCTCAATGCGCTGGAGGACTTCAAGGCCACCGGCACGCTGGGTGCCGAGGTGGCCCTGATCGAGGGCTTTGGCATCCTGCTGCGCTGCCTCTATCCGGCCACGCCGCACATCACCCACGTCCTCTGGAGCGAGCTGGGTTACGCGGGCGTGCTGGGCGAGCTGCTCGACGCACCCTGGCCCCGAGTGGACGAATCGGCCCTGCAGCGGGACGAGGTCGAGCTCATGCTGCAGGTCAACGGCAAGCTGCGTGGCGCCATCCTGGTGCCCGCTGGTGCGGCCAAGGAGGCCATCGAGGCCATTGCGGTCGCGAGTGAGGCGGTCAAAGCCCAGGGCGCTGCGGTCAAGCGCGTCATCGTCGTGGCCGGCCGCCTGGTCAACGTGGTGATCTGAGGCGGACCATGACGCGGCGCCTGGGACTGTGGTGCGTTCTGGCGGCCATGCTCGTACTGGCAGGCTGCGGCTTTGGCCTGCGCCAGCCGCCCAAATATGCGTTTGCTTCAATTTACACGAACTCCAGTGGCGTGACGGGGATAGAGCTTCGCCGCATGCTGCGATCGGTCGATGGCCTGGTTTTGATATCAGACCCTGCTCGCCGACAGGAGGCCCAGGTTGCACTCGACATCATGGGGGAGCAAAGAATCAGGACCGTGGTCGGTGTGAATGCCAGGGGTCAGGTGCGCGAACTCCAGCTACGATTGGTCGTCCGGTTCCAGTTACGTACTCCGACGGGGAAAGAGCTGATACCCATGACCGAGTTGACTCAGCAGCGGACCTTGACGTTTGATGAAGCCTTTGCTCTTGCCAAGGAGGGCGAGGAAGCGCTGTTGTACAAGAATATGCAGACTGACATGGTTCAGCAGATCATGCGGCGTCTGGAGGCTGTGAAGTCGCTGTGAGTCACATATTGATCTCGGCCGATGGATGTGAGCTACTCTCTACAGTCCGAGGCTTTGCCCCGGTCGTTCCCTGGTCGGATCCCTCATGCAGTCCGAGGAGGAACCTTAGAAGCATCGTCGCTACCGGGCCGGATTCAGACCTATGCAGGTTGCACTGAGTCAACTCCAGGCCCAGCTCAAGCGCGGGCTGCGCAGTCTGTACACGCTGCATGGTGATGAGCCGCTCTTGCAGCAGGAGGCGGCCGATGCCATCCGCGCTTTGGCGCGCAGCCAAGGTTACACCGAACGAACCGTACACACGGTTTCGGGCGCGCACTTCGACTGGAGCGAGGTGCTGGCGGCGGGTGGCAGCTTGAGTCTGTTTGCCGACAAGCAGATCGTCGAGATCCGTATCCCCTCGGGCAAGCCGGGCAAGGACGGCAGCGCAGCCCTGCAGCAACTGGCGCAGACCGCCCAGGCCAACGAAAGCACACTGACTCTGGTGCTGCTGCCGCGGCTGGACAAGCAGACGAAGACAGGGGCCTGGTTCGGAGCATTGGAGAGCTGCGGCGTGACGGTGCAGCTCGACCCGGTCGAGCGCCGCGCCCTGCCACAGTGGATCGTGCAGCGGCTCGCGGCCCAGGGGCAACGCGTCGCCGAGGGCGAGGAAGGTCAGCGTACGCTGCAATTCTTTGCCGACCGCGTCGAGGGCAATCTGCTGGCGGCGCACCAGGAAATCCAGAAGCTGGGCTTGCTCTATCCGGCGGGCGAGCTGGGCTTTGACCAGATCGAGGCGGCGGTGCTCAATGTCGCGCGCTACGACGTCTTCAAGCTTTCCGAGGCCGTGCTCGCCGGGCAGGCCGCGCGTGTGCAGCGCATGCTCGACGGACTGCGTGCCGAGGGGGAGGCCGAGGTTCTGGTGCACTACGCCCTGGCCGAGGACATACGGGCGCTCAAGCGCGTCAAGGACGCCATGGCCGCCGGGCGCCCGCTGCCCATGGCGCTGCGCGAGCAGCGCGTGTGGGGCGTCAAGGAAAAGTTGTTCGAGCGCGTGCTACCCTTGCTTAGTCCAGCGGATTTGGCACAGCTGCTGCAGGCGGCGCATCAGGTGGATGGCATCGTCAAGGGCCTGCGCGTGGCTGACTGGCCGGCAGACGGTTGGCAGGCCTTGCAGCGCCTGGCCCTGCAACTGTGCGCGCTCTGCGCCCCCCGCGCCGGCGTGAGAAAATCTTCAGAATGAACGCGCCCGACACCAACGCCCGCCTTTGCGACCTGACCCGCAGCCTCGGCCAGCGGGCGCGCGCCGCCGCAGCCGGGATGGCGCGGGCTGGCGCCGCACAGAAGAATGCTGCCCTGCGTGAACTGGCAGCGCTTCTGCGCGCGAATGTCGAGACTCTGGGCCGCGAGAACGAGAAAGACCTGGCGCGCGCGCGCGTGGCTGGACTCGCCGAACCCATGGTCGACCGGCTCAAGCTCACGCCCAAGGTCATCGAGACCGTCGCCCTGGGCTGCGAGCAGCTCGCGGCTATGGGTGACATCATTGGCGAGGTCGTCGGCATGCGGCAGCAGCCCAGCGGTATCCGCGTGGGCCAGATGCGCGTGCCTATCGGTGTCTTCGGCATGATCTACGAGAGTCGGCCCAACGTCACCATCGAGGCCGCCAGCCTGTCCATCAAGAGCGGCAATGCCTGCATCCTGCGCGGCGGCTCCGAGGCCATCGATTCCAACAAGGCTCTGGCCGCTCTGGTGCGCCAGGCCCTGCTGCAGGCCGGCCTGCCCCCCGAGGCGGTGCAGCTGGTGCCCGTGACCGATCGCGAGGTCGTGGGCCAGCTCATTGCCGTGCCCGAGTACGTGGACGTGATCATCCCGCGCGGCGGCAAGTCCCTGATCGAGCGCATCAGCCGCGAGGCCAAGGTGCCCGTGATCAAGCATCTGGACGGCAACTGCCACACCTATGTCGACGATCCCTGTGATCTGGACATGGCCGTGCGCGTGGCCGACAACGCCAAGACCCAGAAATACAGCCCCTGCAACGCCACCGAGAGCCTGCTGGTGGCGCGCGGCGTGGCGGCGGACTTCCTGCCGGGCATCGGCGCCGTGTTCGCGGCCAAGAGCGTGGAGATGCGCTGCTGCCCCGAGTCGCGCGCCCTGCTGCAGGGCATCCCCGGCGCCGTTCTTAAAGACGCAACCGAGCAGGACTGGTACGAGGAGTACCTCGCGCCCATCATTGCCATCAAGGTGGTGGCCGGACTTGACGAGGCCATCGCCCACATCAACCGCTATGGCAGCCACCATACGGATGCCATCCTCACGCGCGACCACATGCACGCCCAGGCCTTCCTGACTCAGGTGGATTCGGGCAGCGTCATCGTCAATGCCAGCACGCGCTTTGCCGACGGATTCGAGTACGGGCTCGGCGCTGAGATCGGCATCAGCACCGACAAGCTTCATGCCCGCGGCCCTGTGGGCCTGCAAGGCCTGACCTCACTCAAATACATCGTGCTGGGCGAAGGCGAAGTCCGCAGCTGAGTACCCCCGCAACCCCCAGAGCACCACAGCCATGGTTCCGCATCTCGTCACCGCCCTGACCGGCCCGATCAACGAACTCGAGCAGCGCGTCCTCGATTCCATGCCCGCCATCGAGCGCTGGTTTCGCCTGGAGTGGATGGAACACACGCCGCCCTTCTACAGCTCGGTGGACATCCGCAATGCCGGCTTCAAGCTCGCCCCGGTGGACACCAACCTCTACCCGGGCGGCTGGAACAACCTCACGCCCGAGATGCTGCCGCTGGCCGTGCAGGCCGCGATGGCGGCAATCGAGAAGATCTGCCCCGAGGCGCGCAACCTGCTGCTCATCCCCGAGAACCATACGCGCAACACCTTCTACCTGAGCAATGTGGCGCAGTTGCGGCGCATCTTCCACATGGCGGGCCTGAACGTGCGCATCGGCTCCATCAGCCCAGAGATCAAGAAGAACACCACGATCGAGCTGCCGGGCGGAGAGGCCGTGACACTGGAGCCCGTGATCCGCAGCAAGACCCGGCTCGGGCTCAAGGACTTCGACCCCTGCACCATCCTGCTCAATAACGATCTCAGCGCCGGCATCCCGGGCATCCTGGAGGACATCCACGAGCAGTACCTGCTGCCACCGCTGCATGCCGGCTGGTCGGTGCGCCGCAAGAGCCATCACTTCCAGAGCTACGAGGAAGTTTCCAAGCGCTTCGGCAAGCTGCTGGGCGTCGACCCGTGGCTCATCCATCCCATGTTCAACCGCTGCGGTGAGGTCAACTTCACCGAGGGATCGGGCATGGACTGCCTAACCAGCAATGTGGACGCTCTGCTGGCCAAGATCCGTCGCAAGTACAAGGAATACGGCATCAAGGAAAAGCCCTTCGTCGTCGTCAAGGCCGACAACGGCACCTATGGTATGGGCATCATGACCGTGCGCGATGTGAAGGAGCTGGACGACATCAACCGCCGCACGCGCAACAAGATGAGCGTGATCAAGGACGGCCGGGAGGTCAGCGAGGTCATCATCCAGGAAGGCGTGCTGACCAACGAGCGTATGAACGATGCCGTCGCCGAGCCCGTGGTCTACATGATGGACCGCTACGTGGTGGGGGGCTTCTACCGCATCCACGCCGAGCGCGGCGTCGACGAGAACCTTAACGCACCGGGCGCGAGCTTCGTGCCCCTGGCCTTCGAACAGAGCACCCATCTGCCCCAGCCCGGCGCCAAGCCCGGCGCCAATGCGCCCAACCGTTTCTACATGTATGGCGTGATTGGTCGCCTGGCCATGCTGGCGGCCAGCTACGAGCTGGAGGCGACGGACCCTCAGGCCGAGGTTTACGCCTGAGCGGGCTGGTTGCTGCGGCGCAACATTTGACCTCGCTTCAGCGTTTCCGGCGCTCCAAAGGCTTGTAGGCATCACGGCCGGGCGCAAAATATTGGCTTCGCATCTGCCGGAACCCCGCCGCTGAAAGCGGGGAGCACACTTGAGCGCATCCAGATCCTCGCTTGCCGCCTTGGTGATCGGCGCTATCGGCGTCGTCTATGGCGACATCGGTACCAGCGTCCTCTACGCCCTCAAGGAAGTCTTCGGCTCGGGCCACGTGGAGTTCACGCCGGTCAATGTCTACGGCATCCTTTCCATCTTCTTCTGGACGCTCACCGTCATCGTCTCGCTGAAGTACGTGACGCTGATCCTGCGGGCTGACAACCATGGCGAGGGCGGGCTGGTCGCCATGCTGGCCCTGGCCTCGCAGTCGGTGAAAGACAGGCCCCAGCTGCGTGGTGTGCTGCTGCTGGTGGGCATCTTCGGTACCTGTCTTTTCTACGGCGACGGTGTCATCACGCCCGCGATCTCGGTTCTGTCGGCCGTGGAGGGCCTGGAGATCGTCTCGCCAGCCTTCAAGAAGGCCGTGATCCCGCTGACGCTGATCATCCTGTTCGCGCTGTTCGCCGTGCAAAAGCGCGGTACCGCAGGCATCGGCAAGTTCTTCGGTCCCATCACGCTGCTTTGGTTCGTGAGCATCGGTGTGCTCGGCGTGGCCCAGATCGCAGATAACCCGGCCATCCTGTGGGCGCTAAGCCCGCATTACGCGGTCGGCTTCATCGTACAGCACCCGGGGACCACCTTCATCATCCTGGGCGCCGTGGTGCTTTGTGTCACCGGGGCCGAAGCCCTGTACGCGGACCTCGGCCACTTCGGCAAGAAGCCGGTTCGACTGGCCTGGTTCTCGGTGGTCATGCCGGCGCTTACGCTCAACTACTTCGGCCAGGGCGCGCTGCTGCTGGCCCAGCCCGCGTCGGTGAAGAACCCCTTCTATCTGATGGCGCCTGACTGGGCGCTGCTGCCCCTGGTGGTGCTGGCGACCATGGCCACGGTGATCGCATCGCAGGCCCTTATCACCGGCGCCTTCAGCGTGACCAAGCAGGTCATCCAGCTCGGCTACCTGCCGCGCCTGCAGGTGCAGCACACCAGCGTGAAGGAAACCGGCCAGATCTACATGCCCTTCGTCAACTGGGGGCTGTTCGTGGCCATCGTGCTGGCGGTGCTCTTCTTCCGCTCCTCCAGCAACCTTGCCGCAGCCTACGGTATTGCGGTGACCCTGGACATGCTGATCACCACGGTGCTGACCTTCTTCGTGATCCGCTACGGCTGGAAGTACCCGCTGTGGCTGTGCCTCGTATCGACCGGCTTCTTCTTCGTGGTCGATCTGGCCTTCTTCACCTCGAACCTGCTCAAGCTCCACGACGGCGGCTGGTTCCCACTGGTCATCGGGGGTTTCATCTTCATCCTCATGACGACCTGGAAGCAGGGCCGCTCGCAGCTTAACGCCGCGATGCAGCAGGACGCGCTGGACCTGCCCAGTTTTCTCGATGCGGTCTTTATCAGCCCGCCCGTTCGGGTCGAGGGTACGGCCGTATTCCTCACCGCCGAGCCCGGCAGTGTGCCCAACGCCCTGCTTCACAACCTCAAGCACAACAAGGTGCTGCATCACAACAACCTCTTCGTGACGGTGCGTCACCATGAGGTGCCGTGGATCGGGTTGGACAAGCGCATCGAGATTCAGCCCCTGGGGCATGACTGCTGGCAGGTGATGGTGCACTACGGCTTCAAGAACGACCCCGATCTTCCGGCGGCACTTGAGCAGGTCCGCAACCTCGGCTGCACACTCGACGCGATGACCACCAGCTACTTTCTGTCGCGCGACATCGTCATCCCCACGATTGGTCGCGGCATGTCCGCGTGGCGCGAGAAGCTGTTTGCGCAGATGCATCACAACGCGAGTGCGGCGGCGGAGTTTCTGAACCTGCCGAACAACGCGGTGGTGGAGTTGGGGTCGAAGATCGAGATTTGATTTGCTTCTGCGTGCTCTTGCGCATGCGTGGCAAGCCGGGCCTCGCCCTGGCGTAGCCGGGCTCACCGACACCAGGCTCGCCCTTCTTTTGGGTGCTTTGCTTTCGCGAAGCAAAGAAAAGCACCACGCCCGCCGGGTCTCGCCCCGGCGGGCAACGTTTGGAAAAAAGATCGAAAAAAAGAAAGCCCGCTCGAAAGCGGGCCCCTTGCGCAGCAAGATGAAGCAGTCAACGTCCCTTGCGCACTTCACCCACCAGATAGTCCACCACCTGCAGCGAGCGCTCCATATTCCGGCTGAGCGAGCCGTCGGTGTAGAAGCGGCCGGCCACGCCCATGGCGGGTACGCCTTCCACGCGGTAGGCGGCCGTCAGCTGGCTGGCGCGCGCCACCTTGGACGCCACGCTGAACGAGGCGAACTGTTCCACGAACTTGACCTTGTCCACCCCCTGGGTCGCGATCCAGTCGGCGATCACATCGGCCTTCTCCAAGCGCTTGCGCTCGACGTGGATGGCCTGGAATACCTTGCCATGGAGCTTTTCCACCAGTCCCATGGCTTCAAGCGTGTAATACAGCTGCTGCTGCGGCTGGAAGGCGCTGTTGAAGGCCACCGGCACACGGCGCACCGCGACATCGCGGGGCTGGCGCTTGATCCAGCTTTCCAGCACAGGCTCAAAGGCGTTGCAGTGCGGGCAGTTGTACCAGAAGAACTCGACCACCTCGATCTTGCCCGCAGGCGCTTCGACGGGGGCGGGTTTGTCCAGGGGCAGGTAATCCTTGCCAGCATCAAAGCGCATCTGCGCTGCGGCGGGCAAGGTGGCGCCCGCAAGGACAGCGCCACAGGCAAGGGAGAAATCACGACGTTTCATCATCTGCATCCACTCCAGTTCAATCAGCGCCCGTCTGACACGCGCCGAGGGGAAAAGTTCAGCGCTGCACGCGTACGAGGGCGGTCTCGTGGCCGGCGGCCTCGATCTGGCCCTTGACCTTCTCCGCGTCTTCCTTCTTGTCGTAAGGGCCCACGCGTACGCGGTAGATCATGCGGCCAGCCTGCTCGCGCTCGGTGACCTTGGCCTCAACGCCGGTCAGTGTGAGCTTGGCGCGTTGGGTTTCGGCGTCCTCGGCGGTGCGGAAGGCGCCAACCTGGATGAAATACGCAAAGGGATCGGCCGTGCCGGCCTTGGCCTTGGCCAGGTCGCCCAGCGGATCGGCCGGCGGCTTGCTGTCCTTGCCCTCGGCCTTGGCAGGCGGCTTCATGGCCGGCGCGGGGGTAGCGGGCTTGGACGCGGCGGCGGTGGGCGCCTTGCCCTTGAGGGGCGCATTCGGGTCCCAGTCCTTGTTGCGCCTCTCTTCCGCTGCGTCCTGCTCGGGCGTGCGGTTCTGGCCCTTGTTGAGGAAGGGCACGGGAGTCTTGGTCACATAGAGGGCCACCACCAGCGCCATGGCCAGACCGATGACGATGCCAATGATCAGGCCCAGGAGGGTGCCGCCGCGTTGCTGTTTCATGGGGTGCTCTGCTTCGTCCTTGTTGGCCGGCGCGCTGCGCGCCGCTCACATCTTTTGCGGTGCGCTCACGCCCAGCACCGCCAGGCCATTGTGCAGCACCTGCGCGGTGGCGGCCACCAGGGCCAACCGGGCCAGCTTGAGCTTCTCGTCTTCAACAAGAATACGCTCGGCATCATAGTAGCTGTGGTAGCTGGCCGCGAGGTTGCGCAGGTAGAAGGTCACGTCGTGCGGCGCGAAGTCCTGCGCCGCGGCCGTGAGCATCTCCGGGTATCGGGCCAGCTGCAGCATGAGGCTCTGCGCCGCCGGGCTGTCGAGTACCGAGAGATCGACTTCCTTGAGTGCGCTGCGGTGTCCGCCTTCCTTCTCGCGCCAGGTGTTGATCACCGAACAGATGCGCGCGTGCGCGTACTGCACGTAGTAGACCGGGTTGTCGTTGTTCTTCTGCACGGCCAGGTCGACGTCGAAGGTGTATTCGGTATCGGGCTTGCGGCTCAGAAGGAAGAAGCGCACCGCGTCCTTGCTGGTCCACTCGATCAGGTCGCGCAGGGTCACGTAGGTGCCGGCACGCTTGGAGATTTTCACCTCCTGGCCTGCGCGCACCACCCGCACCATGGTGTGCAGCACATAGTCGGGAAAGCCCCGGGGGATGCCCAGGCCGACGGCCTGCAGGCCGGCGCGTACACGCGCAATCGTGCCGTGGTGATCCGTGCCCTGGATGTTCACGACCTTCTCGAAGCCGCGCTCGAATTTGGTGATGTGGTACGCCACATCCGGCACGAAATAGGTGTAGCTGCCGTCGCCCTTGCGCATGACGCGGTCCTTGTCATCGCCGTAGTCGGTGGACTTGAGCCAGAGTGCGCCCTCGTGCTCGTAGGTCTTGCCAGCGTCGCGCAGCTTCTGCACGGCCGCATCGACCTTGCCGCTGGTGTAGAGGCTGGACTCGAGGTAATAGTTGTCAAACCTCACCGCGAAGGCCTGCAGGTCCAGGTCCTGCTCGTGGCGCAGGTAGGCCACGGCAAACAGGCGCATGCCATCGAGGTCGTTCACGTCGCCACTGGCCGTGTATTCGCGGTCGTCGGATTGCACCGACTTGCGTGCCATGAAATCGGACGCGATGTCCGCGATGTAGTCGCCGTTGTAGGCCGCTGCGTTCTCGCCGCTCGGCCACCCGGCATCGCCCGGCTTCAAGCCCCGCGCGCGCAGCTGTACGCTGTTGGCTAGGGTGTTGATCTGCGCGCCCGCATCGTTGTAGTAGAACTCGCGATAGACCTCCCAGCCTTGGGTGGCGTAGAGATTGCAGATCGCGTCGCCCAGCGCGGCCTGGCGGCCATGCCCGACGTGCAGCGGGCCCGTGGGATTAGCCGAGACAAACTCCACCATCATGCGCTGGCCGCGGGCGGTCTGGTGACCGTAGGCGGCGCCGCGCGACAGCACCTCGCGCACCACTTGCTGCTTGGCCGCAGGCTTGAGCCGGATGTTGAGGAAGCCGGGCCCCGCGATCTCCACGGCCTCCACCCAGGTCGAGAAGGCCGGCGTGGCCAGCAGCGCGCTGCGCAGGCTCTCGGCGACCTGGCGCGGGGTCTGTTTCAGTGACCTGGCCAGCTGCATGGCGGCCGTGGTGGCCAGGTCGCCATGCTCCGCCATCTTGGGGTTCTCAAAGGTCGCCCGCGCGCCCGCGCCGGGCACGAGCTGCTCCAGCACGATGGCGAGGGTCTGCAGCAGTTCATTCTTGACAGACAACATGGCCACGATTCTACCGACCGGGTCTGCAGCGAGCCCTATGCACGTACCCCCCGGGGTAACGCTTTGTCAGCCGGATGGACGCTGCTCTCGTTGTATGCTGGAGTCCGACACGGAATTCATCCCTCAACCCCCAAAGGAGACCTCATGAAAAAGCTGATTCCCCTGCTGGCCATGGCCCTTGCCCTGGCTCTTGGCACCGCCTATGCGGACGACAAAAAGGAGCCCACGGCCCAGCAGAACAAGATGGCAGCGTGCAACAAGCAGGCGGGCGAGAAAAAGGGCGAGGAGCGCAAGGCTTTCATGGGCGAGTGCCTCAAGGCAAAGCCCGCCGAGGCCGCTCCCAGCCCCGCGTGCGAGAAGTCCGCCGCCGACAAGAACCTTCATGGCGCGGCCAAGGCTGCGCACGTGAAGAAGTGCATGGCCGACAGCGCCGCCGCACCCAAGAAGTAAACACGGCAGGTGCGCGCAGGCGCGCCTTCGTTGCAGCAAGCCCCGCGGGCGCCCGTCCTCGGGGCTTGCTGCTTTCAGCGCCGCGTGTGCCAGAAGCCGGGTTGCCCGTAGTGATGCTTGAGGAAATCCACCCACAGACGCACACGCAGCGGCAGGTGCTTGCGCTGCGGAAAAACCGCGTAGATGCCGTTGGGGGGCGCCGCGTAGTCCTCCAGCACGGCCACCAGTCGACCTGCGGCAATGTCCTGCTCCACCTCCCAGGTGCTGCGCCAGGCGATGCCGTAGCCCGCCAGGCACCAGTTGTGCAGCACCTGGCCATCGGAGCAGTCCATGGGCCCACCCGGGCGAAAGTGGATCACCTCGGACTCGCCCTCGGCGCAGCCCGTGCCAGGCTGGCCCGCCTCCGGCCCTCGACCCTGGGGTTGGCGTGGCACGCGGAACGCCCATCCTCGGGTCTGCGACGCATCGCTGGAGAGCACCAGGCAATCAAAGCGCGCCAGATCCTGAGGCGACTGGGGAGCGCCATGCTTTTGCAGGTACTCGGGCGTGGCCACGCAGAGGCGCCGGTTGTCCGCCATGCGCACGCTGACCAGGGATGAGTCGGGCATGTCCCCCACGCGCACGGCGCAGTCGTAACCCTCACCCGCGATGTCGACCACGCGGTCGCTCAGGTTGAGCGAGATTGTCACATCGGCATGCAGCTCGCGGAACCTGGGTACCAGGGGCGCGACGTGGCGTCGGCCAAAGCCGGCCGGCGCCGTGATGCGCAGATGCCCGCTGGCCTTGACGCCGCCCGCTGAGACACTCGCCTCCGCGTTCGCGACATCCGTCAAAAGGCGCTGACAGTCTTCCAGGAAAGCGCTACCCTCATGCGTGAGGCTGATGCGCCGCGTGGTGCGCACCAAGAGTTTGACGCCCAGGCGCTCCTCCAGGGCGTCCAGCCGCCGGCCCATGATGGCCGGTGCCACGCCTTCCGCGTGGGCCGCAGCCGTGAGGCTGCCCCGGGTGGCCACCGATACAAAGGACTCCATTTGCTTGAGCTTGTCCATACTGCCGATCTTAAACTTTGTCGTACAGAATGACTCGCTGATGGTTTACATTGCATCGTTCTTTGGCGCTATTTTGAGCGCGTCATAGGTCATGCGGCCCATCACCTTGCCCGGGGCCTCGGTCCAGCTGACCTCGCTGCCAGAGGCGCCGGTCCGCGCGCGCGTCATGCGCGAGCTATTGCACGCAGCCGCGAGTCCGCGCTGCTCGGTTTCCTGCCGGTGGCGCTGATCATCTGGGCCCACTGGGCGGCTCAGCCTGCGGAGCATTTGTGGGCCTGGGCCGTCTCGGCCGATGTGGTCCTCAGTTTTCGCGTTGGTGTCGCCCAGTTGTATCTGGCGAAGCCGCAGGCGCAACTTGGCCGCGTGCGTCAATGGCTGGAGTAGCTGCGTGTGGTGGCGACCGCACGGGTGTGGGTCGCGACCATCGCGCTTCTCGGTACGGGAGTCGCGGACAACCCTTTCATCACGCGGCTGATCTTCATCATCGCCCTGGCGTCCTTCCTTCTGAGCGCGCAGGGGATTGAGCCGCGAATCTACGCTCGCTTCATGCTCGTCATCGTCGCAGGTACCCTGTCCCAGCTCAATTGTCATTACCCGGCTTTCATGGAGGATCTGGGCGTGGTGGCCGATATTGCGTTCCCGACTGACGCGCCCATGCTGCTGGTGTGCGGCTGCGGCGCGCATCGCCGTACCCTGGAGTGGGCAAGGCCCCCAGTGAACCAGCGCATGCGGCCGGACCAGCTCAACCTGAGTGTCCGCGAGGAACTGCGCATGCACGAGGCCCTGCGTCAAAGGTCCGTGGACCTGGAGTCGACCAAGCGCAAGCTCGCCGAACTGGCCACCCGCGACGGCCTGACCGGCATGTTCCGAAGGGGCCACATGAGGGCGAGTTGCGTCGCCAGG
Organism: Curvibacter sp.; assembly: GCA_020248905.1. Lineage (GTDB taxonomy): Bacteria > Pseudomonadota > Gammaproteobacteria > Burkholderiales > Burkholderiaceae_C > Hylemonella. Next base: position 47,028 of record JADCGR010000054.1, on the reverse strand, counting down.
TCAAGGTCTGGGAGCGTCACGCCGGCGACCTCTGCGTCCTGTTGATGGAATCGACCACTTCAAGCGCGATCGATTTGCAAGGACACGCCGCGGGCGGCGAGGTGCTGCGTTGTCTGGCGTAACAAGTGCTGGAGACCCTGCGCGGCAGCGATCTCTTCGGTCGCTGGGGGGTGAGGAGTTCTTCGCCCTGCTGCCGTCCACCTCCCTGCCACGTGCCCTCAAAGTCGACGAGCGCGTGCATCAGGCGGTCCGCCAGCTACGTTTGCGCAACGAGACGGGCGTCGAGTTCGGGGTCACGATCTCCATCGGCGTCGCCCGGATGGAGCCGGGCGAAGACGCCAAGCGTCTGATCGCGCGGGCCGACAACGCCCTGTGTGCCGCCATGCATGGCGGGCGTGACCGGGTCCTGTCCTACCAGCCTGGCCAGAGCATGCTTGGCAGCCTCTGAGGCCCTCACGAGGCGGCGTTAAACCCTGCCTAACGGACTGTTGACCAAATGTAAATGGCACGGCGGCCCCCGTGGCTGCATGATGGTGGTCATGCACCATCCTGAAATGATCACCTTGCGCGATTGGATCGGTCGCAGCGAGAAGCGCGAAGACCTGATCACCGCCGCACCCATGGCCGCCCTCTCGGCCACCCTGGACCGCGACGACCCCGTCCCCCGCGATGGCAGTGCGCTGCCACCGCTGTGGCACTGGATCTACTTCACCCCGCTTACGCGCCACAGCGAGATCGGCGAGGACGGGCACGCCCGCCGCGGCGGCTTCCTGCCACCGGTGCCGTTGACGCGGCGCATGTGGGCGGGCGGGCGGCTCGATTTTGTCCAGCCCTTGCGCGTTGGCGAGACGGCCACGCGTGTCTCGACCATCAAGGACGTGACGCTCAAGGAGGGTCGCACTGGCGTACTGGTTTTCGTCTGCGTGCGCCATGAATTCAGCAACGCGCGGGGGCTCGCGCTTTCGGAGGAGCACGACATCGTCTATCGTGATGCGCCTGCGTCCGATGCGCCGCAGCCCGCGCCCATTCCCGCGCCCAGGGACGAACAGTTCAGCCGCGAGATCGTGCCCGATCCGGTGCTGCTGTTTCGCTACTCGGCGCTCACCTTCAATGGCCACCGCATTCATTACGACCGCAGCTACGTGACCGGCGTTGAGGGCTACCCCGGCCTCATCGTGCACGGCCCGCTGATCGCAACCCTGCTCATGGACCTGCTGCGCAGGAACCTGCCCGACGCCACGGTCAAGCGTTTCAGCTTCAAGGCCGTGCGCCCCACGTTTGACACCTATCCCTTCACGGTCTGCGGCAAGCGCGAGGGCGAGACCGTCACGCTCTGGGGCCGCGACCACGAGGGCTGGCTCACCATGCAGGCCAGCGCTGAACTCCCTTGAAGAAAACGACAAAACCCGATGAATGAGACTGACCAGTACCAGGACATCCGCGACGCGGTGCGCGATCTCTGCGCCCAGTTCCCCGACGAATACCACCGCAAGATCGACGAGCAGCGCGGCTACCCGGAGGAATTCGTTGATGCCTTGACCAAGGCCGGCTGGATGGCCGCGCTGATCCCGCAGGCGTACGGTGGCTCGGGCCTGTCCATGGCCGAGGCCTCGGTCATCATGGAGGAGATCAACCGCTCGGGCGGCAACTCAGGCGCCTGCCATGGGCAGATGTACGTGATGAATGCCATCGTGCGCAGTGGTTCGAAAGAGCAAAAGGAACGGTTCCTGCCCAAGATTGCCTCTGGTGAACTGCGCATCCAGTCCATGGGCGTGACCGAACCCACGACCGGCAGCGACACCACGAAGCTCAAGACCACTGCCGTGCGCAAGGACGGCCGCTGGGTCATCAATGGCCAGAAGGTATGGATTTCGCGTATCCAGCACAGCGACCTCATGATCCTGCTGGCACGTACCACGCCCGCCGACCAGGTGAAGAAGCGTTCCGATGGCCTGTCCTGCTTCCTGGTGGACTTGCATCAGGCGGTGGGCAAGGGCCTCACCGTGCGCCCCATCCTCAACATGGTCAACCATGAGACCAACGAGCTCTTTTTCGACAACCTGGAAATCCCCGAGGACGCGCTGCTGGGCGAAGAGGGCAGGGGCTTCATGACCCTGCTCGACGGGCTGAATGCTGAACGCACGCTGATCGCCGCCGAATGCATCGGCGACGGCTACTGGTTCATCGACCGCGCGCGCAAGTACGCCAGCGAGCGCGTGGTCTTCGGTCGTCCCATCGGCCAGAACCAGGGTGTGCAGTTTCCCATCGCCGAAGCGTTCATTGAGCTGGAGGCCGCCAACCTCATGCGCTGGAAGGCCTGCGGGAAGATCGACGCACACCAGAACGCTGGTGCAGAAGCGAACATGGCCAAGTACCTCGCCGCCAAGGCCAGCTGGGAAGCTGCCAACGTATGCCTGCAAACCCACGGCGGATTCGGCTTTGCCTGCGAATACGACATCGAGCGCAAGTTCCGCGAGACGCGCCTCTACCAGGTCGCCCCGATTTCCACCAACATGATCTTTTCCTATGTGGCTGAGCATGTGCTGGGATTGCCTCGTTCTTTCTGACCGGTTCTCCCGCGGACAGGGCGACCTCATGGGGTCTGGCGCGCGCGCCGGGGCAGGGGCAGGCACGGGGCCTCAGAGGCGCTGCGCTTTGCCACATCGGCCCCCCGGCATTGCCCACTTCGGCAGACACAACAGTCACCAATGGAAAACTTTGAGAACGACATGAAACCACTGGAGGGCATCACCGTCATCGCGCTGGAGCACGCCATTGCCGCACCGTTTTGCTCACGCCAGCTGGCGGACCAGGGCGCACGCGTCATCAAGGTCGAGCGGCCCGAGGCGGGCGACTTTGCGCGCGGCTACGACAGCCGCGTGAACGGCCTGTCCTCGCATTTCACCTGGACCAACCGCTCCAAGGAAAGCCTGGCGCTGGACCTCAAGCACCCGAAGGCCGGTGAAATCATGGACAAGCTGCTCGGCACTGCCGACGTGCTGGTGCAGAACCTCGCGCCTGGCGCGGCCGCGCGCATGGGCCTGTCCTTCGACGCCCTGCACGAGAGGCACCCGCGCCTCATCGTCTGCGACATCTCCGGTTATGGCGACAGCGGCCCTTACCGCGACAAAAAGGCCTACGACCTGCTGATCCAGAGCGAATCGGGCTTTCTCTCCATCACCGGCACGCCGGACGAGCCCTCCAAGGCCGGCTGCTCGATCGCTGACATTGCTGCCGGCATGTACGCCTACACCAATGTCCTCACCGCGCTGCTGCAGCGTGGCAAGACCGGCGTGGGGCGACGCATCGATATCTCCATGCTGGAGAGCATGGCCGAGTGGATGAGCTTTCCCATGTACTACGCCTATGAGGGCGCGGAACCGCCGCCGCGCGCGGGCGCCTCGCACGCCACCATCTATCCCTACGGGCCCTTTGTGGCGGGCGACGGCAAGAGCGTCATGCTGGGACTGCAGAACGAGCGCGAATGGGCCGTGTTCTGCCAGCAGGTGCTGCTGCAGCCCGCGCTGGCCCGGGACGCGCGCTTCGACGCCAATGCCAAGCGCTCCGCCGCACGCAGCCAGGTCAGGGCCTTGATCGAAAGTGCCTTCAGCACGCTGACAGCCGCGCAGGTGATCGAAAGGCTGGAGGCCGCCGGCATCGCCAATGCCCAGGTCAACACCATGGCCGACCTCTGGGGCCATCCCCAACTGGCCGCACGCCAGCGCTGGACCGAGGTCAGCACCCCGGTCGGTCCCGTGCCCGCGCTGCTGCCACCGGGGGCACATGACGGCACCCAGGTGCGTATGGATCCCATCCCCGCCGTGGGCCAGCACAGCGCGGCCATCCTGCACGAGCTGGGCTACGCCGCGAACGACATCGAACAACTGCGCAACGACAAGGTCATCTGAGCATGAGCGTCCAACCCTCCACCCAAGCACTGGCGGAATTCGCGGCCACACTGGAGTTTGACGCCATCCCCGAGCCAGTGATCCGCCGGGCCGAGGATCTTCTGCTGGACTGGTTCGGCTCCTGTCTCGCTGGCAAGAACGCGCGCGCCGTCGAGATCCTGACGGGGTTCGCCGAAAGCATGGGACCCGCGCAGGGGCCCAGCGAGATCCTGATCCACCGCCGCACCGGCAGCCCGATGCTCGCGGCCATGGCCAATGCCGCAGCTTCGCACGTGGCCGAGCAGGACGATGTGCACAACGGTTCGGTCTTCCATCCGGCCACGGTGGTATTCCCGCCCGCACTTGCGGTGGCGCAGGCCCTGGGCCGTAGCGGCCGGGAGCTGCTCACCGCCTGCGTGGCAGGTTACGAAGTCGGCATCCGTGTGGGCGAATTCCTCGGCCGCTCCCACTACAAGGTCTTCCACACCACAGGCACGGCAGGCACGCTGGCGGCCGCAGCCGCCGTAGGCCGTCTGCTGAAACTCACGCCCGAGCAGATGCTGCACGCCTTCGGCTCGGCCGGCACGCAGTCCGCGGGCCTGTGGGAATTCCTGCGTGACGCGGCGGACTCCAAGCAGCTGCACACGGCGCACGCCGCCGGTGCCGGCCTGACGGCCGCTTATCTCGCGCAACAGGGCTTCACCGGCGCCCGCCGCATCCTGGAGGGCCCGCAAGGCCTGGCGGCCGGCATGTCCAGTGACGCCAGTGTGGACAAGCTCACCGACGGTCTGGGCACACGCTGGACCCTGGCCGAGACCTCCTTCAAGTTTCACGCTTCCTGCCGCCACACGCATCCGGCGGCGGACGCGCTGCAGCAGGTGCTGCAACAGCACGGGCTGAAGGCCGCTGACGTGAAGCGCGTCACGGCGCTGGTGCACCAGGGTGCCATTGATGTGCTGGGCCCGGTGACCGATCCCCAGACCGTGCACCAAAGCAAGTTCAGCATGGGCACGGTGCTGGGTCTGGTGGCCGTGCTGGGACGCGCCGGCCTGGGCGAGTTCGACGCCAGTTTCAAGTCCGGCGAGGTCGTGGGTTTCCGCGACAAGGTGATGATGGCACTCGACCCCGAGGTCGATGCCGCTTATCCGGCGCGCTGGATCGGCAAGGTCAGGGTGGAAACCTCGGATGGCCGTGTGCTGCATGGCCGCGTCGACGAGCCCAAGGGAGATCCTGGCAACACGCTCAGCCGGGCCGAGCTGGAAGACAAGGCGCTGCGTCTGGCGCTGTATCAGGGCGCCGCCAGCGAAGCGCAGATGCGCGCGGCCATGGCCCGGCTCTGGACGGTGGCGCAGTGGCCGCACGTCGGGCGCTTGCTGCCCTGACTACGTGGTAACCACATCCTAGGGATGACCCCGCTTGTCGTGGTGAAACAAGTGAGCGAGTATCCTCGCCTCCCTTTCATTGCTAACAAGAGGACGACTTCCATGACTCTGAATCGCCGCATCTTCACGGTCGCTGTTGCGGCCTGCACCCTGGCGCTAGGCAGCGGTGCTGCCCTGGCCCAGTCGTATCCGACCAAGCCCATCTCGCTGGTCGTACCGTTCTCAGCGGGTGGCCCCACCGACATCGTTGCCCGCACCCTGGCTGCCACCATGGGAAAGTCCCTGGGACAGACCGTCGTGGTCGAGAACCGCGCCGGCGCGGGCGGCACCATTGCCGCTGCCTTCGTGGGCAAGGCCCCGGCCGACGGCTACACCTTCCTCATCCATCACAACGGCATGGCCACCGCTCCGGCCCTCTACCGCAAGCTGGCCTACAACCCCGTGACTGATTTCGAGCACGTGGGCAACGTGGTCGATGTGCCCATGACCCTCGTCGCGCGCAAGGACATGGCGGCCAAGAACCTCCCTGAGCTTATTGCCTACGTCAAGGCCAACAAGGACAAGGTCAACCTCGCCAACGCCGGCCTGGGTGCCGTCTCGCACCTGTGCGGCACGCTGTTCCAGCAGGCTATTGGCACCGACCTGACCACCATTCCCTTCCAGGGCACTGGCCCCGCCATGAACGCCCTGCTGGGCGGTCAGGTGGACCTGCTGTGCGACCAGACGACCAACACCGTCGCGCAGATCAAGGCCGGCACCGTCAAGCTCTACGGCGTGACGACCAAGCAGCGCATCAAGGCCCTGCCCGATGCGCCCACGCTGGCTGAAGGTGGCCTCAAGGACTTTGAAGTCACGGTGTGGCACGGCGTGTACGCCCCCAAGGGCACGCCTGCAGCAGTGCTGCAGAAGTTCGGCGACGCGATGCGTGAAGCGCTCAAGGACCCGGCCTTTGCCCAGCGCATGGCCGAACTGGGTGGCGAGATTTCACCCGCCTCGCGCCAGACGGGTGACGGCCAGCGCGCCTGGCTCGTCGCGGAAGTCGACAAGTGGGGCAAGGCCATCCGCGCCGCTGGCCAGTTCGCCGACTGAGCGACCACCCACCTCCATGAAAAACGCCGGGCAAGCCCGGCGTTTTTCTTTGGCGTATGGGTCAGACACAATGGGTCAGCCAAAGGCGGGTGCGGGTAACATGGGCCAGATCTGTTGTTTGCCGGCCTGCAAGCCCACACCCATGACCCAGCTTGTCGTTCGACGCCTTCTTGTGGACATGAATGCGCCCATGGCGCGCCACTGGTGCGCGGGCGATGCGTTCCGCACGGCCTTCTTCAACGCCTTGTCCATGAGCTTCCCGGTCGGTGAGCAATTTTTCATCGACGCCGTGCGCCAGGGTAGCCAGGCCCTGTCACCCGATGTGCAGGCGCCTTTCTCAGAGCAGGTGCAGGGCTTTGTGGGGCAGGAGGCAACGCACCGGCGCCTGCACGAGCTGTACAACCAGCAACTGGAGCGGCTGGGCCTGGAGAACCGCTGGGGCCCGCGCGCGCAGGAGCGTCTCAGGCAGCTCGCCGGGCTGGACCCGCGGCACGCTCTGGGCATCACTGCGGCCAACGAGCATTTCACGTCCATCTTTGCCGACTGGCTGCTCAAGAACCCCGATGTGCTGGGCAACGATGACCCCCGGCTCGCTACGCTGTGGCTGTGGCACAGCGCCGAAGAATCGGAGCACCGCAACGTGGCCTTCGATCTCTACCGGGCCCTGGGGGGCAATGAGGAATGGCGCCTGCGGTGGTTTCGCCGCGTGACCGTGTTCTTTGTCACGGACCTGCTGCGCCAGACCGTCCTCAACCTGCGCCGTGACCGCACCCTGTGGCGCTGGGGTACCTGGCAGGGGGCGGCCGTTTTCCTCTTCGGCCGGCAGGGGCTGGTGCGCCGCACCTTCACGCCCTGGCGCGACTATCTGCGCGCCGATTTCCATCCGGCACAGCACGACGCTCAAGCCGCAGAGCAGTGGTTGCACGCCAACCGCGCCGCCTACGCGCCGGTCGGCGGCTCAAACCGGGCTCAGAAGTAGGAGTGAAGTTCGCGTTCGCGGCTGGGGCTCCACGAGCGTGGAGGTTACGATAGCCACGGCCACCCGCCCGGTGGGCAAGGCCGATCCCGTATCAAGCGTAACGAGGCCTGGCCTCAGTCTGCCCGTCCGTGCGCGCGTCTTCCACCAGCAGGTCCACCAGCTCCCGGGCGTAGGCCGGCAGCGCGTCCAGGCTGCGCACCACGATCTGCAGCGCGCGCTCGGCCCAGGGATCGGCCAGCGGGACGATGGCAATGGCCATGGTCTGCGCGTGGCGGCGCGCGGCCGACTCGGGCAGGATGGCCACGCCCACGGCCGCCTCCACCATGCGGCAGGCCGCCTCAAAATTGCTGACCTGGATGCGCTGCTGCATGGGCCGGTGCAGCCCCTCGCAGATCTGCTGCAAAAAGGCGCGGATGGCGCTGCTCTCGGCCAGGCCCACGTGGTCAAAGTCCAGCGTGTCGGCAAAGGCCATGCTGGCGCGGGCGGCCAGCGCATGGCCGCGCGGCAGCACCAGCACCAGGCGGTCGCGCCGGTAGGGCAGCACCTGCAGGTTCTCGGTGCGCACCAGGCCGGCCACGATGCCGATGTCGGTCTGCCCCTCGGAGACCGCGCGCACGATGTCGTGGCTCAGGCGCTCCTGCAGGTCCACGTTCACATCCGGGTGGTCCAGCAGGTAGCGGCGCAGCACCGGCGGCAAAAACTCACCCAGCGCCGTGGTGTTGGCATGCACGCGCAGGTGGCCGCGGATGCCGCGCGCGTACTCGCGCAGGTCGGCCCGCAAATGCTCCAGCTGGCCCAGCACCAGACGGGCGTGGTGCACAAAGGCCTGGCCCGGCGGGGTGAGCGTCACCCCCTGCGAACTGCGCTGCAGCAGCTTGACGCCCAGGCTTTCCTCGATGTTCTTGATCCGTGTGCTGGCCGCCGGCGCCGACATATGGGCGGCTTCGGCCCCCTTGGTCAGGCTGTCGGCCTCGGCGATCCGCACCATCAGGCGCAAATCCACCAGATCAAAGGGCATGTTCATGAAGAAGGGGCGCAAAGAATGACCATGGGGATGGTAAGCCGCCGGATGCCGCCAGAAGCCAGTTTCTGGCCGGCGATACCTGAAAACGCATCAGATTTGTGCGCCGCACTAATTAGATACTTTTTTGATTCAATTTAGAGATATTTTTGATATTAATGGAGGTGAAAGTATCAAATACAGTGTGCGCATGGAAAAATCCCGCGCCAGCGCCACTGCCACATCCCGACAGCAGCCCCAGGCCGTGCTGTTTGACGCCTATGGCACGCTGTTTGATGTCTACAGCGTCGGCCTGGTGGCGGAGCAGCTCTTCCCGGGCCGGGGCGAGGCCCTGAGCCTGCTGTGGCGCGACAAGCAGATCGAATACACCCGCCTGGTCACCACCAGCAACCACGGCGCGCATTACCAGCCCTTCTGGCAGCTCACGCAGGCCAGCCTGCGCTACGCCTGCAAGCGCCTGCAGCTCACCCTCAACCCCGAGGCCGAGTTACAGCTCATGAACCAGTACCGGCACCTGAGCGCCTTCCCCGAAAACCGCGAGGTACTGCAGGCGCTGAAAAGCCGCGGCATCGCCACCGGCATTCTGTCCAACGGCGACCCCGAAATGCTGGGCATTGCTGTGCGCAGCGCGGGCCTGGACGGCCTGCTGGACCACGTCATCAGCGTGGACGCCGTGCGCAAGTACAAAACCCACCCCGAGGCCTATGCCCTGGGCGAGCAGGCGACCGGCCTGCGCGCGCCGCAGATCGCCTTTGTCAGCAGCAACAGCTGGGACGCCCTGGCGGCCACCTGGTACGGCTATCAGACCCTGTGGGTCAACCGTTACGCGCTGCCCTTCGAAGAGCTGGGCACCCAGCCCACCCGCACGGGCCGCACGCTCACGGATGTGTTGGACTTTTTCGCGCCCGCTGCCTGAACCGATTTCAAAAAACCTGGAGGACCCTCACCATGACGCAACGCACCCAGGCCCATCGCCTGCAAGTCGCCACCAATCTGTACCGCTTCATTGAAGACAAGGTGCTGCCCGGCACGGGCATCCGCAGCGCCGATTTCTGGAAGGGTTTTGACGCCATCGCCCATGAGCTGGGCCCCAAGAACGCAGCCCTGCTCAAAGAGCGCGACCGCCTGCAGGCCGAGATGGACGCCTGGCACAAGACCAACCCCGGCCCCATCAGGAACATGAAGGCCTACCGCGCCTTTCTTGAGAAGATCGGCTACCTCGTGCCCGTGCCCGACCATGTGGAATGTGACACCGCCAATGTAGACGCGGAGCTTGCCGTGCAGGCCGGCCCGCAGCTGGTGGTGCCCATCCTCAACGCGCGCTATGCGCTCAACGCCGCCAACGCGCGCTGGGGCTCGCTGTACGACGCGCTCTATGGCACCGACGCCCTGCCCGAAGCCGGCGGCGCGACCAAGGCCGGCCCCGACGGCAAGGGCTACAACCCCGTGCGCGGTGCCCGGGTCATCGAATACGCGCGCCATGTGCTCGACCGCGTAGCCGGCCTGCGCAAGGGCTCGCACCTCGATTCCACGGGCTACGCCGTGGAAGGCGGGAAGCTAGTCGTCACGCTCAAGGACGGCAGCAAGGCCCATCTGGCCGATGGCAGCAGGTTCATCGGTTACCAGGGTAGCGCCGCCGCGCCCTCGGCCATCCTGCTGCGCAACAACGGCATCCACATCGAGATCCAGATCGACCGCAGCACGCCCATCGGCCGCAGTGACGCCGCCGGCGTGAGCGACCTGCTGATCGAAGCCGCGCTCTCCACCATCCTGGACCTGGAAGACTCCGTGGCCGTGGTTGACGCCGATGACAAGGTGCTCGCCTATGACAACTGGCTGGGCATCCTCAAGGGCACGCTCACCGAAGAAGTCGCCAAGGGCGGCAAGACCTTCACGCGCCGCCTCAACGCCAACCGCGTCTACAAGGGCGCCAACGGTGAAGAGATCAAGCTGCACGGCCGCTCGCTGCTCTTCATCCGCAACGTCGGCCACCTGATGACCAACCCGGCCATCCTTTGTGGCGACGGCAGCGAGATCTTCGAGGGCATCATGGACGCCGTCATTACATCCGCCGTGGCTGTGCATGACCTGCGCAAGGGCCTGCAGGAATCGCAAGCCGGCACCGAAGGCGCCGGGAAGGGCATCCGCAACTCGCGCACCGGCTCCATCTACATCGTCAAGCCCAAGATGCACGGCCCGGCCGAAGTGGCCTTCGCCTGCGAGCTCTACGCCCGCGTGGAACAGCTGCTGGGCCTGCCCGAGAACACCATCAAGCTCGGCATCATGGACGAGGAGCGGCGCACCAGCGTGAACCTCAAGGCCTGCATTGCCGCCGCCAAGAGCCGCGTGGCCTTCATCAATACCGGCTTCCTGGACCGCACGGGCGACGAGATGCACACCGCCATGCACGCCGGCCCCATGATCCGCAAGGCTGCCATGAAGGGCACCGAGTGGATCGCCGCCTACGAGCAGAGCAATGTGCTCGAAGGCCTGGCCTGCGGCCTCAAGGGCCGTGCGCAGATCGGCAAGGGCATGTGGGCCATGCCCGACCTCATGGCCGCCATGCTGCAGCAGAAGATCGTGCACCCCAAGGCCGGCGCCAACACCGCCTGGGTGCCTTCGCCCACGGCCGCCACGCTGCATGCGCTGCACTACCACCAGGTCAACGTGGCCGCCATCCAGGACGAGCTGGAGCAGCAGGCCACGGCGAAGAGCTTCAAGGTGCTGGAAGAGAAGCTGCTCACCGGCCTGCTGACCGTGCCCGTGGCCGCCAAGCCCAATTGGAGCGCCGAAGAGATCACGCAGGAAATCGAGAACAACTGCCAGGGCATCCTGGGCTATGTGGTGCGCTGGATCGACCAGGGCGTGGGCTGCTCCAAGGTGCCCGACATCCACAACGTGGGCCTCATGGAAGACCGCGCCACGCTGCGCATCAGCAGCCAGCACATCGCCAACTGGCTGCTGCACGGCATCGTGACCGAGCAGCAGGTGCGCGAGGCTTTCGAGCGCATGGCCGCCGTGGTGGACCAGCAGAACGCCGGCGACCCACTGTACAAGAAAATGGCCGGCAACTTCGAGACCTCCATGGCCTACAAGGCCGCCACCGACCTGGTCTTCAAGGGCCTGGAGCAGCCCAGCGGCTACACCGAGCCCCTGCTGCACGCCTGGCGTCTGAAGGTGAAGGCTGCCGCCTGACCCTCACCTTCGCCCTGAGCCCGGCCTGTCCTGAGCCTGTCGAAGCGGCGAAGGGTCGTAGCAAAAACGGCGCCCACGGGCGCCGTTTTCTATGGAGCGCGTGTTGCCTACACGGCACGTACCGGGGGCAAGGCTTTCAACTTGACGGACTGCCGGGCAAACGCCTTGTCGAAAGTAAGCAAGCCTTCGCAGCCCTGGCTCAGCGCCAAATGCAAGGCATCTGCGAAGTCCAGTCCCTGGGCGTACCAGGTCAGTGCCTGACGCAGGGCCTCGGGCTGCTGGGGTTTGAAGTTAGGCAGACCCAGCAGCAGCTCCAAGCCGTGCGCGATCTCCTCGCGGGTGCAATCATTGACTTCCAGCACCCAGACCAGCTCCTGCATCACCGTGACGGGCGCGGTGTAGTCGCGCTCCTGTGCCAGCAAGTCGCGGGCGCGGCCGTACTGGCGCGCATCATCGCGCAGTAGCAGACGCGCCAGGAGGTTGGTGTCCAGCACGATCATGCGGCGTTGCGGGTCTTGAGCCGCGCCTTGATGGCTGCCTGCGTCTGTTCCTCGCTCATGCGCTTGCGGCCAGACTTGGCCAGACAGCCGGCCACTGCGTCCAGCGAGGTGACGCCCGGTGCGGGCAGGGGCCGCAGGCGGATTTCTCCCTCCACGTAGCTGACGGAGAACTGGTCGCCCGTTTGCAGCTTGGCGCTACGCCGCACCTCTTTGGGAATGACCAACTGGCCCTTGCTCGACAGTGTGACGGTTTCCATAACGCAAGCTCCTGAAGTAAGACGAATGGTAAGACAATTTAGGCCCCAGGGCAAATCCCCCTGTCAGCGCAGCCTTGCCCGTGCCCGCACAATCCGCACATGGCTAATCTGCAGCCTCTGATTGACTTCGTCCACCAGCATCCGCGCCTGCTCGTCATCACCGGCGCCGGCTGCAGCACCGCCGCCGGCATTCCCGACTACCGCGACGAGAACGGCGCCTGGAAACAGCGCGAGCCCATGCGCTTTCACGTCTTCACGGGCGACGCGGTGGCGCGCAAGCGCTACTGGGCGCGCAGCATGCTGGGCTGGCGCACCATGGCGCATGCGCAACCCGCGGCCGCGCACCATGCCCTCGCGCAGCTGGAGCGCGCGGGGCGTATCAACCTGCTGGTCACGCAGAACGTCGACGGCCTGCACCAGGCCGCCGGCAGCGCCAAGGTGGTGGACCTGCATGGCCGTATCGACACCGTGTGTTGCCTGGGCTGCGGTGCACGTACACCGCGCCGCGCGCTGCAGGAGGAACTGACAGCGCGCAACCCGGCCTGGCTGGCGCTGGACGCACGCAGCCTGGCCGATGGCGACGCCGATCTGGAGGGCCGGGACTTCGCGGGCTTCGACGTGCCGGCCTGCTCGGCCTGCGGTGGCATGCTCAAGCCCGACGTGGTGTTCTTCGGCGAGAACGTGCCGCGCGAGCGTGTGGCGGCGGTGCGCGAGGCGCTGGCGCAGGCCGATGCCGTGCTTGTGGCCGGCTCCTCGCTGATGGTGTATTCAGGTTACCGCTTTGTGGAAGAGGCGGTGGCGGCGGGCAAGCCGGTGGTGGCGGTGAATCGCGGGCGCACGCGGGCGGATTCCCTGCTGGGCATCAAGGTGGAAACCGAGGTGGGGAGTGCTTTGGAGGCCCTGGTGGACTGTGTGAATATACAGGTCTAGATAATGGCCTGTGGCCTAACTAATTGACCCAGAAAGATTTTTTAGGAGGTAGGGGTTCATTTTCTGGCCTCAAAGATAAAGAGTCGCACCCCCAGTCGTCGCTTTCGGTCGGCCGCTAAGGCGCAACAAGCTGCGCCACCCGTCGCCCTTCTTGCCGCCACTGCGCCATCTGCGCAGCCAAAGAGCCTGTCGGGCTGGCATGCGCCACCACAACGCTGTGGGCCAGTCGCACCACCAGAGCATTGCGTTCAGTTGCTGATTGCTGCGTCAGGCGGTCGGCTTTGTCCACGCCGCTTATCACCGCCATACGCCTATGCGCCAATGGGTCGTGCCACTCTGGCGGCAGCTTGGCGTCTTGCACGGGGCGGGCCAGCACCACCACGGTGGGGCTGCCTGCCGCCATTAACACGGTTAATACAGATTGCTCCAGCGGAGAGTGAAAGCCGCTGATGATGGCGCGCTTGGCACTTGCCTGCTGCAAAGCCCAGTCCATCGCCGCACGAATGGCCGTGCCGGGGCATTGCCGGGAAGCAAAGAAGGCCGTCAGCTCAAGGTCCAGCAGCGCACGCGCGCCACGCCCCGTCAGAAGCTCCCGCCCCTGTAGATGCCACAGTGCAGACATCAAGGACTTACCCCCATTCAACCCCTCCCTGGGTCATGCCACCCAAGGTAGACAGGGCGTCTACCCTGGAGCTCACCCATCCGACTTTCCCCGGATAATGAGCGAGGGCGCAACCCATTGATTTATAAAGGTTTTTCCCCGTTTCCGTTTTCATTATCCAAGCCAAAAGATAATGAATGCGTCAAGTCCATCAAGCCAGCCAACTCCGGCTTGGTGTAGCTGGCTAGCTGGCGAGACGCCGCGGGCAATGCCACCAAAACCCCTTGCACCACCCACTGCCGTAGCTGCTTCGAGGCGGCCAATGTGTCCAGCCCCGAGATTTCACGCAGCTTGCTGTTGGCTATGGGGCCGTTGCGGTCTATCCAGTCGCTCACCTGCACCCACAGCGGCGGACGCTCTTCATTCAGCAAGGTCACGACCAGGGTGGGCACGGCCGCCTCCAGTTGCTCGCGGTACAGCGGCTCGTACAAATTGGCCTGGGACATCTGCGCAAACATCATGGGCACGCCCTCGCCCGCGTCCACATTGGGCGGGTTGGGAAACTCCCGCAAATGTTGCGCCAGCAAACTGTTGCGGGGCACTGAACGTGCCTTCTCGATGGTGGCCGGCGTCAAATTGCCCGGCAGCCGCCCCGGGCTTTCCACCTCCACACGGTCATCAAAAATGCGGATGTGGATGTCGCGATTCAAGCGGTAATCCCGGTGCACCACCGCATTGGTAATGGCCTCTTTGATCACACGCTCAGGGTAGCGATAGCGCGTCTTGAAGCCCGAGCCCTCCATCGTCAGGCCCACGGCCAGGCGTTCCAGCACATAGGCCTGCGCCTTGGCAATCTGCTCCACCGCCGGGCCACTGATGGTCTTGGGTGGCAACAGCAAGTTGGGCACCTCGCTGCGCAACACTGCTTTGCCCTTGTAATGGAACACGCGGATATCCGCTCGCATGCCTTGCCCGGCCAGCAAGGCGCCAGGCTCGTCTGCAAACAGCAGCACCGCGGCCAGCAGCGGCTGCAAACCACCCTTACCAGGCACCGCCAAGCCCAACCGGGGCAAGCGCACCGCCAAGTCCATATCAGCCAAGCCCCGTGTGCCGCAATAGCTGCGCCACGCGTCCGTGTTCAGCAAATCCAGCGCTACCGGCATGGGCAGGGTCTCGGCACTTTTCACGCCGCGCTGGTAGGTCAGGTCGGCTATCTCGGCTGCTGCCAGCTCACGGTTGCTCGCATCCATGCGCGTCCACGTACCGTTGCCCACTACCGAGTGAACCTGCTCACTCTTCTCCACCCGTAGCAGCACGACATGCCCGGCTTGGCCGTTGTGCAAGGTGCAAGGCAGGCGCAGCCAGTGCAGCCGCTCAATCGCCGGCGTGAAGCGGTTCATGACCTGGCGGCGAAAGTCGTCAAACGCTTCGGGGTTTTCTTCGATGCCGAACAGGCGACTCTCGGGTTTTGCGCCGGGTTTCAAATCCTTGGCGTCGCCGATGCCGAGTGCCAACACCCCGCCGTCCGAATTGGCGAAGGCGCAAATGGTTTCAATCAGACGTCCATGCTTGCTGCCGATACGCTTGAAGTCGAGTGATCGACTCTCTTGTGCCCCCAGCAGGGTAGCAATGCGAGACGAAGCTTGCGCAAGACTTAGGTCAATCATCCGAGTCTTCCATTTCGGCGCCAATACGATACTTGATGTCGTAGTTGGCGATGTAGTCCGCCTCCGCTGCCGAAAACTTGAATGCGTCAGCAATCAGCTCATCTATACGCTGGATTTCTTCCCATGACTTTTTGGGAAGAAGGCATTGCACCGTGAGCTGGTCATGACGGAACTTCATCACACGGTGCTCGGATTGCGCATCTAATCCATCCATTAACGCGCGGACAGCCATGTCAACGAGTGGTGAGGCGTTTGCTGAAAGAAGATTGGATGAAATTGGGAAGGACTCAATTTCGCGCTTGTTCAGGTGTCGACAATCCGAAAGCAGTGTGATGTACCAGTAAAAAAGAGAGCTGTTCAGAATGGCTAATGCGGCGCGCGCTTCGGTCTTGGTCCCGAAGAAAATCGTCTTGAATTCGCTAGGGGGGCGCCGCGATCCATCACCGCTCAAAACCACGGGTTCAAAATCTAACACCTGCAGGAAATAGCCGACTTTTCGTGAATAGTTCAAAAAATGATCACCACCACGCGCAGTGTGCAAAGCAACTGGCTTGCCAGCACTTCCGATCTTGCTCAAGAGAACGGACTCGATGTTGTCGCCTATCTTCGGGATCGAATTCGGAATTGGTGAAGCGGGTGCATCAAAGTAGGCGAGCTTGTCAAACAAGTAGGCGCGCTCCTCCGCCGTCCACTTGTAATATCGAGTCGTATGCATCTTTGGCAGAGCGGCTCGTTGGGAAAAGATGACAATGAGACGGATATGCTCAAGACCGTCAAATAGTCTTGACGGTCGATCATCGAAGCAACTCACATGAGTCGAATCCTTCGAATAGACATTTTGCAGAGATGAATAGCCGTCAGTTGAGATTGCTGAAACCGGAACGATAAAGCCGGTTCTACCGCTAGCCTGCTTCAACGCCACGGCCCTTTCTAGCATGACCGCATATAGGTTTCCGCAACTTGCACATTGATATCGAGAAACGCCGTAGTCCTTAATTTCAGAAAGCTGAACATAGGGAGGATTGCCAATGGCGACATCAAAACCGCCGGCGACCATCAGAGGATAGAAATCGACATACCAATGAAACGGCTGATGGCTTGCCTTCCAGGCCTCGTAATCCTTGGTCTTGGTAGTGTTAACACCATAGTCACGCGCCAGGTGGTAGTTCAGCATCTCCTCCAGGTCATGCAGCGTTTCCGTAAGGGCCTGTTTGTCTGCCGCTGACACATGGCCGTGGTGCCGAACCTGCTGGATCTGAAAGTTGTTGTACTGCTGTTCCACCGCCGTCAGGCGAATGCGTATGTCTTCCCATGCGTCGCTGAACAGGTTGCCCTGGGTGGCGCCCTTGACAGCCTGTTCAGTTTCGTTGGCTGTGGCATAGCCCACCAGGGTGTTGCCATGGCGGATGTTGAAGTCGATATCCGGTAGCGGCTCGATCTCGTCGCCGGGTTCCAGCAGCGCCACCAATTTCAGGAACAGGCGCAGCTTGGCAATTTCCGTCGCCTGCTTTTCAATGTCCACGCCATACAGGTTGTGGACGATGATGTGCTTGATGACGGCGTAGTCTTGCGCGTGCTCGCTACCCGCGGCGTTGAAGCGGTTGAGGATATCGTCCACCTCGGCCCACTTTTCCGGCCGGCTGGTCTCGCCCGTGATCAGGGCATCCGTGCGCACGGCTTGCAGGGTGCGCAAGGTGGCGTCATACAGCGGCTGGAGGATGTTAAGCGCGGCAAACAGGAAGGCGCCGGAGCCACAGGTCGGGTCCAACACGCTCAGGCCGTGGCGGAAGTGTTCGTTGCTTTGGCGCGGCAGGCGCCCGGCCAGGTTGAACCAGAAGCTCTTGAGCAGGGCCACATCCGTGCAGCGCTCGATCAGGTCTTGCGCAAACTGGCGGATGTTCAGGTTCCAGGTGATGAGGTCCCCCGCGTCACGCAACTGGCCGGCAGCAATCTTGGCGCGAAGCTCGCGCGTGCGCTGGTGGCGGGCGATGGTCTCGCGCCAGATTTCTGTGGGCAAGCTCACTGCGTCATCGGCGCGCCGGTTCCAGGGCTTGCGGCGTTCCAGCAAGTCAGGGGCAGAGGTGTCCAGCCCGTTGGCGATCTCTGTCGGATAGGGCGCGTCCACTCCCTTGAGCATGGCGGGGTAGATGTAAGCGTCGCCGCTTTGCTGCAGCAGCGGCCAGGCCAGCGCATCGAAAGCGCCCGGATGCTCGGCGCGCACCTTGCTCAGCAGGCAGGGAATGATGGTGTTCTTGCCGATGTACTCGGTGATGTCTTCCTTGGTGTAGTACGCCCCCATCTGCTTCTGGTTGACGAACTTCTCGAAGATGTAGCCCAACACGTCGGGGTTGATCTCTTTGCCGCTCTTGAGCGGGCGCTCGTCCAGATGCCATTCCCACTCATCGAAGAAGGCAAACAGCTTCTGGAAGGCAGCGTCGGCAATGTCGAGCGCTTCCCCGTACTGTTGCTCCAGTTCATGCTGCGCAAACAAGCCGCCGTTCAGGTAGGGCACGTTGCCGAACTCGGCGGCAATGGCCGCCTGGATCTCTGGGGTGCGCTCCTGTGCAAACCCCCGGAAAAACAAGGGTGACAGAAACCGCTTGTAGAAGCTCTGGGGAAGACCGGCCGCCAGATGGGCTTCCAGCCGGAGTTGCAGGTAATTGCGTTGGCCGTCCAGGAAGCCTTTCTCCTGCAGGAACCACAGGAACATGAGGCGGTCAATCACCACGGCCGTGTACCAGCGCTGGTCTTCGCTGTCGCCTGGGATGCCGTCGATGAACGCCGCAAAAGCCTTGCGCTGTTTTTCGAACTCGTTGTAGAACTTCTTGGTGACCTTCTCGCGCGGTGCCGCATCGTCCAAGCGTTGGGTCACGCCCAGCACGGTCAGAAGTTCTTCTTCGTCTAGGGCGAAGTGCAAGCGGCTCAGCTTCTGGGCTAGGAGTTCGGGTGTTTCTCCCTTGCGGAAATGAACCTCACGGTACTGCGCGGTCTTGCCGGACTGCCGGGAAACCCATTGCCAGATCTGCGTGGTCTGGGCTGCATCGGTGAAGACAATCAGATGCTCGCGAACATCCGGTGTGATCTTGCGCTCGATGTTCTGGCGCGTGGCGTAGTCAGGCAGGCGCCCGTCTTCGCCGGGCAGGCAATGCAGCACTTGCACGCCGCGTTTATGGGCAACGACTTGCAGCACCCAAACCACATCCGCCACTTCGACGCTGAATGGCTGCTGCTGGGCGGGAAGGTCCCACCCCAGATCATTGACAAACAGCTCCCTGAAGCGAAATTGCTGCAGATGTTCTTGGTTAAAAACCGTCATGAGTTGGTGCAATTCTTCTGAAAATTCTGATGCGGCAGCTTATTCACTGATCAGACCCATAGAGCACACCACGCGCGGTTCACGCAAGCTGGCATCCTCGTCCGCATAGGTCAGCCGGCCTTCTTCCCGCAGGGATTTCACAGCCTCGGCCAGTTCTTCGTCGTTCACGCCGCTGCGCATCAGGCGGTTCAGCAGATCGGCCGCGGTCTCCAGTAGCGGGCGCAGATAAAGGTCATCCAGCGCGCGCTCCAGTTCCTCGTCGCGGAACAGGGTTTGCATCTGGCTGGTGGCATAGGCCTTGAGCCGTTCATAAGCCCGGCGGCGTGGACTGCTGGGGCGGCCCAGGCCACCGCCGATGGCCTTGTCCTGGCTGACGGCGAGTTGCAGGCCTACGGCAACCAAATCATGGTGTTTCTCCCGCCGGGCAACGGCGGGCGTGTCGGGCTCACACTCGGCTGCTCGCAGCACGGCGAACTGGGATTCGGTCACGGTCTTGCCGTTCGGGCCGATCCAGACTAGGTGGTCATTGCCCTCAGGGGATTTCACATAGACCAGCGCGCCACCCAGGGCCGCATCAGCCCCCAACAGCGGGAAGCGCGCGCCATCAAGACGGAAGCCCTTGGCGGAATAGACCACTGGCGGCAGCGACTCTATAGTGCGCGCCAGATCTGGGTTGCCCTCTGTCGCTTGCTTCCAGACCTGCCAGGCGTAGGACGCGAGGTCCACCTCGTCGTCGATGTCGTCCAGCACGCCCTGTTGCTCGGTGTACAGGTTCCGGATGGTGTTTGCTTCTTCATCTTCAAAGAAAGCCTCATCCGTCCCAACCACTTCGGCGTTTTCCAGCAGGCGCTGGCGAATGCGTGCGCGCAGCTGGATGAGTTGCTCCACGCCGTCTGCCGGAAGAAAAGAGTAGCAATGGATTTCTTCTGCCTGCTGCCCGATGCGGTCTACCCGGCCGGCGCGCTGTATAAGGCGGATGATGGCCCAGGGCAGGTCGAAGTTGACGACGACGTTGCTGTCTTGCAGGTTCTGCCCTTCGGACAGAACATCTGTACAGATCAGCACCCGCACTTCGTCCGACTTCGCAACCGTTTTGTTATTGGACTTGGGCGAAAAGCGGCAGGCCAGCGAGTAGGGATCAGCGCTGGCGCCAGTAGCCACCTCAACGTGGGTGATGCCAGACTTTTGCAGTTCACGGGCCAAATAGCGCGCCGTATCAGCAAATTGCGTGAAGATGAGCGCCTTATCCTTGCCGTGTGTTTGCGTCAGGAGCTTGCGCAAGGCGAGGAGCTTCTGGTCGTGTGCCGTATCCCACGGACCATATTTGCGCAGCATTTCCGTTAGGGTCTGGGTGTCCTGGGCCAGGTCTTCAGCCAACTTGGTCTTGAAGAGGCTGGAACGCAGCCATTTGAAGCGCTTTTTGTATTCGTTGGCGTACTGTTCATACACCAGCTTTGCGCGTACCAGCGTAGCCGGTGCGGTGTCTTCTTCGGACACCGCCTCGACCAGACCATCAAGCAAATCTTCAGGATCGCCTTCCAGGCCCTCTGCATCTTCGTCCACGCGCTCCAGATCCAACAAGCCGGCATCGAGTACGCCGACCGGGAGATCCAGCCCGTTCTCAATGGCGTACAAGTAAACCTGATTGCGCAGAATATGGCGATCGATGGACTGCAGGAACGAAAAGCCACTGGACTCAAGCCGCTTGAAAAGATTGGTGCGGCAGAAGCCCATCAGACGCTTGCCGGCTCTCCCCAGGTTTTCGATCTGCTTGCGTTCAGCGGTACTTGCGGCCTTCTCCGCCTGTTGGTCCACATACAACCCCAAGCCGTAACGCGGTACGTGCAGGGTGTTGATCTGGTCGACAACTTCTTGCGAGTACAGGCGCGCGTAGCGATCGGTCGGGTCTGCGTCATCCACCGAAAACGTGAGCGAAACAGGCTTACGGAGGGGAAAGTAGCGTTTCTCTTTGTCACGCCCCGAAATGAAGCGCCGGCCATGTTTGTCGGCTTCGGTGTAGTGCTGGATGATGAAGCTGCGCGTGCGGCGCACCATGTACAAGCGGATCAACTCACGCCAGTCGTCGAACTCATCGCTCTTCTCAACCGCGAGAATCGAGTTCACCTTGCATTGAAACTTGCGCTCGAACTCCGCTTCGCTCATGCCGGTCTTGCGCATGAATCGCTCGGGGCGGATGCCGATATTGGCCTTCTCGTCAATGAACAGGCGCAGTTGCGAGGAGAGGTCGGTCTTGTTCTTGTTGTAAGGCGTGGCCGTCAGCAGGATGACCTTGGCATCGCAGCTCTTGATGTAATCCGCAATCGCCTTGTAGCGTCGGCCTTCACGGTTGCGTAGATTGTGACTCTCGTCGATCAATACCAGGCGATAGCGTTTGAGGTCGGGTAGCTTCTTGGTGACCTGGGATACCGGCAGCACCATTCCGCGCAAGCCATATTCCGTTCGATAGCGCTCCCACATCGGTTCCAGATTCTTGGGGCAAATGATCAGGGTTTCGTAGCCCAGATCGTCCTCGAACATGCGCGCTAATGCCGTGGCCATCATGGTCTTGCCCAGGCCGACCACGTCGCCAATCATTACGCCACCCCGCCGATGCAGGTGTCGGGCGGCAATCTTCACCGCGCTCTTCTGAAACTCGAACAGCTCCTGCTCAAAGCGACCCGGCAGGCGGAACTGGCTCAGACCGGCACGCGCCTCGGTGCTCAGGTGGTAGGCCATGTTCAGGTAGATGTGGTACGGCGGTATGGCCTCTTCGCGCGCCCAGCTGCTCTCAATAATCGTTGCGAGATCGGCGGACACATCGAGCGCCCAACGCTCAGCCCAGCGCGCGGCAAACCACTGAGCCAGTTTTTCGGTGCCCAGATGGTCCAGTACGTCGACGTTCAATTCGCCATGTCGAGACAGACCCGATAGCGTCAGATTGCTGCTGCCAACAAAGCCAGTGATAGGGTTGTTGACGTCGTCTCGAAACAGTAAATACAGCTTTGCATGTAATGGGTAAGGCAAGAAAAGTTTGACGATGACTTTTCCCGCCCGGAGTTGCTGTGCCAGCCGTCGGAGACCGGCTTCATCCTGGCCGGTTGGAATACCCATGGTGATCTGCTCGCGCAGATGGGCTGCGAACTGGGTTTTCAGACGGCTGGCTGTGGCGTTGTCCATCAGACCGGCACCATCGGCTTGCCGGTACAGCTCGCGAATCTCTTCATGCGGGGGACGCTGCATGCCAACCAGAACGCGACAAACCTGCCCGGCGGCAGGGTCCCAAGGTTGAATCAGATCATCAATGGCTTGCCAGCCACGCAAGTTCAGATAGCCGACACAAAAATCTGACCGTTTCGATACCTGCATCGTGGCGCGCAGGGCGGCGAGCAGGTCTTGATCGATGTTGTCGAATATCCGTGCCATTGGATTCTTATTCCGTAGATGTCCCTTTCGCTGATTGTGCCTTGAATACGTTCGGACTTGAGGTCACTCATGGCCACCAAACAAGTCCCGAAACTTCTGCGCCGCATCGTCGGAGCCCGAGGCCTTGCCCATCGCCACGCCCTTCGGATACTCCTCCGCAATCCGGTCCTCCCAATACGTCGTCGGGTTCGGTGCGGCGCACAGGCGGCGAAACACTTCCTGCGGCACCTGCTTGTAGGCCAGCACGGTCTTGCTGTCCCAGTGCAGGTCCAGCTGCTGGGTCTTGTCGTCGTAGTCCGCGCGGCGGATGCGGCCGGTGGTGAAGGTCTTGCTCTGCATGGCGGGGCTGGGTCGTGTGCAGGTTCAGGGTGTCTGCCGCATGGCGCTGGCAAGCTCGGGCTGGCCGCCGGCGTGCAGGGTGTCGGCCGCGTTCAGGCGGTCGCGTGCTTCGCGGTTCTGGCTGAGCTTGGATTTGCCGACCATGGATTCGATGGCAATCTCGATGCCCACGATGTTGCGCAGCATGCCGTCGATGTACTCGGGGGCCGAGTCGCCCATGCGCCAGGGCTTGGGCTCACTGGCCTCGTGCCGCTGCGTCAGCCGCGCCACGATGCCGCGCACCGACTTTTCGTCGTCCTGTACGGTGATGGTGCCATGCACATGCACCACCTGGTAATTCCAGGTGGGCACCTGCCGGTGCGTCTCGTGCTTGCTCGGGTACCAGTTGGGCGACACATAGGCCTCGGCGCCGCGAAACACCACCATCACCCGCGTACCCGTGGGGCAGCGCTGCCACACAGGGTTGGCGCGGGCCACATGGGCGCGCAGCAGGCCGTGCGCGCCTTCGTCGGGAACCAGCATGAAGGGAATGTGGTCAGCGTCCAGGCCGTCCGCGCCGTGGTTCACCAGCATGCCCAGCGGATGCTCGCGGATGATGCGCTGCAGTTCCTCGGGGCGGGTTTCGGCAAAGTGGGCGGGCACGTACATGGTGTGGGCGTCGGTGTGTGGGAAGGGCAGGTGTGCGCATCATCTCCCGAAATCGCATCGCCGAAAAGATCCTCCAGCCCGGCCACCCACAGAACGTTGCGCCGGATGCAGTGCCGCGGAGATCGGCCAGGGCTCTTCCACCTATGACCTGGGGGGTGAGGGCCGGGAGATGGCATGAGGGACGATGGGGGCGGTCTTCATCGACCGCGTCATGCGCAAGGTCACGCCGATCCCTGCGGGGATTGCGGCGCGTCAGCCGCTAGCCGCGCGCGGGCCATGCCATCCACAGGATGGACAGGCCCGCCACCCCCATCACGCCTTCCATCAGCTGCAGGAAGCGGTGCTCGGGCAGGTGCAGCACCAGGCGCTTGGAGAGGGTGGAGCCCGCGAACACGAAGACGCCAATGAGCAGGCCCTGCCCGATGGCGCTTGTGTCGATCACGCCCAGCTGCTGAAACGCCGCGCCCTTGGCCAGGAAGACGGCCAGCGAGCTGGCGGCCTCCGTGCCGATGTAAGCCCCCTTGAGCAGGCCGTAGGCCAGGAAGAAGGGCGTGTTGAGGGCGCCGGTAGAGGCCACGATGCCCGTGAGGTAGCCGATGCCCGCGCCGACCAGGGCCATGTGGCCCAGGTGCGGTTTCCAATGCATGCGCCGCAGCCAGCGCCGCGCGGGGATCATGAGCAGCAGGAAGCTGCCCAGGATGAGCTCGATGACGCGCGGGTTGAACCGCACCAGCGTGTTGGCGCCCAGCACCACGGCAGGCACGCTCGTGGCGGCGTAGACGCAGCAAAGCTTCCAGTCGATCTCGCGCCACCACAACGCGACCCGCGCAAGATTGGCCACGATGGCCACCAGCGCGATCACGGGCACGGCCGTCATGGGGCCGTAGAAGTACACCAGCGGCGGCATGAGCAGGATGGTGGTGCCGAAGCCGATCACCCCGCCGAGCACGCCGGCACCCAGGCCGACGGCGCAGATCAGCAGCATGGGCAGGATCTCGGGCATCACGCGGCCTTCCGCCTGGCACGGGTGTGAGCAGACCCTAGGCCACAGGTTCACGGCGCGCCGCGCCGCCGTACAGGTCCAGGCAGCGCTCCCGCCAGGCATGGACCGGGTCGTCGTCGGCGAGCAGCTCGAAGCGGCTGCTGACGCGCGCCCACATGAACGCGGCGAAGGCCAGGTAGTCGGCGTAGCCCGGCTGCTCGCCTGCGACGTAAGGGTGGTGGGCCAGCGCCAGGCGCAGGGGCTGCAGGCCGCGGCGCAAGGCTTCAAGGCGGTCCTCGCGGCCGGCCTGTAGCGCTTCCAGCGTGGTCTGGTAGCTCTTCTCGCGCGAGCTGCGGAAGTAGGGCTGGTCGGCCGGGTCCAGGCCCTCGTAAAGATCGAGCAGCACCATGCGGGCGATGGGGCCGTGCAGTGCGGTCTGCACCCAGTACTGGAAGAACTTGACGACGGGCATGGATTCCGGCGTGAGCAGGCGCGGGGTGTCGGGAAAAGTCGTGTCCAGGTACTGCACGATCGCCCAGCTATCAGTCACGAAGCGGCCCGCGTGCGCGATGGTGGGGATGGTCAGCTTGTCGCCGCCGGGGCGGATATCGGCGATGCCCGTGAACAGCACGTCCTTCACCTCAAAGGGTAGGCCCTTGTGCAGCAGGGCCAGGCGCACGCGCCAGCTGTTGGGCGAGAAGTGGACGCGCTTGGCGTTGACCAGGTCGTAAAGAATCATGAGATTTCTCGCGCGTGAAGGCGGCGTATCGAGATTGTGATTGTCGGTCAATACCTTCTCATGAGGCGTCGAGGCGGCGCGGCGCGGGCTGACCGCCCCAGCCGTAGCAGCGGTAGAGACGAAAGCGCGAGACCACGCGCCCCGCGTGCTGCACGTCCCAGCTGTCGCCAAGCTCGCAGCGCTCGAACAGCCCTTCGCCCACGGGCAGTTCATACGCCTGTTGCGACCAGTCGAGCACGATGGCGCTGTAGTGGCGTCGCAGCAGGCCATTCCACAGCGCAATCTGGTTGGCGTCGGGCGCGAGCACATAGACCGGCAGCGGGCGCGCATACCAGGCCAGGCGCGTCGCCAGACTGCGGTGCTGCACGGCCAGGCGCGGGATGCTGTGTTCGCGGGCGAGTTGTTGGGCCCGCAGGCCCGCCTCTTGCCAGCCGTAGAGTTCGCTGAAGGCATTACTGCGATCGGGCTCCTCGCTGGCCAGCCAGGGCGGGCCGGCCAGCAGCATCAACAGGTAGAGCAGGGCGATGGCCACCGCCTGCCAGGCGCCCAGTTGCCAGATCAGCGTGCGCCGCCCGCTGGCCCACAGGGCCGCCAGGCCCAGGCCAGCAAAGGGCGCGAGCACTGCCCAGGCCGGCGCCGTCCACAGCGTGAGGCTGGTATTGCTGCCGGCCAGCAAAGCCAACACGGCCAGTGGCAGCGCGCACATGGCGAGCAGCCAGGCCAGCGAGCGATCCAGCTCCAGGCCGCCGAGCACGCCATGGCGCAGGCCGAAGAGCCCGAGCAGCAGCAGCGGGTAGAGCAGGGCCTGGGCCAGCAGGAACGTCAGCAGGCGCCCCGGCTCCCAGGGGCTGGTTATCAGCGCCTGCAGGGGCTGGCGCAGGGCTACCCAGTCGTGCTGCATATTCCAGGCCAGCACGGGCGCGACCAGCAGCAGCGCGAGCAAGGCAGCAAGCCAGGGACCGCTGTGGCGCAGCAGGGCTGCGCCATGCCGGCTGAACAGCGCGGCCAGCGCGGGCAGAACGACCAGCAGTGCGGTGTACTGCGACAGCCCGGCCAGGCCGACGATGACGCCCAGCAGCAGCCATTCGGCGCGCCGCTGCACAACGTAGACATCCAGCAGGCGCAGGCTCTGCCAAAGCAGGGCGGCGGTGCAGAGCATCAGCAGGCTATCGGGCAGCAGGCCGATGCCCAGCAGGTGCAGCAGCGGTGCCAGGCTATAGGCCAGCACGGCCCACCAGCCAGCGGCGTCGGCCGTGACAAAGGCGGGCACCAGCAGGCGGTGCAGGCGGCGTGCCACGTCGTAGATCAGCCCCGCCGATAGCACCCAGAAAATCTGCGGGAGCAGGCGCAGCCAGCCCTCGCTGGCGCCAAGCGCCACCAGCGGCCATTGCAGCCAGCCGATCAGCGGCGGGTGATCCAGATAGGACCAGTCCGGGTGCAGCGCGGACAGCGCATGCAACGCCTCGTCCGGCGTCAGCCCGATCACCAGAGCCAGCCCAAAATGCAGCAGGCTGTGACCCAGCAGGAGCGGGGCCAGCAGCACGGATGGGCGCAGGTGGGCGCGCGCGAGGGGTGGCATGTTGGTCGCGAGTCTTGGCGGACCAGTCTAAACCTGCAGCGGGCGCTACACTGCGGGGCATACCCTGCCATGCACACCGCCCCGATCTTCGTCGACGCCTCTCGCTGTCCCCTCTGCCACCAGCCCAACGCCTGTGCCCAGGAGATCGCACGGGCGACGGGGCAGGCGCAAGCGCCCTGCTGGTGTGCGTCGCAGACCTTCTCTTGGGAGCTGCTCGCGCGAGTGCCGCCGGCCGCGCGCGACCTGGCCTGCATCTGCGAGGTCTGCGCCCGCGGCTCCCGGGCCTGAGGCTTCTTGAATCGCCATGGTTCGCACCAAGGAAGAACAGCGACAGGCCCTGCGCTCGACGTGGGTGAGTGTCTGGGTCAACCTTTTCCTGGCGACGGCGCAGGTCGTGATCGGCGTGTTTTCCCGCTCGCAGGCCCTGGTGGCCGACGGCCTGCACTCGCTTTCGGATCTGGTGGCGGACGCGGTGGTGCTGGTGGCTGCGCGCCATTCGCATGCCGAGGCCGATGACACCCACCCCTACGGGCATGCCCGCTTCGAGACGGCAGCCGCGCTGGCCATTGGCCTGATCCTGCTGGCCACGGGGCTGGGCATGGTGTGGAGTGCGGGCCTGCGCCTGCACGAGGGCAGCGCCGATGCAGCCGTGCATCCGCTGGCGCTGCTGGCCGCGATCATCACGCTGCTGGCCAAGGAAGGCCTGTTCCACTATATGCGCCGCATCGGCGAGCGCCTCAAGAGCGCGATGCTGATTGCCAACGCCTGGCATGCCCGCGCCGATGCGGCGTCCTCGCTGGTGGTGGCCGTGGGCGTCGCGGCCAACCTGCTGGGCTGGCACAGCATGGATGCGGTGGCGGCCATCATCGTCGGCGTGATGATCGTCAAGTCAGGCTGGAGCTTCTCGCTGGAAGCCTTCCACAGCCTGACCGACCATGCGCTGGACCCCGAGGAGATCGAGCGCATCCGCCAGACCATCGTGGCGGTGGACGGTGTGGACGAGGTGCACAACCTGCGCACGCGCCGCATGGGCGACTGGGCGGTGATCGACATGCACGTTGAGGTCGATCCGCGCCTGTCGGTGTCCGAAGGCCATTACATCGCCGAGCAGATCACCGCGCGGGTCAGGGCCGCGCACCGCGTGGACGAGTGCACGGTGCACGTGGACCCGGGGCATGTGCGGCACCTGCCGCGCTTGCTCGCGCTGCCGCCGCGCCCGCAGGTGCTGGCCTGCGCGCGCGAGGTGCTGGGTCACGAGCCGGCAGCGCTGCAACTGCACTACCTGGAGAGCGGGCTGGAGGTGGACGTGCTGGCGGCCACGGTCATGCCCGCTGCGGACCGTGCCGCCCTTGCGCTGGCGCTGCAGGCCGCGCTGGGCACCCTCACGGCGCAGCCAGTGCGCGTGACGCTGCGAGGGCATGGGGCGGACTGAGGTCGTGTCGCGCCCTGCCACGCTGTCCAAGATGCAGGCGCGTTACGGCAAGCGTTACCGCTGGCTGCTGCTGTTTGCAGTGATGGTCGGCACCATGGCCTCGATCATGTCGTCGACCATCATCAACGTCGCCATCCCGGACATGAGCCATCAGTTCGTGCTGGGCCAGGAGCGCGCCCAGTGGGCGACGTCGGGCTTCATGGCGGCGACCACGGTGGCCATGCTGTGCACGCCCTGGCTGCTGGGCGCCTACGGCTACCGGCGCACCTACGTGGTGGCCATGGGGGTGCTGCTGGTCGGCGGCGTGGCCGGTGGTCTGGCGAGCAGCTTCGACCTGGTGCTGGCCGCGCGCGTGGTGGAAGGCCTGGCCGCAGGCGTGGTGCAGCCCATACCGGCCATCATCATCATGCGGGCTTTCTCGGCGCACGAGCGCGGGCGTGCCGCTGGCATCTTCGGCATGGGCGTGGTGCTGGCGCCAGCGCTGGGTCCGAGCATCGGCGGCCTGCTGGTGGACGGCTTCGGCTGGCGCTCGATCTTCTTCATGGTGGTGCCCTTTTGCATAGCATCGGTGTGGCTGGCCTATCGCTACGTGCCCACGACCGCACCCGGTGGTGAGACGCCCGATCCGCGGGCGCACCGGCTGGACTGGCAGGGACTGCTGCTGGCCGGGCTGGGCACGCTGAGCCTGCTCAAGGGCATGGTCGAGCTGCACGTGTCGGTCAGCGTATCGGCTGCAAGCCTGCTGGCGCTTTCGGCGGGGAGCTTTGCGGCCTTCGTGGTCTGGCAGCGGCGCCAGGCCCGGCGCGGCGACATGCCGCTGATGCACCCCGAGCTCTACACCGTCCGCGCCTTCGCCATGGGCAGCCTGGTGGCCTTCATCTACGGCATCGCCATGTTCGGCTCCACCTATCTGCTGCCGCTGTATATCCAGATGGCGCAGTCGTTCTCGGCTTCGCATGTCGGCACCATCATGTTGCCCGCAGGCCTGGTGCTGGCGCTGACGATTCCACTGGCCGGGCGCTTGTCGGATCACTGGCCGATCCGGGTGCTGATCTGCATCGGGCTGGCGCTGCTGGCCCTGTCGTTTGCGCTCATGCTGACTCTGGTGCCAGGGCTGGCGCGGGGCACCCTGCTGGCGCTGCTGGTGGCCTGGGGGGTGGTGGGGCGCATCGGTCTGGGTTTCATCCTGCCTTCGCTCAACAATGGCGCGATGAGCGGCCTGGAGCCGCGCCTGATCTCTCAGGCCTCGAGCGCCATCAACTTCCTGCGCATGCTCGGCGGTGCGGTCGGCGTGAGCCTGTGCGGCATCGTTCTGGAATGGCGCGTTGCCGCGCATGGAGACACCCTGACCCGCCCGCAGGGCAGCCCGGGACGTACCATCGCCTTCGACGAAACCTTCATGATGCTCGCCGGTGTTTGCGCGCTGGCCATGCTGGCAGCCTGGCAGATGCGAGGCGTGCCAAACCTCAAGCGGTAGGATTGAAACATGTGCCAGCTCCTGGGCATGAACTGCAATGTGCCGACCGATGTGATGTTCAGCTTCGCGGGGTTTGCCGAGCGTGGCGGACGCACCGATCACCATGGCGATGGCTGGGGCATCGCTTTCTTCGAAGACAAGGGGCTTCGGCATTTCGTGGATCACCAGTCGGCCGCCGAGTCGCCGGTGGCGGCGCTGATCCGCCGGTACCCCATCAAGAGCCAGAACGTGATTTCGCATATCCGCAAGGCCACACAGGGCGAGGTCGCGCTGCAGAACTGCCATCCCTTCGTGCGCGAGCTCTGGGGCCGGTACTGGGTGTTCGCGCACAACGGCGACTTGAAGGACTACAAGCCGCACCTGCACGGCAGCTTCCGCCCCGTGGGCACCACCGACAGCGAGCGCGCCTTCTGCTGGCTGATGCAGGAGCTGGCCAAGTCCCATGTCGATGTCCCGCCCGTGGGGGAACTCACGCTCACGCTGCGTGAGCTCGCGCCGCAGATCGCCCGGCACGGAACGTTCAATTTCCTGCTGAGCAACGGCGAGGCGCTGTGGGCCCATGCTTCCACCCATCTTTGCTACGTGGTGCGTCAGCATCCCTTCGGCAGCGCATCGCTGCGTGATGAAGACCTGAGCGTGAACTTCGCGGAACACGCCGCGCCGGGCGACCGCATCGCTCTGGTGGTGACGACACCACTGACCAAGGGCGAGACCTGGACGACGATAGAGCCGGGGGAGTTGAAGGTGTTTTTGGGTGGGGTTTTGAGCGGGTAATCTACGCAAACGGCTACGAATAGACACTTGCGGTCGCTGTTCTTTAGAGCCTCTTGGGAAATTTACTAGTCAGAACCGATCCATGAACAACGAGCAAGCAGTTCCAAGCGAAATTGTTCCGCTACCTGCGGGAAAGGGATTGCACGTCTTCCACGATGGCAACCTAAGTGACGCAGAGCTGGAGAGAAGCTTGCGAAAGGCGCTTTGGGTTATGGCCCTAAATCGCTGCATTCTCATGCTGACGACATCGCAACGCGCTAAAGACTGGGCCACTGAAATGGCCACATCGATAGCGGCCGAAGATCACGGCAAACCTCTGCCGTTCCCGAGCGTGGTGGAGGGATTCGAGATCGCTATGGCGCTCAGGGACTCCGCTGTTATTGCATTCATGACGCTGTTCAAAACTGGAAATCGCGATCCAGGGGCGGTCGCTGATAACCAGTCGATGCGCACCCTCTTGGATGATTGCCTCGCCATCGCGTTCCCAGACGGTCCAGCGCGCGTTTCATTTGACGCCTTGTTTCTCCGCCTAATGACGTTACGCGACAAGCTCATTGCGCACATTGACGGAAAGGCTCAAGAAGCGCAACTTCAGGAAAAACTTGCGTCCCTGATCGGGCACGCGACAAATCTAACCCCCGACGAAGTTCCACAATTTCTCGAGAGCGCTCGGAAATTGTTGGCAGCAATAGAGGCGAAGCAGACTTGACCGACAAGTCACAGACGCCGCCGGTCAATCTTGTGGATCTGAGGGACGGACGCTGGTCATTGCGCGTCGCTTCTAGAGACGGCTTTGCTGGCGTCCGATCTTGCGGCGATTACTTCCGCCGTGGGTCGAACCCAGCCAGCCGCGAGCAATTCAATGCAACCGAGATTCCTTTTGAAAGCCGCGCTTAGCTGGCAGCAGCCAGCAGCGCATCCATAAACATCCCCGCCACATCAAACCCCGCCTGGTCGGTAATCTCCTGAAAACACGTCGGGCTGGTGACGTTGATCTCGGTGAGGTGCTCGCCGATGATGTCCAGGCCCACGAGCAGCAGGCCCCGGGCGGCCAGCACCGGGCCCAGCGCCTGCGCGATCTCGCGGTCGCGCGCGCTGAGTGGCTGGGCTACGCCCTTGCCGCCCGCAGCCAGATTGCCGCGCACTTCGCTGCCCTGGGGTATGCGTGCCAGGCAGAAAGGCACGGGCTGGCCGCCGATGAGCAGCACGCGCTTGTCTCCCTCGCGAATAGCGGGCAGGAATTTCTGCACCATCACCGTCTGCTCGCCGTGGCGGTTCAGCGTCTCGATAATGCCGCCGAGGTTGAGGCCGTCGTCCTTGACGCGGAAGATGCCCATGCCGCCCATGCCGTCCAGCGGCTTGAGGATGATGTCGCGGTGCTCGGCGTGGAAGTCCCGCACGGCCTGCGGCTCGCGTGTGACCAGGGTGGGGGCCGTGAACTGCGGGAATTCAAGAATGGCGAGCTTCTCCGGGTGGTCGCGCAGCGCGCGCGGCTGGTTGAAGACCCGCGCGCCCTCGCGCTCGGCGCGCTCTAGCAGATGGGTGGCGTAGAAGAACTCGCTGTCGAAAGGCGGGTCCTTGCGCATGAGCACGGCGTCGAAGTCGCGCAGAGCGGTGATGCGCCGCTGCGGCGGCAACGGGCTTTCGTGGAACCACTGTTCCTCGTGGCCCGTTAACCGGATGCGGCGCACCGGGGCCGTCACGCCGGTCGCGGCCAGCCACCCGAGGTGCCGGGGTTCGCACGCCGCCAGCGTATGGCCGCGCCGCTGCGCCTCGCGCATCATGGCGTAGGTGCTGTCCTTATAGGTCTTGAAGGTTTCCAGCGGGTCGGCGACGAAGAGCAGGTTCATGGGGCGTGCGTCGTGAGGACAGTCGGGAAGTCTCTCACGAATCACGGCCCGGACGCCGATCCCAAGCAAAAGCCGGACCAGCGCCCGGACCCGATTACAATGCCCCGGACGCGCTGCAGCAAGATTCGTGCCTCTATGACCTTCCCCCTACTCCGGCTCCTGCTGTGCACCATCTGCGTGTTCGCAGCCGGTGCCGCCAGCGCCGAAAAGGGCGACCGGCAGCAGCCCATGAACATCGAGGCCGATGCGCTGCGCTACGACGACCTCAAGCAGGTCAGCGTCTTCACCGGCAACGTGGTGCTCACGCGCGGCACCATCATCATCCGCGGCGCACGTATCGATGTGCGCCAGGATCCCCAGGGTTATCAGTACGGGGTGGTGACGGCCCTGCCGGGCCAGCGTGCCTTCTTTCGTCAGAAGCGCGACGGTGACAACGAGTTCATCGAGGGCGAGAGCGAGACCATCGAGTACGACGGCAAGGCCGACCTGTTCAAGCTCATCAAGGACGCCCAGCTGCGCCGCCTTCGCGGCACGCAGGTGACCGATGTGGTGACCGGCACCCACATTCAGTACAACAGCCTCACAGATGTCTTCACCGTCGACGGCGGTGCCCAGCGCGGCGGCGAGCGCGTGCGTGCCACGCTCACGCCGCGCAGCGCGGCTTCGGAGCCCGCCCGCCCGGGCGCCCCTCTGCGCAGCGACGACAGCCTGGGCGGGGGACGCAGGTGAGCAACCGCATGGCCACTGCGGCCGCTGCCCTCGCCAGCCAGCCCGACACCGACCCCGGCACACTGAGGGGCATGGGCGACAGCCCCGACACCGGACCTGCGCCCGCAGACAGCCGGCTGCAAGCGCAGCACCTCAAGAAGTTCTATGGCAGCCGCGAGGTGGTCAAGGACGTGTCGATGACGGTGCGCAAGGGCGAGGTCGTAGGCCTGCTGGGGCCCAACGGCGCAGGCAAGACGACTTCCTTCTACATGATCGTGGGCCTGGTGCGCGCCAGCGCCGGCCAGATCCTGATCGACGGCGCGCGCGTGGAGCACATGCCCATCCACCAGCGCGCGCGCATGGGCCTTAGCTATCTGCCGCAGGAGGCGTCGATCTTCCGCAAGCTCAACGTGGAAGAAAATGTGCGTGCCGTGCTGGAGTTGCAGCTGGACGAAAACGGCAAGCCGCTGGGCAAGAACGAGATTGAGCGCCGTCTCACCGATCTGCTGCAGGACCTGCGCGTGGAGAAGCTGCGCAAGTCGCCAGCGCTGGCGCTCTCCGGCGGCGAACGCCGCCGCGTGGAAATCGCGCGTGCGCTGGCGACTCAGCCCCGCTTCATCCTGCTGGACGAACCTTTCGCCGGTATCGACCCGATCGCCGTGATCGAGATCCAGCGCATCATCAGCTTCCTCAAGTCGCGCGGCCTGGGAGTGCTGATCACCGATCACAACGTGCGCGAGACCCTGGGCATCTGCGACCACGCCTACATCATCAGCGAGGGCCGTGTCCTGGCTGAGGGCACGCCGGCCGACATCGTCAACAACACCGACGTGCGCCGGGTCTACCTGGGCGAGCACTTCAAGATGTGACCATGGCCCCCACGCTCGGCACTGGCGTGTCCTCGCTGCCCCCCGAGGGGGCCCCCGCGCCTTGGGGCGGCACGGCGGCGCTCACGGACAGCATTTTGCACAGCCTCTGGCTTGATCGAATGGCGTTCGCATGAAACAGGGACTGTCGCTGCGGGTCTCCCAGCACCTGGCGCTCACGCCCCAGCTGCAGCAGTCCATCCGCCTGCTCCAGCTCTCGACCCTGGAGCTGAGCCAGGAAGTCGAGCAGCTGCTCGACGAAAACCCTTTTCTGGAGCGCGCCGATGACAGCGTGGAGCGCGAGGCCTACGGCCTTGAGCACGCCGACACGCCGGTCAGTCCGCACGAGGCCGACCATGACCACGGCAGCAGCGCGACGGCGACCGATAGCTCTGACGAACCGCCCGCTTCGGTCGATCTGGCGCGTGATGGCGACTGGGACGGCGACGGCGCCGTGGACTTCACGCCCGACGATAGCGAATGGGGCGGCGACGCGCCTGCGCGTCACAGCACGCGTGACGACGACGAAGTCGATGCCACCGAACTCGCGCGCAGCCAGGAGTCACTGCAGGATCACCTAAAGCGGCAGGCACATACGCTGCGTCTCGTCCCTGAGGACCGGGCGGCGCTGCTCTTTCTGATCGAGTCGCTCAATGACGACGGCTATCTCGAAGACTCGCTTGAGGCCCTCGCCGAGGCGCTGGCCGGCGGCGACCTGGACCAGCGCGAGGCCGTGCTTGAGCACTTCCGGCTGGCGCTGCGCCTGCTGCAAAGCCTGGAGCCCGCAGGCGTGGGCGCGCGCAACCTGCCCGAGTGCCTGCACCTGCAACTGCAGATCCGGCAGGCCGAGCTAAAGCGCGGGGTGGATGCCACCGAATCGGAGCTGCTGGCCCTGGCCCTGGCCCTGCGCCTGGTGAAGCAGCCCCCTGAACTGCTGGCCCGGCGCGACCTTCGCAGACTGGCCCAGCTCGGCGGGGGCAGCGAGGCGCTGACCCGAGAGGCACTGGCGCTGATCGCACGCCTGGAGCCCAAGCCCGGTCGCCGCTTTGTTGACGTCGAGCGCCACATCATCGCCCCGGATGTCCTTGTGCTGCGTACCGGCAGCGGCGCCCAGACACGTTTTCGCGTGCAACTCAACCCGGATGTCATGCCGCGCCTGCGCGTGCACGACATCTACGCCAACGCCCTCAAGGGCCACAAGTCCCAGGGCCACTTGGCGCTGCAGCAGCGCCTGCAGGAGGCCCGCTGGTTCATCAAGAACATCCAGCAGCGCTTTGACACCATCCTGCGCGTGTCCAGTGCCATCGTGGAGCGGCAGAAGAATTTTTTCATGCACGGAGAGCTGGCCATGCGCCCCTTGGTGCTGCGCGAGATCGCCGACGAGCTGGGCCTGCATGAATCGACCATCAGCCGTGTGACCACGGCCAAGTACATGAGCACACCCTTCGGCACCTACGAGCTGAAGTACTTCTTCGGCTCGGGCCTGGGCACGGAGTCGGGTGGCAATGCGTCAAGCACGGCGGTGCGGGCGCTGATCCGGCAGTTCGTCAGCGCCGAGAACGCGAAAAAGCCTCTGTCCGACAGCCACATCTCGGAGATGCTCAAGGAGCAGGGCATCGAATGCGCGCGGCGCACTGTGGCCAAGTACCGCGAGGCCTTGAAGATCGCTCCCGCGAATTTAAGAAAGGTGCTATGAGCGCCTCCACCCCCAGCGTGCGCTACCTGCGGTCGCCTCGCCATCGCCCCTCTGCTGCGGGGAGGGGGCGCACCCCGCGGCCTGGCGAAGCCAGCTCCGCAGGTGCCTGCGTATCCATCGAAACATGAACCAACTCACGCTTTTCCTGCCCTGCGCCGCCGGTGTGGAGGACTACCTGGCGCCGGAGATCCTGCGCATCACCGATTTGCCGCCGGGCTGCATCACGAAGCAGCGTGGCGGCGTGGCCGTGCGGGCCTCGTTTGCGCAGGCCATGCGGCTCAACCTCTGGAGCCGACTGGCGCAGCGTGTCCTCGTGCTGGTCTCGCACACCGATTACCGCAGCGAGCAGGATCTCTACCGCGCGGCCATGGCGGTGCCCTGGGAACAGTGGTTCACGCCCCGCGAGAGCATCAAGGTGGAAGTGACCGCCCAGCACAGCCCGCTGACTTCGCTGAACTTCGCAGCGCTGAAGGTGAAAGACGCTGTGTGCGACCGCTTTCGCGAAACCTCGGGGGGCGTGCGCCCCGACGTCAACACCCAGCGGCCCGATGTACGCATCTACGCCCACCTCACCACCGACCAGTGCTCGCTCTACATCGACACCTCGGGCGAGCCGCTGTTCAAGCGCGGCTGGCGCGAGGACAAGGGCGATGCGCCGCTCAAGGAAACCCTGGCTGCGGCCATGATCGCCGCGAGCGGCTGGGCCGAAGGCGAGGGCGATCTGGCGCCGCTGTACGACCCCTGCTGCGGCAGTGGCACCGTGGTCATCGAGGCGGCGCAGATTGCCTGCAACATCGCCGCCGGGTCGCTGCGCCGTTTTGCCTTCGAGAAATACAAGCCCTTCCGTGCGGCTGAATGGAAAGCCATGAAGGCCGAGGCTGCCGAGGCTGTGGTCAAACCCGAGCCGGGCCAGGCCGCGCTGATCTACGGCAGCGATGTATCGCACCGCATGGTGGACTTCGCGCAACGCAATGCCGAGCGCGCGGGCGTGGCCGATGTGATCGAGTTCCGTGGCGGCGACGCGCTGCAGCGCATGCCGCCCTGCGCCACGCCCGGCGTGATGCTGATCAACCCGCCGTACGGTGAACGCATCGAGGCCGGCGGCTTTGCTGGCAAGGCGCGCTGGGGTGCCCGCGAGCTGCCCGAGACGGGCGCAGACGAGGACAATGCCTTTTTCAGCAAGCTCGCCACGCACTGGAAGAAGAACTACAGCGGATGGACGGCCTGGATGCTCACCCCCGACCTCAAGCTGCCCGGCAAGATGCGCCTGAAGGAATCTCGTCGCGTACCGATGTGGAATGGACCGCTGGAATGTCGGCTCTTCAAGTTCGAGATGATCAAGGGCTGCGCACGGGCCCGGCCGGACGTACCCGCCCCATGAGCACCCCCATCGTGCTCGACACCAATGTCGTGCTCGACCTGCTGCTTTTTGACGATCCGGCCACGCCCGCGCTGCAGCAGGCCCTGGACGACGGCGCGCTGCGCTGGATCGCCACGCCCGTGATGCGCGAGGAGCTGGCGCGGGTGCTGCTCTATCCACACCTCGTGACCCGGCTGGACCATGACCACCTCACCGCTGCCGATGTGCTGGCCGCCTTTGACCGACAGGCGCAGGTGCTCGACGTTGCGCCGAGGGCCCCCATGGTCTGCCGCGACCCGGACGACCAGAAATTCATCGACCTCGCCGTTGCCCACCGCGCTGCGCTGCTGAGCAAGGACCACGCCGTCCTCAAACTGAAAAAGCGTTTGAATCTTCAGGGCGTGCCCGTAGCGACGCGGCTGGACGCCCTGCCCGTAATGGAGTCCATCACATGAACGATCGCCCCTTCCCGTTGCAGCCCGAGGACTTCGACGAGCTCGAAACGATCCTTGACGATCTGCGAAGGCGTGACGACGAAATCCCGCAGTGGGAGTTCTGCGAAGGCGTGCTTGCGGCCCTGGTCTGCTGCCGCCGCGCCGTGCCGCAGGACGAATACCTGCCCATGCTCTTGGGCGGCGGCGAGCCCGGCTCGGCCGCGCCTTTTGCCGATCTGGCGCAGCGCGAACGTTTCCTGGCACTGTGGCAACGCCGCTGGCAGGAGGTTGCAGCCGCGCTCGACGCCGAGGTCGAGACCCTTGAAGACGAGGCCGCCTACCAGCCCGAAGTGATGGACGTGCGCGGTGCCCTGCTGACCCTGCCGCCGGCCGAGCGGGCAGCCTATGGTGACGAGGCCCTGCCGTCATTTGCCCAGGTCTGGGCCCTGGGCTTCATGTACGTGGTGGAGAACTGGCCTGAGGAATGGGCCGCCCCGCGCGACAAGGAGGCCGCTGAATGGCTGGATGCGTCGCTGGATGCGATGGTGGCGATGACCGAGGACGACCGCGCCGAGCCCACGCTCTCTCCCTTTGGCGACGACACGCCGCCCTCGGTCAGCCTGGCGCGGCTCAACGCCTTTGGCGACGCCATCTGGGCTGTCTACGACCTGCGCGAGCTATGGAAGAGCATCGGTCCGCGAGTGGAAACCGTGCGCAAGGCTGCGGAGCCGGGCCGCAACGATCTCTGTCACTGCGGCAGCGGCAAGAAGTACAAGAAGTGCCACGGATCGATCTGAGGCCCGTGAGAACTTCGGCTCGGCGTCTGACGATCAGCGGGGGGCGAACTTGCACTCATTAGCTCGCATCGCTGTACTCCTCTCGTGCAGTTGGAATAGTGGCGGCATCAAGGTCTCAACCTACCGAACGAAAGCGGCTTCCCGGCGGAGGTGGGTCCTCGGGACCGCCAGCAAAACATTGCGCGATACGGCCCCAGGTTCGAGCGAACTCTCCGGTGAGAAAGAGCTGAGTGTCCGCCACGTTGCGGGTCTGAGTTGCGGTGCGACAGAAGTCAACCGCGCTGCCGGAAATGCGGTCAGTTGCAGCAATTCCGTCGTTCCACGTCCACACTGCGCCGGAAGGCGCCACTAGCGAAACGCAAATCGGCGGATCGGGGATTTCAAGACGACGGATGCGAAACGCGAACGGAATGGTGATGACGCCCAAATGGGAAATGTTACGGATGCGATCTGTCTCGATACGCTCCACCCCGAGAAGATCAAAGAGCTCCTGCCCGTGCGCCCAAGTCTCCATCTGGCGGGCCGATATGGCGGAAAGTGACTTCATCGGTGGCCCAAACCATGGAAACCGTACTTCAGGGTCTGCTGCTACCGCCTTGCGAGCGAGGCGATTAGCACCAGTTAGCCATGCGGATAGCAAGGCCGACCCTGAGCAATCACCGATCCAGATACGGTGCGCCGCCCGCATGCCGCCCGTCGCCATGTTCCGGATCATCGGTGCAATAAATGCATCGAATGCGACCTGGCCGTCCAGGCTCGCTTCGCAAGCGGCATTGAGGTGATGCAAGTGGGCAAGTATGTCGATGATGCTCCAATCCTTGAACTGGGTCGTTGCGTTGAATCCATCCTCCGGCAAATCCGCCAGCAGTGCCGCCAGCACATCGCACTCTTCGAGAAAGCATTCGGTAGCGTTGCGTAGGCTCATGCGGTGACTCGCGGGTCTACACTTTGATAAAGTGCGTCGATGATGGCCTTGTGCCTTTCATGTACCGCACTGCGCTTAAGTTTTTGAGTTGGTGTCAGTTCCCCGCCTGCTTCGCTGAATGGCTCAGGGAGCAAAGCGAAGTTCTTGATTTGCTGATAGCGCGCAAGCTTCTTGTTGCACTTCTCTTCTAGCTCGGCCCACACCAATGCTCTTACTTTAGGGTCGGCCGAAGCCTCCGCTGCGGTGAGGGTAGTCGCCGCGCCTGCCTGCCTTAAAAGCTGTGGCAAGGACTCAGAGTCCAGCGTCATGACTGCGACGAGATAGGGCCGTCGGTCACCCACGGCGATCGCCTGCCCGATACCAATTATTTGAAGTAAATGGTTCTCGATCTCTACCGGGCCTACATTTTTGCCGCCAGCAGTAATGATCAATTCCTTGATCCGACCCGTTATGGTTACGAAACCGTCGGAGTCAATCGAGGCCATGTCACCGGTGCGCATCCATTCGTCTGACCACAAATCGCGGCTATGCTCTGGCATAAGGAAGTAGCCGCGTACCATGTTGAGGCCGCGAAGCAATAGTTCGCCCGTTTCCGATACCTTCGCTTCGACGCCAGGAATCGGCTTGCCAACGGTGCCCACTCGAATGCGACGTAACGGCTGAGTGATGGCCAGTCCTGAGGTCTCCGTCATCCCGAAACCCTCGTGGATCAGTAGTCCTATCGATGCGAAGAACCAGATCGACTCCTCAGAAATGGGTGCCGCGCCGCTGCAAGCCAGGCGTAGGTCATCGAGACCGAGCGAAAGGAGAATCTTGTCGATCACCAGTTTGCGCGCGATCTTACGGCGGGTAGGCCAATGCGGCTCGCCAATTTCGATCTCCCGCCGCATACACTCTAGCTCCACGCCACGCGCCCAAGAAATCATGCGTGACTTGAGCCCGGTGGCCTTCGCGAACTGGGCGCGCATCGCAGACTCGAATTTTTCCCAGACTCGCGGAACGCCAAGGATGTATGTCGGGCGCGCAGTGGCCAGATGGGCCTTTAACTCTGCCATCTCGCGGCAGAAATAGATCTGCGCGCCGATGGTCAGGCCGATGTAGTTGGTGAACAGTTGCTCGGCGGCATGACAAAGCGGAAGATAGCTGACAACACGTTGTTCGCCTTCACCCATCGCCTCGCCAAAAATCGCCATAACATTCGACATCAGGGCGCGGACACCTCGATTCGTGATTTCAGCCCCCTTGGGCAGACCAGTGGTGCCAGACGTGAAGATAAGCATCGTTGGGCTATCAACGTTCACCTGTCGCAAGCGTTGGTCAAGCACGCGATCGAGGTCTTCATGACCGCTTGCTTCGAGATCAGCGAGAGTCATCACGTCGTCGCCTCCTCGGAGAGAGTCCATGGTGACAATGGTACGCAGCTTTGCCTGCCCATTCGCCTGGGCGGCGCGAAGTTTTTCTAGCTGTTCGCGCTCGTCGAGAATCAGTATGTCGGCCCCGCAGGATTCAATGATGTGCGCGACCTGATGGGACAGATTCGTCGCGTAAATAGGGCAGAGGATGGCGCCGGCTGCAGCGATGCCGTGCTGGCAGATCAGCCACTCGGACCGGTTCTTGGCGATCATCGCAACGCGATCGCCCGGTTCCACCCCGATAGCAATCAGCCCACGCCCAACGGCCCTGACCCGGTGCCAAAAAGTCTTCCAGTCTTGAGTAGCCCAGCTCCCTCCAGGCCGCATGTCGAAAAGTGCCGGTTCGTTCGGCTTGGTCTGGGACCATTTCTCGATGATGTCGACCATAGCGCAATGCGTCATCATGCTATTTCTCCTTTCGATTGATTGGCACCACAAAGATCTACTTCAACATCCTCCAGCGGGTACGCAACGCAACTGTGGATCCATCCGAACTTCTTGTCCGACGCGCGCAGCTTGGTCTGTGGGGGATGGAACACACGACCGGAAACCAATCGCGCGCGGCAAAGGCTGCAATCCCCCGAGCGGCAGGCATTCTCTGCCGCATATCCGTTGCGCTCAAGGGCAGTCAATATCGGTTCACCGCTCACCGAGGTGAATTTACCCCTGCCGAGCACGCGGACGGTGACACGATGATCAGGGGTTATCTCTTGCGGCCATCCGGTCTGATGCGCCGGACAGCGCGGTGGGCCATTGGCCTCCACACGAATACGGCCGGGCCGCACACCGAGGGCCCTAAGTGAGGATAGGCACATGTCGTTCATCGGCGTCGGCCCGCAAACGAAGAACACGATGTTGGTAACGTCACCGACAATTTCTTGTATCAGGCGCTTGTCAAGAAATCCGGAGCGTCCGACGAACCCTGGAGA
Organism: Curvibacter sp.; assembly: GCA_020248905.1. GTDB lineage: Bacteria > Pseudomonadota > Gammaproteobacteria > Burkholderiales > Burkholderiaceae_C > Hylemonella. The sequence goes on along the minus strand of JADCGR010000054.1, from coordinate 5,834 downwards.
TGGTTCAGAGATGACTTCGGTCACGGTGAGAAAGTCATGCTCCGCGGCCAATGCCTTCAGGCGCTCGCGAAAGATGATGTCGGTCTCCGATCGCGAGCCATAAATAAGCCGCATGCGAGGGCGCACCGGTGCTGCGGCGAAGGCGAGGATCATACTCATCGCCGGCGCGATTCCCGAACCGCCGGCGAGGAAGACGAGGTCCTCCCCGTGAAAGACCGGATTGTAGTGAAACGTTCCCATTGGTCCGGTGGTCGTGAGCTCCTGCCCGACTTGAAGGCCTGACAGCAAATAAGGGCTCACGAATCCGTTCGGGACAGCCCGTACAGTCAAGTCATAGTGTGATCGCACTGTCGGCGCCGAGGAGATTGCGAATGGCCGTGCGGTATTGACTCCATCGACTGTTACGAACACATTGACATATTGACCAGCATGGAAGACTGGGAGCGCACGACCATCCTTCGAGCGCAGACGAATTGTTTTCGCGGTCTGAGTTTCGTCAATGATTTCGGACACCACCATGTAAATCCGGTGCGGATGCAGAGCGTTGATTTGCGTCTGCACCCAACCGCGCTGATCGGTGAAATCTGAGCCATTCGCCAGGTTGTTCCCACGACGCTGGAGGAATTCGTCGTACCCTGCAACGTGCTCAAAGAAATTGTTGACGGTCATGCTGCAACCCCTTCCTTTGCAAAGCGCCGAGCCACAGCGCGAGCAGTGAACTGGCCGCTGTGGTACGCGGATTGGAAGCCGCCGATCGTCGCCCACGCGCCAGCTAAATACAGGCCGTCTACCGCTAGAGGCTTCCGCTCCAGCGGAATGGATTGAATCTCCGTCTGCTGAAATCCGTAGATGGCGCCGCCGGGCGTATTCAAGTAACGCATCACGGTCAGGGGAGTTGCAATCTCGAGTTCCTCTATGTGGTCGCGCAAACCTGGAAAGACGCGTTCAGCCAACGCCAGAAGCTCCTGAGCGAATCGATACTTGGCAGCAGCGTACTGCTCAGTATCCAGAGCCTCCCACGGTGCTGAGTATTGCAGCGACATGAGCGATGCATTGGTCTTGCCTGGCGGAGAAAACGACTGGTGGGCCGAGGTATACGAGGTCAGCAGGGCGCCCTTCGGCGGGTCAAGCGTATAGCCCTGATCATGTACTGCATCATCGTCGAGTGTGGTGTTGATAAACGTCGAGGCTGTCGTAATACCAAGTTTCTCCGGCGGGCAGTCAAGACCCATATAGAGGATCACGCCTGAGACGCCGGGGCGGCTTTGTCTGAACTCTTGGCGGATCTGTTCTGGCGTTTCTTCGAGATCGAGCAGCTCGTTGTAAGTATGTACCGAGCTCGCATTTGAGATGACCACTCGACACGAGATGTGCTCGCCGTTCGCGGTGGTGACTCCGTTCACTACTCCGTTGGTGGTGTGAATGCGCGTCGCCGCAGTATTGAACTGGACTTCACCGCCGGCTTCCAGGAACGCTTGGATCAATGCGTTGGAGATAGCCTGGGATCCACCGATAACGTGCCACGGTTTATGTTCGGCGTAAGTGTAGAACATCCCTGCAAGCTCAGCAAAAGGCAATTTCGAGCCGGGCACGCCAAGATATCCCCAGTACCCCAGCAGCACCGCCTTGAGCGTTTCGTCCTTAAAGAAATCATTCACTACTGCGCGGCACGAGCGCATACCGTGCTTAGCGAAAGTCGGACACTTCCTCAGTAGATCCTCGGGGACGTTAGTCCTCAGAACCTGGGGAAGCGAGACGTAGAACTCCATCGCTAATAGCGCGCACGTCCGAAGATAATCTTCGATGGCCTTCCGTTCTGCTGGGAAGCGCTCCGACAGAACGCGGGCGATGCCGCGCATGTCAGCGGGCAGCGTAATGTCGATATGACCGGGAACGATGTAGCGGTAGAGCTCATGCTCTTCCACCAGAGTCACGCGTTCAGATAGCCCGATCTCGTCGAAGAACTGTCGCAACATGAACGGGTTGTGCTCGGTACCTACTCCGGAAAGCTGGTGAAGAGCCACCTCAAACTCAAAGTCTCCTCGCACGAAAGAAGTGGCAGCGCCGCCCGGAATGTTGTGCCGCTCAAGCAGTAGGGTCCTGAGACCCTTACGCTGGAGTGCTGCCGCCGCCGCCAATCCGCCATTTCCGGCACCGATTACAACAACGTCACGCTCCGTCATGACGTCACCCAGTACGAGAAACACTCAAGCATGGACGACGCACCTGCGCCCACAATTGCACGATAGATCACTGCTAATTCCTATTTATTGATTCGAGAGAAAAAAGTTGATCCGCACTGTGATGCGAAATCAAGGTCGCCAAATCCGTATCCCTATCCCATACTGAGGCATGTTGTGTGGCTTGAGTAGCGGGGTCTCGGCGCTTCTGCTCCGCAATGCTATGACGACGGTCAGACCAGTGTTGCCCGAGCAAGTGACTATGCTGTCCTTGACTTTCATACCGCAACTCATGCGCGAAGGTGGGAAAGCGTGCTGAGAGTCGGCGGTCATATAGCGGCAGCCAGTGTGGTGCCTTGATGGATGGCACGCTTGGCATCCAGTTCTGCTGCCACATCGGCGCCGCCAATCAAGTGCACGCAGCAGCCCGCCGCCTGCAACGCTGCCAACAGCTCTCGCTGTGGCTCCTGCCCGGCGCATAAGACTACGTTGTCCACTAGCAACACCTTTTCTTCGCCGCCCACACAGATGTGCAGCCCGGTGTCGTCAATCTTCTGATACTGCACGCCTGGCGTCATGCTCACTCGGCGCGCTTTGAGCGATGTGCGGTGAATCCAGCCGGTGGTCTTGCCCAACTGGTCGCCTACCTTGCTCTCTTTGCGCTGCAGCAGGTGCAACTTGCGCGGCCCGGCTTCCACCTGCGGCGACTGAATACCACCTGCGTGCGCATAGCTGGTATCGATGCCCCACTCGGCGTAGAACTTGGGTGCATCCACACTCGGGCTGCTACCGCTATGCATGAGGTATTCCGACACATCAAACCCGATTCCACCCGCGCCGATGACGGCCACGTCCTGGCCGACCGGCTTGCCATCGCGCAACACATCCAGGTAGCCCAGTACCTTGGAGTGATTCACGCCAGGGATAGTGGGTACGCGCGGCGTGACGCCCGTGGCCAGCACGATCTCGTCAAAGCCTGCGGCCTTGAGCGCGTCAGCGCTGACGCGGGTGTTGAGCGACAACTTGACGCCCCTCAATTTCAACTGGCGATCAAAGTAACGCAGCGTCTCGTAGAACTCCTCCTTGCCCGGCACCTTCTTGGCGATATTGAACTGGCCGCCAATTTCGCTGGCAGCTTCAAACAGTTCTACCGTGTGGCCGCGCTGCGCCGCCGTGACGGAAAACGCCAGTCCAGCTGGCCCGGCACCCACCACGGCAATGCGCTTGGGCTTGGCCGCAGGGGTGATGACGATTTCCGTCTCGTGACAAGCCCGCGGGTTTACTAGGCACGAGGTGATCTTGCCGCCAAAGGTGTGGTCCAGGCAAGCCTGGTTGCAGCCGATGCAGGTGTTGATCTCGTCGGCCTTGCCTTCGGCGGCCTTGCGCACAAAGTCGGGGTCGGCCAGGAACGGACGCGCCATGGAGACCATGTTGCAGAAGCCGTCGCGCAGCAGCTGCTCGGCCACTTCAGGCGTGTTGATGCGGTTGGTGGCCACCAGCGGGATCTTTACCGAGCCCATCAGGCGCTGAGTGACCCAGGCGTAAGCCGCGCGCGGAACCTTGGTGGCGATGGTGGGGATGCGTGCCTCGTGCCAGCCGATGCCAGTGTTGATGATGGTGGCGCCGGCGGCCTCAATGGCCTGGGCCAGTTGCACCACTTCGTCCAGCGTGGAGCCGCCCTCCACCAAGTCCAAGGCGGACAGGCGGTAAATGATTATGAAGTTAGGACCGACCTTCTCGCGCACCCGGCGCACGATCTCTACCGGGAAGCGGATGCGGTTGGCATAGCTGCCGCCCCAGGCGTCATCGCGGTGGTTGGTACGGGCGGCGATGAACTCGTTGATCAGGTAGCCCTCGGACCCCATGACTTCCACACCGTCATAGCCGGCTTGCTGGGCTAGGCCAGCGCAGCGGGCAAAGTCATGGATGGTTTGCTCCACCTCTTCGGTGGTCAGCGCATGCGGCGTGAATGGGTTGATGGGCGCCTGCAGCGCGCTGGGCGCCACTAGGTCCTTTTGGTAGGAGTAACGGCCAAAGTGCAGGATCTGCATGGCGATCTTGCCGCCTTCCTGGTGCACGGCATCCGTCACCACACGGTGGTGGGCGGCCTCGGCCGCGGTGGTCAACATGGCGCCCCCCTTCATGGGGCGGCCGCGCTCGTTGGGTGCAATGCCACCGGTCACGATCAGCCCCACGCCACCACGGGCGCGCTCCGCATAAAAGGCGGCCATGCGCTCGAAGCCGTTGGGCACCTCTTCCAGTCCTACGTGCATCGAGCCCATCAGGACTCGGTTCCTCAGGGTTGTGAAGCCCAGTTCTAGGGGGGCGAGCAAGTTGGGATATTCGGTCATGAAGCGTCCTTTGTGCAACTGGTTGCAAAATTATAGCCAAGTGGTGGCATTGATGCAACTGGGTGCATAAAAGTGATGTTTTTATACAATTAGGCTGCACCTCACCAATCGTCATGTCTCTACCCCATGCCCTCATCACAGCCCTGATCGAACAGGACGCCTGCGGCTCCGACTTGGCCAGCCGATTCGACCGGTCAATTGGCTACTTCTGGCACGCCACCCACCAGCAGATCTACCGCGAACTGGGCCGCCTCGAAGTTGCTGGTTGGGTGGAGTCGTTGCCGCCCGAGAGCGGACGCGGCCGCAAGCGCGTCTACCGGGTGCTTCCCGCCGGGCGCAAGGAGTTGCAGCGCTGGGTTGCTGAACAGCAAGATCCCAAGCCAATGCGTGACGAATTGATGGTGCGCCTGTGGGCGGAGGCCGTGATCGGGCCAACTGGGCTCGTCAAGGAGATCCGCAGTCGCATTGACCTTCACAAAGAGAAGTTGGCGCTCTACGGTCGCATCGAGAGCCGCGACTTCCCAAGTGTACCGAGAACCCGAGAAGCGGCGCTAAGGCGTCTGGTCTTGCATTCCGGCATTCAATACGAGAGATACTGGCTCGAGATCCTATCGGCGGCTCTAGGGGTACTCGACCGGCCGGCGAAGGAATGTCTGAAAAAGTCCGCCGATCATGCGCCTGAAACATTGCTCGTGGCAAAGGAATAGTGTTGTTGGCGCAGATCAGTGATGCTACGTGTCTCGTTTAGTGCTTGCTGCAGCTCTCGCGACGCTCTCGGCCGGATGTGTAAGTAGTGGTTTTGGAACGATGGACAGAATCATGTCCTCTTGGACCGGTGTATCGGTCAACGACGTGATTCTTCGGTGGGGCTATCCGCGCGAATAGCGAGTCGTTGCAAACGGGAAGCTACTCTTCTAGTACAGAAACATTCAACTCGCGATGCCTGCGGCGTCTCTGGCGGCGGCGTCTCAAACTGGTCCTCCGTGAGGATTCTCAAGGTGAATTCGGAAAGCAAGGTAGTGAGCTGGTAGTGGGAGGGAAAAGCTGTCCCTTTATGGAGGCTGGCCGATACAGCAACTGGAGCGTAAGCGGCCAGGCACGCCACATTGACCTGTGCGTGCCAATGTGCTGATCAAGTTGAGATCAGGTGATCAGGGCGTCGCAAGCGTCCAGCGGTGCGGCAACAGCTCATCGATGCGGTGGTTCGGATGCTCGAGCAGCCGCTCGAGGACGTCCTTCAAGTACGCCCATGGCTCGTGTCCGTTCAAGCGCGCGGACTGCACCAGGCTCATGATCATCGCCG
>JADCGR010000053.1 GCA_020248905.1 Curvibacter sp. | reverse complement strand
GATTACGCTCCACGCTTCCTTCCCACGCTCGGTCACCCTCACGCAGTTGCGCTTCGCTTTGCTCACTGTGACCAGTTCGCAGCGGGACTTGCACCCGCAAGAGTGCGCCCATGCTGGGCGCACAAAAAGACGGCGTGGGCGCATGGTGCGCCCACGCCGTCGATGTTGAAATCGGGTTGGGGCTCAGGCCTGCACGCTGGCCAGCGCCGCATTGAATGTATTGCTGGGGCGCATGATCTGCTCCAACTTGGCGAAATCGGGCTTGTAGTAGCCGCCAATGTCGACCGGCTTGCCCTGCACCTCGGCAAGTTCCTTGACGATGGTCTGCTCGTTATCGGCCAGCTGCTTGGCCAGCGGCGCGAACTTGGCGGCCAGTGCCTTGTCATCGGACTGCGCGGCCAGCTCCTGGGCCCAGTACATCGCCAGGTAGAACTGGCTGCCGCGGTTGTCGAGCTGCCCCGTCTTGGGCGATGGGTTCTTGTTGTTGTCGAGCAGCTTGCCCGTCGCCGCATCCAGCGTCCTGGCGAGCAGCTTGGCGCGGGCATTTTCGTTCTTGATGCCCAGATCTTCGAGAGAAACAGCGAGCGCGAGGAACTCACCCAGGGAATCCCAGCGCAGGTGGTTCTCTTCGACGAGTTGCTGCACGTGCTTGGGCGCGGAACCCCCGGCGCCGGTCTCGTACATACCGCCGCCGGCCATGAGGGGCACGATGGACAGCATCTTGGCGCTGGTCCCCAGCTCCATGATCGGGAAGAGGTCGGTCAGATAATCACGAAGGATGTTGCCGGTGGCACTGATGGTATCGAGGCCACGGATCACGCGCTCGAGGGTGTAGCGCATGGCTCGCACCTGCGACATGATCTGGATGTCCAGGCCGCTGGTGTCGTGCTCGTGCAGGTACATCTTGACCTTGGTGATCAGTTGGGCTTCGTGCGGGCGGTAGGCGTCCAGCCAGAAGACGACGGGCATGCCGGAGTTACGCGCGCGCGTCACTGCCAGCTTGACCCAGTCGCGAATGGCCGCATCCTTGACCTGGCACATGCGCCAGATGTCGCCCTGTTCCACGGTCTGGCTCATCAACACCTCACCCGTGGCGAGGTCGGTGATGTTGGCGACGCCGTCCTCCGGGATCTCGAAAGTCTTGTCGTGTGAGCCGTACTCCTCGGCCTGCTGGGCCATCAGGCCAACGTTGGGCACCGTGCCCATGGTCTTGGGGTCAAAGGCGCCGTGCCATTTGCAGAAGTTGATCATCTCCTGGTAGATGCGGGCAAACGTGCTCTCCGGCATCACAGCCTTGACATCCTTGAGGCGACCGTCAGCGCCGTACATCTTGCCACCGGCGCGGATCATGGCCGGCATGGAGGCGTCGACGATAACGTCGTTGGGCGAGTGGAAGTTGGTGATGCCCCTGGCGGAATCGACCATGGCCAGCTCGGGGCGGTGCTCGTGGCAGGCGTGCAGATCGCGCTTGATCTCCTCCTGCTTCGACTGCGGCAGCGTGGCGATCTTGGTGTACAGATCCACCATGCCGTTGTTCACATTGACGCCGAGCTCGTCGAACAGCTTGCCGTGCTTGGCAAAAGCGTCCTTGTAGAAGATCTTGACGCAGTGGCCGAAGACGATGGGATGCGAGACCTTCATCATCGTTGCCTTGACGTGCAGGGAGAACATGACACCCGTCTTGTGCGCGTCCTCAATCTCCTTTTCGTAGAAGGCAAGCAGGGCCTTCTTGCTCATGAACATGCTGTCGATCACCTCACGCTCCTGCAGAGCGACCTTGGGCTTGAGCACGAATGTCTTGCCACTCTTGGTGATCAGTTCCATCTTCACTTCGCGCGCCTTGTCCATCGTCATGGACTTCTCGCCGTGATAGAAGTCGCCATGGTGCATGTGAGAGACATGGGTGCGCGAGGCCTGACTCCACTCGGCCATGGAGTGCGGGTTCTTGCGCGCGTACGCCTTGACGGCCTTGGGCGCGCGACGATCAGAGTTGCCCTCACGCAAAACCGGGTTCACGGCGCTGCCGGTGCATCGGGAGTAGCGCGCCCGGATGTCCTTCTCCTCGGCAGTCTGGGGGTTCTCGGGGTAGTCGGGGATTTTGTAACCCTTGTCCTGAAGCTCCTTGATTGCCGCTTTGAGCTGGGCCACGGAGGCGCTGATATTCGGCAGCTTGATGATATTTGCATGCGGATGAAGTGTGAGCTTGCCCAGTTCTGCGAGCGTGTCAGGCACCCGCTGTGCCTCAGACAGACATTCAGGGAACTGTCCCAAGATACGACCTGCCACCGAGATGTCACTGGTCTCGACGTGGATTCCGGCTGGCGCTGCAAAGCAGCGGATGATGGGCAGGAAGGAACTCGTGGCCAGAAGCGGGGCTTCGTCGGTCAGGGTGTAGACGATGGTGGGTTGCTGCGTGCTCATGACTTATCTCCAGTAATCGGAGCCTGTACGGCTTGGAACGGTAGCGGCTTGAATCGAGTGCTCGAAAGTTTGAGATTTTGCTTTCTGCGCCCCGGCCCGGATGCAGTTTTTTGAATCAAAATCTCACATTACAAAATTTCCATGAAGAAAAGGCAATTTTTTTCGCCAAGTCTTATAACTGAGGTCTTATAGAAGAGAGAAGAGTCTGGACCCCGCCCCAACACCGGTCACAGCATGACAGTTCCGCACAGCGAGCTCAAATGAAAAGGGGCCTAACGAGCCCTTCGCGGCCGATGGCATCCGCAGGGTCAACCTGACGTCGGTGAAGCCGCCGAATGAAACCGGCGAATGTCCGCCCCGGACTGGCGCGACGAAGGTCAGGAGCTGTAAGCGCCACAAGACACCACGACTGTGCCCTGGCGCTCAAAGTAGGCGATCTTGGTGCCCTGCTTCTGGGTCAAGGGGTTCGTCCACTGGTACTGCATCCAGCCCGAGCCGGACGCGCGCGCCTCGTTGACGATCTCGGCCACAAATAGCTTGCCTTGGACGTCCTTGACAGCCGCTCCGTCAATGCCGACCAGCCGGCTATTCGTGCCATGGGCTTGAATTCGGTAGTCTGAGAGGCTATAGAGACTCAGGTACAGATCGCGATCAACGAACTGTCCGTCTTCCAGGCGGTTCACGTCATCAATGAGGGCCTGCTCGCCATGCTCAGCCGCAAAGGCTACAGCCCGCTGCACTAGATTCACCGCCTCGTCACGGCTGCCAAACTCCCGCTCTCCCAGTTGGAACATCTCCAGCGCGCGGGTCAGGTTAGCGGCCTGGGTACTCAGCGCCTTGACCGGATCGGCCGCGCGCTCCATCAGGTCCGCGTTCTGCTGGGTGGCCCCGTCAATGTCCACGACGGTCTTGTACAACTCCTTAACGCTAGCACTCTGCTCCTCGGCCGACACGGTCATGTCGTCCATGATATGGCTGACCTCCCGCACGCTCTGCACCAGCAAGGACATCTTGAGGCCGGTGCCATCCACCAAATGCGCACCCTCGTCGATGGAGCGAACCGATTCGTCAATCAGGGCCTTGATTTCCTTTGCGGCCTGGGCACTGCGCTGAGCAAGCGTTCGGACCTCGCCCGCAACGACCGCAAAACCTCGACCGGACTCGCCCGCGCGCGCGGCCTCGACCGCAGCATTAAGCGCCAGGATATTTGTCTGAAAGGCTATGCCATCGATGACGCCCGTGATGTCGGCAATACGACGCGACCCCTCACGAATCGAGCCCATCGTTTGGACGGCCCGCTGCATCAGCGACCCGCCTTCAGAAGCCAGTTCCATCGCCGATCGAGCATGCTGCTGCGACTGACGGGAATTGTCGGCAGCTTGCTGAACGGTGGCGGTCAGTTCCTGGAAGGAAGATGCCGTCGACTCGAGCGCAGCGGCTTGCGAGCGAACGGCAGCAGAGAAGTTGGTCTGATCGCCGAGGATCTGCCCGGCCGACGTCGCGATAGCGAACATTCGCCGGCGAACATCGGCAATGATGACCAGGGTCTGTTCGCGCAAAGCCTCAAGCGACTGCAGAAGTTCCGTCTCGGACTGCTCGCTACTGACAACAGGAACCGACAGGTCCGCCTTGACCAGCTGACGCACCGCCTGCGAGGCAACCCCCAGCGGTCGCACATACGACCGGTGAACCAGAACGGCCAACATGAGCAACACCCCGACCGCGAGCACCCCGGACCCAACGACGGCCATACGAAGCGCCATCCCTGGAATCGCCCAAGCCGCCACCCCGACAGCAAGCGCCGTCGCAAGAATAGCGACCAATAGGAAAGCAAGCAGGAGATACGGAGACGGCGGCAAACTGGTTTTCATATCCACCAAGGCGTGGGAACGGGAAAAGCGAAAAAAATGTCAAGATCTACGCCCCTGAGACGGGCCCAGCGTATCACCTCGGGCCAGAATCATGCACCGAGTAAACCCGGACACCCCAAAGGTGCATGCGACCCCGGCTACGCCAGACAAAGACCCCGCGTCACGGCGGACAAGCTCCGTGCAGCGCGGGGTCTTTTGTCGGCGCCCGATTGCCCCGGGGGCGCAAGAAAAAACCGTCAGGCGTAATTGGCCTGCGCAAAGTCCCAGTTGACCAGCTTGTCGAGGAAGGTTTCGACGAACTTCTGG
>JADCGR010000052.1 GCA_020248905.1 Curvibacter sp. | reverse complement strand
GGAAGGTCTGCTCGGCGAGCAGCTCGGTCGGCGCCATCACTGCCACCTGCGTACCAGCCTCGACCGCCTGGGCGGCGGCCAGCGCCGCCACCAGCGTCTTGCCGCTGCCGACGTCGCCCTGCAGCAGCCGCTGCATCGGCTGGCCGCGCGCCAGGTCGGCGGAGATCTCGGCGAGCACGCGCGCCTGGGCGCGCGTCGGGTCGAGGCCGGCGGTGGCGAGAACCTACCGCGCCAGCCTGCCGGCCAACGGCAGCGGCAGTGCGCTCCGGGACGAGCGGCTGTTGCGGTGCATGCGCATCGAGAGCTGCTGGGCCAGCAGTTCGTCGAACTTCATCCTGCGCCAGGCGGGGTGGGTTCGGTTGGTGAGGGCGGCGGCGTCGATGTCGGCGGGGGGGGCGTGGAGCAGGTGCAGGCTCTGGGCGAACGGCGGCAGCCCGAGGCCGCCGAGCAATGACGCGGGCAGCGTTTCGGACAGGTCCGCCTGCGCGACCGCCCGACTTACCAGCCGCTGCAGCACGGGCTGCGACAGACCCTGGGTGGTCGGATAGACCGGCGTCAGCCGGTCCGGCATCGGCGTGCCTTCAGTCAGCACCCGCCAGCGCGGGTGGACCATCTCCGCGCCGATGAATCCGCCGCGGATCTCGCCCACGGCCCGGATGCGCACGCCCGGCTCGAGCGCGCGCTGCTGGCTGGGGTAGAAGTTGAGGAACCGCAGCGTCAGCTCGCCCGTGCCGTCGTCGACCGTGACGACCAGCGTGCGCCGGGGCTTGAACCGGACCTGCGCGTCACGCACGACGCACTCCACCACGACCGCACCACCGCCGAGCACCCGTGTCGCCTCGGCGATGGTCGACAGACGGGTCTCATCGTCGTAGCGCAGGGGCAGGTGGAGTACGAGGTCGGCGAGCGTGCGCAGGCCGATGCGGGCGAGCAGCCTGGTCTGGGCCGGGTTGATCCCGGGCGGGCCGGCGCTGGTGGCCGCCCGCGGAGGGACGTCGGCAGCGGAATTGTGCTTGCAGGATGCGCCGGGCATCCGAGGATGCTAATCGAGAAGCGTGGGTGGCGGGCGGGGCACTATGCTCGCGTGATCGATGAACAGCGTCTCACCGGCCCGGTGCACCTGGCGTAGCCGGCGGGTCGATCGGGTCGAGGATGACGGCGCAGGTCGTGATCGATGCCCTGACTGGGCCACTCTTCGCCTGCGCGGTTCCTCAACGATTGGATCAGCGCTCAGCATGAGCAACGAATGGCGGCTTAATGCCAACGAGTTGGAAGGCGAAATACAGAGGGAAGCTCACAATTCAGCCACGAATCAACCCCAACTCGGCGAGCCAACGCCGGACTGTCAAGTAAATCGCAGCCAAACAAAAGCGCAACCACACGCCGAGCGTCACCAGCCACATCAACGCACCCGGATACTGACGACGAAAAAATTTACCATAGAACCGCAACATGCCCTTGTGCTTGTGCCATTCGACAAACACACGACGCGACCGGCTACACGCACCTAACGCATGGAAAATGCGTGCATCGGGCACAAAAAGAATCTTCCAGCCCTTTCTCCGAAAGCGAATGCACCAATCCAGGTCCTCGCAGTGCAGAAAATAACCTTCATCCCAACTACCCACATCTTCCACCGCTTCACGCTTGACCAACATGCACGCACCGGAAATGGCTTCGACCTCGATCGGGCCTTCAGGCAAGGGCTGCTTGTGCAGATGAAAATCATAAAACAGCTTGGGCCAGCGGTCGGCAAAGCGATACAAGCCAAAGGCCCTTACGAACGAACGCCATGGCGTGGGTACAGCCCGCCGCCCACCACCTTGTTCGATTCCATCCTCATTGACCAGCAAACCACCTACCATGCCCACCTGGTGGGCAGACTGCAAGGCAGACAATAGTGTCGCAACAGCACCGGGTTGAAAAGCACAGTCAGGGTTCAGGAACAGCAAGGATGGCGCGGACGATGCAGCCATACCAATATTGCACGCCACTGCAAATCCTACATTGCTCGGGTTTCGGATAACGCGAATGTGTGGTGCGACCGGAAGGTCTTCCAGGCTCCCGTCATGCGAAGCGTTATCCACCACGATAATCTCAATCGCCAGCGAGGAGGCGAGCAAGGAATGCACACAACCGCTCAGCAAAGGGCCAGCGTTGTAATTGACGATGATGGCGGAAACCGTAGGGATCATGCTTTTCTTCCCATTGGGAGCAAGCGCTTGTCCAAGACCCGCCAGATACCCCAGATCGACGCGACCCTCGCTTTTTGAATCTGCTTGCGCTTGCGCCACATCCTGGGCACACCAGATAGAGCATCGCGCTTGGCTCGAATAATGATCGCGCCTTGACCGCGCAAAGCGAACCAGATAATGCTCACGAGATTCAATACAACGTGCAGTGGCAACATCAGCCAGAACAAAGCGCCTGGCATGTTTTTTACAAAGGTCCAGACCAGATTACGATGGCCGTGATAGACAGCAAAATCACTGTGCTGGCTGCCTGTGGTACCCGAGCCAACATGGTGCGCTACCGCCGCGGGCACATAGAGACAACGATAATCCGCCAACCGCAGGCGAAACCCGAGGTCAACGTCTTCCGAATAACAAAAATAATCCTCGTCGAATCCGCCAAGCTCAAGAAGATCACTACGCCGATACATCGCTGCGGCTGCACAAGGCGAGAACACTTCGCGCACAGGTTCAGATAATGATGGCGCAGGAACGCCATGTCCAATGCGCCAAACTCGTCCGCTCAGATGGTACGCGTCCCCTTCTCCATCAAGTAACGTCGTATCTGCGGCGTTGACCAGCTTGCTCGCAAAAAAATCAAACCCGAGATTGGCACCTGCCGCAGCCAACAAGGCCTCCAGATAGTTCGGTTCTGCAAAAGCATCAGGATTCAACGTCACGATCCACTGGGATTCAGCAGAGACAGCCGCGATC
>JADCGR010000051.1 GCA_020248905.1 Curvibacter sp. | reverse complement strand
GCTCGCGGTCGCTGGAGAGGCCGTTGGCATCGGCCACCAGGTACCACAGGCTGGAGTCGCCATAGACCGAGCGGGCGATGGACTGCAGCGTCTCGCCCGCGCCCACGGTGCGCGTGCCGGGCTTAGGGCCTGTTCACACTATTTTCTTGAGATGCGTTGCGGATCAAAAAGGCTGTGCGCAAGGCGCGAAACGCCGCCGGGGTGGGCCCCCGGCAAGACTTCGCAACGCGGCGCACAGCATTTTTGGCCACAACCCGAAGGGAACGGGGCGCAAAAGGCGCCACTCGTCGTTGCACTCCTCGCCCAGACGGCCAGTCTGGGCTTCGTCGCGCGCCTAGATTGGCACCTTTTGCACCCCGTTCGCGCTCAAGAAGGTAGTGTGAACAGGCCCTGATGGCGGGGTAGTTGCCGCTGACCTTGGTGTACCCAAAATTGAAGCTGGCGCCGCTGACAAACTGCGGGTTGCCACTGCTGTCGGCGGGCCGATCGGGGTTGAGGTAGCTGCCTACGCGGCCCAGCACCTCGCCGTTGACGACGAGCTGGCGCTGAGCGTTGCCGTTTTGGGTGGACTGCAGAATGCGCCCGGCCGCGTCGTTGACAAAGCTGCGGTTGTTGGCGGCCTTGGTGCTGTCGGTCTTGACGTGGGTCGAGCCGTCTTACGTGACGCGCTCGGCCGCTTGGTCGGCAAACGTCTTGCCCTTGGCGTCAGACCAGGCGGTGGCAGCGCCAGGGCGGTACTGGCTGAGCGCGAAGTGCTATTGCGTCGTGGAAAGCTGACGATGTGGGCCAGGCCGGCGTGTTCCTGAGGAAGCTCGTCGCCGGGCTCAGCCCTCGCGGAACTGCCTGACTGCCGAGGATTGTGAACGTCTCAGGTAGGGCGGATGTTTTCCCTGGCCCGGCGCACACGATCGCCGTTGACAACCACCTTGCTGCTACGGAACAGCACGGGCGCGACGATGGCGTGCGCCGGCTCGCTGCTGTCCACGCAGTGGTAGTTGAGGTTGGGCATGCCGTTGGCGTCGACGATGACCGTGACCCAGGGCGTGTTGGCGCGCAGGCCGCGCTGCACGGAGACGGCGATCTCGCCGCCGGCCAGGCGCACGTAGGTGCCCGGCGGATAGAAGCCGATGGCTGCGGCCAGCGCCCCCCCGATTCCGGCGCTCACTTCATTCTCGGTTTGTAGGTAAATGGACTTGGCCGACTCCAGCGGGGTCAGGGCCTCGCGCGTGCGGCGCGCGGACATCTTGGCAATGAAAATGTCTGTCATGTTCAGCAGACGGCGCGCCTGCAGGTTGTGCGCCAAAGCCTCGGCACTGTCGGGTTGATGGTGCCAGCGCACCAGATCAAGCTCCTCCGCGTCCTCAATACCCAGCGAGACCAGGATGCTCCGGCTAAGCTGCGGGTGGTCCCGGATGAGCTTGCGCTGCTCGGGCGTGGGCGCGTGGCTCTGGCGCAGCAGCACATCCTGCTCGCGCGCCATGCCGATGTTCATGGTGAGCGCCGCGCTCATGAGCGACTGCCGCTGCTGCGGGTGAAAGCCCAGCTTCTGCGCAGCCAGATCGCACACGCAGGCGCACAGCAGGGCATGTGTGGCGCAGTAACCCAGCGAGCTGTCGGACAGGGCCTGAAACAGGCAGAAGAGGCTGTCGTCCGCATCCTCCCGCAAGAGGGCGCGCGCCTTGTTCTCCAGCGCCGCGAGCCGCGCCAGGGGGTTGAGGGCCAAACCACCCTGGTAGAGGATGCCGCGCAGAACCTCCTGCAGATGGAGCCAGCCACCGCTGAGTTGCTCTGCTGCATGATAGTCGCGCTCGCGGATCGTGGTGGGCATGGGCATGCGCGCGATCTCGTCTAGCTCCACGCCTTTCATCAGCAGGGTATGCACCATGCGCTCGTAGGAACGCTGCCAGGACTGGGCCTCGGTTTCGGTGGTCGAAGCGTTATGCTTATAGAGCTTGTCGCGATGCTGCTCCGACACGATGGGCTGGCCCTTGCGCAGCAGCAGCACGCCCTCCGGGTTCCACACATTGACCGGAAGCGGCTTGCCAACCGGCAGCATGGCTACGGGAATGGGCACATAATTCACGCCACCACCTCGACCGGTACGCGCGGGGCCAGCGCGCACATGAGCTCGTAGCCCACACTGCCACCAGCCAGCGCCACGTCGTCGATCGGGAGCACGGCGCCGTTGCCCGCGCGGCCCCAGAGCGTCACCTCGGAGCCCATGCCAGCGGCTGGCAGCGGGGTCAGGTCCACGGTGATGAGGTCCATGCTCACGCGGCCCACGGTGCGGGTGAGCACGCCATCGACCAGCACGGGTGTGCCGCGCTCGGCGCCGCCCGCGCTCGCGCGCAGGTAGCCGTCGGCGTAGCCGCAGGCCACGATGCCGATACGCATGGGCGCAGCGGCCCTGTAGGTCGAGCCATAGCCCACTGCATCGCCGGGCTGCAGCTGCTGCACGCCGATGATGCGCGAGCGCAGGCTCATGGCTGGCTGCAGGCCCCAATGTGCCGGGCCGTGCTCGGGGTGATCGGGCGACGCACCATAGAGCAGTATGCCGGGGCGCACCCAGTCGGAGCGCAATGCCGCTGCGGCACGGGGGCCCATGTGGCGCAGTACCGCCGCGCTGTTGCTCAAGCTGCGCTCGCCCGGCAGGTCCTGGGTGGCGGCGTTGAACACCGCCACCTGCTGCGCGATGCCCACTGGGCCGTCGGCATCGCTGAAATGCGTCATGTGCGAGATCTCGTCGACCTGCGGCAGCGCGTTCAGGCGCGTCCAGGCCGCGCGGTAGTGCGCCGGGCGAAAGCCGAGCCGGTTCATGCCGCTGTTCATCTTGAGGAAAACGCGATGAGGCCCATGCGTCTTGTGCACGGCGAGCATGTCGATCTGCTGCTCGCAGTGCACCACGTGCCAAAGGTCGAGGCTGGAGCACAGCTCCAGATCACGTTGCTCAAAGACCCCTTCAAGCAACAGGATGGGGCCGCGCCAGCCCAGGCCGCGCAGGCGCCGGGCCTCGTCGAGATCGAGCAGGGCAAAGCCGTCGGCGCCCCGCAACCCCTCGTAGACCCGCTCGATGCCATGGCCGTAGGCATTGGCCTTGACCACAGCCCAGACCCGCGCGTCGGGGCTGGACTGGCGCGCCCGCGCCAGGTTGTGGCGCAGAGCCTCGGTATGAATCTGGGCATGGATGGGACGCGGCATAGATGTGAGTTTGCCAGCAAAAAGGGCCTGCCCCAGACCCAAAAACGAATGCTTTACACTGGGGATTGGCCTTCCTACGGGCCCGTTATGACGTCGTTGCCCATGGAAGTCTTCGAGTTTCTGATGCCTATCTTCACTGAATACGGTTACCTTGCCGTGTTCGTGATGCTCCTTATCTGCGGCTTCGGCGTGCCCATCCCGGAAGACGTGACGCTGGTGACCGGCGGCGTGATCGCCGGTCTCGGCCACGCCAATGTCCACACCATGTTTGCGGTTGGTATGGCCGGCGTGCTGATCGGCGATGGCCTGATGTTCACCCTGGGTCGTTTCTACGGTCAGCGCATCCAGCGACTGCCGGGCTTTCGGCGCGTGCTCACGCCCGAGCGCTTCAACAAGGCGCAGGAGGCTTTCCAGAAATACGGCAAGTGGGTCATGTTCGTCGCCCGCTTCCTGCCCGGCCTGCGCACCCCTGTGTTTTTTTCCGCTGGTATGAGCCACCGGGTGAGTTTCGCCACCTGGTTTTTCATGGACGGATTTGCGGCGCTCATCAGCGTGCCCATATGGGTATACCTCGGTTACCACGGCGCGCAGAACTGGGACTGGATGTTCGGCGTGCTGCGCCAGTTCCAGCACGCCATCTTCGCCCTGCTGGGCATACTGGCCGTGTGGCTTATTGCCCGCTGGTGGAAGCGCCGCCACCCGCAGGTTCGCGACCCGCAGTGAGTCCTGGACGCGTCTCGGCGCTGGCGGCTTGGGCGCTGGTGCTCAACGCCTTTGTCTGGGGCGTCTCCTGGTATCCCTTCCGTGTGCTTGAGGACGCTGGCCTTCATGCGCTGTGGTCCACGGCGCTGATCTACGGCCTGTGTCTGGCCGGTCTGCTGATCTGGCGCCCCTCTGCCTGGCGCCATTTCGGACATACACCGCAGTTGTGGCTGCTGCTGATTGCCTCCGGGCTGACGAACGTCGGGTTCAACTGGGCCGTGACGGTAGGCGACGTGGTGCGCGTCGTGCTGCTTTTCTACCTGATGCCGGCGTGGTCGGTGCTGCTTGCCTGGGCGCTGCTCGGCGAGCGGCCGACACGCAACTCGCTGGCGCGCCTGCTGCTTGCGCTGCTGGGCGTGATGATCGTGCTCAAGACGCCGGAGTCACCTTGGCCCGTGCCGGCCAGCCTGCCCGACGGGCTGGCCCTGCTCGGTGGCTTCGCCTTCGCGCTCACCAACATCCTGCTGCTCAAGCTGAAAGACACGGCGGAGGAAGCGCGTATGGTGGCCATGTTCGGCGGCGGCACGGTGCTCGCCGTCCTCGTGGGAGCGCTGGGCCACGCGGGCGGACTCGTGGCGTGGCCGCCCGCTCCGGCCTGGGGCTGGGTCGTGCTGGTGCTCTTGACTGGCGTGGGCTTCCTGCTGGCCAACCTGGGTCTTCAGTACGGCGCCGCGCGCCTGCCCGCCGCCACCACGGCGCTGGTGATGCTGACCGAGGTCGTGTTCGCGAGTGTCTCGTCCGTGCTGCTGGGCGCTGCCGACCTGCAGCTGCGTACGCAGCTTGGCGGCACGCTCATCCTGCTGGCGGCGCTTTGGGCGGCGCAGCGGGGCGATGACTCGACGCAATCCGGCTAGAGCTGAAATGCCAGCCAGCGCGCCATACCTTCAGCCAGCTGGCGGGCCGGACCGGGAAGTCGCGCATTGAAGGGCATCGCATCGGCCCGCTGCGCGTCGATCCAGCGTTCGAACTGTTGCACGTCGGACGTGCGATAGAACGCGATCAAGAGTTCAAAGTTGAGGAACAGACTGCGCTCATCCAGGTTCTTTGTCCCGGCGAAAGCGAGGTCCGTGTCAAACACCATGGCCTTGGCATGGATCATTGTGGGCTTCAGCCAGATGCGTGCACCAGCCGTGTACAACTCCCGCAGCGCCGCGCTGCGCGCCAGGTCTGCCAGGGCGTGGTTCGATCGCTGAGGTAGCAGGAGATCCACCACAACGCCGCGGCGTGCGGCCAGCGTTAGGGCCATGCGCAGCGGCGGGTCCGGCACGAAGTAGGGCGTCACGACGAGGATGCGCTGCCTCGCGGAGTAGCACGCAGCGATGATTAGTGCATAAGCCGTGTCCTCAAACTGATCGGGCCCGCTGGGCAAGAGCTGCACAGGGGGTGGATCTGTAACGGTTGACAACGCTGCGGCGGGGCTGTGGGACGGAGGCACGCTTGTACGCGCGAGTGCCCAGTCCTGCTCAAACTGCGAGTGAGCCTGCTGCGCGATGGGGCCATGCAGTTCGAATGTGAGGTCCTGCCAGACGGCTGCACCCTCGACCTCACGCGCAAGGTGGTCAAAGTACTCCAGCGCGAGGTTACGTCCGCCCGTCCACAGGCGTTCACCGTCGGCGATCACCAGCTTGCGGTGATTGCGCAGGTTCGTACGGCCTGGCAGGGCTGATGCGAGGGGCGGAATGAATATGGCCACATCAACGCCGCTGTCGCGCAGGCGGCGCAGACTCATGCAGCGGCCGAGGTAACGACCCACGCCGTCGACGATGAGACGCACACGAACGCCCTCTCGCGCGCGTGCTGCCATTCGGTCGCATATCGCACGGCCCAAGGCATCGCGTCCCAGGACGAAGGTGCAAACATCCAGCGTCTGCGTTGCGCCGTCGATCAGCGCCATCATCGCGTGGTATGACTGCGCGCCGTCCTCATGCAGAGCGAAATGCAGGTAGTCGCAAGGCGGCGGCAGGCCCAAGCGGCACGCCAGAACCTGCATCGCGTTGTAGCCCACGTAAGCCGGCTGCGGCATCGGAACTGGCGGAGGCGGGCGGGCCAGCTTGCGGTTGCCCACCAGGAGGTAGAAGGGGAGCGCGACGTAGGGAATGAGCGCAAGAGAGAGCAGCCATGCGATGGCTGCCGAGGGGTGGCGGCGCTGATGCAGCGTGTGGGTGTTGACGAAGAACAGACCCACAGCCATCAGCACCACGAATCCGTGCAGGGAGAGCCATTGAACCATGATCATCTCGTGTCACGCCCTCGGGGTTGGGCAGTGCCTTTATCCTAAGCCATCGCTACAAGAACCAGTCGCGCAAATCCGGAAGTCGGCAGGTATCGCCCCGTCTGCAGCCGTGCGGCGACGCAGTTCTTTAATTGGCCTTCGCCAACGTCGCTTGCGCGCTTGCCGTTCGAATATCGCGTCCGACGTCACGGACAATTCAAAAAAAGGAAGGTCACCATGAAGAAGCTCATCGCCCCGCTGATATCCGGCCTGTCC
Source organism: Curvibacter sp. (assembly GCA_020248905.1). Taxonomy (GTDB): domain Bacteria; phylum Pseudomonadota; class Gammaproteobacteria; order Burkholderiales; family Burkholderiaceae_C; genus Hylemonella. Next base: position 87,628 of record JADCGR010000051.1, on the reverse strand, counting down.
ACCGCCAGCGCCTGCGCCCGGCCCACCGTTGCCTTAGCGGCATCTGCCGCCGTTACGTCAACGTCTGCGGTTGCTGGCGACAAGGCGACTGCGAAGGCCGGCAGGCAATAGCTCACGGCCGACACGGCGGTACGCGCGGATGCCGCCTTGAAGGCAGACAAGCGGAAGCTGAAGGCTGGCAAGGCCAAGCTCAAGAAGAACCGCACCGAGGTCCGCCACGCCAGGGAGGGCAAGAGCGCTACGGCTGCGGCGGCGGCGGCGCCTGCTACCCTGCCGGGCAATCAGGGCCGCGAGCCCGCGGACGATGCCTCGGCCCGGCCTGGGGCTGGGTCGTGCTGGTGCTCTTGACTGGCGTGGGCTTCCTGCTGGCCAACCTGGGTCTTCAGTACGGCGCTGCGCGCCTGCCCGCTGCCACGACGGCGCTGGTGATGCTGACCGAGGTCGTGTTCGCGAGTGTGTCTTCCGTGCTGCTGGGCGCTTCCGACCTGAAGCTGCGTACGCTGCTTGGCGGCACGCTCATCCTGCTGGCGGCGCTTTGGGCGGCGAAGGAAGAACACTGAGCGCGTGGCGCCCGCAGCCTGGTGGCTGCGGCGCGGGCGCTTACGTAGAACTACGTCATGGTATGTCCTGAATGCCATCGGGCAGACGGGTCTCTACAGTTTTTTGCCTTACCCCAAGAAACGACATCCACGTTGGAGAGAACCATGGCCCAGGCTTTTCGCATGCTCTGCGTGCTCGCACTTTACCTGTTGCACGCTGCCGCCCCCGCCCAGGAACTGGTTGTCACCCAGATCGTACCGCTTTCGGGTGTCTTGGCCAGCACCGGTCGACAGGTGGTGCTGGGCGGGGAAATCTACTTCAGGCATATCAACGACACGGGCGGCATCAACGGGCGCAAGGTCCGGGTGCAGGTCCTTGACGACGGCTACAAGGTCGAGGAGACCGTTCGCCTGACGCGTGAAGCGCTGGCCAGGCCGGAAGTTGTTGCGCTCTTTGGCTTAGTTGGGACCGCCAACATCGGCAAGCTGCTCAGCGACAACGTGCTCAAGGAGGGCGGAGCCGCCCTGGTGTCGCCCTACACGGGCGCCGAGATTCTGCGCACCCCGTTTAACCCCTGGATCTTTCACGTTCGAGCCGGCTATGGCGACGAGGCGGAGCACATGGTGCAGCAGCTGGTCACGCTGGGCATGACGCGCGTTGCCGTGATGTACCAAGACGACGGGTTTGGCAAGGCCGGTCTGGAAGGGGTCGAGAAGGCCCTGGCAAAACGTCAGCTCAGGCTGTCGGTGGCTGCGCCCTATGAACGCAACACCGACAAGGTAGACGAGGCCGTGAAGAGGATCCTGGCCTCGGATGCACAGGCCGTCATCATGATCTCGGTGAACCGGTCCACGGCGGCCTTCATCAAGCGCTACCGCGAGGCCGGGGGTGGCGCGCAGCTGCTCAATATCTCGGTCGTGGACGCTGCTGAAATCGTCAAGCTGGCCGGTCTGCACAACGCGCACGGGCTGGGCATCAGCCAGGTCGCCCCTTACCCCTACCTGCCCAAGTTGCCGGTGGTGCGCGAGTACCAGAACCTGCTAAAGAAATACGCTCCCGGGGAATCGGTCAACTACACCAGCTTCGAGCTGTTTCTTGGTGCCAAGGTTCTCGTCGAAGGCCTGCGCCGTGCCGGGTCCAACCCGACGCGCGCCCAGGTGCTCAAGGCGCTGGAGGGCATGAACAACTTCGACCTCGGCGGCACCTCGGTGCGCTATGCGCCTGACAACCGCGTGGGCTCGCGCTACGTCGAGGTTACGGTGATCGGCAGTACGGGCAAGCTGCTCAAGTAGGAAGTGGCTTGCTGCACGGATGCGCTCAGCCCGGCTGCAGCGCCTCGTCGAGCACTTCCACCCAATGGCGCACCGGCAGCTCGGTACCGCTTTGCAAGTGCGTGATGCAGCCGATGTTTGCCGAGACGATCTGCTCTGGCTTCATCTCGCCCAGGTTCCTGAGCTTGCGGTCGCGCAGCTCGTAGGCAATGTCCGGGTTGAGCACGGAGTAGGTGCCGGCCGAGCCGCAGCACAGATGCGGCTCCACGCGGCAGGTCTTGACCTGAAAGCCCAAAGCACTCATGTGCTGCTCCACGCCGCCACGCAGCTTCTGGCCGTGCTGCAAGGTGCACGGCGGATGAAACGCAATCTGTCCCGCCCGGGCCGCCACCTTGCCGCGCAGCGTGTCGACCAGCTCGGGCAGCAGCTCGCTAAGGTCCTGGGTCAACGCGCTGATGCGCTGCGCCTTGGCGGCGTAGGCGGGGTCGTCCTGCAGGAGGTGGCCATATTGCTTGACCGTCACACCGCAGCCCGAGGCGTTCATGACGATGGCCTCCACGCCAGCTTTGACGTGCGGCCACCAGGCGTCGATGTTGGCGCGCATCTCGGCCTTGCCGCCGTCCTGGTCGTTGAGATGGAACTTCACGGCGCCGCAGCAGCCGGCCTTGGCAGCCACCACGGCCTGAAGGCCCGCAGCGTCCAGCACGCGCGCGGTGGCGCTGTTGATGTTGGGCATCATGGCGGGCTGCACACAGCCAGCCAGCATGAGCACCTTGCGTGCATGGCTGCGCGTGGGCCAGGCGCCGGCCCGCTGTTTCGGGGGCACCTTGGCCTTGAGCGTGGCGGGGAGCAAGCCGCGAAGCAGCTGGCCGGTCATCATGGCTGGCGCGAACAGCGGCGAGGGCAGGCCTTCCTTGAGGGCCCAGCGCACGGCCCGCTCGGCCAGCGGACGCTTGACCTTCGCATCCACGATCTTGCGACCGATGTCGACGAGGTGGCCGTAATCCACGCCGCTGGGACAAGTGCTCTCGCAGTTGCGGCAGGTGAGGCAGCGGTCGAGATGGGCCTGGGTCTTGCGTGTGGGCGCCTCGCCTTCCAATACCTGTTTGATCAGGTAGATGCGTCCACGCGGGCCGTCGAGCTCGTCGCCCAGCAACTGGTAAGTGGGGCAGGTGGCGGTGCAGAAGCCGCAGTGCACGCACTTGCGCAGGATGGCTTCGGCCGCCTGGCCTTCGGCGGTGTGCTTGAACTCGGGCGCGAGGGTGGTTTGCATGAAGGTCAAGCCCTGCAGATCAGAAGTCGGGGTAGAGGCGGCCGCGGTTGCAGATGCCCGCAGGGTCGAACTGCTTTTTCAGTTCGCGCGTGATACGGTCCAGCGGCGCTGGCAGCGGGGTGAAGACGCCCGCGCTCTTGTCACCGCCACGAAACAGCGTGGCGTGGCCCGGCACGCCGGCTGGCACCGCCTGCTGCGCGGCAGCCAGCGGCAGCTTGAGCCAGCGCTGCCCGCCATGCCATTCAATCAGGGTGGGGCCCAGGTTCAGGGGCGGGGTGGTATCGGGCACGCTCAGGCGCATCAGGGCCTCGCCCTCTTCCAGCACGAAGAAGGCGGCCGTCTGCTCGCGCAATGCAGTCCACAGCTGCGCGGCTGCGCCGTCGTCCATGACCTGGCCGCCCATGGTTTTCTTTGCGGCGGCAATGGCGGCGGCGGCGCCGCGCAGGCGCACCATGAGCGCCCCCTGATGCCAGCAGGAGGCGTTGAGTGGCAAGGGCTGAGAGCCCCAGGCGTTGAGCTGCTGCAGGGCGCGCGCCTCATCGAGTTCGAAGACGAGCGTGGCCTCGGCCACGGCGCGTGGCAGCACCTTGAGCGATACCGCGACGATCAGGCCCAGCGAGCCCAGCGAGCCCGCGAGCAGGCGCGAGACGTCGTACCCAGCCACGTTCTTCATGACCTGGCCGCCATAGGTGAGCAGCTCGGCACGGCCGTTGAGCAGCTGCGCGCCCAGCACGTAGTCGCGCACGGCGCCCACGCTGGCGCGTGCGGGCCCGTTCAATCCGGCGGCCACCATGCCGCCCACGGTGGCCTGGGCGCCGCCTGCGGCAAAGTGCGGAGGCTCGAAGGGAAGGTATTGACCTTTCTCCGCGAGGGCGGCCTCGACCTCCGCGAGGGATGTCCCGGCGCGAACGGTGACGACCAGTTCACTGGGCTCGTAGCTCACGATTCCGCGCAGCGAGCGGGTGTCGAGCAGTTCGCCCTGCAGGCTCTGCCCATAGAAGTCCTTGCTGCCACCGCCGCGGATACGCAAAGGGGTGCCAGTTGCGGCAGCCCATTGCACGCGCTCGACCAAGTCTTTCAGGGGAGTGTCCATATCGCCATGTTAACGGCTGGTGGACACTGGGGCGCTTACACGCAAGTCAGATCTGTTTTGCGCTCCGTCCACGCCAGTCAGAAAAAATGCCCGCTGGAGCCTAAGCTCCAGCGGGCCTGGATGGGAGGCGACTCGCTTGCTCGGGGTACGACAGCGGGACCCCGACAAGCTCAGCGGCCGTTCATTGCTCGATTAACGGTTGTAGGCCGTCTCGCCATGGGAGGAGATGTCCAGACCCTGGCGCTCGTCTTCTTCGCTCACACGCAGGCCGAGAGTCATGTCGACGATCTTGAAGGCGAGGAAGGAGACCACGCCCGACCAGGCGATGGTGATCAGCACACCCTTGAGCTGAATCCAGACTTGGCCAGCGATCGAGTAGTCGGCTGCTGTGACCATGCTGGCGGTGACCCAGTCGCCCACCAGGCTCGGGCCGCCCAGGGCCGGGCTGTTGAACACGCCTGTCAGCAGGGCACCGACGATGCCGCCGACGCCGTGCACGCCGAACACGTCCAGCGAGTCGTCCGCGCCCAGCATCTTCTTCAGGGCGCTCACGCCCCACAGGCAGGCGAAGCCGGCGATCAGGCCGATGATCAGTGCGCCGCCGATACCGACGTTGCCGGCAGCGGGGGTGATGGCCACGAGGCCGGCGACAGCGCCCGAGGCGGCACCCAGCATGGAAGCCTTGCCCTTGAGCAGCGCTTCACCCAGGCACCAGGCGAGCACGGCGGCGGCCGTAGCACCGAAGGTGTTGATGAAGGCCAGGGCGGCAAAGCCGTTGGCTTCCAGGGCCGAGCCGGCGTTGAAGCCGAACCAGCCCACCCACAGCAGCGAGGCACCGACCATGGTCAGCGTCAGGTTGTGGGGTGCCATGGCTTCCTTGCCGTAGCCGATGCGCTTGCCCACCATGTAGGCGCCCACGAGGCCAGCCACAGCGGCGTTGATGTGCACCACGGTACCGCCAGCGAAGTCCAGCGCGCCATGTTGCCAGATCAGACCGGCCTTGGCGTTCATCGCGTCGACCACTTCCTTGGTGGTGTAGGCATCCGGACCCATCCAGAACCAGACCATGTGCGCAATCGGGGCGTAGCTGAAGGTGAACCACAGCGCCATGAACATCAGCACGGCCGAGAACTTCATGCGCTCGGCGAAGGCACCGACGATGAGCGCGCAGGTGATGCCCGCGAAGGTCGCCTGAAAGGCGGCGAACACGATCTCGGGGATATACACACCCTTGCTGAAGGTTGCAGCGTTGGCAAAGGTGCCTGCGGCGTTGTCCCAGATACCACTCATGAAAAGGCGATCAAACCCACCGAAGAAGGCGTTGCCCTCGGTGAACGCGATGCTGTAGCCATAGATGAACCACAGCACGACGATCAGCGAGAAGGTCACCATCACCTGCATCAGCACCGACAGCATGTTCTTGCTACGGACGAGGCCGCCGTAGAACAGGGCCAAGCCAGGAACGGTCATCAGAATCACCAGCAGGGTGGCGACCATCATCCAGGCGGTATCGCCCTTGTTAGGCACGGGAGCCGGAGCGGCTTCAGCCGGAGCTTGCGCAGCAGCAGCCGGAGCGGCGGCTGCCGGGGCCGCAGCCTCGGCAGCGGGGGCCGCCGGAGCGGCAGCCTGCGCCCAGACCGTGGCCGAACCGGCCAGCAGGCCCAGGCCCAGCACGAAGGAGACGAGTAGTTTTTTCATGTCAGTGTTCTCTCTTTAGTGGAGCCTCAGAGCGCTTCCTTGCCGGTTTCACCGGTGCGGATGCGCACGACCTGCTCGAGGTTGTACACAAAGATCTTGCCGTCACCGATCTTGCCGGTCCGGGCCGAGCCCTCAATTGCCTCGATGACGCGCTCGACCAGCTCATCGGCCACAGCGGCCTCGATCTTCACCTTGGGCAGGAAGTCCACGACGTATTCGGCGCCGCGGTACAGCTCGGTATGGCCCTTCTGGCGGCCAAAGCCCTTGACCTCGGTCACCGTAATGCCCTGCACCCCGATGGCCGATAGGCCTTCTCGTACCTCATCGAGCTTGAAGGGTTTGATGATGGCTGTAACTAGTTTCATGGGTTCTCCTCTGGTCGGGTTGGAGCGCTTAGAAGCTGTACTTCACGCCGAGGACTACAGTGTCCTTGGCGATCTTCTTGCCGTTGACGTTGTAGCCGCTGTAGTCGCCTTTGCTGGTGTCTATGTAGGCCAGCGTACCGGTAATGCCCTTGCCGAAGTCTTTGCCCAGGGTCAGCGCTATGTCGGTGTAGCTGTAGTCCTTGCCGGCCGCGCCCTTGATATCCTGGGCGCCGATATGCGGCACGAAGGTGAAACCATTGCCGAGGTCAAAGGTGGCAGACAGGTCGGCATAGGTGCTGCCCTTGCTATCGGCATAGCCGAACAGGTTGGAGAAGGCGTAGGAGTACTTGAAGGTCAAGGGGCCGTAGGTCAGAGCGCCGTAGGCCTCATCGGTGTTGGCGTTCTTGTTGCCGGGGATCTTGTCGTAGGTGTTGCCCACGTACTCATAGCGCAAATAGCCCACGTCATAGGCGAAGTCCTTGGTGATCGTGCCCTTGTAGCCGCCGTACAGGTCAAGCTCAACCGAGCCCTTGGTGTCCACGGGGGGGGACGCGGCCTTGCCGGCTTCCTTGATCCACTCAATGGTCGAAGCCCAGGCGCCAACATAGAAGCCGCTGGCGTGCGCGAAGTCGACGCCGCCCTGCAGGGCCGGGCCATTCTTGGTCTGCGAAATGCCGCGGTAACGGTAGTCGCTCACCACGCCCACGTTGTAGGCCAGTTGGGCCATGGCGGCGGAACCAGCGGTCAGGGCCAGAACGGCGAGGGAGATCTTGGATTTGAGGGTCATGTCTTACTCCATTGAGGGTTTAAGGGACGCACTCTTGAAGCAGGGACCATGCCAACCTGCGTTGGTGAATTTCCTTATCGATTTGTACACCTATAGCATGTTGGGGCGTTATGATGGCTGTATATACATACACATAGCACCAAGCGGGTGCTCTTGCGTGACCGCAGGCCCGGGACCTGCACCGATTTGAGGAGGAAATCGTCATGAGCCTGTCCAAGGTGCATAGTCGGGCCCTGCTGGGGCTGGAGGCGGCGGCGGTCAGTGTGGAGGTTCATCTGGCTAATGGCCTGCCCAGCTTCACGCTGGTGGGTCTGGCCGAGACCGAGGTCAAGGAGGCGCGCGAGCGGGTTCGCTCGGCCATTCTTAACGCCGGCCTGGAGTTCCCGTACAACAAGCGCATCACGGTCAATCTGGCGCCGGCCGATCTGCCCAAGGACTCGGGCCGCTTTGACCTCCCTATTGCGCTGGGCATCCTGGCCTCCAGCGGGCAGATCAGCGCCGAGGCCCTGGCCGGCTACGAGTTCGCGGGCGAGTTGTCGCTGTCGGGTGAGCTGCGGCCCGTACGCGGCGCCCTCGCGATGGCCCTGGCCCTGCGCGGTGTGGACACGCGGCTGGTGTTGCCGCCGCTGAGCGCCGAGGAAGCGGCCCTGGTGCCCGAAATTGCCATCTACCGGGCCGCACACCTGTTGGAGGTCGTCCAGCAGTTCCTCCCGGGACGCACCGGCGCCCAGCCGGCGGGGGCCGGCTGGTGCCGTCTGGCCACACGGCCACTGCAGGCCGCAACGGCCGGGCCCGACCTGGCCGACGTCAAAGGCCAGGCGGGCCCCAAGCGCGCACTGGAAATCAGTGCCGCCGGTGGTCACAGCCTGCTGCTCAGCGGCCCGCCCGGCACGGGCAAGTCCATGCTCGCTGAGCGACTGGCCGGCCTGCTGCCGCCCATGAGCACCGACGAGGCGCTGGAAAGCGCGGCGATTGCCAGCTTGGCGGGGCGCTTCGATCTCGCGCACTGGGGACAGCGCCCGACCACCAGCCCCCATCACACAGCCAGCGCTGTGGCCCTGGTTGGCGGCGGCTCGCCGCCGCGACCGGGTGAGGTGTCGCTGGCGCATCACGGCGTGCTCTATCTTGATGAGCTGCCGGAGTTCCCGCGCGCAGCGCTGGAGGCGCTGCGCGAGCCGCTGGAGACGGGCTGCATCCGCATTGCCCGCGCGGCGCGCCGCGCCGAGTTCCCTGCCCGCTTCCAGCTGGTAGCCGCCATGAACCCCTGCCCCTGCGGCCATTTGGGCTCGCCCCTGCGCGCCTGCCGCTGCACGCCGGACCAGGTGGCGCGCTACCAGGGCCGGCTGTCCGGCCCACTGATGGACCGTATCGATCTGCACGTGAGCGTGGGCGCCCTGCCGGCGCACGAGCTGCTGCAGGCGCCGGCCGGTGAGGCATCGGCGGCGGTGCGGGCGCGCTGCTTCGCTGCCCGTGAGCGGGCGCTGCAGCGTCAGGGCAAGCCCAACCACGCTCTGGGGGCGCAGGACATCGACGAACACAGCCGCCCCGAAGAGGCCGCCCTGCGCTTTCTGGACGCCGCAGCCGCGCGCCTGGGCTGGTCAGCGCGCGGCCTGCATCGCACGCTCAAGGTCGCGCGCACCATCGCGGACCTGGCCGGTGAAGCTCGCGTGCAGCTGCCTCACGTGGCGGAGGCGCTGCAATACCGGCCTACCCGCCCTGCATGAGCGCCTGCCGGCGACGCAGCGCCGCCGAAAAATAGAGTCCTACGCCCACCAGCACTGCACTGCCGCCAGCGATGACAGCCGTCGAACCGATGGCCACGACCAGGGCCGCTGCCACCAGCACGCCCAGGGACTGCCCCATGAACAAAGCGCAGGCAAACAACGATACTGCCGTACCGCGCGCTGCTGGCGCCATCTGCGTGGCGTGGGTCTGCATGGTGTTGTGGAACATGAAGAAGCCAAAGCCCGCAAGCAGACTGGCCGGCACACCGGGCCACCAGGACCGGGCAAAGGCGATGACCAGCGAAGCCAGACCGAGCACCAGCACACCCGCACGCGCGAGGCCCTGCTCACCCAGACGGGGTATGAGCCAGCGCGCCACCGCCATGTAGACCATACCGCCCAGGCCGAACAGCGCCACGACGGCACCCGAGGCTGCAAGCGACAAATCCAGCTCGTGGTGCAGGTGAGATGCCCAGATGGCCAGCACACCAAAGCCGGCAGCGCCTTCAATCAGGGCCACGGCGAGCACGATGCGCGACCAGCGCCACGTCACGATCATCAGGGCCTGCTGCAAAAAACCCGGACGCACAACGGATACCGAGCTCGGAGCCAGATGAGCCACCTCGCGGCGCTGGCGACGTTCGTCGCGCCACAGCAGCACACCCACCACCCCGAACAGCAGCGTCATGAAGGCGAAAGCCCAGCGCCAGCCCAGGGTGTCGGTAAAAACGCCGCCCAGTAGCTGCCCTCCCGTGATACCCAGCGTCGTGCCAACGCCCACGCGTGCCAGCGTTTCCTGCCGCCGTTCATAGGTCACGGTGTCACCGATCCAGGCCAGCGACAGCGGAATGATGGCGGCAGCACCCAGGGCCACCAGCATGCGCGCGAGCACCAGCATGTCCAGGCTGGTGGCAAAGACCGCCAGCACACTGCCCAAGCCGCAGCCCAGCGTGGCCCAGGCCACGATACGGAACTTACCCAGCCGGTCACCGAGAGGGCCGTAGAACAGCTGGCACAGTCCGTAGACCACCGCGAAGACCGAGATCACCTGCGCAGCCTCGGCCAGACTGACGGAAAAGACCTGCGACAGCTCGGGCAGCATGGCGTCGCATAGCCGCTGCACCGCCATGCTGGAGAAGGTCGCGAAAGAAAGCAGCAGCACCGAGCGGCGCGTGGCGGCAGAGAGCGTCTGAGGGCCGGGGCTCATGCAAAGGTGTGAAGTGGGCGTCGGCGGGCGCGGCACGCCCGGTCCGGCAAGTCAAGACGGAGAAAGCGTGGCGAATCATAATCGCCGGCATGCACACGCACTCGCGCAAGGCGGCGACCTTGATCGGCTGGCTGTCCGTCGGACAGCTGATCAGCTGGGGCAGCGTTTTCTACCTGTTCGCCCTGCTGCTGGAGCCCGTCGAGCGCGATCTGGGCCTCAGCCGGGCCGACGCCTCGCTGGCATTCAGCCTGGCCCTGCTGGCCGAAGGCCTGCTGGCCTGGCCCGTGGGCCGACTCATCGATCGCGGGCACGAGCGCCTCGTAATGACTGCAGGCTCCCTGATCGTCGCGCTGGGTCTGCTGCTGCACAGTGTGGTGGAGACAGCGGCGGGCTACTACGGCGTGTGGCTGCTGCTGGGCACCGGGCTCGCGGGCACGCTCTACCCGCCCGCGTTCGCGGTGGTGATCCGTCGATATCCGCACGACTTCCGCCGCGCCATCATCACCATCACGTTTCTGGGCGGGCTGGCCAGCACGGTGTTCATGCCGGTGATCGCCTGGCTGATGGCGCAGTTGGGCTGGCGGCATGCGCTGTGGCCCCTGGCGGCATTGCACCTGCTCGTGTGCGTGCCCATCCACCTCTGGGTGCTGCGCGATGCGCCACCGCCAGCCAGGATCGCGACCACGCCGCGCCAACCGCTTCGCGAGCATCTGCTGAGTGCGCCCTACCTGCTGGTGGGGCTGTTCATCGTGCTGCTCATGGGCGTTACGGCCGCGCTTCCCGCGCACATGGTCAGCCTGCTGCGCGGCTACGGGCTGCCCGAAGCCTGGGTCATTGCCGTGCCCGCGGCGGTGGGACTGCTGCAGGTGGGCGGGCGAGCCTTGCTGTTTTTCTTCGAGCACCAGCTGAACCCGCATCAGGTGAATCGTCTGATTCCTTGCCTGGTCCCCCTGGGCCTGCTCGTCCTGCTGCTCGCGCCGCTGGCCGGCCCGCTGCAGGGGGCTGCCGTTTTGCTGTTTGTCGCCATCTATGGCATGGGCAATGGCATGCTGACCATCGTCAAGGGCACGGCGGTGGCGGAGTACGTGAGCCGTGAGCAGGCCGCCAGCCTCAATGGTGCGCTGGGCCTGCCCATGGCGGTAGGTCGCGCGTCCACACCCTGGTTGCTGGGCCTGATGTGGACGCCCGCAGGCGCCTACACCTCGGGTCTGGTTCTGCTGCTGGGTCTGGCGCTGACCGGGCTACTGGCCCTGGCTCTGGCGCAGCGCCTGAGCGGCGTCAAAGATTAGGGGCCAGCAGGCGCTGCAGCTGCCGCTCGCTCATGCCCCGGCGTCGCGCCAGGTCGTGGAGCTGGTCTTCGCCGATGCGCCCCACGTTGAAGTAACTGCTCTGCGGGTGGGCGAGGTAGAAGCCGCTCACGCTGGCCGCCGGCGTCATGGCCAGGCTTTCGGTCAGGCCCATGCCAATCTCTTCACACTGCAGCAGCGCGAACAGCTCTTTCTTCACGCTGTGGTCCGGGCAGGCCGGGTAGCCGGGCGCGGGACGAATACCCTGATACTTCTCGGCGATCAGGTCCTCGTTGCTTAGCTGCTCGTTCGGGGTGTACCCCCAGAGATCGGTGCGCACCCGCTGGTGCAGGGACTCGGCAAACGCCTCGGCGACGCGATCGGCAAGGGCCTTGAGCATGATGGCGGAGTAGTCGTCATGGTCGTCCATGAAGTACTTCTCCTTCTTGTCCACGCCGATGCCGGCGGTCACCGCGAACACGCCTACGTAGTCAGCGACGCCGCTCTCCCTTGGGGCCACGAAATCCGCTAGGCAGCGGCTGGGGCGTGTCACCCCATCAATCACCTGCTTTTCGGTCTGCTGGCGCAGGCCGTACCAGGTCAGGGCGACGTTGTGGCGGCTCTCGTCGGTGTAGAGCTCGATATCGTCGTCATTCACGCTGTTGGCCGGGTACAGGCCGACCACGGCATTGGCCGTGAGCCAGCGCCCTTCAATCAGGCGCTGCAACATGCGCTTGCCGTCCGAGAACACGCGCTGCGCCTCGGCGCCAACCACCTCGTCCTTGAGGATGGCAGGGAAGGGACCGGCGAGGTCCCAGGTCTGGAAGAAAGGGCCCCAATCGATGTATTTCGCCAGCTCGGCCAGATCGAAGTTACGGAACACCCGGCGGCCGATGAACTTCGGCTTGACGGGGGCGTAATCCTCCCAGACCAGGGGCGTGCGGTTGGCGCGCACCTTCTCAAGCGGCCACAGCGGCGTCTGCTTCTTGCTCGCGTGCTGCTGCCGGACCTTCTCGTAATCTGCGTTGAGCTCGGCGATGTAGCTCGCCGCCTGCTCGCTGAGCAGACCCTGGGCCACGCCCACGCTTCGCGACGCATCCGGCACGTAGACCACCGGGCCGTCGTAATGCGGCGCGATCTTGACCGCCGTGTGCACCCGGCTGGTGGTGGCGCCACCGATGAGCAGCGGAATCTTTCTGATGCGGAAATGGTCGTCCTTCTGCATCTCGGCGGCCACGTACTGCATCTCTTCCAGGCTGGGCGTGATGAGGCCAGAGAGGCCCACGATGTCCGCGCCCTCAACCTTGGCCATGGCCAGGATCTCATGGCAGGGCACCATGACGCCCATATTGATGACCTCGAAGTTGTTGCATTGAAGCACGACGGTGACGATGTTCTTGCCGATGTCGTGCACGTCGCCCTTGACGGTGGCAATAACGATCTTGCCCTTGGCCCGCACGTCCTGGCCTGCCGCCTCCTGCTGGCGTTTTTCCTCCTCGATGTAGGGAATGAGATGGGCCACCGCCTGCTTCATCACACGCGCGCTTTTGACCACCTGGGGCAGGAACATCTTGCCCGCGCCGAAGAGGTCGCCCACGATGTTCATGGCGTCCATCAGCGGACCTTCGATCACATGGAGCGGGCGGCCACCCCGGGCCAGGACAGCTTGGTAGGCCTCTTCGGTGTCGACGGTGATGAAGTCGGTGATGCCGTGCACGAGCGCGTGTGACAGGCGCTTCTCCACGGTGCCCGTCCGCCATTCGTTCTTCTTGCTGTCGTCCTTGGCCGCACCCTTGGCGGTTTCGGCAATCTCGACCAGGCGCTCGCCCGCGTCCGGGCGACGGTTGAGCACTACGTCCTCCACACGCTCGCGCAAGGTGGGCTCCAGGTCGTCATAGACGCCCACCATGCCGGCGTTCACGATGCCCATGTCCATGCCCGCCTTGATGGCGTGGTAAAGGAAGACGGTGTGGATGGCTTCGCGCACCGGGTCGTTGCCGCGGAAGCTGAAGCTCACGTTGGACACACCGCCCGACACGCGCGCGCCCGGCAGATGATGCTTGATCCAGCGTGTGGCCTCGATGAAGTCCACCGCGTAGTTGTTGTGCTCCTCGATACCCGTGGCAATAGCGAAGATGTTGGGATCGAAGATGATGTCTTCGGACGGGAAGTCGACCTCGTCCACAAGAATGCGGTAGGCGCGCTCGCAGATCTCGATCTTGCGGGCATAGGTATCGGCCTGTCCTTTTTCATCAAAGGCCATCACCACAGTCGCCGCCCCATAGCGCTTGATCAGCCGCGCCTGGCGCTTGAACTCGTCCACGCCTTCCTTCATGGAGATGGAGTTCACGATGCCCTTGCCCTGGATGCAGCGCAGACCGGCCTCGATCACGCTCCATTTGGATGAATCGATCATGATGGGCACGCGCGCGATGTCGGGCTCGGAAGCGATCAAATTCAGAAAGCGAACCATGGCGGCCTGGCTGTCGAGCATGGCCTCGTCCATGTTGATGTCGATGATCTGCGCGCCGTTTTCAACCTGCTGGCGCGCCACTGCGAGCGCCTCCTCAAACTGGCCGTTGAGGATCATGCGGGCAAAGGCCTTGGAGCCCGTGACGTTGGTGCGCTCACCGATGTTGACGAAGAGCGTGCCCACGCCCACGCTCAGTGGCTCAAGGCCGGACAACTTCATGGGAGGAACGAAGGTTTCAGACATGCGACTCACCTGGAACAGACCAAACAGGTGAGCGTCGTTGCAGTGGAAGATGCTTCCAAGCCTGACCGGTCAGGGCAACCAGCTGCAACGCTCCTTGGAAGACCCCGGGATTTTAAGCTGCGCGCCAGCCTGCCGCTGGGCGGGCTCACTGAATGCGAAACGGATCGCCGTGCTGCTCGTCGATCAAGGCGCGACGGAACGTAGCGTGATGACGCGCTGCGTTCCGTCACGCGCGGCACGCGCCCGTAGCTGGCCGCAACCGCCGTCCACGTCCTGGCCCGCCGACTGACGCAGCTTGGTGAGGATGCCGCGCTTATTCAGGCGCCGCGCCATGGCGGCTGCTGCGTCCCCAGACGGACGGCGGTAGGGCAAGCCCTCGACTGCGTTGTACGGGATCAGGTTCAGGATGGCGTACTTCCCGTGCAGCAGCCGTACCAGCCCCTCGATCTCCTCGTCGGTGTCGTTGACGCCTTCCAGCAGGGTCCACTGGTACTGGATCGGGTAGCCGCTGGCACGCGCATAGCGCTCGCCAGCGGCCACCAGTTCTTCCGGCGTGAGGCGTGGTGCGCGCGGCAACAATTGCGCGCGCATCTCGGCGCGCGTGCTGTGCAGTGAGAGGGCCAGCGCCGGTTTCACGCGGCCCTGCGGCAGAGCCTCAAACACGCGTTCGTCGCCCACCGTGGAGAACACCAGATTCTTGTGCCCGATATTGCCTGCGGTACCCAGCAGATCGATGGCCTCCAGCACCTGGTCCAGGTTGTGCGCCGGCTCGCCCATGCCCATGAAGACCACCCGCGCCACGGGCCGGCTTGCCCGCGCCAGCGCGACCTGGGCCACGATTTCGGCGCTGCTGAGTTGCCGCAACAGCCCCGTGGTGCCGGTCATGCAGAAGGTGCAGCCGACAGCGCAACCCACTTGGGTGGACACGCACAGCGCGAGCGTGCGGCCTGGCGGCAGGTGCACGCTTTCGACCAACTGGCCATCAGCCAGCGCGACCACGCGGCGCAGCGAGCCGTCGGCCCCGGGATGTTCAGAATGGCTCGTGGCCAACGCTTCAAGGTCACGCTCGATAGCGGGCAGCGCTTGGCGCAGCGTTGCGGGCAGAAACTTCTCGATGGGCCGCTTGCCGTGCGTCTGCGGCAAGGCTTGCGACCACAAGCGCAGCACCCGATGCTCGTGGCGCGGGTTGGCCCCAAGGGCGCGCAGGCGCTGGCGCAGGGCCTCGATGCGCATGCGGTGGCTCGCGGCGTCAGGCCGCTTCGCGGTAGAAGGGACCGGCGCTGTGCAGCGCGCGCGCCGGCAGCGGGGCCACGGCCTCGTGGATGGACGCGATGTGCTGGGGCGTGGTGCCGCAGCAGCCCCCGACGATGTTGACCAGCCCCTCGGCCGCGAACTCGCGCAGCAGTCGGCTGGTGACTTCAGGCGTCTCGTCGAAGCCGGTCTCGCTCATGGGATTGGGCAGGCCGGCGTTCGGGTAACAGCTGATGAAGGTGTCCGGTGCCACACGCGCCAGCTCCTGGATGTAGGGCCGCATGAGCGCAGCGCCCAGCGCGCAGTTCAAGCCCACGGCCAGCGGGCGCGCATGGCGCACGCTGTGCCAGAAGGCGGTGACGGTCTGTCCGCTGAGGATGCGACCTGAAGCATCGGTGACGGTACCGCTGATGATGAGCGGCAGGCACTGCCCCGATTGCTCAAAGTACTCGTCGATGGCGTACAGCGCCGCCTTGGCATTGAGCGTGTCAAAAATGGTCTCGACCAGCAGCACGTCGGCCCCACCCTCGATCAGGGCCTCGACCTGCTCGAAGTAGGCGGCGCGCAGCTCCTCGAAGCTGGTGTTGCGTGCCCCGGGGTCGTTCACGTCGGGGCTGATGCTGGCGGTCTTGGGCGTGGGACCGAGTGCGCCGGCCACAAAGCGCGGGTGGTCGGGCGTGCTGTACTTGTCGCAGGCCGCCCGGGCGAGCCGGGCGGAAGCCAGATTCATGTCGCGCGCCAGATGCGCCATGTCGTAATCGGCCTGGGCGACGGTGGTGGCGCCAAAGGTGTTGGACTCGATCAGGTCGGCACCGGCTGCCAGATAGCCCTCGTGGATGTCGCGGATCACGTCGGGGCGCGTGAGCGATAGCAGCTCGTTATTGCCCTTCACATCCTTGTGGAAGTCCTTGAACCGCTCCCCGCGGTACTGGGCTTCATCAAGCCTGAAGCGCTGGATCATAGTTCCCATCGCGCCGTCCAGGATGGCGATGCGGCTGGACAGAATGCCTGGCAAGGCCTGGGCGCGGGTGTATTGCAGAGGCTTCATGCCCACTATTGTAGGAAGACGACCTCCAGCGGTCAGGGCGCATGAAAAACCCGGGACAATAGCGGGCATGAAACATCTGCTGCCGCGGGAGGCCTGGGATTTCCTGCAACAGACGCCGGACGCTCTGTTCCTGGACGTGCGCATGGAGATCGAGTCCCTCTATGTCGGTCGTCCGCCAGGCGTGGTCAATATCCCCTGGTATGAATACCCGGACCTGACACCCGAGCCGGCCGGCTTTGTGGCGGCCGTCGATCGCGAGACGAGAGGCAACCGCAGTCACGCAGTGGTCTTGCTGTGCCGCAGCGGCAAGCGCACGCTGGACGCAGGCGCCGCCCTCGCGCAGGCTGGCTACACGCAGCTTTACAACGTGCTGCATGGCTTCGAGGGGGATCTGGACGACCAGTTCAAGCGCTCGACGCTCAATGGCTGGCGCCACGACGGGCTGCCGTGGGAGCAGATGTGAGCCTTTCGCCGTGTCCCCTGCGCTGAACTGACGCGCGTCGCATGTCTGCGTTGGACATCCTACGCCAGGTCTTCGGCTACGAGGCCTTCCGTGGCCCGCAGCAGGATATCGTCGAGCACGTCACCGAGGGTGGCGATGCACTGGTGCTCATGCCCACCGGTGGTGGCAAGTCGCTGTGCTATCAGATTCCCGCGATCGCCCGCCAGCGCATGGGACTGGGCGTGACCGTCGTCGTTTCGCCGCTGATCGCTCTCATGCATGACCAGGTCGGTGCCCTGCATGAGGCTGGCGTGGAGGCCGCATTCCTGAACTCCAGCCTGGGCAGCGAGGCGGCGGCGGCCGTGGAGAAGCGGCTGCTGCGTGGTGAGCTGACATTGCTCTACGCGGCGCCCGAACGCGTCACCACGCCGCGCTTCCTGGCCCAGCTCGACGCGCTGGCCGCGCGGGGCCAGCTGGCGCTGTTTGCCATCGACGAGGCGCATTGCGTGAGCCAGTGGGGCCACGACTTCCGTCCCGAGTATCGCGCGCTCACGGTGTTGCACGGACGCTTTGCAGGCGTGCCACGCATCGCCCTGACTGCCACCGCCGATGCGCTCACGCGGGCGGACATCGTTGAACGCCTGCGGCTGGAAAACGCCCGGCAGTTCGTGAGCAGCTTTGACCGCCCCAACATCCGCTACACCATCGTCGAGAAGAAGGAAGCTCTTGGGCAGCTGCTGCGCTTCATCGAGCGTGAACATGCGGGCGAGTCAGGCATCGTCTATTGCCAGTCGCGCCGGCGCGTCGAAGAAGTGGCGCAGTCGCTGGCCGAGGCCGGTGTCGCCGCCCTGCCGTACCACGCCGGCCTGGACCCGGCGTTACGGCAGCAGAATCAAAACCGTTTCCTGCGCGAGGAAGGCCTGGTCATGGTTGCCACCATTGCCTTCGGCATGGGTATCGACAAGCCCGACGTGCGCTTTGTCGGCCATCTGGACATGCCCAAGAACATTGAGGGCTATTACCAGGAGACCGGCCGCTCAGGACGCGATGGCGCGGCCGCCGACGCCTGGATGGCCTATGGTCTTCAGGATGTGGTGAACCAGCGCCGCATGATCGACGAGAGCCCGGCGGCCGAAGAGTTCAAACACGTCATGCGGGGCAAGCTCGATGCACTGCTGGCGCTGGCCGAGGCCACTGACTGCCGACGGATGCGCCTGCTTGGCTATTTCGGCGAGGTGTCGCAGCCTTGCGGTAACTGCGACAACTGCCTGCACCCACCCGCCGTGCATGATGGCAGCGAACTCGCCCGCAAGTTGCTCAGCTGCATCTACCGCGTGCATCAGGCCAGCGGCATCAGCTTTGGCGCCGGTCACCTGATGGACATCCTGCGCGGCAAGCAGACGGAGAAGGTCGCCCAGTATGGGCATGAGCAACTCAGCACCTTTGGTATTGCCAGGGACGTCAGTGAGAGCGAGTTACGTGCCGTTCTACGCCAGCTGATCGCCATCGGCGCGGTGGCTGTGGATGGCGGTATGTTCAACACCTTGCGGCTCACCGAAGGCTCCCGCCCAGTGCTCAAGGGCGAGGTGAAGGTGCAGCTGCGGGTATCGGTGGCGGCGCCGGTCGCGAAGCGCCCGCGCCGCGAGGCAAGCCTGGCGCCCGCTGCACGGGAACTGGGCGTCGGCGAGCAGGTGCACTACATCAACCTCAAGGCCTGGCGCGCCGAGGTAGCGCGGGCGCACAACCTGCCCGCCTATTTGATCTTTCATGACGCCACGCTGGCCGAAATTGCCCAACGGCAGCCGAGCAGCCTGTCTGATTTGCAGGGCATCAATGGCATTGGCGCAAAAAAGCTGGAAGCTTATGGCGCCGATGTGTTGCGGGTGGTGGCTGACGGGAAGTGACCCTGCGCTCGGCCAGGGCGCTGCGCTTGGGGTTCAGTGACGGCGGAAGCTGCTCTCGTAGGACATGGCGGCAGCCGACATGGTGTTCTGCAGGCGCTCGATCGCTCGGCTATGGCGCTGGATCTCGGAGTTGTCCCGCAACTGCTGTCGGTGGTGCTGCATGAGCTTGTCAAACTTGGCGCGGCAGGGCTCCAGCACGCCAGCGAGGTGCAAGGCGATGTAGGCGACATGGTCGGCCTGGGTGCTTCGGAACTCATCGGTCCACTGCTTGAACAGCTGCCACTTGTAAGTGCCCTTTTCCGGCACTTTGATGATGTCTTTGCGCAAATTCGTCATAGCGGAGTCCTCAACGGCGGGTCCAAATCACGGTGGCGGCCCCTGCCGCCCCGGCCGGTTTTTCCGGCATTCGCCATGTATCTATAGCGTTCGGCCATCGTCTTCGGTTGACATGGCATGGACCGCAACAGGCTCCAGCAATGTCAGTGGGCACTGGCATCGCTCTTGGGTGCGGCTTGGATGCATCCTGGACCAGGGCCGTGACGTCCCGGGCGACATGTAGAATCGTCATAAGCAGCTTCTTTGATACCGACAGGAACCGTTATGTCCCAAAACCCGAATGAGCAGTCCGCCGATCCCATCGAGAACATCGTTCGTACTGCGCCGGTCGTTATTCCTGCACTGGGCGCCCTGCTGATTTTCTTGCTCGCTTTCATCGCCACCTTCATGGCCTGAGTGCGCCCGCGGCGCGCGCGGCTGCACGGGCTTTGCGCTGCGACGCAGCCCGCTTGCCGCGCGCGGATCTACTTGTCGCTCCGGCTTCTTGCCCGCCTCTTGCCCGGCGGGCTTTTGTTTTTTCTCAGCCTTTTCTGTCAGTCGTCGCACCCGCTTCGCGGCCAGCTGACGGGGCCTAGGCGCGAGGGCTCAGCGCTGGCATAACATCATGCAGGGTTTGCATAGATTTCGCCTGTAACACAACGGTACCCAAGGGCCGAGTCCCTACAATGGCTCGCACCCGCTCGGCCGCATCGCCCTGCCATGCCCCGTAACGGGATTCTTCTCCAAGCCGGATTGCCGGGGGCCGTGCCCCCGCCCGGCTTCGAAAAGATCGAAACGACCAGGAGCCTTAGACATGAATTCTCCCGTGATGCAAGGGATCAACCTCAATGCCCCGGGCTTCGTCAAGCACGCTCGTTTGTTGGCCTGGGTGGCGGACATGGCCGCACTGTGCAAGCCGCACGCCATTTACTGGTGCGACGGCAGCGAGGCGGAGTACCAGCGCCTTTGCGATCTGCTTGTTAAGGCTGGCACCTTTACAAGGCTCAACGCGGCCAAGCGCCCGAACAGCTTTCTGTGCCGCTCCGACGCCAGCGACGTGGCCCGAGTGGAAGACCGCACCTTCATCTGCTCGGCCCGCAAGGAAGACGCAGGCCCGACCAACAACTGGATCGACCCGACTGAGATGCGCGCGCTGATGCAGTACGGCAAGGTTGACGGCACGCCCGCCCTCTTCAACGGCTGCATGAAGGGCCGCACCATGTACGTGGTGCCCTTTTCGATGGGCCCGCTGGGCAGTGACATCGCGCACATCGGGGTGGAACTCTCCGACAGCCCCTACGTGGCCGTTAACATGAAGCTGATGACCCGTATGGGCAAGGCCGTCTATGACGTGCTGGGCACCGAGGGCGACTATGTCCCCGCCATGCACACGGTAGGCGCGCCGCTTGAGCACGGCCAGAAGGACAGCAGCTGGCCCTGCAACCAGACCAAGTACATCGTGCATTACCCCGAGACCCGCGAGATCTGGTCCTATGGCTCGGGCTATGGCGGCAACGCGCTGCTGGGCAAGAAGTGCTTTGCGCTGCGCATCGCCTCTAGTATGGGCCGCGACCAGGGCTGGCTGGCCGAGCACATGCTGATCCTGGGCGTGACCAACCCCCAGGGCAAGAAATACCATGTGGCCGCCGCTTTCCCCAGCGCCTGCGGCAAGACCAACTTCGCCATGCTGGTCCCGCCCACCGGCTTCGAGGGCTGGAGAGTCACGACTATCGGCGATGACATCGCCTGGATCAAGCCGGGCAAGGATGGTCGCATGCACGCCATCAACCCCGAGGCTGGCTACTTCGGTGTCGCCCCCGGAACCAACTACAAAACCAACCCGAACTGCATGGAGTCGCTCAAGAGCGACGTGATCTACACCAATGTGGCGCTGACCGATGACGGCGACGTGTGGTGGGAAGGAATGGACGGCGAGCCGCCAGCACACGCCATCGACTGGCAGGGCAAGGACTGGACGCCGCAGATTGCCAGGGAAACAGGTGCCAAGGCTGCGCATCCGAACTCTCGCTTCACCGTGGCTGCCACCAACAACCCTGCGGTGGACCCAGAGTGGGACAACCCCAAGGGCGTGGCGATCGACGCCTTCATCTTTGGAGGCCGTCGCTCCAACACCGTTCCGCTGGTCACCGAGGCCCGCAACTGGGTGGAAGGCGTTTACATGGCCGCCACCATGGGCTCGGAGACCACCGCTGCCATCATCGGTCAGCAGGGCGTGGTGCGCCGCGACCCGTTTGCCATGCTGCCCTTCACCGGCTACCACATGGGCGACTATTTCGCGCACTGGCTCAATCTGGGAGAGAAGGTGGCAGCCCAGGGCGGACGCCTGCCAGCCATCTTCACGACCAACTGGTTCCGCAAGGGCGAGGACGGCAAGTTCGTCTGGCCCGGCTACGGTGAAAACATGCGCGTGCTCAAGTGGATGATTGACCGCATCGAGGACGAGGCCAAGGGCCAGGAACACTTCTACGGCCTGTCGCCGAGCTACGAAGAATTCAACTGGAAGGGACTGGACTTCACGCCGGAACAATTCAGGTCCGTGACGAGCATCGAAAAGCTGCGGTGGCTGGAGGAGCTCAAGCTGCATGACAAGCTCTTCGAGCAGCTAGACGCCCGCCTGCCCGAGGCGCTGCGGGACACGCGCGAGCGCATCGAGAAGCTGCTCATGGCCGCCTGATCATCGGCCTGACAAAAAAAGGGGGGCGCGCTGTGCCCCCTTTTTTCTTTCCCGCTCGCGGCGAGACGAGCTAGGGGCGCAAGGCAGTGCCGGCGGCCTGCGTATCGGCGCTGGCAAGCGGCTGTGACCTGCTGGCGCGCAGCCCCGTGCTCTCGCGAAGATGGAGGACGACGGTCTGGGCTTGCAGGCCGGAGGGCAGCTGCAGACGGCCTTCCATCTTGAGGTAGCGCGCAACGCGCAGCCGGTAGGCGCCACTACCGCGCTGGGCCTCTGCGGGGAAACTCCATTGCTGGGGACGACCGTCCTGCTGGCCAAGCACGAGGAAGTCAAAGCTTCCCTCGTACAGACGACCTTCGTTGAGCACCTCAAACTCGTAGCGGAATTGGCCTGCGCCTGCGGGATCGGGCGTCAGCTTGAGCGACTGGATCTGCAAGCCCTCGATTACCAGCGGGGCGGTCGACTCGGCTCGGGCCGGGGCCCCCGTTGCAGCGGCCACGGCAGGCGCAGGTCTGGCCGCAACGGTAGCGCCACCAGGGCCGGACGCCGATACATCAGCCGGGACCGTCCGCTGCATCTTGGAAACGAGTGGCGCCTGGCGTTCGTAACGCATACCAGCGTAGAAACTCACGGCCCCCAGCAAGAGCAGGGCAGCAAACTTCAGGGTAAGTTGCGCCATCGCCTTCCACCGCGGGACGGGTTCGGTGATGACGATGCTGGGCGGCATCTGTGTAAACAGGCTGCGATTGAAGGGTGAAGACACTCGGTGGGGACTCTCAGGATGTCGGGCGATCGCGCCATTACGGGTTCGACGCTAGTTTATTGTGCTTGAGCGCATCGCGCCAAGAGAAAAAGCTACCGCTTCCAGTGGCTTTTTGGCAAACGTTGGCAAGCGGGGTCGACCGCAGCCCGTTCATTCGTTCCAGATCCGGCGGCTCAGGCGATCCAAGCGGCCCCGAGGCTGATACGCGGTAGCGGTCGGCCGCGCAGCGCGAGAACCCAGCCGGCCAGCAGATGCGCGACAGCCCAGGTGTCCATCAGCCGGTCCAGCGCCAGCAGCAGCGTCGCCACCGTGTCAGCGAGCAAGGTGGCAGCGAGGCTGCAGGTCGCGCTCAGGGATTCGCGCCAGTCTCTCGCGGCCCGTGCTGCGCGGCACAGGCGCTCCAAACTGGGGTGGACGATCGGATCATCCATTTGGCCCAAGCTGTTCGTAGTCAATCTCCCAGCGGGAAAAGTGCTGGGAGTAGGCAAGTACTAGTGTGTTCACTGGCACTGTTTTCCTGCATTCGCAAGGGCTTCCCCACAATTCAAGCAAAACCATCCCATGACGACTCGCGCAACGAGTGATCATGGACTGCAAGACAGATCAGGTGCACACAGCTTGGCGGTTGCGGACTTGGCAGGAGCACAAGGTGTGGACTGGCGAAGCTACAAACGGTCGTCCTTGCAGGACGTTTGCTGCGGACCCTGATGAAAGACGCACGCGGGGCCTCATTCGTTAGCCCAGGAAGGCGCAGGCCGCCTCCTTGAGTCAAACAGGCACACCCCGTGCAGGTCCAACCTCGCTCCATCACTGCCAGCCGCCACGCGGCGCAAGAGATCAGTCGAAGTTCACTCCCGGTATTTGAGATTGATGGTGGCGTGCCGTGTTCACGCGGGCATCGCAAAGCTTTCGTCGCGATGCAGCATCGCCCAGCACAGCCGGGCAGATTCTCTAGGTGCTGCAGCGCTTCGCGGCGAACGATGGCCGCCTTGAGTGCAAGCACGATGCCGAACTCCGAGAGCAGGCCACGGATGCGATTGATGCAGGCCGTGCGCTGTTCGATGAAGCCCTGGCGCACCCGGTGCAGGCAAAGCCAGCCTTGCAGCTCAAGGCTTTTGACGGTTACAAAGCGCATGTTGGGCTGTTGTACCGCCTCGCAGATGGCGGCGGCATCGACGGGATCGCTCTTGCCGCGCTTGCCCCAGGGCGGTAGGGCACGACGAACTTGGGGACGATCATGCGCACCGTGTGGCCGTGGGCTTGGAACAGGCGGAACCAGTGGTGCGCGCCCGGGCAGGCTTCCATGCCGATGGAGGACGGTGGCGGGGCCGACAAGGTTGAGCAGCTTGGCGCGTGCTGGCCTTCGTTTCACCCGCCGAGCATGTGAACGTACTATGGCGTCGACGCCTGCAGCACAGCAGAGCACATGTATGGCTGCGCAGCGTCCTCGCGCCGATCCCGCAACAAAGGGATCCCTCTGGCGGGATTTTTGACTTTGGTCAATGCTGGCCGGGGTCGGGCGCATACACTATCGAGCATCACAACTCAAGGAGCATTACGTGAAGATTCTTCTGGCTGTCGACGGCAGCGAGTTCACCAAGAAGATGCTGGCTTATCTGGCTGCGCACGACACTCTTTTTGGCAGCGATCACAGTTACACCATCTTCACGGTCCAGCCCAGCCTGCCCCCCCGCGCGCGCTCGGCCTTGGGCAAGGAAGTGGTTGAGAATTACTACGCCGAAGAGTCCGAGAAAGTGCTGAGCCCCGTATCCAAGTTCCTCGCCCGCCATGGCATTGACGCCAAAAGCCAGTGGAAGGTGGGCCACGCTGGCGAAACGATCGCTAAGGCCGCCGAATCTGGCAAGTTCGACATGCTCATCATGGGCTCGCACGGCCACGGTGCGCTCGGCAATCTCGTCATGGGCTCAGTCGCCACGCAGGTGCTGGCCAAGTGCGACGTGCCGGTGCTGCTGGTGCGCTGACGACCTCGCGCGGTGGCGCGACGCGCTCCGTCAGCGCTGGATCGCCACGCTGGCGCCTGCGGCACCCGCGAGCGTTACACCCATCCAGTCGCGCAGGTCATCCCACATGCGCTGGATTTCGACGTTTCGGGGCGTAAGCAAGGCGCTGGGCAGTTCGATGGTCACGACCGGCATGCCCTTGTGGACGCCCCCGTAGTTGCCCAGGGATCCGGGAAAGATGCCCACCTGGTCCAGATACAGCCGGCCCAGGCGCCGCGGCGGCTCGGTCGGGCCGTCAAAGTCCAGCACCCCGTAGGGGGCGTGGATGCTCACGATCAGATTGGGCTTGAAGCGCTGCATCTCATCGTGCAGGTAGACGCTTTCGGGTTCGCTGAGCGGGCGTCGCCCCGGCCAGCGGCGGGGGTCCTTGCGGGTACGCACCTCCCAGTAGTAGGCCGCGTCGCGCTCCCAGTTGGGCGTTGGGAAGTTCCGATTAAGGTCCACGCCATTCGCGTTGACCCGACGGGCCGGCTTGTCGAACAGACCATCCGGGTTGAGCGCCGGGATGAAGCGCCAGTGGATGGGCTCTTGGCTGCCCTGGGCCAGCCGGATCCAGTGCAGGGCCACCGAAGCCGACGACAGTTCGTCGCCGTGGATGCCGCCCACCACCAGGACCCTGAGCCTGGGCGGGCTCTCCGGCTGCACGTCGCGCACATAGATCGTGCGCCCCCTGACACTGCGGCCCTCGCTCGCCTGCAACTGCACGCCCTGGCACAGGGCCCAGCTGACGTTAGGGAGCCGGGCATAGAACTCGGCACAGGTTCGGTCCTGCGCGTAGGCGCCAGGGGCCCACAAACACCAGGCCAGAGCTGCAGGAATCATTTTGCGCAAACGCATGCAGGCATTTTAGGTCGCGCTTGCTGGCGCGGGCGCAGGCGGCAGGCGCGGAAGGCGCGGGGATTTCAGGTAAATTGCCAGCATGTCTGTCTTTTCTGCGGGCGTGCGGGCCCGTCCCCCGAGCTTCACCACCCCCGAGTTCCGAGCCGCGCTGGGCATGTTTGCCACAGGCGTGACCATCGTGACCGCGCGCGCGGCCAACGGCAAGCTTGTGGGCCTGACGGCCAACTCCTTCAACTCGGTCTCGCTGAGCCCGCCGCTTGTGCTCTGGAGCCTGGCGCGGGCTGCGGCATCGATGGCTGCGTTGAGCGCCGGCTCGCATTACGCCATCAATGTGCTTGCGGCAGACCAGCAGGAACTGGCGCAGCGCTTCGCCAGCAAGGATCTGGATCGCTGGGCTGGCGTGGTCCACAGCGGGGGCGTGGCGGGCGCGCCGCTGCTCGCCGGTGCCGCAGCCACCTTCGAGTGCTTCAACCGCAGCCGCTACAACGAGGGCGACCACGTCATCTTCGTCGGCGAGGTCGAGCGCTGCACGCATCGCCCCGAAGCCTCGCCCCTGCTCTTTCACGGCGGCAAGTTCTATGCCGAACACCCCCTTTGATCTTGCACACCCCCAGGCTGCGCGCGTTTCATGTTGCTGCGCCACCTCCCTTGCAGGGGAGCAACGCCAGTGGCCCGACAAAGCCGGCTCCTCGGCATTGCCCGATTGACACACCGCATGCACGAATCCTGCGCAAGGTCTGGCTGAAATGACACGCGCGACCCGGAAGGATTACCTCGACGGTGTAGCCGCCGGTACTTTGCTGGCCTGCTGTATGTTCTGGGGCTTTCAGCAGGTGCTGGTCAAGGCCACGCTGCCGGAGCTGGCCCCCATTTTCCAGGCGGCGCTGCGCTTTATGGGCGCCACGGTGCTGCTGCTCCTGTGGTGTCGCTGGCGTGGCGTGTCGCTGTTCGCGCGTGACGGCACGCTGGCGCCAGGGCTACTGGCCGGCGCGCTGTTCGCGACCGAGTTTTCCTGCCTTTACATCGGGTTGCAATACACCACGGCTTCGCGGCTGACGGTCTTTCTCTATACATCACCCTTCTGGGTGGCCCTGCTGCTGCCGCTTTGGGTGCGCGCCGAACGCCTGGGCGCATTGCAATGGGCTGGCCTGCTCCTGGCCTTTGTGGCCCTGGCGTTCGCGCTGCGCGAGAGCTTTCTCGTGCCCATGGCCGATGGCCAGTTGCGAGGCGACCTGCTGGCGCTGGTCGGCGGCCTGGCCTGGGGTCTGACCACCGTGACCATCCGCGCCAGCGCCTTGGCGCGCGCCTCGGCCGAGAAGCTGCTGTTCTATCAGGTCGCGGTCAGTGCCCTTGTGCTGCCCCCGCTGTCGCTCGCCCTGGGCGAACACTGGAGCTCGCAGTTCAGTGCATTTGCGGCCACCTCGCTGCTGCTGCAGACGGTGGTGGGCGCATTCGCCAGTTATCTGGTCTGGATGTGGATGCTGGGGCGCTATCCTGCCACGAAGGTTTCAGCCTTCGCGTTTCTCACCCCGCTTTTCGCGCTGCTGTTTGGCGCGCTGTGGCTGCGGGAGCCGATCACACCAGGCCTGCTGGCGGCGCTGGCGCTGGTGGCCACTGGCATTGTGCTGGTGAACCGCAGGCCGTCCTGAACGGCGCGCGATTCACCGTGGCAGCGGCAGGCGCTCAGATCTTGCCGGCCGCCTTCAGACGATCGATGGTGGCCTTCTCGGCCGCAAAGGTGCGCTCGGCGTAGGCGGTGTACTCGGCGGTGCCCATGTAGATCGTGGGCATGTAGAACTTGTCCAGCGTCTCCTGGACCCTGGGGTCTTCGAGGGTACGGCGGAAAGCGTCGTGGATAAGCCTGACCAGCGCTGGGTCCATATTCCTGGGCCCGCCGATGCCAAACGGCGACTCGCTCACCGTGTCCCAGCCGCGTTCCTTGACGGTGGGCACATCCGGAAAGGCCTTGTTGCGCTGGCTGCCCAGCGTGGCCAGCAGTCGCAGGGTGCCGGCGCGCACGTACGGCGCGAACTCCGTGGTGCCGCTCATGACCGGAATGTGCCCGCCCAGGATGGCCTGCAGGATCTCTGCCGAGCCCTTGTACGGAATGTCCTGCAGCACGATGCCAGCCTTGGTGGCGAACTCCTCAATGGCCAGGTGGGGCGTGGTGCCGACGCCCGTATGGCCGTAGTTCACCTTGCCCGGGTTGGCACGGGCAAAGGCCACCATCTCCTGCAGGGTCTTGTAGGGCGCATCCGGGCGGGCCGCCAGTCCGAAGGTGTAGCCGGTTAGGCAGACGATATGGGTGATGTCGCGGACCGGATCGAACGACATCTTCTGCATGTGCGGCAGGCGGTAGATGCCCAGCGGCAGCTGCGTTAGCAAGTAACCGTCGGGCCGGGCGTTGACCATGGCCGCTGCGCCCAGGGTGCCGCCCGCACCCGGCTTGTTGTCGACGATGACGGTGCCCCCGATGGCACGGCCCGCGCTCTCGGCGAAGGCGCGCATCACGGCATCGCTGCTGCCGCCCGTGGGCCAGGGCGCGATGAGCGTGATCGGACGGTTGGGGTATTTGTCCTGGGCCACGGCCCAGGGACTCACCAGGGCCGGTGCGGCCACAAGAGCAGCGCTGCGCTGGATAAGCTGACGGCGGCTGAGGCGTGAAGTTCTCATGACTGTCTCCTTCAAATGCCAGGCGATTGTGGGAGGCGCCAACCGCCCCGGCTGTCACCTGGGCGGCGCCGCAGGCTTTCGCTAAAGAATGCCTTTGCTGCGCAGCGACGTGATCGCTGCGGCGTCCAGACCCAGCTCCGCGAGGACTTCGTCTGTGTGCTCCCCCAGAGCCGGCGGCGCGCGGCGCAAGACCGGCGGCGTGGCGCCCATCCGCAGCGGGCTGGCCACCCCGCGGATCGAGGGCACGCCCTCGGCAGCCCGGCCTCGCGCCGACCTCGCCTGCTCGACCACCAGGCCGCGCGCGCGTACCTGCTCGTCTGCGAAGGCCTGGGCGATATCGTTGATGGGGCCACAGGGCACGGCCTTGTGCTCTAGCACGGCGATCCACTCGGCGGTGGTGCGGGTGCGCGTGATCTCCGTAAGGAGCGGCACGAGGGTGTCGCGGTGCTGCACGCGCTGCGGGTTGGTGGCATAGCGTGTATCCTGGGCCAAAGCCGCATGGCTTGCCGCTTCACAGAAGCGCGCGAACTGCCCGTCATTGCCGATGGCCAGCAGCATGGCGCCGTCTTTCGTGGGGAAGTCCTGATAGGGCACGAGGCTGGGATGGCTGTTGCCCTGGCGCCTGGGCACCTGACCCGTGTTCAGGTAGCCGCCCGCCTGGTTGGCTAGGATGGCCATGCCCACGTCGAGCAGCGCCATGTCGATGTGCTGCCCTTGGCCTGAGCGATGCCTCACCTCCAGCGCAGCGAGGATGGCGGTGGCCGCGTACACCCCGGTGAAGAGATCGGTAAGCGCCACGCCCACGCGCTGCGGGCCGCCGCCGGGCACATCGTCGGCGCGGCCGGTAATGCTCATCATGCCGCTCATGGCCTGCACCATTAGGTCATAGCCGGCACGCTCGGCATAAGGGCCGTCCTGACCAAAGCCGGTGACCGAGCAATAGATGAGACGCGGGTTGACAGCCCGCAGGCTCTCGTAATCCAGGCCGTAGCGCTTGAGGCCGCCCACTTTGAAGTTCTCCACCAGCACATCGCTCTGCGCGGCCAATTGCCGTATCAGGGCCTGCCCCTCGGGCTTGGCAATGTCCACCGTGACTGAGCGCTTGTTGCGATTGGTGCAGGTGTAATAGGCCGCGTGTTCGGTTTCATCGCCCTGCGCATCCTTCAGGAAGGGCGGCCCCCAGTGGCGCGTGTCGTCGCCGCTGCCCGGGCGCTCGATCTTGACCACATCGGCGCCCAGATCGGCCAGGATCTGGGTGCACCATGGTCCGGCCAGCACGCGGGAGAGGTCCAGGACCTTGATGTGCGGGAGCGCTGCGGGTTTCTTACTCATACCATCCTTGTTGCATCGGTGCTTCTTCGCCTGCCATGGAGGGGCAAGCCGGGGCCTCATAGGCGCTGCGCTTGGCCAATTCGCCCCCGGCTTGCCCCTCCATGGCGAGAACTGAGGCTTTCGTCGCTGCCACGCTCATCACCCTCGAAGCTGAGATGGGGTGGGGGTGGCGGTCGATTTGGCTAGCGCAGCGCCTATGAGGCCGTGGCCCCACACCATCTCAGCCGCCCAACCCGCAGGCAAGGCAAAGCGGGCTCAATTCGCAAAAGCCGAAATCCCAGTCTGTGCACGCCCCAGGATCAGCGCGTGGATGTCGTGCGTGCCTTCGTACGTATTGACCACTTCAAGGTTCACCAGGTGGCGCGCGACGCCGAATTCGTCGGAGATGCCATTGCCGCCCATCATATCGCGGGCCATGCGCGCGATGTCCAGCGCCTTGCCGCAGGAGTTGCGCTTGAGGATCGAGGTGATCTCCACGGCCGCGGTACCTTCATCCTTCATGCGGCCCAGGCGCAGGCAGCCCTGCAGGCCCAGGGCAATCTCGGTCTGCATGTCGGCCAGCTTCTTCTGGATGAGCTGATTGGCCGCGAGCGGGCGTCCGAACTGCTGGCGGTCCAGCACGTACTGACGGGCACGGAACCAGCAGTCCTCGGCTGCACCCAGGGCGCCCCAGGCGATGCCATAGCGCGCTGAGTTGAGGCAGGTGAACGGGCCCTTGAGTCCCTGCACTTCGGGAAAGGCGTTTTCCTCGGGCACGAAAACGTCGTCCATCACGATCTCCCCGGTGATGGAAGCGCGCAGGCCTACCTTGCCGTGCACGGCCGGCGCGCTCAGGCCCTTCATGCCCTTTTCGAGGATAAAGCCGCGGATCGGGCCCACGGCACCGCTCTCGCTGACCTCCCGGGCCCAGACCACGAAGACGTCAGCAATCGGGCTGTTGGAGATCCACATCTTGCTGCCCTTGAGGCAGTAGCCGCCAGCGGTCTTGCGCGCGCGCGTGGCCATGGAATTGGGGTCGGAGCCATGGTCGGGCTCGGTCAGGCCGAAGCAGCCGATCCACTCGCCAGTGGCGAGCCGGGGCAGGTACTTCTGCTTCTGCGCTACGCTGCCAAATTCGTTGATGGGCACCATCACCAGAGAGCTCTGCACGCTCATCATGGAGCGGTACCCGCTGTCCACGCGCTCGACCTCGCGGGCAATCAGGCCGTAGGCCACATAGTTCAAGCCCGCGCCGCCGTATTGTGTAGGGATGGTCGGGCCGAGCAGGCCGAGCGCGCCCATCTCGCGGAAGATGGCCGGGTCGGTCTGCTCCTGGCGGAAGGCCTGTGGCATGCGCGGGGCCAGCTGATCCTCGCAGTAAGCTGCGGCGGCATCGCGCACCATGCGCTCGTCGTCGCTGAGCTGCTGGCTCAGCAGGAAAGGGTCATTCCACTGAAAGGCGGCATTGGCCATGGTTGTGCTCCGGTGAATCTGACGCGATATTAGGGCCGCCCATCCCTGCGAGCAAACGAATTGATGACATCCAGATATGCAGAAAGCGCACACCTCAGGGTGTCCGCTTACCTCTCATGGGCAGAATACAGGCTTATTTGTGTGATTCACGCACTCCATGCGCCGGAAAATCCCCTCCCTGCAAGCACTGGCCTGCTTCGATGCCGCAGCCCGGCACGAGAGCTACACCCGCGCTGCCCAGGAGCTCGCGCTGAGCCAGAGCGCCGTATCGCGGCAGATCGCGGCCCTCGAAGGCTTTCTGGGTCTGGCGCTGTTTCGCCGCACGCGCCACGGCGTGGCACTGACGCCTGAGGGCGCGGACTATGCACGCCAGATCGCGCCGCGTCTGCAGGCCCTGGAGCGTGACACGCTGGACGCCATGTCACGCCAGGGCACGGCCGGCATCATCACCCTGGCCACGGTGCCGACCTTTGCGACGCGCTGGCTGTTGCCGCGCCTGCCAGCGCTGTCGCGTGAGCACCCGGAGCTGGTCATCCATCTCGAAACTCGTACCCGGCCCTTCCTGTTCGCCGACACCGGATTCGACGCGGCCATTTACTCCGGTACGGCCGACCAGGTGGCCAACTGGGCCGGGACGCAGGCCACGCGGCTCATTGAAGAAATCATCGTGCCCGTGTGCGCCCCGGCCCTGCTGCGCGGACGCCGGCAGCTGCAGCCGCGCGAGCTGGCACGCCTGCCCCTGCTGCAACAGAGCACGCGGCCCGAGGCCTGGCGCCAGTGGTTCGAGGCCACAGGCGTGGAAGCGCCGGCCGCCCTTTCGGGCCCCCGCTACGAGCTTTACTCCATGACTGCGGCTGCCGCTGCGCAGGGCCTGGGCCTGGCGCTGGTGCCGCGTCTGCTGATCGAGCCCGAGCTCGCACGCGGCGAGCTGGTGCAGGCCTGTGGCCGCGCTCTGCCCAGTGGGCGCAGCTACTGGCTGGTGCTGCCGGATCGCAGCACCCCGCGCCCGGCGCTCGACGCCCTGGTGGGCTGGCTGCAACGCGAGTCAGCAGGCTGAGCGCGCGCGTTCATAGCACTTCTACCCGGTTACGCCCGCGCTCCTTGGCCAGGTACAAGGCGCGGTCGGCCGCGCTGATCATGTCGTCGCGCTCGCCGGCCTCGCCGGCTGGCAAGACGTGAACCCCGACGCTGGCCGTCAGGCGCAGCGGCTTGCCGTTGGCGGCAAGAAAGGGCCGGCCTTCGATGGCAAGAATCAGCTGACCGGCCAGCGCCTGCGCGCCCCGGGCATCGGTGTCAGGCAGCACCACAAGAAACTCCTCCCCGCCCCAGCGGCCAGCCAAATCCTGGGCACGCAGGCGCTCAAGGATGCGCAGGGCCAGCTCGCGCAACACCTGGTCGCCCGTGGGATGCCCGTAGGTGTCGTTGACGCGCTTGAAATGGTCCACATCGAGCATCAGCACCGCCAAAGGCCGCTGGGCGCGGCGGGCCTGGGCGAGTTGCCGTACCAGGGTCTGCTGCGTGTGGCGGCGGTTGTACAGGCCCGTCAGTTCGTCCATCAGCGCGAGCGCCCGGTTGTGTTCATCGGTACGATCCTTGGCCATGACGAGCACGCCCAGACCGCTCAGGATGACCCCCGCCATGGTGCTCAGAAAGGCAGCGGCCTGGATCGCGTCCGATGCCAGAGGCACGGTCGGGTTCACGTAACCAAGCAGGAGCAGGACCGGGCGCGCCAGCATGTTCAGGGTAAACAGCAGCATGCCCATCGCCAGGAAGTGTTTGCCGTAGCCCGGCACAGCCTGCCAGCCACGGCGCAGAAACACGAGCACCAGCAGCAGCTGGGTCACCAGTAGCAGCCCTGTGGGCAGCAGGCCGGGCCGCAGGCCGTTCACCAGGGCCAGGGAGAAGAGCGCCGTGAGCGGCAGCGGCCCCCAGACCATCCAGGCGGGCGCCGGGCGCTGCTGGAAACGCGCCACACTGTCGAGCATCTGGGCAAAAGTCGCGCAAAGCAGCAGCGCGGGGGCACCAATCGCCAGCCAGTCGGTGGTGCGACCACGGAACATCAACAGAAGCATGCAGGCGGCGAGGCTGGCCATGGCAGCAGCCCACTGCCACAAGCCTTCAGCGCGCTCACGGCGCGACACCAGCCCTAGGCAGACGGCAAACAGCGAGGCCACCATGAAGTTGGCCATCAGCAGCGTGGGTGTGTTGAGCATCACGTACGCATTGTGGGGGCCATCCGGGCCCGGCTATGAAACATCTGAGGAAAATCAGCGACTATTCGCGCCCTGGCGCTGTGCGTAGGTCCCGGCATAGGCCACATACCAGCCCAGGCAAGCCGGGTTGGCCATCGCGTCGCGGTTGACCACTTTCTCGGGGGGCTGACCGAGCAGCAGCTTCTTGATGGGCAGCTCCTGCTTCTTGCCGCTGAGGGTGCGCGGGATCTCATCCACCTGGAGGATCTCGTTGGGCACGAAGCGTGGCGACAGCGCAGTCTTGATGGCGTCGTTGATCCTTGACTTCATGGCCGTATCCAGCACCTGGCCCGGGCGCAGCACCACGAACAGCGGCATGAAGCTCTCGCGGCCCAGATACTCCAGGTCCACCACCATGGCGTCCAGCACTTCGGGCAGCGCCTCCACCGCGCTGTACAGCTCGCTTGTGCCCATGCGCAGGCCATGGCGGTTGATGGTGGCGTCGCTGCGCCCGTAGATGATGCAGCTGCCGCGCGAGGTGATCTTGAGCCAGTCCCCGTGGCGCCAGACCGGGCCGGCACTGGCCGGCGCATCGCCGCCGCCCGGCCGGCGGCCGAGTCCTGCGGGGTACATGTCAAAGTAGCTGGCCAAGTAGCGCTGCTGGCCCGCATCGTTCCAGAAGTAAATCGGCATGCTGGGGATCGGCTGCGTGCAGACCAGTTCTCCAACAGCCTCGGTCACCGGCTCACCCTGCTCGTTCCAGGCCTCGACCGCGCAACCCAGCACGCGGCACTGCATCTCGCCGGGCACCTGGGGCAGTTCGCGTTGGCCGCCGATGAAGGCACCCGCAAAATCGGTACCACCCGAGATATTGCTCCACCAGATGTCACCGGGCTGCTTGCGCGTACCGCCCGCCCTCGGATTGACGCGTCGCATCTGCACACTGGTCCAGCGCTGCACATCCTCGGATAGCGGCGAGCCCGTGGAGCCCAGGGCTCGAATGCGCGTGAGATCGCCGCAGCGGGCCAGATCAACGCCGGCCTTCATGACATTGGCATAGAAGGCGGCGCCGGCACCGAAGACCGTGGTGCGCGTGGCGGCGGCGAAGCGCCACAAGGTGGTCCAGTCTGGCGCCTGCTTGTGGCCAGCGGCGTCCACGGTCAAGCCGCCCGGGCTGCCGTCGAAGAGGCAGATGGTGGTGCCCGTGAGCAGACCGCTGACCTGGCAGTTCCACATCACCCAGCCGGTGGAGCTGTACCAGTGGAAGCGCTCGCCCAAAGTGTTGGGCGCATAGCTGCAGCCGATGTCGGTGTGCAGAGTGAAGGCCAGCGCAACGATGAGGATGCCGCCGTGGCCGTGCACGATGGGCTTAGGCAGGCCCGTGGTACCGCTGGAATAAACAACCCACAGCGGATGGTCGAAGGGCACCGAAAGGGGCTTGAAGGCCGCGGTCTGCGCATCGTCGCGCGCCACCGCCTGCGCCCAGGGCACGACCTGCACCCCGCTGCCAACCAGCACCTCAGGCAAGCCCAGGCGAGGCAGACGGATGAGCGCCTGCAGGCTCGGCAGGGCCGCGCACAGCTCTGCCACGGCCGCACGCCGGTCGGCGTCACGCCCGCCGTAGCGCGCCCCGTCGACGGCAATGAGCACCTTGGGCTCGATCTGGCGGAAACGGTCGAGCACGGCCGCCGTGCCCATGTCGGGCGCGCAGATGCTCCAGACCGCACCGATGCTGACCACAGCCAGGAACGCAACCGTGGCCTCGGGTATGTTGGGCAGGTAGGCCACGACGCGGTCTCCCTCGCCCACGCCCTGCTCCTGCAGGCGCAGGGCCAGCGAGGCCACCTGCCTTTGCAGCTCGGGCCAGGAAAGCTCGCCGACGGGCGCGCCGCGCGCGAGGCTCGCCTCGTCATGGCTCACGATCGCCGGGAAACCCGCGGCATGCGCGGGCTCCACATGCCGCAGCACCTGCTGCGCATAGTTCACGCGCGCCCCGGGAAACCAGCGCGCGCCGGGCATGCGGTTTTCGGCCAGCACCGCCGTGTGGGGTGTCGGCGAGTAAACCCCGTAGCAATCCCAGATGCTTTGCCAATAAGCGTCCAGATCAGTCACGGACCAGCGCCAGAGCGCGTCATAGGCACTGAAGTCCAGCCCGCGCTGCGTGCGCAGCCAGTCCTGGTACAGGCGGATCTGGGGGATGTAGGGGGGATGGCTCATGGTGGCGCAGAAATCGGCGCGTCGATGTGGCGCTCAAAGTCTTCGGTGCTCATAGGCTTGCCGAAGTGGTAGCCCTGCAGCAAGGTCACCCCCTGGCCGGTCAATACCTTTGCAATCTCGGCGCTTTCCACGCCTTCGGCCACGGTTTGCAGGCCGAAGGCCGAGGCAATCTTCACCACGGCCTGGATCAGCTGGCTGCCCTGCTCGGTCTGGGCACGGCGCACGAAGGAGATGTCGATCTTGATCTTGGTGGCCGGCATGTCGTGCAACTGCGAGAGGGAAGAGAACCCCGTCCCGAAGTCGTCGATGGCGATGCCGAAACCTGCCTCACTGAGCTCGGCCAGACGCCTTTCCGTGTGCTCGGCATCCTCCATCGCCACGCTTTCGGTGATCTCCAGGTCGACCACCGAGACCGGGATGGCGAGCCGCTCCAGGTCTTCCAGCAGGTCTGCAGTGAAGGTCGGCGTGAATAGCTGGCGACGCGAGACGTTGACCGAGATGCGCATGTCCAATCCGCGCTGGCGCCAGCGGTGCAGGCTCTCGATGGACTGCTTCCAGATCTGCTGCCCAAGCTCGCGGATCAGGCCCAGGTTTTCCGCCATGGGAACGAAGGTGGCCGGCGACACCCACCCGTAGGTCTCGTCCTGCCAGCGAGCCAGTGCCTCGCAGCTGACCACCCGGTGGGTGCGAGCGTCGACGATGGGCTGGAACCAGGCCTTGATGCGGCCCTCGCGGATGGCGATGGCCAGCCGGTTCTGGATGTACAGGGCCTTGCGGTCTTCCTCGCGCTGCGCGATCTCGGCGAAGAAGCGCACGGTGTTTCGCCCCTGCTGCTTGGCTGCGAACATGGCACGGTCGGACTGCGAGAGCAGGTTCTCAACGTCGGTGGCGTCAGCCGGATAGAGGGCCACGCCCATGCTGAAGGTGGCACTGAACACGGTCTCGCCGATGCGGATGGGCGTCTGGCAGACCTGGGCGAGCTTGGCGATGGCGTCCTCCGCGTCCGCATGGCCACCCAGGTCTGTCAGCAGCACCACGAACTCGTCGCCGCCCCAGCGCGCCAGCGTGTCCCCCGAGCGCAGGCACTTGCCCAGGGCACCCGAGAGGGTTGTCAGCAGTTCATCGCCCATCTTGTGCCCGAACTGGTCGTTCACGTGCTTGAAATGGTCCAGGTCCAGAAAACCCAGCGCCACCGTCATCCCGCTGCGCTCGGCGCTACGCAAGGCCATCTTGCAGCGGTCCTCCAGCAGCACGCGGTTGGGCAGGCCAGTGAGCGCGTCGTGCAGGGCCATGTGGGTGACGTGCTTCTCGAGCTGGTAGCTCTGCGTGATGTCACGCAGCACCCCGCGCACCTGGCCGCCAAGGCCCGTGCTGCTGATGAAGCGGTACTCGACCCAGAGCTCCTTGGCGTCGGGCCGGCGCAGACGCAGGCGGCCGCTCAGGCCGGTCTTGTCTGCCTGGACCAGCTGCTGGAACTGGTGCTCGAGGTTGTCGATGTCGTCCAGATGCACGTGGTCGAAGATGCGCTCGCCCGGCAACACCTCGATGCCAGCCAGCTGCGACCAGCCCGGGCTGCAGCGCAGGTAACGGCCGTCAGCCGCCAGCTCGACCACGCCCTCTTCGAGCATGTCCAGGGTCTGCAAATAGGCGAAGCGCTCTTCATCGTACTGCTCGACGCTCTTCATCAGCGCACGGCTGGCCTCGGCCACCGCGCTGATCTCGTCGTCCGCCTCGGCCTGCGCCTCGCGCAGTTCGTGCTCCACGGCGGGCCCCAGGGCATGCTGACGGGCAAAGCCACTCGCTGCGTCCGACAGCCGCGCCACCCGCTGCGCCAGGCGGCTGACCCAGCGCCCCAGCACCAGCCACAGCACGCCGGCCAGGGCCGCCATGAGCAGGAAGCTGGCCAGCAGAACGACGGGGGTGGACAGCACCGGCTCCGGGCGCTGCTGCAGCACCAGCCGCGGATCCCGCGGACCAGCCCCGAACAGCGGCAGCACGCGCTGCTCCAGGAAAAAGCCGGCGTCTTTGTCCAGGTGACCGCTGTGCTCGGCGTCAATCAGGCGGTTGTAGCCGCGGGCGCCCTCGCTGCTGGCCAGCACCTGCCCCTCGAGCACGAGATAGAGTTCTGCGCCTGCAGCGGTCAGCTGGCGCAGGAGGCCGTCGTCTACAGGCTGCAGCATCAC
The DNA here is from genome assembly GCA_020248905.1 of Curvibacter sp. GTDB lineage: Bacteria > Pseudomonadota > Gammaproteobacteria > Burkholderiales > Burkholderiaceae_C > Hylemonella. The sequence continues at coordinate 50,343 of JADCGR010000051.1, read as the reverse complement.
CAGCAGCCCGCGCCCCTCAACCCCTAGCCACAGCGGCCGCGCAAGCACGGCGTAGACGCGGCGCCGTTCGGCGCTGTGCATCCAGCGCGGCAAGGCCGGGTCTGCCCGCAGTCGCCGCTCCAGCTCACCCCCTTCGGGACCATAGCGCAAGACCACCCGGCCCCGGGGGTCCAGCAGGGCGCCCGAGGAAAAGCGGTCCAGTTTGCCTTCCATGGAGGCGAAGTACGCCTGCAAGCGCATCAGGTTGCCGGCCTGGTCGGGGGCCACGAAGATGCGCATGAAGTCGATCTGCGATTTGACCTCTTCGGCATCGCGCAGCCAGACATCCTGCTGCCGCTCGAAGCGCTGCTTCAGGTTCTGCAGTGAATTGTCGCCCACGCGGCGCTCGGTCTGACGGGACAGCGCCTGGTAAGCCAACACGACCAGCAGGCTCCCGACGACCGTGACGAGCATGAAGACCAGAACAAAGCGCGCAACCAGCTGGCGCTTGAGGCTGCGGGTGCCCAGGACCTGCCAGATCCGTGCGCCGCGGCGCCCGGGCTTGAACGAATCGCCGTGGGTCATGGGCTCGGCAGCCCTGGCGGGGGACACGCGGCGGGAGACATCAGCCTGTGCGTCCCGCCCGGCGCTCTTCCACCGTGCTGCCCAGACGAAAGCCGCGCTGCTTCATCTCGGTCTCGGTGCTGTAAAGAAAGCGCTCGGTGGAATCGATCTGCCCTGCAGAAAAGTGCCCGTCGGGTGAATAGACGTGCTTGCGCAGGGCGTGGACGTCGCGCAGGGCCGCGCGCTCCTTGGGTCGGGGGCGGTGCCAGCGCGTCCACGATCTGCGCCCTGCTTGGGGCCTCGATCCAGGCCAGGGTGCGGAGGATGGCGCGCACGGTGCGCTCCATCAGATCGGGCTGGCTGGCGATGACGTCTTCGCGCGAGGTCAGCATGCCGTTGAGGAACAGGCCACCGAGCAGGCGGCGCGCGGTCTCCATTTCGTGGTAATCCGCCAGCGCACACCACACCTTCTGCTGGGCCAGGCGGGAGGCGAAGGGCTCGTCGGCGACGATGACGTCCACCGCGCCGCAGGCCAGGGCGGACAGCCACTGGTTGCTGCGGTACAGAAGACGCCTTCGTCCTGTCATGAGCACGCTCCCGAAAAGTCACGACGGGGGGCAGGTTAACCGATTTCCCCTCGTGACGCCTGTGGAAAATGCACGATCCTCGGCCGATTCAGGGGACTGCGGTGGGGCCGACGTGCGCCGCATCAAGACGCCGCATCAAGGCGCTGCACGACGGGCCGTTACTCACGGGGCTACACGGGGGCGATGGAAAGGCGGTTGCCTTTCTGCAGCACGCGCAGCCTGGCCAGCGCCGGCTCGGCGCGCCGCTCTGGCAGAGTGAGCCGGCGCGTCTTGCGCAGGACCTTCACGTCCACCAGCAGCCAGCGGGGGGCATCGGGTCGCGAGTCAAAGTAGGGCGACTTTGGGTCGAACTGGATGGGATCGGGGCAGGCGGTCAAGGCCACACGGGCGATGCCCGCGATGCCGGGCTGGGCGCGGCTGGAGTGGTAGAACGGCACGCCGTCGCGCGGTCGCATGGCGTCGCGCATGATGTTGCGGGCCTCATCGTTGCGCACGCCGGTCGACGGCACCGTGGCGCGCGGGGTGACCGGCGCGCCGTTCGTCGAGACCTCGTCGGGCTCGGACTTCATGAGCCAGTAATGCGGCATCGGGTGCGGCGGCTTACTGCGTGCCAAAGATGCGGTCCCCCGCGTCGCCCAGGCCGGGCAGGATGTAGCCGTGATCATTGAGCTCGCGGTCGATGGCAGCCGTGTAGACAGGCACGTCCGGGTGCTGTCGGTACATCGTCGTGATGCCCTCGGGGCAGGCCAGCAGGCACAGGAACTTGATGGAGCGCGGCTTGCAAGCCTTGAGCCGCGCCACCGCTGCCGCAGCCGAGTTGCCCGTGGCCAGCATGGGATCGACGACGATCACATCGCGTTCCTCCATCGCCTTGGGCATCTTGAAGTAATACTCCACGGCCCGCAGGGTATGCGGGTCGCGGTACAGGCCAATGTGCCCGACGCGCGCGCCGGGCACCACGGAGAGCATGCCATCAAGAATGCCGTTGCCCGCACGCAGGATGCTGGCGAAGACCAGCTTCTTGCCGTCGATGACCCTGCTGCTCATCGTCTCCAGCGGGGTGTCGATCTGCACCTCCTGCATGGGCAGATCGCGGCAGACCTCGTAGACCATGAGGCTGGCCAGCTCACCCAGCAGGCGGCGGAAGCTGCTGGTGCTGGCCTCCTTCTTGCGCATGAGGGTCAGCTTGTGCTGCACCAGGGGATGGTCGACGAGCGTGACGTTGGCGCGGGCGGCGGGGTCGAGGGCGATCATGGCGCTGGGCTTTCGTGAGGGATGTGGGGGAGCGACGGCTTGATTGTCGCGCGACTCTCACCAACGATGCGAGGCCCGTAATGGGGATGCTTTAGCATCGCGGGCACCGTAACCCAAGGAGAAGAAGATGAGCCTCTTCCAGTGGACAGAGAAAAGTGCCGACGTGCTGCAGCAGGGCGGCGTGATCGGGCCGGATGAACGCCTGCCCTGGCCGCAGACGGCCGTGATGGGCGTGCAGCACGTGATCGCCATGTTCGGTGCCACCGTGCTTGCGCCCATCCTCATGGGCTTCGACCCGAACATCGCCATCCTCATGAGCGGCATCGGCACGCTGATTTTTTTTGTCATCACTGGCGGCAAGGTGCCCAGCTACCTGGGCTCGAGCTTTGCCTTCATCGGCGTGGTGATTGCCGCCACAGCCTTTGCGGGCAAGGGGCCCAACGCCAATATTGGCGTGGCGCTGGGCGGCATCATTGCCTGCGGCGTGGCCTACACCCTCATCGGCTTCATCGTGCAGGCTGTGGGCACAGGCTGGATCGAGCGCTTCATGCCGCCGGTGGTGACGGGCGCCGTGGTGGCCGTGATTGGCCTGAACCTGGCGGGCATTCCGGTCAAGAATATGGCGGCCAGCAACTTTGACAGCTGGATGCAGCTCGTCACCTTCGTCAGCGTGGGCCTGATAGCCGTGCTCACCCAGGGCATGGTGCAACGCCTGCTGATCCTTGTGGGCCTTTTCGTGGCCACCGTGATTTACGCGATCCTTACCAACGGCCTGGGCTTGGGCAAGCCCATGGATCTGTCGGGTGTGATGAGCGCCGCCTGGTTCGGCCTGCCCAACTTCACCGCGCCCGTGTTTGAGGCCAACGCCATGCTGCTGATCGCCCCGGTGGCCATCATCCTCGTGGCCGAGAACCTGGGCCACATCAAGGCGGTGACCGCCATGACCGGCAAGAACCTAGACGCCTACATGGGCAAGGCCTTCATCGGCGACGGCGTTGCCACCATGGTCAGCGGCTCGGCCGGCGGCACGGGCGTGACCACCTATGCCGAGAACATCGGGGTGATGGCCGCCACCAAGATCTACTCCACGGCCATCTTCGTCGTGGCCGCCGTCATCGCCGTGCTTCTGGGCTTCAGCCCCAAATTTGGCGCCGTGATCCAGGCCATTCCGCTGCCGGTCATGGGCGGCGTGTCCATTGTGGTCTTCGGCCTCATTGCCATTGCAGGCGCCAAGATCTGGGTGGACAACAAGGTGGACTTCAGCCAGAACAAGAACCTCATCGTCGCCGCCGTCACGCTGGTGCTAGGTACGGGCGACTTCACGCTGAAGTTTGGCGAGTTCGCGCTGGGCGGCATCGGCACGGCAACCTTTGGTGCCATCGTGCTTTACGCGCTGCTCAACCGCAAAGGCTGAGCAAAATTTATCCTTGCAATTCATGGAGTGAGGTTCCATAATTGCAACGATGTTTGAGCGCCATATCCACGCCCTCCTGCTGGACGAGCTGCAGCACAACCCCGCTGTGGCGCTGCTGGGGCCGCGCCAGGTCGGCAAGACCACTCTGGCGCTGGAGGCGGCCCGCTTCCGCCCCAGCGTCTACCTCGATCTGGAATCCGAGCGCGACCGCGCCAAGCTGGCGCAGCCCGAGCTTTACTTGGCGGGGCACCTGGACAAGCTGGTCATCCTGGACGAGGTGCACCGCACGCCCGAGTTATTCCCCGTGCTGCGCGGGGTGATCGACCAGGCGCGCCGGCAAAAGCAGCGCAGCGGCCTTTACCTGCTCCTGGGCTCCGCCTCACTGGATTTGCTCAAGCAATCCGGCGAAAGCCTGGCCGGCCGCATCGCCTACCTGGAACTGGGCCCCTTGCTGCTCAGCGAGACCGGCACTGAGCAGCAAGACAAGCTGTGGCTGCGTGGCGGCTTTCCGGAAAGCATGTTGGCTCCCAGCGATGCGCGCAGCCTGCGCTGGCGCCAGAACTTCATTCGCGCCTATCTGGAACGCGACATTCCCCTGTTCGCCCCCCGCATCGCTGCCGACACGCTGCGCCGCTTCTGGACCATGCTGGCGCACGCACAAGGCAGCCTGCTCAATGTGGCGCAACTGGCGCGCAACCTCGGCGTAGACGCTAAGACCGCCCACGCCTACCTCGATCTGCTGTGCGCCCTGTTGCTGGTGCGCCGCCTGCCCCCCTGGCACAGTAACGCCGGCAAACGCCTGGTCAAGTCGTCCAAGGTCTATGTGCGTGATAGCGGTGTGGTGCATGCGCTGCTGGACATCGAGAATATAGACGGCCTACTGTCCCACATGGTCGTCGGCGCCAGCTGGGAAGGTTTTGTCATCGAAAACCTGCTGGCCCATGCCGCCCCGAACGCTCAAGGCTTTTTCTACCGTACCAGCGCAGGGGCCGAGATCGACCTGCTGCTGCACTGGCCTGATGGCACGCTCTGGGCAATCGAGATCAAGCGCAGCCTTGCGCCCAAGCTGGAGCGCGGCTTTCACATCGCCTGCGAGGATTTGAAGCCGCTGCGCAAGCTGGTCATCTACCCGGGCCACGAAGCTATTCCGCTTGCTGCGGACATCACGGCCCTACCTTTGGCCGCCGCCTGCGCGGCACTGGCCCGAATGGCCTGACCCGGACCTGACAGCGCACCACGACTCGTTAACATCCCCGATATATCCTCCCCTCCCAGCGACCGCAGCACCTTGCTGCAGAACCTGGACCATCTGTCCGCGCCCAAACTACGGCGCCTACTGGCCCAACACCTGACGCGCCAGAAGCTCGGCCTTTATTGGGAACGCGACGCCATCGAACACGTCCAGGCGCTGAACACCAACGTCGTGCGGCCCCGCCTTGTCCCCGAGTAGAGCCACACGCCTGCGGGCTGCACCGAACACGGCAACCTCATCATCCAAGGCGACAACTTCGACAGCTTGCGCCGGCTGCGCAGCACGCATGCCGGCAAGGTACGCGTGATCTACATCGACCGACCCTACAACACCGGCAACAAAGACTGGGTCTACAACGACCACTACGTGGGCGCCAACGACCGCTGGCGCCACAGCCAGTGGCTGGAGTCTCTGTACCAGCGCCTTACGCTGGCGCGCGAGCTGCTCACGGCCGATGGCGTGATTCTGGTCAGCATCAATGACGACAACCGGACGCGGCTGGAGCTCTTGATGGACGAGGTATTTGCGGGGCGGCGCGTGGGCAGCTTTGTCTTGCGCAGCAGTGCCAGGGGGGGCGATACGAAAGGAGCATTCTTTGCCGACATCGCGAGCATGTGCTGGCATACGACAACAGCGGTTTTCAATTCTCTGATGATGAAATGCGGCCAGACTGGCATGCTGTTTCGTCTGGCCGACTGACTGGCTCTCGCTGACAAACCAGCACGAGGGATTGCGCGATTGCCGGGCGCTCATCTACGGGTAGGCATCCCGCGTGCAACGCCCCTGCCCCTGCGCCAGCCCCCTGAAATCACTTTGCCATTGCGCGCTGGCGCTGTCGAACACGATGCGCTCGTTGTCCAGAGCGGTGCGAATCCCGGTGCCGTTGATAGCAAAGCTGTACACCGAAACGCCGTCGATGCGCAGGGTGCGGATGCGACGCTCGTCGTGGTCGATCTCCACGCTGCGCACCCAGGTGCTGCGCGCGGGCAGGTAGACGGCCTCGCAGCGGTAGCGCGCCGTGTCGGCCAGCGCGGGCATCGCAGCGAGCAGCAGCGCCAGCGCGAGGCCGAGGCGCTCAGCCTCGCTGGAGGCGCTCGCTCTTCCAGTAGACATCGTCGCCGCCGTTCATGCGGTTGAGCACGCGCGCCAGCACGAACATCAGGTCCGAGAGGCGGTTGATGTACTGGCGCGGCGCGTCCTTGATGGCTTCCTCGTTGCCCAGGGCCACCAGGGCGCGCTCGGCGCGGCGAGCGACTGTACGGCACACATGGGCCAGAGCTGCGGCGCGCGAGCCGGCCGGCAGGATGAACTCCTGCAGACGGGGCAGCTGCTCGTTGTAGATGGCCAGGGCCTGGTCCAGGGCGAGCACGGCCTCGGGCTTGAGCAGCTCATAGCCCGGAATGGACAGCTCGCCGCCGAGGTTGAAGAGCTGGTGCTGTATCTCTACCAGCAGGTTGCGCACGTCGGCGGGCATGTCCTCGCACAGCAGCAGGCCGATATGGGAGTTCAGCTCGTCCACCTCGCCCATAGTGTGCACGCGCAGGCTGTTCTTGGATACCCGCTGGTTGTCCCCCAGTCCGGTGGTGCCCTGGTCCCCGGTGCGGGTGGCGATCTGTGTCAGGCGATTTCCCATGATGGCAACCTTGGATGAAAATAGGCGTGCGGCACGACTTGATGGATTTGTCGTGCCGGACAGAAGCTACGATTATTCCCCAGCCCCGCCGCGCCCGGTGGGGCCGCCCACCGGAGACACCATGAACGCACCCGCCCCCGCCGCCCATCTGCTGCCAGAAGTCCACCAGCGCGAGGTGCCGGCGGCGCTGATCGGCGCGCTCAAGGCCCGCTTCGGCGAGCGCTGCTCCACCGCACTGGCGGTGCGCGAGCAGCATGGCCGCGACGAATCGGCCTTCACCAACGTGCCGCCGCCCTCGGCGGTGGTGTTCGCCGAAAGCACGCAGGACGTGGCCGATACCGTGAAGCTGGCCAGCGACCACAACACACCGGTGATCCCCTTCGGTGTTGGCTCCTCGCTCGAAGGCCACCTGCTGGCCGTGCAGGGCGGCATCAGCGTGGACGTGAGCCGCATGAACCGCGTGCTGGCCGTGACCCCGGAGGACCTTACCGTGACGGTGCAGCCCGGCGTCACGCGCAAGCAGCTCAACGAGGAGATCAAGAGCACGGGCCTGTTCTTCCCCATCGACCCGGGCGCAGACGCGAGCCTGGGCGGCATGAGCGCCACACGCGCCAGCGGAACCAATGCCGTGCGCTACGGCACCATGCGCGAGAACGTGCTGGGCCTGGAGGTGGTCACCGCCAGCGGCGAGGTCATCCGTACCGGCACGCGCGCCAAGAAGTCCTCGGCGGGCTACGACCTGACGCGCCTCTTTGTGGGCAGCGAGGGCACGCTCGGCGTGATGACGGAGATCACACTCAGGCTCTACCCCCTGCCGGAGGCCATTTCGGCCGCGATCTGCTCTTTTCCCAGCATCGAGGCAGCGGTGCGCACCACCATCCAGATCATCCAGATGGGCATCCCGATTGCCCGTGTGGAGCTGATCGACGCGAACACGGTGCGCATGGTCAACACGCATTCCCGGCTCAGCCTGCGCGAGGAGCCCATGCTGCTGATGGAGTTCCACGGTTCACCTGCGGGGGTGAAGGAGCAGGCCGAGGCCGTGCAGGAGATCGCGGGCGAACACGGCGGCAAGGCCTTCGAATGGGCCGTGACGCCCGAAGAGCGCACCCGGCTCTGGACCGCGCGGCACAACGCCTACTTCGCGGCTATCCAGAGCAAGCCGGGCTGCCGCGCCATCAGCACCGACACCTGCGTGCCCATCAGCCGTCTGGCCGACTGCCTGCTCGATTCCGTGACCGAGGCCGACGCAAGTGGCCTGCCCTACTTCCTGGTGGGCCACGTCGGCGACGGCAATTTCCATTTCGGTTACCTCATCGACCCGGCCAGGCCGCACGAGTACGCCAAGGCCGAGGAACTGAACCACGCACTGGTACACCGCGCGCTGGCCCTGGGCGGAACCTGCACGGGCGAGCATGGCGTGGGCATCCACAAGATGGGCTTCCTTCTCGATGAGGCAGGCGCCGGCGCCGTGGACATGATGCGCAGCATCAAGCTTGCGCTGGATCCGAAAAACATCATGAATCCGGGCAAGATCTTCTCGCTCTGAGTCGCGCGGCGGCTGCAGCCATCACCTCGGCGGCGGCCCTGGCAAGTTCCCCCGGGGCCTCAGACACCCAGCCGGTACACCCACACCCGCTTGCCCGCCGCGCCTTCCAGCGTGGCCGAGGGCCGCTCGCCCGGCACCTCAAATTCCAGACTGACCAGCCAGGCTCCGGCCTGAAGCTCGGTTTTGGCCTTTTCGTAGGCTCTGGGCATGGTTTCCGGTCGCTGAAAGAGGTAGATCAGTTTAAAAGCCGACCAGTCGGCCTGCCAGATATCGCCACGCTGCACGCGCGCCCAGGGACAACGGCGGGCGCACAGCCAGGCCAGCGGGCGGCTCGATTCCAGGCCATGCAGTTCAGCCAGCGGGTAGGCTTGTCTCAACGCTTCCAGCCCCTGGCCCAAGCCGCAACCCGCATCGAGCACTTTGGCCCCCGGTTCCAATGGAGCCACGGTGGGCAGTTCGTTGAGGGCATGGCCCGGTGTGGGAAACAGCGGCGCGTCGCGCCAGGCGTTGAGCGGATAGATGAGCAAGAGCAGGGCCAGCGGCAGCAGCCAGCCTCCAGCTGGCAGCGCGAGCCCGCCGGCCAGCAGCAGGGACACCGGAAATCCCAGGCCGATGATGACGCGCCGCCACCAGCTCTGGCTCAGCATGCTCAGCAGCACGCCGAGCAGGGTGGCGGCCGTGAGCGCATGGGTGGTATGAAGGCCGGCCCGCAACAGCAGCGAGAGCGCCAGCCAGCACAGGCTCCAGCTCAGCAACGCAGGGAGGGGCCAGGGCAGGCGAGGGAGAAAACTCACAGTCTGCCTGGCTGATGCATGAGAGCTTCGACAGGCTCATCCCGAACGGTGGGCGCGGGACTCTGGTTCATCATGCTGCTGCCTCAGCGCAAACGGTTTGTGATGGACTCGGGGATCAGCTTCCGCTGCCACCACTACGCCGCAGCCGGTCGATCAGCCCATTGAGTTCGTCAAGCGAGCCGAACTGGATGCTGAGCTCGCCCATCTCTTCAACGCGACCGTGGCGCTTGACGCGCTTCTTGACGCGCACCTCGACCTCGGCGGTGAGCAGGTCTGACAGTTCTTCTTCCACCCGCTTGAGGTCGCGCGACTTTTCCTTGCCCGGCTTCTGCGGGGCCAGGTTAAATTCGGCCCCGAGTTTCTTCACCAGGCTCTCGGCCTCGCGCACCGACATCTTTTTCGCGGTGATCTGGTTGGCTGCGGTGATCTGCGTCGCGCGGTCCAGCGCCAGCAAGGCGCGCGCGTGGCCCATGTCGATGTCACCAGCCATGAGCATGGCCTGCGCGTGCTCGGCCAGATTGAGCAGACGCAACAGGTTGGACGCGGCGCTGCGCGATCGGCCCACAGCCTGCGCAGCCTGTTCATGCGTGAGGCCGAATTCGCGGATCAAGCGCTGCAGGCCCTGGGCCTCTTCGAGCGGGTTGAGGTCTTCGCGCTGGATGTTCTCAATGAGCGCCATCGCGGCGGCGGCCTCGTTGGGCACGTCGCGCACGAGCACGGGCACGCTGTCCAGGCCGGCGAGCTTTGCCGCTCGGAAGCGGCGCTCACCAGCAATGATCTCGTAGAGCGGCTCATCATAGTTTGCTTGCGCGCGAACTTGCTCAGGGGAGGGCCCCTGAGCAATTACTTTTTGCCGGTGCAACCGCGCTTGTTCGGCGTCCAGACGCCGAACAAGTATTGGTTGCATGATGCCCTGGGCCTTGATGGATTCGGCCAGCTCGTAGAGCGCGCCTTCATCCATGCGCGTGCGCGGCTGGTACGTGCCGGGCACAAGATCGTCGAGCTTCAGGCTGCCCGTGGCGTGGCCCTCACGCGCTTCGTTCAGTGCCGCCACTTCGGCACGGGTGTCGTCGACCTTGGGGCCGAGCAGGGCTTCGAGTCCGCGGCCGAGTCCCTTGGGTTTCTTGGTCACCATATCTTCTTGCTCTTTCAATCCACAGTGTTCTTCACTGCGCCATCAGGCCTTGCAACAGCGCATGGCCTGCCGGCCAGGTGCCCAGATTCGAGTCGGCGTTCAGGTGCCCGGCGGGCCCGGCGTCCACCAGCTTGGCGCCCCAGTCGGCAGCGAGACCCTGCGCCTTCTCGAAGGCGCAATAGGGGTCGTCGCGGCTGGCGACAAGGATGCTGGAGAACGGCAGGCGCTTGCGCTCAATGGGCGACCAGCTCGGCAGCAGCGGGCGCAGCGCCTCGCGCTCCACATCGCCCGGCGCCACCAGTAGCGCGGCGCGCACGCGCCCGGTGTTCCTCGATGTGGCGGCCCAGGCGGCCACCTGGATGCAGCCCAGGCTGTGCGCGACCAGGACGGCTTGCGCGGTGCAGCCCAGGACAGCCTCTTCAAGCTGCATGAGCCAGTCGCCGCGAAGCGGGCGCTCCCAGTCATGCTGCTGGACACGCACATAGCCATGCGCGGCCTCCCAGCGGCTCTGCCAGTGGGTCGGTCCGGAATTTTCCCAACCCGGGAGGAGCAGGACTTGACAGGCTTGCATGCTATTGTTTTGGGAGCGACTGGCCGCGCTACTTCATCTTCTTGAGGCGGGCAACCATCTCCTCGGCGAAGGCAATGAAGGACTGCGCACCCTTGGAAGCGGGGTCGAAGACCACGCCGGGCTGGCCGTAGCTCGGCGCCTCGGCGAGGCGCACGTTGCGCGGGATCACGGCGTCGAACACCTTGTCGCCGAAGTGGGCCTTGAGCTGGTCGCTGACCTGCGCCTGCAGGGTGACGCGCGGGTCAAACATGACGCGCAGCAGGCCGATGATTTCGAGGTCGGGATTGAGGTTGGCATGCACCTGCTTGATCGTGTTGACCAGATCAGTCAGTCCCTCAAGCGCGAAGTACTCGCACTGCATGGGCACGATGACTCCGTGCGCGCTGCACAGGCCATTGAGCGTGAGCATGGAAAGACTGGGCGGGCAGTCGATGAGTACGAAGTCGTATTCGTCGTTCACCTGCGCCAGCGCATGCTTGAGGCGTTTCTCGCGCCGCTCCACATCCACCAGCTCCACCTCGGCGCCAGCGAGCTCGCGGTTGGCGCCCAGAATGTCATAGCCGCAGCCGCCTTCGATCAACTTTTCGCTACGAACGCGGGCCTCGGCGATGGTGGCCGACTCAAGCAACACGTCATACAGGCTGAGCTTGAGCTGGCGCTTGTCCACGCCCGAGCCCATGGTGGCATTGCCCTGGGGATCCAGGTCCACCATGAGCACGCGCTGCCCCACCTTTGCCAGCCCCGCCGCGAGGTTCACGGTCGTCGTGGTCTTGCCCACGCCCCCCTTCTGGTTGGCCACGCAGAATATCTTCGCCATCAGCTCGTCCCTTGTTGATGTGTATTAGCGCGTGAAAGCTAGACGCAAGCCGAAGCCAATCAGGCACAGGCCAGCAAGTTTCTCCAGCACGCGGCCGATCATCGGCTGGGTACGCAGACGGTCCGCCAAAAAATGGGTGAGGAGGGTCAGGCCTAAACCGTAAAGAAAGGTCAGAAACGCGATGGTCAGGGCCATGAAACCGAAGGTCCACAGGCCCTGGTGCGTGGCCGGGTCGACAAACAGCGGGAAGAAGGCCAGGTAGAACATGATGGCCTTGGGGTTGAGCAGGGTGATCACCATGGCCTGCTTCAGGTAGTGGCCGGTCTTGATGTGGAGCACGGGCGCCTGGCCCGGCTTGGCCAGCAGCATCTGCACACCCAACCAGGCGAGGTATGCCGCGCCGCCCCACTGCAGCAGATTGAAAGCCGTCGGATAGGCGATGAGCAATGCCGCCACACCCGCGACGGCGGCCCACATCAGAACCTGGTCGCCAAGTATGACCCCAAGAGTCGCAGCCAGTCCACCGCGCACTCCTCCCTTGCTCGTGGAGGTGATCAGCGCCAGATTGCCAGGCCCGGGTATCAGCAAAAAGATGATGATGGTGACGACAAACGCACCGTAATCGGCAACGCCAAACATGGGGAATTCTTCGGGAACAGGGGGTGCAGTGTAAGGCAGGAACTCCTGGGTTTCGGCCTTGGTTTTGTTTCACGTGGAACGTTTCGTTGGGGCGATGGTTTTACCTGCGGCACTTGGCGAGAAGAAGCCCGAAGCCAGACCAGACATCTCTGTGCGTCCAGACCCGGAACAGAAAGCTGTTCCACGTGAAACACCTCCACCCCCGCCGGCAATGCCGCCAGCTCATCCGTAGGGTGCTTCGCTTTCATCGCCAGCCAGACCCCCGCTGGCGCCAGGGCCGAACGAGACCATGCGGTGAAGTCGGCGAGGGAAGCGAAGGCCCGGGAGCAGACCACGTCGTAGTGATCGTCCAAGTTTTCCACCCGAGCATGCAGACCCTTGAGATTGGGCAGCTTCAGGCTGATGGCGGCCTGCTGGATGAAGCTTACCTTTTTAGCCACGGTGTCCACGCAGCTCACCGCCACGTCCGGGCAGCAGATGGCAATGACCACACCGGGCAGTCCGGCGCCGGAGCCCACATCCAGCAAACGCAAGCCCAGCCCGTCCGCCGGCTGGTGGCCCCGGAGTTGCCGGCGCAGCGGGCCAATGACGGCCAGACTGTCGAGCAGATGGTGGGTCAGCATCTCGGCCGGGTCACGTAAGGCCGTGAGGTTGTAGACCTTGTTCCACTTCTGGATCAGCGCCAGGTAGTCCAGCAGCTGGCCGATCTGGGCATCCGACAGCCGCAGCTCAAGCTCGGCCGCCCCAGATCTCAGGGCCTCAAGCAACGCAGCCGTCATGCCGCCGCAGTCTCTTCGCCCTTGGCGAAACCGCGCAAGCCGCCCTTTTTCAAGTGAATCAGCAACAGCGAGATGCTCGCCGGGGTGATGCCCGAGATGCGCGAAGCCTGGCCCAGGGTTTCGGGCCGATGCTTCTGGAGCTTCTGCCGGGCTTCGATGGACAGGGCCGTCACAGCCATGTAGTCCAGATCGGCCGGGAGCTTGAGGTTTTCGTAGTGCGCGGCGCGTTCGACCTCGTCCTTTTGGCGGTCGATATAGCCCGAATACTTGGCCACGATCTCGATCTGCTCCACCACGCTAACGGCCAGCGCACCCAGGGTTTCACGTGAAACATTAGGGCTGGCGTATTTGCCACCTTCCAGTGACATCAGGCCGGCATAGCTCACATCGGGACGGCGCAGCAAATCGAACAGGCAGTACTCGCGCTCGATCGTGGTGCCTAGCACCCGCTCGGCCTCCGCCGCCGACAGGATGCGGGGGTTCACCCAGGTCGCCTTGAGGCGCTCGGTCTCGACTGCCACAGCATCGTGCTTGCGGCAGAAGACGTCCCAGCGCGCGTCGTCCACCAGGCCCAGTTTTCGGCCAGTCTCCGTCAAGCGCAGGTCGGCGTTGTCCTCGCGCAGCTGCAGGCGGAACTCAGCCCGGCTGGTGAACATGCGGTAGGGCTCGGTCACGCCCTGGGTGGTGAGGTCGTCGACCAGCACGCCCAGATAGGCCTCGTCGCGGCGCGGCTGCCATGGTCCTTCGCCGCGACACCGCAGCGCGGCGTTAATACCGGCGAACAGGCCCTGGGCCGCCGCCTCTTCATAACCAGTGGTGCCGTTGATCTGGCCGGCGAAGAACAGGCCGCTGATCTGTTTGGTCTCAAAGCTGCCCTTGAGCGAGCGCGGGTCGAAGTAGTCGTACTCGATGGCGTAGCCGGGCCGCAGGATGTGGGCGTTCTCCAGCCCCTTCATGCTCCGCACCAGCGCGTACTGGATGTCAAATGGCAGGCTAGTCGAGATGCCGTTGGGGTAGTACTCGTGCGTCGTCAGGCCCTCTGGCTCCAGGAAGATCTGGTGGCTGTCCTTGTCGGCAAAGCGGTTGATCTTGTCCTCCACGCTGGGGCAGTAGCGCGGGCCCACGCCTTCGATCCTGCCCGTGAACATGGGGCTGCGGTGAAAACCGGCGCGGATGATCTCGTGAGTGCGCTCGTTCGTATGCGTGATCCAGCAGGCCATCTGCTGCGGGTGCATGGCGGCACTGCCCATGAAGCTGAACACCGGCACCGCACCCTCGTTCAGCCCGCCGGGCATGCCGTCGCCCGGCTGCTCGGTGCACTTCGAAAAATCGATGCTGCGTCCGTCAATGCGCGGCGGTGTGCCGGTCTTGAGGCGGCCCTGCGGCAACTTGAGCTCCTTCAGACGGGCCGACAGGCTAACGGCCGGCGGATCGCCCGCACGGCCGGCAGAGTAATTGTTCAGGCCCACGTGGATCTTGCCGTCCAGGAAGGTGCCCGCCGTCAGCACCACGGTGCGGCTGCGAATGCGGATGCCCACCTGGGTCACGGCGCCAACCACCCTCGCCCCGTCACCGTCGCCCTCCACCATCAGATCATCCACAGCCTGCTGCAACAGCCAGAGATGGGGCTGGTTCTCCAGGCGTCGCCGGATGGCCGCCTTGTAAAGAATGCGATCAGCCTGGGCGCGGGTGGCACGCACGGCCGGGCCCTTGGAGTTGTTGAGGATGCGGAACTGGATGCCGCCCTCGTCGGTCGCGATCGCCATGGCGCCACCCAGCGCATCCACCTCTTTCACCAGGTGCCCCTTGCCGATGCCGCCAATCGACGGGTTGCAGCTCATCTGGCCCAGAGTCTCAATGTTGTGCGTAAGCAGCAGAGTGCGCGCGCCCATGCGGGCAGCCGCCAATGCGGCTTCCGTACCGGCATGGCCGCCGCCAACGACGATCACATCAAATTCTTGTGGGTAGAGCATGAAAAGAGGGATCCTGGTGATCGCATGCGAAGCGCGCGTCGGGGCTGGAAAGAGGGCGCATGCCCGCTTCAAACGCGCAGCCGCAATTTTAGCGGGGCTGCCCATTTTGTGTGCAGCTACTTGCGCCGCAGACCCGGCCACGACCTCTGACGCGGCATCGATATGCAATAAACGCATCAAGGCAGACGAAAAGGGCTTTGGACGGGATTCCGGCATCGCCCTAAGCTCGCCGCTGCCCACCACAAAGGATCCGCCCCATGGCTCATGTCGCAAACAGCAACCACGATCTGCCCTCCTACCTCCAGGCCGACCAACTGGGCCCGTGGGGCACCTACCTGCAACAGGTGGATCGGGTCACGCCCTACCTCGGCTCGCTGGCACGCTGGGTGGAAACACTCAAGCGACCCAAGCGATCACTGATCGTCGACGTTCCCATCCAGTTGGACAACGGCACCGTCGCACACTTCGAGGGCTACCGGGTCCAGCACAACACCTCGCGCGGACCGGGCAAGGGTGGCGTACGATTTCATCAGGACGTAACGCTTTCGGAAGTCATGGCGCTGTCGGCCTGGATGTCGGTAAAGAATGCGGCGGTTAACGTGCCCTATGGCGGCGCCAAAGGCGGCATCCGCGTGAACCCCAAGAGCCTGTCCCTCGCCGAGCTCGAACGGCTCACGCGACGCTATACCAGCGAGATCGGCATCATCATCGGCCCCAGCAAGGACATCCCGGCGCCGGACGTCAATACGAACGAACAGATCATGGCCTGGATGATGGACACCTACTCCATGAACGTCGGCGAAACTGCCACCGGCGTCGTCACGGGCAAGCCCCTGGCGCTGGGTGGCTCCCTCGGACGGCGCGAGGCCACGGGGCGCGGCGTATACACCGTGGGCGCGGAAGCGGCACAACAGATCGGCCTGAAGATCGAAGGCGCGCGGGTGGCCGTGCAGGGCTTCGGCAATGTCGGCAGCGTCTCAGCGCGACTGTTTGCCGAGGCAGGCGCCCGCGTCGTCGCCGTACAGGACCACACCGGCACGGTCTACCGCGAAGCGGGGCTGGACTTGTCCGCCCTGAGTGAACACGTGCGCCTCAACGCAAGCGTGACAGGCTTCGCAGCCGCCGAAGCAATGGCCTGCGACGCCTTCTGGCAGGTGCCCTGCGACATCCTGATACCCGCCGCGCTCGAAGGGCAGATCACAAGCGCCAATGCCGGGCTCATCACCGCGCGCATGGTGATCGAGGGCGCCAACGGCCCCACCACCCCGCAGGCTGACGACATTCTCGAAGCACGCAACATCGTGGTGGTGCCCGATGTCATCGCCAACGCCGGCGGCGTCACCGTGAGTTACTTCGAATGGGTGCAGGATTTCTCCAGCTATTTCTGGAGTGAGGACGAGATCAACGCCCGGCTGGTGCGCATCATGAAAGAGGCCTTTGCCGGCATCTGGCAGGTCGCGCGGGAGAACCGCGTCTCGCTGCGTACGGCCACCTTCATCGTGGCGTGCAAACGCATCCTGCACGCGCGCGAGATGCGCGGGCTCTACCCTTGAGCTGCGGCCATGGACTGCCGCCCGGGCTGCGCGGCCTGCTGCATCGCCCCGTCCATCTCGAGCCCCATTCCCGGTATGCCCCAGGGCAAGCCCGCAGGGGTACGCTGTGTGCAACTCGACGCCGCCGGCCTGTGCCTGCTCTTTGGCCGGCCCCAGAGGCCTGCGGTCTGTCGCAGCCTGACGCCCTCACCCACCATGTGTAGCGACCGCACCGCGTACGCCCTGCTCTATCTGACGCGGCTCGAAAAAGAAACCGCGCCGCCCCAGCCGTGAAGCCGGGCTCGCTCAGAAGGGGTAGTGGCGCGGCGTCGTCTGAAGGGTCACCCAGCGCAGCTCCGTGAACTCATGGATACCGGCCTTGCCGCCGAAGCGACCCAGGCCCGAGCCTTTGACGCCACCGAAGGGCATCTGCGCCTCGTCGTGCACCGTGGGGCCGTTCACATGGCAAATACCGGAGTCGATCCGACGCGCCACATTGAAGGCGCGCGCAATGTCCCCGCCGAAAACCGCTGCCGACAGGCCGTACTCGTTGTCGTTCGCGCAGGCCACGGCCTCCTCGACGCCATTCACCCGCACGATGCACTTGACCGGGCCGAACGTCTCCTCGTGGTAGATCTTCATCGCGGGCGTAACGTGATCCAGAATGGTCGCGGGCATCAACGTGGTGGTGGCCTTCTCGCCGCAAACCAGCTTGGCGCCCTTGGCCAGCGCATCGTCAATCAGCGCGTTGCAATGCTCCACCGTGCTCATGCCGATGACCGAGCCCAGCACCACCGGCTCGGGCTTGCGTGGGTCGCCCAGCGGCAGCGCCTTGGCCTTGTCGGCGAACTTCTTGACGAAGGCGTCGGCGATCTTATGGTCCACGATGATGCGCTCGGTACTCATGCAGATCTGGCCGCTGTTGGCGAAGGCGCCAAATGCCGCGCCGTTGACGGCGTCGTCAATGTCCGCATCA
Organism: Curvibacter sp.; assembly: GCA_020248905.1. Lineage (GTDB taxonomy): Bacteria > Pseudomonadota > Gammaproteobacteria > Burkholderiales > Burkholderiaceae_C > Hylemonella. The sequence goes on along the minus strand of JADCGR010000051.1, from coordinate 32,895 downwards.
TCCAGCACCACCATCGGCGCCTTGCCACCGAGTTCCAGCACCACGGGCTTGAGGTACTTGGCGCAAGTCATGGCGATGAGGCGGCCCACGCGCGTGGAGCCGGTGAAGTTCACGCGACGCACTGCGGAGTGCGCGACCATGGCCTCGACCACAGCGCCAGCGTCAGCCGGGGCGTTGGTGATGTAGTTGACGACCCCCGGCGGAAAACCGGCGTCCTGGAAGGCCTCAATGATGAGCTGGTGAGTGCGCGGGCAGTTTTCCGAGCCCTTCATCACCACGGTGTTGCCACAGGCCAGGGGCACACAGATGGCGCGCGTACCCAGGATGACGGGCGCGTTCCACGGCGCAATACCCAGCACCACGCCGGCGGGCTGGCGCACCGACATTGCGAGAGAACCGGGTATGTCCGAGGGAATCACTTCGCCGCACACCTGGGTGGTCAGCGCCGCAGCCTCACGAATCATCCCCGCGGCAAGGAACACATTGAAGCCCGCCCAGCTGCCAGCGGCGCCGGTCTCGGCCGCCACCGCCTCAATGAACTGCGGCGTCTTGGCCTCCAGCGCGTCGGCTGCCTTGAGCAGCAAAGCGCGGCGCTCGCCGGGGCCGGTCTGGCTCCAGGTCTTGAAGGCCTCGGCCGCTGCCTCCACAGCCATCACCGCGTCAGCCGGCGATGCCGCGGGCGCGCGCGACGCAATGGTGCCATCCAGAGGATTGCGGCGCTCGAAGGTGGCGCCGCGCTCGGCCGTCACCTTGAGCCCGTTGATGAGCATGGACATGTCAGACATACGAAACTCCTTCAGACAGATGATCTTCAAACAGGGACGGTCTTTTTGCGGCGCTGCACGGCATCTGCAGCCGTGGTCTTGTCGGCTGCGTCAGCGCCAAGGTAGGCCTCGCGTACTACGTTGGAGCGCGCCAGCAGCCGCGCCGGCCCGCTGGCCACCAGAGCGCCTCGATCAAGCACATAACCGCGGTCGGCCACGGCTAGCGCCTTCTTGACGTTCTGCTCCACCATAAGCACGGTGGTTCCGGCATCGGCAATGCGGCGCGCGATCGCCAGCAACTCGTCGACCATGCGCGGCGCCAGGCCCAGCGAAGGTTCGTCGAGCATGAGCAGGCGCGGCTGGCTCATCATGGCGCGCGCCACGGCCACCATCTGCTGCTCGCCACCGCTCATGGTGCCGGCGAGCTGGCTGGCGCGCTCGCGCAGCTTGGGAAAATCGGCCAGGACCCGCTCGATGCGGCGCCCGCGTTCGGCCTTGCTCACCAGCCATCCACCGAGCTCCAGGTTCTCCAGCACCGTCATCTGCGGGAAGAGCTGGCGGCCCTCAGCCACCAGGGTCACGCCGCCCTTGACGATCTCGTGGGTCTTTTCCGGCAGATCCTCGCCGTCGAGCAGCACCAGGCCCTGGCGCGGAATCAGGCCCATGAGCGACTTGAGCAAAGTGGTCTTGCCCGCGCCATTGGCGCCAAGGATCACTGTCAGGCCCGGCTTGACCTCAAAGCGCAGGTCACGCAGCACCAGGAAATCGCCGTAGCCGGCGCTCAAACCCCGCACCTGCAGATGCGCGCGCCGCTTGTCCCCGAGCACGAAAGGGGCATCGCGGTACCACATCATGCGACCACCTCCTCTGCATCGGGTTCGGCCATCTCGTCACCGAGGTAGGCCTCGATCACCACGGGGTTGCGCACCACGTTCTGCGGCGTGTCGTCGGCGATCTTGCGGCCCTGGTGCAGCACGATGACGCGCTCCACATGGCGCAGCAGCGTCGTCACAGCATGCTCGATCCAGATCACGGTCAGGTCCAGCTCGTCGCGCAGGCGGCCGATCAGGCGCGCCATCTCCTCAATCTCGGACTCGGTCAGGCCGGCGGCCACTTCGTCGAGCAATAGCAGCTTCGGACGCGTGGCCAGCGCCATGCCGATCTCCAGCAGGCGCTGCTGCGAGGGAGTGATGGCCGCGGCGGGCAATTCAGCCTGTGCCGTCAGACCAATGAGCTGCAGGATGCTGCGCGCGTCGCGCAGCGCCCACGGCACGTTCTTCTCGTCGCCCCAGAAGATGTACTCACGGCGGCGCTTACCAGCGAACTTCAGCCCGAAATCGATGTTCGCAGTCACCGGCATGTCCGCAAACACGCGCGGCGTCTGGAAGGTGCGCGCAACGCCTTTGGCGGCAAAACGATGCGGGCCGCGCCCCGTGAGGTTGTGCCCCAGGCAGACCAGGCGACCGGAGGTCGGCATCTGCACGCCCGAGATGGCGTTGAAGAAGGTGGTCTTGCCCGCACCGTTGGGTCCGATGATGCCGACCAGCTCGCCCGGCGCGAAGCTGGCGCTCACAGCGTCCACCGCAATCAGGCCGCCGAAACGCACCGTGACGTTGTGCGCCTCCAGCAGGTAGGTTTGGACAGGCTCAGACAAAGTAGCTCTCCTTCTCTCGGCGCTTGATGCGCTGCTTCTCGCGCTCCTTCTCGCCGGACAGCTCGCGCTTGAGATCCTTGGCCCAGTCGCGCGTGTCAGACCACCAGCCCTTGAGCGTGGCCCAGCGCAACGAGGCCAGGCCGCCCGGCAGGTACAGCACACACAGGATGAGCAGCAGACCCAGCGACATGAGATAAATCTGCGGGAACTGCAGGCGCAGAGACTCGGCCAGCACGCTGAAGATGATGGCCGCGATCAGCGGGCCCCAAAGCGTGAGCACACCGCCTATAAGCGTGATGAGCACGGTCTGGAAGCCGATGAAGGGGTTAAAGACCGTGTGGGGGTCGATGTAGGTCCAGCGCACCGCCATGGCCGCGCCCACCGCGCCAGCGAAAGCCGCCGTCAGTGCGAACCCGGCGATCTTGACCAGCCGCGTGTTCACGCCCAGGGTCTGCGCGCGCTGCTCGTCAGCGCCTATCCCCATGAGGGCCAAGCCAAAGCGCGTGCGCCGTACCCCGATCGACACGGCCACCGAAAGAACCGCCAGGGCCAGCACGGTGAGATAGATGGTGTCACGCTCGGGCACCACCATCAGCACGCGACCCACCGTGCCCGTCACCGACTTCTCGAAGTAGGTCACAGCGTGCAAGATGAGCTCCGTCATGCCAAAGGTCAGCACCGCAAAGTAGGTGCCGCGCAGGTGCAACACCGCCGCGCCCATGAGCACCGCCACCCCCACGGAGAGGCCGGCGCCGATCAGGATGGTCTCGACCCAGCCGAACTGCCCGAGCAGGATGGCCGTGGTGTAGGCCCCGATGCCAAAGAAGGCCGAAGTGGCAAGCGAGAGATAGCGCGTGCTGCCGCAGAACAGGCCCCAGCTTGAAGACAGCGCCACGTACATCAGGCAGGTCAGCGCCATGGAGGTGACAAACTCGCTCGTGTAGAACGGCAGGGCCAGGGCCCAGCCCGTGAAGGCCAGCAGCACGAGCACGTCGCGGATGAGCAATTGACGGGAGTTCATGCTTGAGTCCCGCAGGGCCGCCACAAGGGGCTGAACGCCCCCTCGGGGGGCAGCGAATGATACGAGGTGACGAGCGTGGAGGTCATGCTTTACGCGACTTGCGAGTGAACACGCCTTCAGGGCGCAACAGCAGCACGGCGATGAAGACCGCGTACGACAGCAGGGCCTTGAGCGAGGGATTGGTGAAATGCATGCCCAGCGCCTCGATCACGCCCAGGAACAGCCCGCCGATGAGCGCCCCGCCCATGCTGCCGAAGCCACCCAGCGTGATGACGATGAGCGCGGTCACGGTATAGGGCTGGCCCATATACGGTGTGATGGTGTAGGCCATGGACAGCAGCGCGCCGGCAATGCCCGACAGACCCAGGCCGATGCCGAAAATCAGCGGATGCAGCCTCTTGGTGTCAATACCCATGAGCTGCGCGCCCGTGGGCGACTGCATGAGCGCGCGCACACCCTTGCCAAGCAGGGTCTGGCGCATAAGCACAATGAGCGCGCCCGCGAACACCAGGGCGAGGAAGAAAACCACAAGCTTGTTGGCCGCGAACTGCACCTCGCCCAGTTTCACCGGCTCAGTCAGGTAGTCATAGCCGCGCAGGTCCCCGCCCCACATCCACGACACGAAGTTCTGCACCAGGAACATGAGCCCGAAAGCCACCATCAGGCCACGCGCCTCAAACACATCGAGGTTGGGCGAGGTGGCGGTCAGGCGACGGAAGCACAGGAAGTGCACGATGCCGCCGAGGGCCATCAGCACGAAAAACGCGACGGGCACCATGAGCAAGGGCGAATAGCCAAACTGCGTCTGAACCAGCCAGGTCAGGTACGCGCCGACCATGAGGAACTCGCCATGGGCGATGTTAAGGATGCGCATCAAACCGTACTGAAGGTTGAGCCCCAGGGCGACCAGCGCGTAGATGCCCCCGGTGATCAGACCGGAGGCGATCAGTTCGAGCCAGGCAGTGAGTGACATGAAGCAGGATGAGAAGAAGTCGAGGGAGAAACCAAGACCGGGCCAGCGGCCCGGTCACCTTCAGGGCCGCCGCGGTACCGGCTCGGCCGGGCCGCTGGCGGCGTCCCCCTCAGGGTGAGGGCGACCTCAGGGTCGCCTCCGGGGGAAGATCACTTCCAGGCCGGCTTGTTGGGGTTGAGCTTGGCCGTCGCCAGCTTCGCTGGCCACACCACCTCAAACTCGCCGTTCTGCCACTGGCCCACGGTGCCCGGCGTGCCCACGTTCTCGCTGCCGGAGAATTTGATATCGCCCAGGATGGTCTTGTGCGTGGTATTCGCCACGTAATCCCGGACGGCCTTGCGGTCCAGGCCGTGCGCCTTGACGGCGTTGGTAAGGATTTCCAGACCGGCCCAGCAGGCGCCGCTGGCCCAGCGGTCGGGCTCCTTGCCGCCAAACTTCTTCGTATGGGCGTCGAAGTAGGCCTTGGCTCCGGGGCTGGTCTTGCTGTTCCACGAGCCCATGCCCAGCACGCCCTCGGCCCCTGCCGGCGTCATGACGTTGCGATAGAGCTGGAAGGCCGTGCCCACGGACGCGTAGAAGAACTTCGGGTTGAAGCCAATCTCCTTGGCCTGGCGGCTGGCGAGGATGGTGTCCGGCGGGTAGGTGAAGCCGACGAAGGCGTCCGGGTTCTTGTCCTTGATCGAGCGCAGCACGGGCGACAGATCCTTGACGCCGCCGGGGTAGCTCTTGTCTTCCACCAGCTGGATGCCCGAGCCCTGCAGCGCCACCTTGAAGGCAGCGTAGTTCTCCAGGCCGAACAGGTCGTCCACGTAGACGCAGGCCACGCTCCTGCATCCATTTGTCTTAAGCATCTCCACCAGCGAGTCCGTCATGGGCTTGGGCTGCTGCAGCAGCAGGAAGAAGTAGGGCAGCTTCATCTCGACCAGACGACGCGAGAGCGCCGTGGGAGCAAGGAAGGGGTACTGGAAGCGGTTGGCCAGCGGAGCCACAGCAAAGTTGGCATTCGATCCCCAGGGCGGCAGCACCAGATCGACCTTGTCGGAGCCCATGAGCTTTTCATATGAGCGCACGCAGGTCTCGATGTCGCTGCGGTCATCCGAGCTGATGAGCTCGATGGGACGCTTGACGCCCTTGACGTCCAGGCCGCCGGCCGCGTTCTGCTGCTCGGCCCAGAGCAGGTAGTTGGGCTCCTGGCTCACCTGCGCGCCCCCGGTCCACGGGCCGGTGCGGGCCATGGCATAACCGATGCGCACCGGGGCCTGATTGGCCAGCAGGTACGGGGCAAAGGTTGCGGCGCCAACTGCGGCGGCCGTGCCTTTAAGCAGGGTACGTTTCGTCTTTTGAACCATAAGTGTCTCCGGTGGATTTGCTTTTGGGGATCAGCCCAGCAATGCTAAAACGGTGCGCAATCCGTGGCTTTGCTGAACGTGCACAAAGTAGTTGACGGTTCGCGCATGGCCACTAGGGTTAACCCGCGGCCAGGGGTTTGTCCCCTCCGACCCATGCCCGATAATTCAGCAGCCTCTGCAAGCCGACCAACCCGCACCCCTCCCACGAACACCCTCATGACCCAAGCCAGCGTCGTCAGCACCGACGAGTACGCCCCCAAGGAGCGGGCGCCGGTCTGGCGCGACTGGATCTGGAAGCAGTTCGGCGGCCTGGACTGTGACCTTTACGGCGACACGACCTTTGACGGCCACCTGGCCACCGTGCAGGCGGGCGACATCATCCTCACGCGCCTGCAGGCCAACCGCCACCAGGTGAGCCGCACGCCAGACATGGTACGCGCCAGCGAAGAGGGTTACCTCAAGATCGTCGCCCCCAACCTGGGCCGCGCCGGCGTGGAGCAGATGGGCCGGCAGGCATGGGTCACGCCGGGCGCCTGGACCATCTACGACACCACAGGCAGCTACTCGGTGGCCAACCCCGAGCGCGTGGAGCACCTGATCGTCATGCTGCCCAAGGCGCAGATGCTCGAGCGCGGACTGCGGCTGGAAAATCTCATGGCGCGCTCGGTGGGCGGCGCCAGCGGCATCAGCCGGGTTGCCCTCTCCACGATGCGCAGCACCTTCCAGGAACTGCCGCACATGAGCTCGGACGCCGCACGTGGCGCCGGCGAGCTGATTGCCCAGCTCGTACGGCTGTCGCTGATCGAGCTGTCGGGCCAGGAAACCCAGCTGACCCAGCGCGCAGCGCTCAAGGACCGCATACGTGGCTACGTAGCCCTGCACCTGCGCGACCCCGGGCTCACGGTGGACCGCATCGCCGTGGCGCTCAACTGCAGCAAGCGCCATCTCTACAACGCCTTCAGCGACGAGACGCAGACGCTCGCCCAGTACATCCAGACGCTGCGGCTCGAAGCGTGCATCCGCGATCTTCACCATCCCATGGCGCAGAGCCGCCCCATCACCGACATCGCCCTGTCCTGGGGCTTCAACAACGCCTCCCACTTCAGCCGTGTGTTTCGCGAGCACACGGGCATGAGCCCCAGCGAATTCCGCGCCGCGTCACCGGCGTGACCCCGGGGCATTGACCGGGCCATCTACCCGATGGACAGTGAACGCCTCGATCAGGAGAAACGCCATGCACATCCCGTCCTTGAAAGAACTCGTGAGCGCCGAGGAATGGCAGCTGCGCTGTGACCTCGCCGCCGCGTATCGCCTGGTCGCCCACTATGGATGGAGCGATCTGGTCTTCACCCATATCAGCGCGCGCATCCCGGGGCCGGAACACCACTTCCTGATCAATCCCTACGGCCTGATGTTTGACGAGATCACGGCCTCCAGCCTGGTGAAGGTGGACCCCGACTGCAACAAGCTGGTCGAATCGCCCTTCCCCGTCAACCCAGCGGGCTTCGTGATCCACAGCGCCATCCACGCCGTACGTGAAGATGCCGGCTGCGTGCTGCACACGCACTCGCGCGCCGGTGTGGCGGTGAGCGCGCAAAAATGTGGTGTGCTGCCCATCAGCCAGCAGTCCACCTTTGTGCTGGGCTCGCTGGCCTACCACGACTACGAAGGTGTGGCCCTGCGCGACGAGGAAAAGCCGCGCCTTCAGGCCGACCTGGGCACGGCCAACTACCTGATGCTGCGCAACCACGGCCTGCTCACCGTGGGTCGCACGGTGCCAGATGCCTTCCTCAATATGTACATTTTCGAGGCAACCTGCCGCATCCAGCTCGATGCGCAAGCGGGCGGCGAGCTGGTGATGGTGAACCCGCAAATCCTGCAAGGCATCGCCGGCGTGATGAAGCAGGCCACAGCGGGCCAGGGCGCCAACATCGCGTGGCCGGCACTGCTGCGAAAGCTGGAGCGGATGGACCCGTCTTACCGAAGCTAGTGCCTGCACAGGCGCGTCAGCGTGACGCAGGCTTGCCGAGGAACTCCCCGAGCTTGCCGCCCACCGAAGCCCCGGCGCCCGTGCCCAGGCCGGGCATGAGCACGGTGCCCAAGGCCGCGCCGATACGTGCGCCCGTGGTCAGCTGCACCTCGGGCTCGTCCAGCGTACCGCCCACGGCCAGTGGCACGCCCACGGCACCGGCCAGCTCCACCGTCACGCGCCCGCCCAGACGACCGGCCGGGGACACACTGACCTGGCCCGTCGCCCCGAGCACGCCGGAGCTGGCCCGTCGCCCCGAGCACGCCGGAGCTGGCCGCGAAATTCTGCAGCTCGATGGCGCTGCCACGCGTGTTCACCTGGCCGGACAGCGCGTCGAGCGTGGTCTTGCCGCCGCGGCTCACACCGGCCGTCTTCACCGCCTTGGCGAGGTCCACGCCGTGCAGCACGGCGCCGCGCACCGCGAACTTCGACTGCGTCTGCAACACATCGGGCAACTCCGACGGTTGCCGCGCCCGCGCACTGAGTGTCGTCGTGGCCTCCAGCCGGCCGCTAAGCGGCTGGGCCGCGCGCGCCCTGAGGCGAGAGACCTCGACCTCGCGCGTTCTCAGCTGACCCAGCACCACAAACTCGGCGCCGGGCCGGGCGACGGGCTGCAGCTCCAGTCGACCACGCACCGTGCCGCCAGCCATGTCGACCGCGAGATTCCAGAAGCGCTCGCCATCGCGACGCAGTGCCACGCGGGCGCCCTGCAGACGCCCCTGCAACACCTCCAGCGTGAGCTCCCCCGCAAGCGTGTCGGCGTCGAGCCGTGCTTCAGCCTGGATCAGGACCGCCTGGCCCTGGCTGTCGATCCAGCGCAACTCATCCAGCACCGTGAGCCGGGGCAGCAGGGCCCACGCGCTACCAGTATCGGGCGCCGAATCGGCGCGCCGCAGGGACTGCAGCGAGGCCAGCAGCGCATCAATGCCCTTCTGGGGCAGCTCGGCTCGCCGCACCACCAGCGTGGCCAGCGCCGGGCGACCCATCAGCAAGCAAGCCCAGGCGGGCCGCAGCTCAATGCGAGCGGCCTTCAGCGGCTGATGCGTGCGCAGCTGCACGCCGTCAAGCCCGACCCCGGGCAAAGGCAAGAGTGTGAGCCCCACCCGGTCGATCTGCACGGGAACACCCAGCGCAGCCGAGGCCTCGCGCTCGACGCGCTCGCGCATCGCATCGCTGGCGATCCAGTGCTGCAAGCCCAGCACAAGGACGGTGAGCCCCGCAAGCAAAAGCGCTCCGGCCAGGGCCGCGCGCCGCGGGCGCGACATCCCTCAGCCCTTGCCCGTCTTCTTGAGCTGTTCGATGCGCTTGCGTTCTTCGGCGCGGATGCTGTCCATCATGCGCGCATCCGGGTCCTGCCACTTGCCGCCGGAGTTGCGCACCATCCAGGCCAGGGCACGCGCGAACTCCTCCAAGCTCAGGTCGTTGCGACCACCCTTGGGCGGCATGGCACGCACGCCCACCCAGCCATGCGCCGTGAGCACGGACTGCCCCTCGCCGATGAGCTTGGCCCAGGCTTTGGTATCGCCCATCCGGGGGGCATTGGCCAGGCCGGGCCCGTGGCAGGCCATGCAAGTCTCGCGGTAGACCTGTTCTCCGGACTTCAGCGCGGCTTGCGCCTGCAGCAACGGAGCTGCGGTCACCATCAGGGCCGCACAGGCCAGGGATCGGAAAATGGTCATGGGTCACTCCTCAGGGACGTTGGAAAAACGGCACACGGGCCGGGGTCCAGCGTATCCCAAAAGAAAGCCAGCGGCCAGCGGCCCCGCCATCGCGCTGCCCGCCCAGCGTGCTGTCCACCTGCAGCAGGTTGGGGATGACCGAGTAGCGCAGGCCGGCCTGCCAGTACGGCCTGGCCCGATCGTCCCCGAAGGTCTCAAGGACGAGCGCCAGCCTCGGATAGGGATAGAGCTCGCCGCCCAGGCCCCAGGTGGCGCGGTCCTGGCGGCTGCTGCGATCGCGTAGCCAGCCCAGGTTGCCGTGAAGCACTGCGCGGTCGCCCATGAACGAGACCGAGACGGGAAGGTAGGCATAGGTATTGCCCAGCTGGTTCGGGCCGGGCTGGATCTCCGGGTGAGCCACCCGCCCTACAGCCAGGCCCGCGCCCCAGCCGTCGGTGTCCAGCGCACGGAACAGAGTCTTGAGCTGCAAAACGTAATCGGAGGTAGCAGCTTGGCCATCAGTGCGCGCGCGACCACCCCCTGCCGTGAACTCCAGGTTGCCGCCGGGATTGCACGCCGGCAATGCCCAGACTTCGCGACGGTCTTGGTAGACCCGGGTCCAGCTCTCTAGCTGGCAGCTGCCCGCTGTGGTCAGGCGCGCATCGTCGGTCACAAAAGGTCGCGCAGCCCATGCGGGCGCCGCGAGCATCAAACAAACCACGACGGGCCACCTCATGCAGCCATTCTAGGAGCCCGAGCTTGCAAGAATGTTACACAACTGGCGGGGGCCGGCCGTGGCACTTATCACTGATGGTCCACTTCAGGCAGCCGGCGCAGACTCCCGCAACAGCAAGCTGGCCCGCAGGCCGCGGCCTGCGGGCCCTTCATCAAGCTGGAAGCGCCCGTCCATCAAGTCGGCGAACTTTCGGACGATGGCCAGGCCCAGGCCCGCACCCGGCCCCAGTCGCTCGGCATGCAGTCCGCGCACGCCGCGCAGCAGCAGGTGGCCGCGTTGCGCAACGTCAAGACCCGGACCATTGTCGATGACGGACAGGCGCACGCCCTCGGCCTCGTGCGCGAGCTCCACCGTCACCGAACCAGACTGGCCGTCAAGCGGGCGGGCGTAGCGCAGGGCGTTGTCCAGCAGATTGCCCAGCACGCCCTCCAGCAGCGCCGCGTTGCCGATCACCCAGACCGGCTCATCCGGCCCCTGTACGCCCAGGTCTACGCCAGCCGCGTCGGCCCGGGGCAAATAGCGCAGTACGGTCTCGCGGACCAGTTCGTCCAGGGCCAGCGCCTCGTTCTTCACGCCGGTCTCGGCCTCATCGGCCAGCGCCAGCGCCAGCAGCTGCTCCACCAGGCGGCTGGCGCGCGCCTCACTCACACCGATGCGCTGCAGTTGCTCGCGCCAGACCGCAGGATCGCCTTGCGCCAGCCCGTACTCCGCGAGCGCACGGATGCCGGCCAGCGGCGTGCGCAGCTCATGCGCCACATTGCCCGAGAACTCGCGCTGGGCCTGCAGGCTGTGACCCAGCCGCTCCAGCAGCGCATTGATGGCCACGCCAAGCTGCTCGATCTCGCGCGACGCCGCGTACACGGGCACGGGCGCCAGATCGCGCGCATCGCGGCGCTCCACAGAGCTCTGCAGATCACTGAGTGGCTGCACTTCCTGGCCGATCGCACCGCGCAACCACACGGCCAGAAGGATCAGCAGCGTCAATTGCGGTGCGACCGAATAGAAAAGTACATCGCGCAGCAACGCCTTGCGACTACGCGTGGTCTGCGCCACCGTGACGACGAAGTCATCGGGTTCCTCCTGACGCACGCTGACCGCGCGTAGCGCGCGGCCCTGATAAAAGATCTCGGAAAAGCGGATGGTGGCCGAGCTGAGCGGCAACTCCGCGCGCAGGCCCGGATGCCCGGCCATAACGGAGCCATCTTCACGGCGCACGACGAAATAAATACTCTCGGTCTGGTCGAAAAGCACAGTGCTCATCTCGCGGCTGGACAACTCCAGCGCCAGGCCTTCGGGCTGGGCCCGCACGCGTGAGGCCAGGGCATAGGCGTCGTCGAGCAGCGCGCGGTCGAAAGCTTTCTGGGCAAAGTAATACGCCACGGTGACGGTCAGCGCAGTGCCGAGCAGCCAGGTGATGGCCAAGGGCAGCAGCACATTGCGCACGAGTCGCGTGCGCAGCGAGGCGCGGCTCATGCCCGGCAGGTTCAAGCCCCTTCTCCGGGCTCCAGGGCATAACCCAGCCCGCGCAGCGTGCGGATGCGCGCGCCGCTGCCCTGAAGCTTCTTGCGTAGCCGCGAGATGAAAGCCTCCAGCGCGTTGTCGCCCAATGAGTCATCAAAGCCGGAGAGCTTATTGGACAGCGCCCGCTTGCTAACCACGCGGCCCGGTGGCGTCATGAGCTCCCACAGCACCTCGAACTCGCGTGCCGGCAGCTCCAGCAACTCGCCGCCCAGCGTCAGCCGCCGCGTCTTGCGATCAAGCGCCAGGGCACCGATCTCGCAGACATCGTCCGTTCCCGCGCTGCGCCGCACCAGGGCGCGCAGGCGCGCCTCGACTTCGGCAAGCTCAAAGGGTTTGCCCAGATAGTCGTCGGCGCCCGCGTCGAGACCGGCAATGCGCTCCTCGGTTCGGTTGCGCGCCGTCAACACCAGCACGGGAGTGCGGTCGCCGCGCGCGCGCGCCTCGCGCAGCAGCGTGAGGCCATTGGCAAGCGCGCTGCCAGGGGCGTCCGACTGCGGCAGGTTGAGATCGAGCAGGACCGCGTCATAAACCTGCACGCGCCAGAATTGTCGGGCCTGATTGAGCGAGCCGGCCACGTCCAAGCGGTGGCCCGCAGATCGCAGGCTGCGCTCCATCATGTCGCCCAGCACGGCATCGTCTTCTACCAGGAGAAATCTCATCGTCCGTCAGGCTCCTTGCAGGTACAACGGGGCGGACCCTACACGTTTCCGTTAGGCGCGCGGTCGGGGGGAGGTCAGGCCCGGTGGCAAACAATGGCGCCTAGTTTGCGAGTTTATGAGTTTTCGCTCCCTTACCCCCCCGCTATTGGTCGGCCTGCTCGCGTCCAGCATCGGTTGGGCCGCAGCCCAATCGACCGCACCCATGCAGGTGGCCAGCCCCGGCACCCCGGCCGATGTGATGCGCGTCAGCCTGCCGCAGGTGCTGGCCGCCGCTCGCACCAACCTGGACGTGGCTCTGGCCCAGCGCCAGCTCGCCAGCGCCCAGGCCGACGTGACCAGCGCCGACCGCGCGCCGCTGCCCTCGCTTTCGGCCGGCGTCGGACAGATCGATCTCAAGAACGGCAACGGGCGAGGCAACCCGATGACGCAGAAAACCTACGACAAATCCGTGGGCCTGGACTGGACCTGGGAACGTGGCAACAAGCGCGAGCTGCGCACCGAGGCCGCCCGCCCCAGCAGCGAGGCCGTCGCTGCCGATCTGGACGACGTCACGCTGCAACAGCAGCTCGCTGCGCTGGGCGGCTTCTATGACCTGCTGGCGGCGCAGGAGCGCGTGGCCGAGGTGACGCAGATCGAGCGCAGCGCCGCCGAGCTGGCGCGCGCCGCCGAGCGCCGGCTGCAGGCGGGTGACCTCTCCGCCCAGGACAGCCTGCGCACGGACATCGAGGCGCAACGCGCCCGCTCCGAGCTGCGCCTCGCAGAGCTGGAGCGCCAGCGCGCTGCTGTGGCGCTGGCGCAAATCACTGCCCTGGGCAGCGCGGCGCAGCTACAGGCCCAGGCCGACTGGCCCTCCCTGCAAACCATCGCCCCAACGCCCGTCGTCGATGCCCTGGTCGAGAACCGAGCGGATGTACGCGCGGCGCGTTCGCGTGTCGTGGCCGCCACCGCAGCCCAGCAGGGCGCCATGGCGCTACGCAAGTCCGACCTCACCTGGGGCATCTCCTACGACCACCTCCCCGGCACATCCACCGCGCTCGTCAGCCTGCGCATGTCCATGCCGCTGCAGTGGGGCTACGCCTACCAGGGCGAGATCGCGCGCGCCAGCGCCCAGCTGGAGCTGGCTGAGCAGGCGCTGGAAAAAACCCGCCGACTGGCGCGCAGCGAGCTGGAACGCCTGCTCTACGAATTGCAGACCACCGCCGAGCGGGCCCTTTCTTACGACGTGCAAATCCTGCCGCGTGCACGCCGCGTTGCCGAGGGCGCTGAACTGGCCTACCGCAAGGGCGCGCTGTCCCTCACTGACCTGCTGGACGCGCGCCGCACCCTGCGTGCCACTGCGCTGGACGCGCTCGTCGCGCGCAGCGAACACGCCAAGGCCTGGGGCAGCTGGCGGCTGCGCACCGAAACGCCGGTCAGCAGTTCCCGCCTTGAGCCTCCAAGAAACCGACCGTGATCGCCCACCATGCCAAACCGCTTTCCCTTCCTGATCCTGAGCGCCGTCTTGCTGACCGCTTGCAGCGACGCGCCCTCTTCCGGCGCGCAAGCGCCGGCCCCCATCGTGCAGGACCAGCGCCTGCGCTACGCCGCCGGCCATCCGCAGCTCAGGCTGTTGCCCACGACCAGCGCGCAGCCCGCCCGAGCCATGCAGATCGATCTGCCCGCGCGCGTTGTCTGGAACGAGGAACGCACCCAGCGCGTCTATCCGTCTTTCGCAGGCCGTGTCACCGCCATCCGCGCCGATGTCGGGCAGCGTGTTTCTGCGGGCAGCCCGCTGGCCGTGCTGGCCTCGCCAGACTTCGGCCAGGCCCAGAGCGAAACTGCACGCGCCGAAGCCGACGAGCGCCTCGCCAGCCGTAACCTTCAACGCCAGCGCGAGTTGTTTGAGAGCGGCATCGTGCCGCGCAAGGAACTTGAGCAGGCCGAGGCTGAGTTCGAGCGCGCCAGGGCCGAAGCGAATCGCGCCCGCGCGCGCACCAGCCTGTACGGAAGCAACGCCGGCGTCAACCAGGAGTTGCTGCTGCGTGCCACCCTGGCGGGCAACGTCGTTGAGCGCAATCTCAACCCTGGCCAGGAGCTGCGACCGGACCAGGCCGGTGCCGGCGTCCCACCGCTGTTTGTCATTAGCGATCCGTCCACGCTCTGGGTCCAGATCGATGTGCGTGACCACGAGATCGCGCTGGTGCGACCCGGGCAAAAGTTCAGCTTGCGCGTGCCCGTGCTGGCGGGTCAGGTTTTTGAGGGCGTGGTCGTCGCCAGCGCCGATTTCATCGACGCCCAGACGCGAACGATCAAGGTACGTGCGCGCGTGGCCAATCCGAAGGGACTGCTCAAAGCCGAGATGCTGGGAACGGCCGCGTTTGAGCGTCGTTTCGCCGAGGGCGTCGTGATTCCGGCCAACGCGTCGCTTCTGCAGGGGGCACAGCACTGGGTCTTCGTGCAGACGCGGCCCGGCGAGTTCGAGCGCCGGCGCGTGGAGATCAGCTATGAAGGCACACGCGACGTGGTCATCTCCGCCGGACTCGCAGCCGGCGAGCAGGTGGTGAGCGAGAACGCCCTGCTGCTGGCGCGCCAGTTCCGCCTGGCCCGCGCAGAGGCTCTGCCCGCGTCTGCGGCGCCGGCTGCGGGGTATTCGCCGCCATGAGGCGCCTGATTCACTATGCGGTACATCAGCCGCTTTTCATCATACTGGGCACCCTGCTGTTTGCGCTGACGGGGATGATTGCCTTCAAGAATCTATCCGTCGAGGCCTTCCCCGACGTCACGGATACCCAGGTCACCGTCATCGCGCTCTACCCAGGGCGCGCGGCCGAGGAAGTGGAAAAGCAGGTGACGCTGCCTATCGAGACCGCGCTGGCGGGCCTACCCAACGCGATCCGCGTCTTCTCGCACACGCAGTTCGGCCTGTCCTTTACGGTAGTGACCTACGACGACGCCGCACGGGTTCCGGAAGTCCGCCAGCAGGTGAGCGAGCGGCTGCGCAGCGTGAGCCTGCCACCAGACGTTGCCGCCAACATCGCGCCCAACGCCACCCCGGTGGGCGAGGTTCTGCGCTACCGCCTGCGCGGTGATGGCCGGTCCACCACCGAGCTGCGCACCTTGCAGGACTGGGTGGTTGAGCGGGCACTGCGCCAGGTGCCTGGCATCGCCGATGTGGTGACCATGGGCGGCTACATCAAGCAGTACGAAGTACAACCCGACCTCGATCGTCTGCGGGCCTACGGCCTGGGCTTCCAGCAGCTGCTGGACGCGCTGGAGCGGGGTAATTCCAACGCGGGCGGAAGCTACGTGGCCCAGGGCGTTCAGCAGTACGCCATCCGCGGCATAGGCCTACTGCGTTCGGCTGACGACATCGCCACCATCGTTGTCGCCACGCGCAACGCGACACCCATCCTGATCCGCGATGTCGCGCGCGTCGAGATCGGCGCCGTGCCGCGTCTGGGTACGGTCGGGCAAGACGGAGACGATGACGTCATCACCGGCATGGTGGTCATGCGCAAGGGCGAAAACGCCAGCGAGGTGCTCAAGGGCGTGAAAGCGAAAGTGGCCGAACTCAACGAACGCGGACTACCGGCGGGCGTGCAGATCGAACCCTACTACGACCGCTCCTGGCTCATGGGCAAGACCCTCTCCACGGTGTTCCGCAACCTGGTCGAGGGAGCGCTGCTGGTATCACTGGTGCTCTACATCTTCCTCTCCAACCTGCGCGCCAGCCTGGCCGTGGTGCTCATCATCCCGCTGTCCCTGCTGGCGACCTTCATGGGCCTGAAGATCATGGGCGTGCCGGCCAACCTGCTCTCGCTGGGGGCGATGGACTTCGGCATCATCGTCGACGGTGCGGTCATCGTGATCGAGAACATCATGCACCGGCTCGAAAAAGAACGGGAGAACATGTCCGAGAATGAGCGCCGGCAGACCATCATCGAAGCCGCAAGCGAAGTCGGACGGCCGACGCTGTTCTCGATGCTCATCATCATCGCGGCTCACATTCCGATCTTTGCCCTGCAGCGGCACGAGGGACGGATCTTCCAGCCCATGGCCCTGTCGGTCACGGCTGCCCTGATCGGGGCCCTGGTGTTCTCACTCACCCTGGTGCCCCTACTGGCCTATTGGCTGCTGCGCCGCGGCCTGCCGCATGGCGACAACCGGGTGCTGACAGCGGCCAAGGGCATCTACGCACCGGTGCTGGACTGGGCCCTGGCCCACCAAGGCAAGGTCGTGATCATCGCGCTGGCAGCCTTCGGGGTCGGGATGGTCGCTGCCGCGCGTCTGGGGTCGGAGTTCCTGCCCGAGCTTGACGAGGGAACGATCTGGGTCAACCTGAGACTGCCGGCCAGCATATCCAACGACGAGGCCACGCGCATCCTGCGCCAGGCACGCGAGGCGCTGCTCGCGGTCCCCGAGGTCCGCACCACGGTGTCCAAAGCGGGCCAGCCCGAGGACGGCACCGACCCCAAGACCATCAGCATGGCAGAGGTCTTCGTCGATGTGAAGCCGCACGAGGAGTGGCGTAAGGGACTCACGCGAGACGAACTCATTCTCGAAATGGAGCGCCAGATCACGGCCATACCAGGCCTGGTGCCGGTCTTCTCGCAACCCATACGCGACAACGTGCTGGAGTCGATCTCCCAGATCGACGGGCAGATCGTGATCAAGGTGGCGGGAGACGACCTCGCGGAACTGCGCCGCACGACCGAGGCCATTGAGCGGGAGGTCAAACAGGTCGCCGGTGTCTACCGTGCTGAAATCGACCGTCTAGGAGAACTGCCGCAACTCGTGATTGACATCGACCGTGACCGGGCGGCGCGCCAGGGCCTCAACGTCGGCGACGTTCAGGATGTGATCGAGGCTGCGCTCGCTGGCAAGGCCGCCACCCAGCTTTGGGAAGGCGAGCGCCGCTTTTCGGTGGCCGTGCGCCTGCCTGCCGAGCGCCGCACGATCGCACAGCTGGCCTCCACACCGATTCCCCGACCAGGCGGCGGCTACACCACCCTCGGGGCCGTGGCCGACATCCGAGAGACCAGTGGCGCCATGAACATTGCTCGCGAGGGCGGCCGACGGACCATGGCCATTGGGATCTTCATCCGCGACCGCGACATGGGATCGGTGGTAAAGGACATGAAGGAGCGCGTGGCCAAGACCGTGCAGATTCCCGCCAGCTACGTCGTCAACTGGTCGGGCGAGTTCGAGAACCAGGAGCGGGCCATGCAGCGGCTCTCCCTCGTGGTCCCCATTTCCCTGCTACTCATCTTCGTGCTGCTGTTCGACGCCTTTGGCTCCTTCCAGAAAGCCGTGCTGATCCTCGCCAATGTGCCCCTGGCCATCATCGGTGGCTTCGTCGCCCTCTGGGTTTTCAGCATCCCGCTGTCGGTCTCGGCCGCCATCGGCTTCATCGCCCTGTCGGGCCAGGCCGTCCTCAACGGCGTGGTGATGCTCTCGGTCTTCCAGCAGCTGCGAAACTCCGGCCATACCGTGCTTGAGGCAGCCCGCAAGGGCTCAATGCAGCGGCTGCGTACCGTGCTCATGACGGCTATGCTCGCGGCGTTGGGGCTGCTCCCCATGGCGTTGTCGCAGGACATCGGCGCCGAGACCCAGCGTCCGCTGGCCATTGTCGTCATCGGCGGCCTGATCACCGCCACGCTGCTGACGCTGGTGGTACTACCGGTGTTGTATGTACTATGGTTTTCGTCTTCTGGCCCCAAGGAGGCCGACTAACGGTGCCCCCCATCGGTGTTCGTCGGCCAGCGTTCCGACCACTCTTGTCGCTTCAGTTTGTCAGCCGTAACTGCGAACCATCGGCCGCTTGGCCCTCCAGCCGAAACTGGCGGACGATATCGGCCAAGCGGTCAGCCTGCTCGCGCATAGACTGCGCCGCTGCGGCTGATTGTTCGACCAACGCCGCGTTCTGCTGCGTCATGCGGTCGATCTCCTGAACAGACTCGTTGACCTGTCCGATTCCGTGTGACTGCCTGTCGGCCGCCAGGGAGATCTTGACCATGATGTCGCGCACACGCTGCACGCTCGCCACGATCTCGTGCATCACGACGCCGGCCTCTTCGACCTGCCGAGCGCCCCCATTAACCGCGCTCACGCTTGCATCAATCAGTTCCTTGATCTCGCCAGCCGCTGCTGCAGAGCGCTGCGCCAAGGACCGCACCTCTGCAGCCACCACCGCAAAGCCGCGACCCTGGTTGCCGGCCCGCGCTGCCTCGACGGCCGCGTTGAGCGCCAGGATATTGGTCTGGAAGGCGATGGAGTCGATCAGGTCGATGATGTCGTTGATCTTCTGGCTGGACTGCGAGATGCTGTGCATGCTCCGGACGGCCTGCGTCACCACTGCGCCGCCGCGCTGCGCCGCCTGCGAAGCGTCCGCCACCAGCTGATTCGCAGCCCGGGCCGCGTCGGCTGTCTGCTCGACGCTACCGCTAAGATCTCCAATGGAGCCCACGGTCGTCTGCACATTGCCAGCCGTATGCTCGGTACGGCTTGAAAGGTCCTGGTTGCCACTGGCGAGTTCGCGGCTGACAGTAGCAACATTCTCGCCCGCATCGCGTAGCTGCGCCACCATGCTGGCAAGGCCAGCGCGCATCTGTTCCAGCGCTCGCTGCAGGTCGGCCAGTTCGTCGGCGCCGTCCACCTCCATGGGTCGCGCTAGATCCCCTCTTGCGATAGCCTGGGCCAGCTGCCGAGCCCGCTCGACAGGCCTGCAGATCGCCTGCATGTTGAGAAGAGTCAGCGGAACCACGAATGCCAGAGCTAGCGCGACAAGCACGGCAAATACAAGGAGCATGCGCTCAAGCGTGGCAGTACGGTTGGCATTGGACGCGAGCGCTTCCATGCGCACCGCTTCATCGATTTGGGCCAAGAGCCTATCTGCTTTGTCAAATTCGTTTCCAGCCCGAACGCTCAATCGCTGGGCCGAAGTCGCCGTGGTGAACGCGCCACCTTCCAACATTGCTGCCGTGCGGGCAAACAATTCGCGATAGACCCCGAGATGGGCGTGCGCCACTTGTAACTGCTCGCGCCGCAGGTTTGGCAAACGCGCGAGCAAGTCGTCAACCGATTGCTCAATGCGCTGGGTCTCGACGTCCCAGCGCGCCCGGATCTGACGAATCTCCTCGGGTCTTTCGTACTGGATGATCATGTCCTTCTCGTGACGCCGGACCTGGGACATATCAAGCCGAAGCTGTGCCACTCGGTCAACCACAGCCATTGATCTGTCGATTACTTCGCCACTGAGCTGGTGGATACGAAACATGCCCAACATCCCAGCACCCGCGATCAGGGCCAGTAAGGCCAGCACCACCGCGATGGCGCCCATCATCCGCACGCGGACCGTGAACTGGCGCATGAAGGAGTAGAGGCGCAGGCTCACTGGCAGAAATCCTACATACCGAATGATCTTGTTCATGGGAGGCCTGAACCGACCGCGCCACGAAAGGAGACTTGTTGAGGCCCCATCCCGCGCTGAAGCCAGTCAGCCCTCCACACTAGTGGGCGCTGATGATGGACAAGGGGCTTGAGGGGTGACCGAAAAAAGCCAATAGCAATGGGAGTTGCGCTGCAGCCAATTCGTTACCGCCAATCGTCGCCCACCCCCTGGCTTTGCAAGCCCGAACCCAAGGCGTATCGGTTAATGACGTTACGGCATCCACGACGAGCGTATCAGCCGCATTGGTTAGCCCAATAGGGATATCGTCATCTGCATTCATCCCAAGCGGCGTTGCGTTAATCAACACGTCCGAATCGCCGGGGCTGGCCGTTGTTCGAATATCGCAATTCGGAAAGCGCTTCAGCAGAGCAGCAGCCAACTTTTCTGCACAGCTATCGTCCACATCCATCAGCCGAACTCTGCCAGCGCCTGCAATACACGCACTAAACGCCATCGCCGAACCGGCGCCGCCGCAGCCAGCGACAAATACTCGCCGGCCCCTGATGGATATGCGCCTTGCGCGTAAAGCGCAAAGCATGGCCTCGCCGTCCAGCATGTCCCCAAACAGACAACCATCGGCTGTCTTTCGGATAACGTTGACTGCATCGAGGACGAGGCTGGCTTCACTCAGCTCTTCCAAATAAGAGGCGACTTCGCGTTTGAAGGGTATTGTGACAATGGCGCCCTGAACGTTCTCACTGTGTCGCACCAGCTGCAGGGCGCTTCGCAGACCGGTCTCGGACAAGTGCAAGGGCAAGGTCGCGCATGCAATGTTCCTCTGCGCGAACCAGGAATTCATCAACGCTGGCGATTTGGCCTGCGCGATCGGTCGGCCAAGCATGAAAATAAGCGAATGACCGGCGGACACTATCATGCTTCGAATGCGGAACGGACGGCTGCGGTTGTAGTAAGAGCGCCACAAACCTCGGCCACATACTCCAACGCCTTCTCGTGATCGGCAAGCGAGTAATCTGCTGTGGCGTCAACGACCATACTGACTTTGTAGTTTCGCATGTAAGCATCCGCTGCAGTGAGCAAGACGCCATGGTGCGCGAACACCCCAGTCAGGATGACATGGTTACGATTAATGAGGCTCAGTACGTCTTCAAGTTCGGTGCGAAAAAAACCGCTATACCGAGGCTTGTCGATAACGTAGTCGTCTGGGGCGGGAGTCAAGGCCTCACAGATGGCGCAATCCGCCTCTGTCACGTGGGTCGCACCCAACCCGGGGCCCCACATATCAAGACCGAGTGCCCGCTCTGCCAGTGTTCGCGGGCGGACCGCCTTCGTGTAGATGACGGGTATCGCTAGCGCCTTGGCGGCATGTCGAAGCGCCTCTACGTTGGCCACCACAGGTCCTGCATTATCGAATAAGCTCAGCCAAAAGTTCTGCATGTCATGAATCACGAGAACACACTCATCCAACCGCAAAGGCCAGTGCACTTTGTTTCGGGCGAGCTGGTCACCGCCAGGAAGGGGATAAGGCGATATCTTGCGCCGTGACAGCCGATCAGGTGATTGCATCTTGAGGTCTCCTAATCAAGCTTGATCTGGGCCATGCGAACGACACCACCCCAGGTTGCAGAATCGCTACGCATGCGCTGCGACAATCCGGCCGGCAAGCTGCCCACAGCCTGCCAGGACATCGCGAACAAGGAGTCACGCACCGTCTGAATACGCAATATCTCGTACAGGTGTTGAGCAAGTCGCGCTTGCACGGTGTGGTGCATAGATTTCGGAGCGATGATTCCGTTCCATACCTCCACGTCAAACCGGGGAACGTTGGCTCCAGTGGCAATAGGCTCCATATCAGGAACGAGAATGCTACGGGTGCCGGAACTAACGCCAAACAGCTTCAGTCGGCCGGAGCGCACATGCGGCAGCGCGATGGACGGCACGAGAAAGCTCAACTCAATCTGCCCTCCAATCATTGCAGTAACGACTGCTGGGAAGCCGTTGAAGGGGATATGCACAGGCCGGATCCCCGTCTGTATCTTCAGGAGCTCCATCGCCAAGTGGGAAGCAGATCCCGCCCCTACAGAGCCATAGTTGAGCTTGTCCCCTTGATTGCGCGCATAGAGCATCGCCTCCCGAATGTCGGACGCAGGATACTGTGCTGGCGCTGCCAAAACCATCGGTGAAGTCGCAACCAGCGATATTGGCGCAAGATCGCGCTCAGGGTTGTAGGGGAGCTTCGGATATAGATGCGGAGAGCTGCTGAGAGGACCATTTGGCGATATGCCGATGGTGTGGCCATCCGTTGCTTTCGCAACGAGATCGACGGCGATGTTGCCCGCCGCCCCCGGTCGGTTTTCAACCACGACCGCTTGCCCAATCCGCGGGGCCAGTTGTTCCGCGAGCAGCCGTGCAAGCATATCTGGCGAGGAACCCGCTGGAAATCCGACTATCAGACGCACAGGCTGGAGCGGCCATGAAGGCTGTCCAGACCCAGAGCCCAGGGGCGAGCCCCAAGCGGGCGATGTTGCTGCGGCGGCAACAGTCAACAGTTGGCGGCGGGTAACTTTCATCTGCGTCTCCTTGAATGTGTTGAATTTTCGGTGATCGCAAAGATAAGTTAAAGTAACTTTTCTTCACATATTTTTAACTCGTTGTTAATGATGAACCTGCGCCAAATGGAGGTGTTCCGAGCGGTCATGCTGACGGGATCCATCGGTGGAGCCGCGCAGCTGCTTCACGTATCCGCGCCTGCGGTAAGCCGATTAATCAAGCATCTTCAGTCATCGCTTGACGTTCCCTTGTTCGAACGACAAGGAACAGGCATCCTTCCAACCCAGGATGCTCGCGTGCTGTATGAGGAAGTCCGCAAGATTTACGGCGGGATCGAGACTGTCCTGGGTGTTGCAAAGTCTCTGAAGACTGGCGAGGGACGGTCACTGCGGATCGTCTGCAGTCCAAGCGCTGGCTTGGCGGCGGTGCCCGAAGTGGTTGCAATGTTGGGTCGAGACAAACCTGCCCTCAGCATCACACTAGACGTTTTGCCGCTGCGTGTGCTGACTCAAGAGCTGTTGACGCACCAGGCCGACCTTGGGATAGCGCTCATTGAACCGGAACATCCCAGCCTGAGGACGAGGTTGCTGGGCCGAGCCAGACTCGTCGTTGCCGTGCCTGCCGGACACCTGCTCACAAGCCGTTCAACGCTCTCTTTGCGCGATCTCTCAGGGCAGTCCCTGATCAAGTTCGATCAATCTACGATTCAAGGTAGGACGATGGACACTTTGCTTCAAGAAGCGGGGGTTGAGGTTCGGAGCGGTCCCACCGTCCGCATTGCGCGAGTTGGACTCGCATTGGTCCGGGCCGGGGCGGGAATCGCGGTTGTAGATGAGCTGACGGCGGCTTCAGAGCGAGACGCAACGCTAACGTTCTTGCCGCTGCGGTCACCTTTTCGCTACCCGATTTCCTTGGTTTGGAATCGCGACAGGCCTCTGTCCGCAGCTGGCCAACACGTGGAGCTTTTAGCCCGTAAAGTGCTACGCAGAATCCTCGCAGCACAACCAGCTTGAACCAAGCCATCACGGGCGCGCCGCCGACGCCGCGAGCACACCGAGCTGCGCGGTCACTGCACAAAAACTACTGAGAATGCCGGGCGCGAGAAGCTACGCGCCCCGGCTCGCCTTCACCGGCCATGAGTGCCGATCCAGGATGCCTTGGGAACCTCTGAACAAGTCCCTGAGGCCCTCGGTTCATACTTTTCCCCCTTTTTTCGTGCCTTGCCGAGGTCGGCTATCGCTTTAAGCGGTCAACTGCCGCCAGCGCCGCAGTAGCAGGGCATTGCTCATCACGCTGACCGAGCTCATGGCCATGGCCGCTGAGGCAATTACCGGGCTCAGGTAGCCCAGGGCGGCCAGCGGGATGCCCGCCACGTTGTACACAAAGGCCCAGAAGAGGTTCTGGCGTATCTTGGTCACAGTCCGGGCAGAGACATCCAGCGCGTCAGCCACCAGCAGCGGGTCGCCACGCATTAGCGTGATGCCTGCAGCATGCATGGCCACGTCCGTGCCATTGCCCATGGCCAGGCCCACGTCGGCAGCGGCCAGCGCAGGGGCATCGTTGACGCCATCGCCCACCATCGCGACGATGTGCCCCCCCGCCTTCAGCCGGCCCACAGCCGCCGCCTTGTCTGCGGGCAAGACCTCGGCAAGCACCTCTCCGTCCTCGGGGCGCAGGCCCAGGCGGCGCCCCATGGCCTCGGCCGCGCCGCAGTTGTCGCCCGAGATCATGACCGTGCGGATGCCCCGCGCGCGCAACTCGGCCAAAGCCTGCCGCGCACCTGGCTTGGGCTCGTCGCCAAAGGCGAGCAGGGCGCGCAGGGTCAGCCCATCGCCCGTGCGCTCAACCAGGGCCGACACCGTGGCGCCCTGTCGCTGAAGTTCGGTCGCACGACCGGCCAAGACGCCCAGCGGCACCTGGAGTTCCTCCATCCAGCGCAGGCTGCCCATCAGGTAGCTGCGTACGCCGACACTGCCCTCGCTGCCGCGCCCGGGTACAGCGCGTACATCGTCGGGTGCATCGAGAGCCATGTCGCGGGCGCGCGCCGCCTGAACCACCGCACGCGCCAGCGGGTGTTCGCCGCCACTTTGCAGACTGGCGGCGGCGCCCAGAAGAGCGGCCTCATCCTGGCCGGGCACGACCTCGAAGGCCAGCAGACGGGGCTGGCCCACCGTCAGCGTGCCCGTCTTGTCAAAGGCTACCGTGTCGACCCGATGCGCGATCTCCAGCGCCTGCGAATCCTTGATGAAAATGCCGTGCTTCGCAGCCACCCCGGTGCCCGCCATGATGGCCGCTGGCGTAGCCAGGCCCAGGGCGCACGGACAGGCGATAACGAGCACCGCCACGGCATGGATGATGGCCTCCTCGCCCGAAGCACCCCAGGCCAGCCACGCCAGCAGCGTCAGCACCGCGATGCCCAGCACCACCGGCACGAACACGGCGGACACCTGGTCCACGAGACGCTGGATCGGCGCCTTCGCGGCCTGAGCATCCTCCACCAGACGGATAATGCGCGCAAGCACAGTCTCGCTACCCACCGCCCCCACCCGCATGACCACGCGGCCCTCACCGTTGATCGAGCCACCCGTCAGGCGCGCGCCCACATCGCGGGTGACGGGCAAGGCTTCGCCCGTAAGCATGGACTCGTCTACCTGCGTGTGGCCCTCAAGCAGCACACCGTCGGCGGGAAAACGCTCGCCTGGCCGCACCACCAGCCGGTCACCCACCAGCACCTCGGCCAGCGGCACATCCACCTCACCGTCCAGCCCGATCAGATGCGCCTGCTCGGGCCGCAGCGCATGCAGCGCACGGATGGCGGCGGTGGTCTGCCGCTTCGCACGCGCCTCCAGCCACTTGCCCAACAGCACCAGCGTCACAACCACGGCGGATGCCTCAAAGTAGAGATGCGGCATCGCACCCTCTGGCGCTGTCACCCATAGCCAGACCGACAAAGCCCAGCCCGCCGTGGTGCCGATGGCCACCAGCAGGTCCATATTTCCGGTACGAGCCTTAAGCGCATGCCAACCCGCCACGTAGAAGCGCGCGCCCAGGACGAACTGCACCGGCGTGGCCAGCAGGAACTGCTGCCAGGCCGGCAGCATCCAGTGCCGGCCCGTCAGATCGGCCAGCATAGGCAGCACTAGCGGCAGCGAGAGCACCAGGCCTACGGTTACCACGCCAAAGCCCGCCCAGGGTGAGGCATCCGGCGTCTGGCCAAGGGCGTCGGCCGCACGCGGCTCGTAGCCGGCATCGCGCACGGCGCGACTCAGGCGTGCCTCGATCTGCTCCGAGGGCCGGTAGCTCACGCGGGCCGACTCGGTGGCCAGGTTGACCTCCGCGTCGATCACACCCGGCACCTTTTTCAAGGCCTTCTCGACCCGGGTTACGCAGGAAGCGCAGGTCATGCCGGAGATGCCGAGGTCCAGCGTTGCAACAGAGGGGGGCGCGGGATGGGTGTTCATGCGACTCATTCTGAACCTTGCCACGATGGCAAGGTTCAGCCTTGCGCTGCATCAACCCGGCCGCAGAAAAGGTTGCCTCACCTTCCCATGATGGCAAGGCTCAGCATATCCTTGCGTCCAACAGAGTTCGAGGAGCTCCCGAATGAACCAGATTTTCACTGTCACCGGCATGACCTGCGGCCATTGCGAGAAAAGCGTGACCCGTGCCATCAAGCAAGTCGATCCGCAGGCCGAAGTGCGCATCGACCGCAGCCGCAACCTCGTCGAGGTGCAGTCGCAAAAGCCCCGCGAGGCGCTGGCGCAGGCCATCGCCGACGAAGGCTATGCGGTGGCAGACTGAGCCTTGGGCGGCATGGACTGAACCATCACCAACCGATACGCAGCCGGCCTATCGAGCACCTCGGCCAAGATGGGCCGACATTAGCAGTTGCTGCACACGCCGCCGCGCGTGGCACGCATTGACCGCGATTACCGGCAATACAGGGAGGCCGACATCCACGCCATGCGCTTAATCAAGCACTCGCGCCACCTGGGTTTCTCGGTGGCCGAGATCGCCGAACTTTTGGGCATGTGGCAGAGCCGGCGGCGCACCAGTGCCACGGCGAGGAGCGGCCCGATCGCCCCATCCTCGATGACCTCGCCCGCCCGCCAGACGCTACAACGATCGTCCATTGACGCAGCCTCCCGTGTGCCCAACAATGGAATATTTTTAGGAGCGCGCAGATGAAGTCCAATATCGGTGGCATCGAACGTATCATCCGGGCGGCAGCCGGCCTGGTCCTGGCCGCGCTGGCGGCTACCGGCACTGTGGGCTGGTGGGGCTGGTTGGGTGTGATACCCCTGGTCACCGGCCTAATAGGCTGGTGCCCCCCCTATGCGTTGCTGGGCATCAACACCTGCCGAACCAAAGACGGCCCGACTTGATGCCACTGCCGGAGGACATGCAGCCTCTTGTATCCGTCCTGAACCCGGCCCGCGCCTTTGCGCGTCAGCCTCGATGAGGCGCAGCGCTAGCTGCTCACCTGCCTCACCAGACGAGCGCCAGCATCGGTCGGTTCAACCCCCGCGAGCGGCCGCGCGATGCTGCGCCTCTGTCACCGCGAGTTCGTAGGACTGGTAATCAACGCGCCGGCCATCAACGCGTGGCTGGCCCAAGTCTTGATCGTACGCCGCCGTACGGCACGTCCTGGAGTCCGACCTCGCCGGGCGCTGGGTGCACGACAAGGGGTGGGCTGGCCTTCGCCCAGCCCGAAGACAAGCCCCAGAGCCTTCGGATGCGCGCCAACCGCGCGTTTTACCTCGCCAGATCGAGCCACTGCGTCCGCGACCTCACCGACGACACGGACTCCATGCCTGCGGTGTAATGACGCCATGGACTTCACTTCCATTGAAGCGCCACGCCGCGTAGAGCGCCTCGTGACCGGACAGCCCGCGACGGACGGCGCGGGCGTCAAACTCACGCGCGTGCTGACCCATGAGCTACAACGCCGGCTCGATCCATTTCTGATGCTGGACAACTTCGCCAGCGACGACCCAAACGATTACATCGCGGGCTTCCCGGATCACCCGCACCGCGGCTTCGAGACCGTGACCTACATGATTGCCGGGCGCATGCGCCATCGCGACAGCGCAGGCAACGAGGGCCTGCTCACCAGCGGCGGCGTGCAATGGATGACTGCGGGGCGGGGCCTGATCCACAGCGAGCTGCCAGAGCAGCAAGCCGGCATGATGGAGGGCTTCCAGCTATGGCTGAACCTCCCGGGTCGCGACAAGATGTGCACACCGGGCTACCGCGCCATCCAAAGCACCGAGATCCCCGAGTTCACCACCCCCGAAGGCGTGACGGTGCGCGTGATTGCCGGCCACAGCCACGGCGTGAACGGCGCCGTGGCCCGGCCCGCGCAGCAATGGCCAACCGCTCCCCTCTACCTCGACCTGCATTTCCCGGCAGGCGGCGCCACGTTCCGTCAGCCCCTGGCGGCGCACTACAACGCTTTCACCTACACCTATCGCGGCTGCATAGGGATCGCTGATGCCGTCGTTGCGCGCCACCGCATGGCCGTCCTCGACAACCGTGGCGACGGCGTGCTGCTGCAGGGCCTGCCCGGGGACGAGCCCGCTCGGGCGCTGCTGATCGCTGGCATTCCACTCAACGAGCCCATCGCCCAGTACGGGCCCTTCGTGATGAACACACGGGAGCAGCTAATTCAGGCGGTAGAGGACTTTCAGGCAGGACGGCTGGGGAAGGACTGAAAAAGTCGCCGCTCTTTACACAAGCGATGCAGAGCTACATGGACGCGATACACGAGACGCAGACACTCCCATGACCCTGTGATGTGAACGCAGGTGTTTCAGGAAAGGATTCAACTCGATGAAAACTTCTCTCTCATTAAAGCCCATGGTCCTGGCAGCAGCGCTGACTGGTCTATCGGTGGGCGCACTCGCGCACGGTGGCCCTGGCTACGGGGACGGCCACGATGGTTTCGCAAGACCGTCCATGAACCCCGAGCGCCAGGCCCGCATGCACGAGCATCTGGCGCGGCGCACGGCTGAGCTCAAGGCCGAGCTCAAGCTCGGCCCCGAGCAGGAAGCCAGCTGGAACAGCTACCTCGCGGCGATCACGCAGGGCTCTCGCGCGCAGCCGCCGCGGCCTCAAGACTTCGCCAGCCTGAGCACCCCGGAGCGACTGGACAGGATGCGTGAACTGCGCCGGCAACGTGACGCGGAGTTTGATCGTCGCGATGCCGCCACGCGCAGCTTCTATGCCGCCCTGAGCAAGGAGCAGAAGAAAGCCTTTGACGACAATACCCTGGGGATCGTCGCCGAGGGGCGGCGACACGGCGCGCGTTAAGGAGACTTCGCGCAGGCATGAAGCCCGTCCCCACGGCGCCCGTCGTCCGTACCGTCCGACTGCAGCAACCCCTGCACTGGCTGGCGCTGGGGTGGCGTGACATGGGTCGCTGCGGCTGGGTTAGCCTGGCTCACGGCCTCGTCCTGACCGTCTTTGGCCAGCTGCTGCTGCTGGTCGCCCATCAGCAGTTCTGGCTTCTGGCGGGGGCCTTTTCCGGCATGCTCGTCGTCGGCCCGGTACTGGCCACGAGCCTGTACGCGCTGAGCCAGGCGGCGGAGCGCGGCGAGCCGCTCTCCTGGCGCCTGGTGCCGCAGACCTGGCTGAGCTGGCGCCGCCATGGCAGCCATACCGACGGCAAGGACTGGCGGCTGGTGCGCTTCGGGCTTCTGCTGGGTATGGCGGGAACGGGCTGGGTGCTGACCTCGGCCGCGCTCATCACCCTGCTTTCGCCCACGCCCATCCTGCAACCGCTCGATTTCCTGCGGCATGTCGTGCTGGCGCGAGAAAATTGGCTTTTCGAGATCTGGCTGGCGCTAGGCGGCCTGCTGGCTGCACCGATCTTTGCGTCCAGCGCCATTGCGATCCCGCTGCTGCTAGACCGACGCGTCAGCGTGCTGCAGGCGGTGGTCACCAGCTGGGAAACCGTGCTCGGCAATCCAGCACCCATGGCGCTATGGGCCGCGCTCATCATGGCCCTGACGCTGCTGGGCCTGTTGACCGCTCTTCTCGGCCTCATCGTGGTGATGCCGCTGCTCGGCCACGCTAGCTGGCACGCCTACCGGGCGCTGGTCAACGCCTCCGCCTGGCCAGAGCGCACCGCGCCCGGTACGCAAGGACGCGCTTGATGTTTGGCTACACCGAGGAGCAGATTGCAGCGTTCGGCCTGAGCTTCGGCGTGGGGGCCTTCATGCTCTACATGCTCTTCATCATCGGCCATCTGGCCTGGGAGTCGAAAGCAGGCCGCTTCGGCACCTTCATGCTCTTTCTGGGGCTGGCGTTTGGCATGGTCGGCTTCGCTGCCAAGTTCGTGATCCAGTGGGCCCTCGAAAGATAAGCGCAGCGCTGGGCGGCACCACGCTCAACCGAAGGGTTTGACACCTATCAGCAGGCCGTGCAAGCCAAAGGAAAAGGCAGCCCAGGCCGCGATCCCAAGCACCACGGTAATGGCGGTGGCCGGCAGGCGAGCGGGCGCATACTGCACGCCCTCGCGCCGGTCGCGCCGACGCGATGCGCTGAAGTTGAAAACCGACCAGACCAGGAAGCTGCCAAAAAGCAGCAGATGCGCGAGCATGCCGGTGCTGAGCAGATGGGCCAGCGCCCAGGCCTTGACGCCCAGCACCATCGGGTGGTGCAGTCGGGCCTTTATGCCATTGCCCGGCACATAGGCCGCTGCCAGCAGCACGAAAGCGACCAGCGTCAGCAGGGACGCGGCGTGCCGTAAGCCCGCCGGGGGCGACCACAGCACCACGGGCTGCTCGCGCGCCATGTCGAAGCCCCAGACAATCAGCGCGAGGCCCAGCAGGGAAAGCAGCGAGTACAGGCCCTTCCAGGGCCCCGCGCCAAGCGCACTCTGCATGCGCTCACGCCAGCCACCGGCGACCATGCGCAACGAGTGCACACCTAGAAAAACGACGAGTCCTGCGATCAGCATCTCCATATGGTCTCTCCTGTGAAGGGCATTCAGGCCCCGATAACGCGGTTCTTGCCGGCCCGCTTGGCCAGGTACATGGCCTGGTCCGCCCGACGGATGGCGTCGGAACCGCTTTCGCCGGCCGCCAGCTGCGCCACGCCGCCACTGAAAGTAATGAGCACCTTCTCGGCGCCAGCGAGGAAAAAGCGCTTGCTGAGCTCACGCTGCAGGCGCGTGAGGGCCTCTATCCCATTGTCAAGCGGCGTGTCAGGCAGAAGGATCACAAACTCCTCGCCGCCGTAGCGCGCCAGCGTATCCTGCGGCCGCATGCATTCACGCGCCACGTTGGCCAGGTGCGCAAGCGCCGCATCGCCGGTATCGTGACCCTTGCTGTCATTAAGCTTCTTGAAGTTGTCGATGTCCAGCAGCGCCACCGACAAGGGGGTGTCCTTGCGCCGCATCGTAGCCACCTCGCGGTTGATGGCCTCGTCGAGACCCTGACGGTTGAGCGCGCCGGTCAGCGGATCGTGGCGCGCCTGGGTGCTGACCCGGTCAAGCTCGCGGTGCAGCTTGACCAGCTCAGCCTCTGTGGCCTGGGACTTCTCGCGCATGTTGCGCAGCTCGTCGCGTGCGTCTGAGGACGCCGCACTCATGTGGCGTGTAGCGCTGATCACTTCCTTGAGAACGGGCGCGATGTCTTCAATCGTGCGCGCCTGCTCGATCTGCTTGACGCTTTCTTCCATCTTGCCCTGGTAGGCGCTGCTTGATTCCGCCACCTGGGAGAGACGCGCGATGAAGGTGGCCAGCATCTGGCGCAACTCCTCCTGGGCCTGGAGGGCGCGGCCCTTGGCATCCCTTTGCTTGAAGATCACGTCCTTGAGGCGCCGCTCCACATCGTCTAGACGTCGCAGGGTCAGTGGTGGCTGCGCGGCCTCACGCAAGGCATCGATCTGGCCCTTGAGCCAGCCATCATCCGCGCTGAGCTCGCCGATGTTCTCGATGATGAGCTGCAGAAGCTTGAGCAGGGTCTGGCGGATCTCGGCCTGGTCTTCCGCCGCGAACGACAGGCGGTGGCTGAAATCGGCCAGCTGCGCCTTGACCTTGTAAGGCTCGGCGGCCGGATCACGCA
Organism: Curvibacter sp.; assembly: GCA_020248905.1. Classification (GTDB taxonomy): domain Bacteria; phylum Pseudomonadota; class Gammaproteobacteria; order Burkholderiales; family Burkholderiaceae_C; genus Hylemonella. The sequence continues at coordinate 1,523 of JADCGR010000051.1, read as the reverse complement.
GGGCCTTCAGGAGCTGCTGCAACTGCTCCTGGAAGCGGGCATCGTCGGCGTCGGTACCAAGCGCGGGCTTCACGTACTCCAGCAGACGCGCAATCTGCTCGAAAAACTCCGGCGTCAGGGCGACCGCTGCGGCGGGGGTGGCAGCCAGCGGGGACGGACTGGTTTCACCATTGGCTGGCACGAAACCGGCGTAGGCCTGCAGCGCATTCTGCACCCCCGCCCAGCTACGCTGCGAGATGGCGTACTCCAGCAGACCGAGCTGTTTTTCCTGCCCGGGGTTGCGGGCGGGCAGGGCCTGGGCAATGCGCCGCAAGCGCTCGTCGGGAAAGGGTTGAACAAAGGGCAAGCCGGCGATCTCGTTGTAAATCGCCTGGTAATTGCCCGGCGTAGGGACGAGCTTGCGTGCCGAGATCTGCTTGAGCGTCTCGCGGGCGATCTCGAATGGCTTTTTGTCGGGCATGGGTCGGGACCGTACTCGGGGGTCTGACGGACAGCGGCCCCGGACTGGCCGGGCCGGTTCGGGGCGCAATGCCCGATTATGCTGCCACGCGGTGCTCTCAGAAGAACCGTGCCCCACGCGCGGCGGCGTGCATCTTTACTGCGCAGCAGGGGTCGGGGGCGTCGCCACCTGTCCCAGCAAGCGGGCGCGCAGGTCGGGACGCTTCGTCGCCGGGTCGAGCCAGATCTTGAAGAAGGCCTCGCTGAAGGCGACGTCCGGCGACTCGCCCTGCAAGCGGCCATTAAGGAAGAAGCGAACGCCGCGGCCGGGCAAATGCAAGCCCACCAGTCGGTCCCCGGGCTTAACGTCGACGAAAATCGATCCCATGAGCGCGCCCCAGCGCGTGAGCTGTTCAGCGGGGGTGGGCGTGATGCGCGAGAGCTCAATCAGGGAGGTGTTGGCGATGTCGCTGCCTTTGATGTTCATGTCGTAGCGGATCTCTAGCGCGAACGGCCGCGCATACGAAAAATCCCCGTCGCGCGACAATTGCCAGAGATTCGCGTCATAGGCCTTAAAGCCGAGGAACCGCAACGCACCGCTGCCGCGCAAGGACCAGCCCGAGCCAAAAGGCGCAAGCTCCTGCGGGGCGGCGAGGCCCGGAGCCGTCGCTGGCACCGGCTGCGGGCTGGAAGCCTGCGCGGTCAGCGGACACAGGAAAGAAGTGAGGATGAGCAGGAGTGCGAGCGTCGGCTTGTTCATGGCGCGAGTGTCCCACCAAAACGCCGCCCGAGGCATACGCCCTTTTTTGAGAGGGATATGGGCAGCAAGTGGCAAGTCAGCGCGGAACCCGCTCGCTTCAGCGCGAATTCTAATTCCGTTAAAGAACAACGCGAAGTCCACTAGGATACTGAGCACTTTCGGCGGCAATTCTTTCGTAACGCCGACAGCCCTGTAGATAGTTTGTAAGCGGCCAGGCACGCCACATTGACCTGTGCGTGCCAATGTGCTGATCAAGTCGAGATCAGGTGATCAGGGCGTCGCCAGCGTCCAGCGGTGCGGCAACAGCTCATCGATGCGGTGGTTC
>JADCGR010000050.1 GCA_020248905.1 Curvibacter sp. | reverse complement strand
TGCAGACGGCGTTCGTTGCTGGGCGGGACGTCCGAGAGAATGTGCTCTTCCACCAAGGCCTCCTCGACAGCTTGGAGCGCACACAGCGGCCGGGCGCCCTCATCCTGCTGGACATTGAAAAGGCCTATGACCGCGTCCACCGGCCGTGGGTGCTGCAAGTTGCCGCCGCCATGGGCTTTGGCGGCCACGCCCTCAGCTGGCTGCGCCTGTTCCTCGCGGACGGGGTCGCGAGTGTCCTGGTCAACGGCCACCGGTCCGCGACCTTCCCCGTCTGCAACGGGCTGCAGCAGGGCGGCACCCCTTCGCCGGTGCTCTGGGCGCTGCAGCTGGAACCCCTCACGGCTCACCTGCTGCGGCAATCCGACCCGCAGCGCCAGGGGCTCTTCCGGACCCCGGTGCTGTGCGACGGCTCGCCCTGCCCGCCTGTGAGCCACCATGCCGACGACACCAATCTGGTGGTGGAGGACCTGCAGCGAGACGGGCCGGTGGCCCTGGAGTCCGTGCAGCTCTTTTGCAAAGCCAGCAACGCCCAAGTCAACGCCAGCAAGAGCCGCGGTCTCCTCCTGGGCTCGCACGCCCAGCCTGCTGCAGGGGAGACGGCAGAAGAACGGAATGCGGCCGGCGCGGTGGTGGGCCTACGCCACCTTGCCACTGGCGTCCTTCTCGCGCTGCCTGGAGCTGACCCCCCCAAGCACCTGGGCGTTCCTCTCACGACTGACCTACAGACTGCGGCGCGCATCTGTTTTGACGGCCGTCTGGGGTGCATCAAGGCGGCTGCCCGCCGGTGGGGCACGCTGGACCTCAGCCTTGCCGGCCGTGCTTTCGTGGCGAAGCAGGTGATGGGGAACAGTCTTGTCTACCACCTGTCCTTCGTGCCACCCACGCCGCCGCAACTGGTCAGCCTGCGGCGGGCTTTGGAACACTACGTGGCATGGTCACGCTTGCCGGAAGACGCTACGCTGGTGCAGCGGGGCCATGCCCACCTGCTGCCCAAGGCGCTCATCGCCAGCCTGACTCGGGAGGAAGGCGGCGTGGGCCACGTCGACCTGCCGTCTGTGTCGGCTTCGCTCTTGGCCAAGGTCGTGGTTCAGCTGACGCAGCCCGGCCGTCAGGACTGGAAACGAGGGCTGCGTGCTATGCTTGCCTGCCACAAGCCCGCGGGCACGACTGGCTGGGGGTGGGTGGTCGGCACAGCGCCGGTGCCGCCCAGCTTGCCGGCCCGGTTGCGGTGCCTGGTGGACGCCTACAGGGCCACGCGCCCCGAGCGCCTGCCCCTCGACCTGGACCAGCATGACGTCCGGGCACTGGCTGCGGAGCCCCTGTTCTACAACGCCGTGGTGCTCGACCCCTCCACCCGTCTGCCGCTGCAGCCGCCCGCCGCCGGCAGCCCCTGGGCAACGCTCGGGGAGCTGTTCAGTGCGCCCGCCGCCGCCCAGCTGCAGGCCGAGTGGCAGGCCTGTGCCGCCGCCGTACCGTCGGCTTGGCAGCCCCTGCTGCGGGGTCACGCAAGTGGCGCCGAGACGCCCCCCACGCCCCCATGGCGGGTGTCGCCAGACCTGCAGTGGCTCGCTGACCACAGTGGGAGGCTGTGGCAGGCGACCGCCTCTGGGCGCCTGGTCGTACCGACGCCTGGTGCCGCCGCCCCCGCTGGACCGTCGCCAGCCTGGCTCCCGGCGTGCGTGCTGGCCTGCCGCAAGAAGCGGGCTCTTTGGTCACTGGACGAAATCATGGCCTATGACAGCGCGGCCCCCCGGGACAAGCCGTCCTTGTGGCCGGTGGAGCCCCACCTGCTAGGCCCGTGGGCCTCCCTGCAGTGCTACCCGCCCCTGCACGGCCACGGCGGCCTCTCGCTGGTGCACTACGAAGTGAGCGAGGTGCGGCGGCGACTCACCTCCCTGACTGCTGCCGCGACCTGCAGCGTCCCGGTTACCCCCGCGGTGTGGCGGCCGGCCGCGGCCGCGGCTGGCAGCGGGGCGGGGCCCAGCACTGCCGCCCCTGCAACCAGCTGGCTTGAAGTGGCCGAGCGCGGCTGGGCAGCCAGCGTCACGGCCACACACACAGCTCAGCGCTCTGCGTATCAGCCTCTTCCGCCTCTCTGGCTCCAGACCTCCACTCAGGGCGCTCTGGACCGACAGCAGCGGTATGAGGCCAGGTGCCAAGCGCGCCAGCCCCGTGCTGGGCCAGCCTCACCTGGTGCCGCCCCGCAATCCTCCGGCTCCACCCTCAGCCTGGGGTCTGTGAGCCCGGGCCCCGGCGGTCACGGCGTGCGTCCCGCGGCGGAGGTGGGCGCGGCGGAGCTGCCGGGCTCTCCGCCCCCCGCCCGTCCTCCTGCCGTTGGTTGCCCCGCCGCCGCCCGCGCGATGTGGCGGCGCCTGTGGGACTGCCCTGCCAGCAATCGGGAGAAGTCCTTTGCGTGGCGCCTCGCGCATGGGCGCCTGGCCTGCGGGCAGTACCTCGCTGCTAAATTGGGCCCCGGTCGTGGCGCCAGCTGCTCCCGGCACCTCTGCCAGATGCCCTCTTGTGCTGCAGTACGGTCCGGTCGCCCACAAGCCTCCATTTCGCACATTCTGCTCCAGTGCCCTGCCTTTGAGGAGGCGCGCGCATGGCTGGCCGAGCTGTGGGTGCAGGTGGCCGGAGGCTCCCCTCCGCCCACAGGCAGTCTGCCCCTGATGCTGGGCGACGCTGACGATGGCTGGGCTGACCACCCCTGCCGCCAGCCCGGCGGGCTCCACAAACTGTGGTCGGCCTTGCGCCTGGTCTTCCTCCACTGCCTCTGGAGCTGCTACACCACGCAGGAGTGGCGCGGCTCCCCGTCAGCCACGGTGGCTGGTGCCGTTGTCGCTGCGCTTCGGCGGCGGATCCGGTCGCACTTTGCCATGGCGGCCATGCCGCCGGCCCTGCTCAACGCGCTGCCGCGGCACCTGTTCACGGCCCAGCTGCGCCCGGCCGCCCTGGATGACTTTGAGAGCGTGTGGGCGCACGGCCAGGTGCTGTGCACGGTGGAGCGTGTTGACGTGGCCACCCCCGACCCTCCCGATGCTGCCGCAGCGGCCCCTCCGCCGCCGCCACAGCTTCGTCTGCGCCTGTTCCTGACCGAGCAGCACCCCGTCCCCGTTCCGCGCGTCGCCCAGGGTCATGTCGTGGGCGGCGGGTCTCAAGACACTGTCGGCACGGCCGTGCAGCTTTCGCCGGGGCCAAGCTCCCCCTCTACTGTAGGGACCAATGTCGGGAGCGGGGCTGCTGGTAGCTCTGGAGGCCGCCACACAGGACCGGCGCCGTCTGCTGACGGGCTGGCGGCTGCGTCCTCGGTCGCGGCCGCCGGCGATGCTGGGCCCCCGGGCGCGCTGCTGGTGCGGGATCCGCCAGCGGCGGTGATGGGGCAGCCCTGGCAACCGGTGTTGGGGGCGGCGCGTGACCGCCTGCGTGCTGATGAAGCGTCCTCTGCTGCCCCTCCCCCTGCTGCTGCTGCCGGTGGTTGTGCCCTGGACGGCGGGCAGCACCGCCCCCCGCCATCTACCAGGCAGGTGGCCGCGTCAGCGGCCGCAGCCGGCGTCAGTGCTGGCGCTCTGGGCCAGGACAAGGTGCAGGCGTCGCTGGCGGCGGCGGGTGGTCCAGCGCCGCCGGACCTGGTTGCGGCGACGGAACCTGGGAGTGCGCATGCGGCCCCCTCTGTTGCCCCGGCTCCCGCTGCGGCCGGTGGTGGCGGTGGGAGCTCTGGCGGCGGGCGGCCGCGCCCACCGCCGCGTAACAGGCAGGTGGCCGCGTCAGCGGCCGCGGCCGACGACAGTACTGGAGCTCTGGGCCAGGACAAGGTACGGGAGTCGCCGGCGGCGGCGGCAGGGTGGCCCGGGCGGCTGGTATTTGAGGGCCTGCTGGCACGTCC
>JADCGR010000005.1 GCA_020248905.1 Curvibacter sp. | reverse complement strand
TTCAACCGCTTCCGTAAACTGCTGGTTCGCTACGAGAAGCTAGATCGAAGCTTTACCGCTCTGAACCATCTTGCCGCCGCCATCATCGCCTTCCGCAAAGTTCCGCTCTCAGTGAACCTTATTTACGGATAAGTTCTAAGCCATCAGGTGTTGAGAACGCCCGCGAGAACCCCGGGGTCTTGCCGGTTGCCTCCACCCCCGCAATCCTTCGCTCTGTGGCCCGCCCCATGCGCATCGGCTCGCTTCAAACATGCGCGCCTCTTAATCCGCCAGAGGCTGCGCTTCTCGGCACGGCCACTAGGGCGGGACTGCAAAAATCCAATAGCCGGGACCTATAAGCGCGCGCCATGGCGCATCCTTGTGGAGTCCTGCACACGGTGCCTCGCCGCCTTGTTCGGAGGTGAGTCGCGCAGGCAGCGGCGGATCAGGAAGCGCAGTCTCGGAGCCCGCACGACGAGTTTCTGCGGTTCCCGCAGCTGCCTAGTAAGGCAGCGTGCCCCGAGCGCAGCGGAGGGACGAGGCACCCGGCTCGCCTTCCCATTACTTACTTTCTCTAGGCGAAGCAAGAGAAAGTGAGTCGCCCGCCGGGGCGAAACCCAGCTTGCAAGCGTGCCAGAGTCGCAGCCAAAACGAAAATCCCGTCGGCGCACACAGCCACAGAAATCCCCTAAGCTCCCGTCCATGAACATCACTTTCTGGCAACTCGCCTGGAAAACCCTCTGGCGTGATCTGCGTGCGGGCCAGTTGCGCCTGCTCATCATTGCCGTCACGCTGGCGGTGGCTGCGCTCACGGCTGTGGGCTTTTTTGCGGACCGGCTCAAGGGTGGAATGCAGCGCGATGCGCGGCAGCTGCTCGGAGGCGATGCCGTCCTGGTGAGCGACCAGGCCACGCCGGCTGCCCTGCAGGCGCTTGCCCGCAAGTACGGCTTGCAAACGTCCGCCTCGCTGGGCTTTCCGACCATGGCGCGCGCGGGCGACGCGCAGGGCGGGGCGACGCGGCTGGTGTCGCTCAAGGCCGTGGAAGGGGGCTACCCGCTGCGTGGCAGCCTGACGGTGAGCCTGAACGCGGACGAGGCGCCGCAGCCCACACGCGACATTCCCGAACCCGGGGAGGTCTGGGCGGATCCGGCCCTGCTCGACGCGCTGAATCTGCGGCTGGGTGATGCACTGCTGTTGGGTGAGTCGTCCTTCCGAATCACCCGGCTGATCGGTATCGAGCCCGACCGAGGTGCGGGCTTCATAAACTTTGCACCGCGTGCGCTGATCCATCAGGCCGATGTGGCCGCCACCCGTCTGGTGCAGCCCGCCAGTCGCTTGACGTACCGCTATGCCGTCGCGGGAGAAGACAAGGCGGTGAACGCCTTCGTCAAGGCGGCCGATGCGCTGGTCAAGCGCGAGCACCTGCGCGGCTTGCGTGTGGAAGCACTGCAGGGCGGGCGGCCGGAGATGTCGCAAACCTTGGAGCGTGCCGAAAAATTCCTCAACCTCGTGGCCCTGCTCGCGGCGCTGTTAAGCGCCGTGGCCGTGGGCCTGGCCGCGCGAGCCTTCGCCAACCAGCATCTTGATGACTGCGCCATGCTGCGTGTGCTGGGCCTCGCGCAGGCCACCATTGCACGCAGCCACGCGCTGGAGTTCCTGCTCGTGGGGCTGGCCGGAGGTCTGCTGGGCGTGGCGCTGGGCTGGGCGGTGCACCATGTCTTCGTGCTGTTGCTGGCGGGGCTGGTGGATGCCGCCTTGCCGGCGCCCGGCCTGTGGCCCGTTTTTTTTGGCCTGGGCGTGGGGCTCACGCTCATGCTGGCGTTTGGCCTGCCACCCGTGCTACAGCTGGCCCGGGTACCCGCGCTGCGCGTGATCCGGCGTGATGTGGGCAGCCTGCGGCCCCTGTCCGTTGGCGTACTCGCGCTGGGCGTGCTCGGTTTTTGCGTGCTGCTGCTGGCGGCGAGCAGCGACCTCAAGCTTGGGCTCATCACCGTGGGTGGCTTCGCCGCCGCCGTAGCGGTCTTTGCGCTGGCCAGCTGGGGCGCGGTGGCCCTGCTGCGCCGGGTGGTGCGGGAGAACACCGCACCGCGCTGGCTGGTGCTGGCCACTCGGCAGCTCTCGGCGCGTCCCATCTATGCCGCGCTGCAGGTCAGCAGCCTCGCTGTGGGGCTGCTGGCCCTGCTGCTGTTGGTGCTGCTGCGTACCGACCTGATCAGCAGCTGGCGCCAGGCCACGCCGGCCGATGCGCCCAACCGCTTCGTGATCAACATCCAGCCCGACCAGGCGGAATCCTTTCAGCGAGTGCTGCAGGAGCGTGGGGTACAAGCCGGCTACGACTGGTACCCCATGATCCGCGGTCGCCTCGTTGCCGTCAATGGCAGGGCCGTGCAGGCGCAGGACTACACCGATGAGCGGGCTCAGCGCCTTGTGGAGCGCGAGTTCAACCTCTCGCACAGCGCTCAGCCGCCCGATCACAACCCCATCGTCGCCGGGCGCTGGACTGCCGAGGATCCGGACGGCATCAGCATGGAAGACGGCATCGCCAAGACCCTGGGCCTCAAGCTGGGCGACAAGTTGCGCTTTGACGTTGCCGGCCTGCAGCACGAGGCCACGGTCACTTCCCTGCGCAAGGTGGACTGGGGTTCCATGCGTGCTAACTTCTTTGCGCTGTATCCGGTCAGCCAGATGCCGCAGCTGCCCGTCACCTACCTCGCTGCGCTTCGTGCGCCACCTCAGCCCGGCTTTGATAACGCGCTGGTGCGCCAGTTTCCGAACGTGACGGTCGTGGACCTGAGTGCCACACTGGCCCAGGTACAGCGTGTGCTTGCACAGGTGAGCCGCGCCGTGGAGTTTCTCTTTGGCTTTACCCTGGCCGCAGGCCTGGTAGTGCTGTTCGCAGCGGTCACCGCCACGCGCGAGGAGCGCGCCCGCGAATACGCGGTGATGCGTGCGGTGGGCGCCGGCAGTGGTCTGCTGGGCCAGATGCAGCGCGCCGAGCTGGCGGGTGTGGGTCTGCTCGCCGGGTTGCTGGCCGCTTTGGTTTCTGCGGCGGTGGGTTGGGCGCTGGCGCGATATGCCTTCAACTTTGAATGGACAGTGAGCTGGTGGTTGCTGCCCGCCGGGGCACTGAGCGGCGCCGTGCTGGCCTGGCTGGCTGGTTGGTGGGGCCTGCGCTCGGTACTGCGTCGTCCGGTGGTGCAGACGCTGAGGCAGGCGGCAAGCTGAGTTGGGTGTCCGTTCGCGCTGTGCCTGTCGAAGCGCTCGTCGGGCTGGATTTCGAGAGGCTCAGCCTAAACGGAGCGGGATAATCCGCCCATGAACCCTGAAACGCAAAGCACTCTCGCCACCCCTTTCGAATGGATCGGTGGCGAGGCCCGGGTCCACGCGTTGGTCGAGCGGTTCTACGACCTCATGGTAAGCGGCTGGTCACCCCACCTTGATTCCCCCAGCTAATCCAGCACGATTGCTGTCCATCAAAACTAGGTGGACAGCAAATGAACGAGCATCTCAAAACCCGTCGCCGGCATAGCACCGAG
>JADCGR010000049.1 GCA_020248905.1 Curvibacter sp. | reverse complement strand
GGAATGAGCGGTTCTACCCTGGCCCAAAACTCATCCGACACCTCCCACGACTCGACACGCGCTTTGCCCATCGGCGCCTCCGAACGCCGCGCAAGATGCGGCTCGGGGCGCTAGTTTACTATTTACGGATAAGTTCTTAGAAGCCCAGCCGGCACGAGGTAACAGAATTAAGGCCCCCTTTCCGCCCCGGCAGGGGTGGAAAGGGGCGGGGGGAAAGGGGGGGATTACAAGAGCGCCGTCAGGCAATAAACCAGGCAAACAGAGCCAAGAAAACGAAAACTACAATAGCCTAATGCTAGACCTGACCCTCCTCCGCAAAGACCTTGACGGCGTGCTCGCCCGGCTGGAAACGCGCAAGAAGCCCCAGCCTTTCCTGGATGCCGGGCGGTTCCGTGCGCTCGAAGGCGAGCGTAAGACGATCCAGACGCACACCGAGGAACTGCAGAACAAGCGCAACACCCTGAGCAAGCAGATCGGTGCACTCATGGGCCAGGGCAAGAAGGACGAGGCCGAAGCGGCCAAGGCCGAAGTCAACGCGCTCAAGGGTGAGCTGGACCGCTCCGCCGCGCGCCTGGATCAGATTCATTCCGAGATGCAGGCCATGCTGCTGGCCGTGCCCAATCTGCCGCACGACAGCGTGCCGGTGGGCAGTGACGAGCATGGCAATGTGGAGGTGCGGACCTGGGGTGCGCCCAGAGCCTACGATTTCCCCGTCAAGGACCACGTGGACATCGGCGAGCCGCTCGGGCTGGACTTCGACACCGGTACTAAGCTCACAGGCTCGCGCTTCACGGTCATGAAGGGCGGCATTGCCCGGCTCCACCGTGCGCTGGCTCAGTTCATGCTGGATGTGCAGACGCAGGAGCACGGCTACACCGAGTGCTACACACCTTACATCGTCAATGGCGACACTCTGCGCGGCACCGGCCAGTTGCCCAAGTTCGAGGAAGACCTGTTTGCGGCCAAAAAGGGCGGCCAGGACGGCGCGGCCGAGGATGTGGCGCTCTATCTCATTCCCACCAGCGAAGTCACGCTGACCAATTTTGTGCGCGACGAGATCGTGGCTGAAGCCGATCTGCCCATCAAGCTCACGGCCCACACGCCTTGCTTCCGCTCCGAGGCAGGCTCCTACGGTCGCGACACCCGTGGCATGATCCGCCAGCACCAGTTTGACAAGGTCGAGATGGTACAGATCGTGCACCCGGAGAAAAGCTACGAGGCGCTGGAAGAGATGACGCGCCACGCCGAAGCCATCCTGCAAAAGCTCGGCCTGCCCTACCGCGTGATGAGCCTGTGCACCGGTGACATGGGCTTTGGTGCCGCCAAGACCTACGACCTTGAAGTGTGGTTGCCGGCCCAGAACACTTACCGCGAGATCAGCTCGGTTTCCAATTGCGAGGCCTTCCAGGCGCGTCGCCTGCAGGCGCGGTTCAAGAACGCCCAGGGCAAGAACGAATTGCTGCACACGCTCAACGGCTCGGGTCTGGCGGTAGGCCGTACCCTGGTGGCGGTGCTGGAAAACTATCAGCGTGCCGATGGCAGCGTGGAAGTGCCGGCCGTGCTCCAGCCTTACATGGGTGGTCTCAAGGAGCTGCGCGCATGAGCCCGCGCCGTCGTGCCCTGTGCCTGTCGCTCGTTGGCGCTGGCGTGTTCGGTCCGGGCGTCGTGTGCGCCGCCGCGCTGCAAGCGGGGCAGGCCGCTCCAGATTTCGAACTCCCCGACCAGCAGGGCAAGATCCGCAAGCTCGCCGACTGGCGTGGCAAGTGGCTTGTCCTTTACTTCTATCCCAAGAACGACACACCGGGCTGTACCACCGAGGCCTGCAATTTCCGTGACGACTGGCTGCTCTTGCAGGACCTGGGCGCCGACGTGGTGGGCGTGAGCGTGGACACCAGTGCCTCCCACGCGGCCTTCGCCCAGAAGTACAAGCTGCCGTTTCCGCTGCTGGCTGATGCCAAGGGGGAGATCGCCGCGCGTTACGGGGCGTTGTCCGACTGGAAGGTGATGAAGTTTGCCAAGCGCCAGACCTTCATCATCGATCCGCAGGGCCGCATCGCGCGTATCTACCGCTCGGTGGATAGCGAGCGACATTCGGTCGAGATCGTGGCCGATCTTCGGCAGTTGCGGCAGAGCAGCCGCTGAACCGGATGCGACCATGCCGCCGCGACAGCGCCCCCAGGATGCCGTCAAGCCGATATCGGGGGCGCCGGATGCGCTGGCCGCCCTGCTGGACCGCGCCAGTTTCGATATCCGCCTGGACCAGGCCTGGGAGCGTGCCGCCCGCGAGGCCCTGCCTGTGTCGCTCCTGCTCATCGACGTCGATCACTTCCGGGCCTACGTCGACAGCCATGTGGCCAACCAGGGTCAGGAGCGCTTGCGGCGCATTGCCGGCACCCTTTCGGGCGCCGTGTTCCGGCCCACCGACCTTGTGGCGCGCTATGACGACGACGAGTTCGCCATCCTGCTGCCCGATGTGCACGAGGCTGGCGCCCGAGTTGTGGCCGCGCGGGTGCGCACCCTGGTCAACTCGTTGGCCATGCCGCACAGCGCTGGCGAGGGCGGCATCGTGACGGTGAGCATCGGCGTGGCCGCACTCAAGCCCGCCGATGCTGCGGGCCCCGAGGAGCTGCTGACGCTTTGCGCGCGGGCGCTGGCCCAGGCCAAGCGCATGGGGCGCGATAGCATCGTCTCGCAGGACTGGATGGACTGAGGCTGCGGGCCAGGGCCGGTCCACACCCGCCTGAGCTAGAATGTCGTCAGGTCACTTTGGTGGCCTCGCGTGATCGGGAGAGACTGCCCTGTGCCCACACAGGCGGCGCCGAAGGAGCAACCGCCCCGGAAACTCTCAGGCAAAAGGACCGATCGCGTGGCTTGAACTCTGAAGAGCGGCCGTAAGTCGTCATCCGGCCCACCGCAGGAGCAAGCGCCATCCCGTTCATTGCGCACGGGGAGCGTGAATCTCTCAGGTACCAAACAGAGGGGGCGTGTGCTGCACATGGTGTGTGGTGCACCCCACCCTTATGACGTTTGGAGCCTGATCTCATGAAGTCGATCGCCGTCATTGGCGCCGGTATCACCGGCGTCACCACTGCTTACGCCCTGTCCAAACGCGGCTTTGCCATCACGCTGTTCGAGCAGCATCGCTACCCCGCCATGGAGACCTCATACGCCAACGGCGGCCAGCTCTCGGCGTCCAACGCCGAAGTCTGGAATCACACCTCCACCATCCTCAAGGGCCTGAAGTGGATGCTCAGGAGCGATGCACCGCTGCTCGTCAACCCCAAGCCCAGCTGGCACAAGCTCAGCTGGTTTGCCGAGTTCATCGCCAGCATCCCGCACTACCGGCGCAACACCATCGAAACCGCGCGTCTGGCGGTGGCTGCGCGCGAGCACCTCTTTGCCTGGGCGCAGGCCGAGGGCGTGGACTTCGACCTGAAGAAGCAGGGCATCCTGCACATCTACCGCGACAAGGCGGGTTTCAATCACGCGGGCGAGGTGACGAAGCTGCTGGCCCAGGGTGGCCTGCCGCGTCGCGCAGTCACGCCCAAGGAGATGCGCGCCATCGAGCCCACGCTGGCTGGTGAATACTACGGCGGCTATTACACCGAGAGCGACAGCACGGGCGACATCCACAAGTTCACCCACGGTTTGGCCGCTGCCGCGGCGCGCCTGGGCGTGCAAACGCTCTACGGCCAGGAGGTGGTGAACTTGCGCAGCGATGGCAAGTCCGCCAGCGTCATCGTGCACGGCGAGCTGGGAGAACAAACCTTGCGCTATGACGGGCTGGTGGTTTGCGCCGGGGTGAAGAGCCGTGGCTTTGCCGCACAGCTAGGCGACCGGGTCAACGTGTACCCGGTCAAGGGCTACTCCATCACGGTCAATCTGCTCGATGCGCCAAGCCAGGCTGCAGCGCCCAACGTGAGCCTGCTGGATGACGCAGCCAAGCTCGTGACCAGTCGTCTGGGCGTGGATCGCTTCCGTGTGGCTGGCACGGCCGAGTTCAATGGTTACAACAGGGACATCCGCGCCGACCGCATCCGTCCGCTGGTGGACTGGGTCAACCAGTGCTTCCCCGGCGTAAGCACGCGCCAGGTCGTGCCATGGGCGGGTTTGCGGCCCATGATGCCCGACATGATGCCGCGCGTGGGGCGCGGCCGAGTTGCCAATGTGTTCTACAACACGGGCCACGGCCACCTCGGCTGGACGCTCTCGGCCGTGACGGCCGACATGGTGGCCAGCGTGGTGCAGCAGGCTTATGCGGCAAGCGGGGCTGCTGTGCATGTTCCAGCCTCCGCATTACCACAGCGAGGCTGAGCCGCAAGGCGCGAGGCGTCCTCAGGTGCTGCCGCGTTCCACAAGCTGGTAGCCCAGATCGATGGAGTGGGGGCCAGCCGGTTGCCCGGTCATGAGCCGCAGCAGCATCTGCGCTGCGGCCTCGCCAATCTCTGCGCGCGGTGTCCGCACGGTGGTCAGCGGCGGCAGCATCTGGTCGCTGCCGGTCAGGTCGTTGAAGCCGGCAATCGCCACCTGGTCCGGCACGCGGATACCCAGGCGCAGCGCGGCCAGCAGCGCGCCCTGCGCCAGGTCGTCGTTGCACAGGAAGATGGCGTCCACGGCTGGCTGCTGGCGCATGATCTGCTCGAAGAGCTGGCCTCCCATGGCCAGCGAGGAGGGGGCGGGGTTGAGCCACTCCAGTGTGGGGTCATGCAGGCCGGCGCCCTGCATCTCGCGACGCCAGCCACTGAGGCGTTGCAGGGTGCGCGGGTCCAGCTGGGCGGCGGCGAAGGCGATGCGCCGATAGCCTCGGCCCAGCAGGTGCCGGGTCATGGCCGCGCCAGCCTCCGCCTGTGAAAGGCCCACGCTGTAAAGGCCAGGCTGATTGCTGATCTCCATCAGATGTACGCAGGGCATGCCGCTTTTTTCCAGGAGCTTGCGCGTGGCTTCGCTGCGTTCCAGCCCTGTGACCAGGATACCTGCGGGGCGGTGCAGAAGTTGTTCCCGTAACAGCTGCTCTTCCTCGAGTGCGTTGTAGTGGGTGATGCCGATCAGCGTCTGATAGCCTGCCGGATGAAGGGTGCGCTGCACGGCTTCGAGCAGGTCCACGAACAGCGCATTGGAAAGCATGGGGATGAGTACGGCCACATGCTTGCTGCGTTGCGAGGCCAGGGCGCGTGCGGCCGGGTCCGGCACGTAGCCGAGTTTTTCGGCCGCGGCCTGCACCTTGGCCGCCAACTGCGGGTCCACGCCCCGCTCGCCGCGCAGGGCACGCGACACTGTCATGAGGCTCACGCTGGCCAGTTGGGCCACGTCAGACATGGTTACACGGCCTGTGCCCCGGGTTTTCTTGCGCGATGGCTGGTGGTTCATTAGGGTTATTACTGAGTGAACTCGATTTCCTTGCATTTATGATAGCGCTAACTGACCCGGATCCTTTTGCCCAAGAAGAAACTTTCCTCGGGAAAAATTCTATTTGAGCTTGATCCGGGTTGATTTTAACTGACTCAGGTAGCGCTAACCAAGAATGAAGCATTCCATCGTCATCATGGGCGTGGCCGGTTGCGGGAAGTCCCACATCGGCCGGCCGCTCGCAGCAAGCGAGGGCTGGCCGCTGATCGAGGGTGACGACTTCCACAGCGCGGAGAACCGGCGCAAGATGAGCCACGGCATTCCCCTCACAGATGCCGACCGGGAAGACTGGCTGACCCAGCTCGGCCAGATTCTGGCCCGGGCCCCGGCCCCGGTTGTCCTGACCTGCTCGGCCCTCAGGCGCCGCTACCGCGATCAATTGCGCGTTGCATCGCCGGGCCTGCGGTTCGTCTTCCTGCAGATCAGCCGCGCAGAGGCGCTGGTCCGCGTCGCGGCGCGCACGTCCTCGCATTTCTTTCCCGTCGAACTGGTGGACAACCAGTTCGAAACCCTAGAGCCACCCGTGAACGAGGGACTTACCCTCACGCTGGACGCCACCTTGCCGGTCGAAGAACTGCAATCCCGTATCAGGTGGTGGTTGCGCCCTGGAGTGGCCGCATGAACGCGCGCGCCCTGCTGTTGCGAACCGCTTACGCCCTGATGGGCGCCTGTCTGGCGATCATGGTGCTGTCCGTCTTCGTCAATGTGGTGCTTCGCTACGGCTTTAACAGCGGCATCCCGGCCAGCGAAGAGCTCTCCCGGTTGTTATTCGTCTGGATGGTCTTCATCGGTGCGACGCTGGCCTACCCACAGGGCGAGCATATGGCCTTCACCAGCCTGGTGGCGAGCCTGCAACGCAGGCCGCGTATCCTGAAAGCAGTTACAGCCCTGATCCGTGTCCTCGTCATCTTGGCATCCGCCCTGGTGGCGATCGGTGCCTGGCAACAGGTCAGGGTGGGCATGGATAGCCGCTCGGTCGTGCTGGGCTACCCGGCTGCCCTGCTGCCACTGCCGGCGTTGCTCAGCGCTGCGGCCATCGCCCTCATGGCGCTGGTGGAACTCGTACGCCAGGCTCCGCTGGACCTCGGTCACAGCCTCGACGCGGAGTGAAGCCATGAGTCCTGAATCGCTGGCCTTTGCGGTCTTCATTGCGGGGCTGGTTCTGCTGATGGGCATTGGCCTCAACATGGCGCTCGCGCTAGTGCTCACAGGCGCCGGGATGGCCTGGGCCCTCGATTTCTGGGATACGCAGCTGCTGGCCCAGAACATGGTGGCGGGGATCGACAGCTTCCCCCTGCTGGCCGTTCCCTTTTTCATCCTGGCTGGCGAGCTGATGAACAGCGGCGGCATCAGCCGGCGCATCATCGAGATGGCCCAGGCCTGGGTGGGGCACATCCGGGGCGGTCTGGGCTTCGTGGCTATCGGCGCGGCCGTGCTGATGGCGAGCATGAGCGGCTCGGCCCTGGCTGACACGGCGGCGCTGGCCACCATTCTGCTGCCCATGATGAAGCGACAGGGCTATCCCATGCACACCTCAGCAGGGCTGATCGCCTCGGGCGGGATCATCGCGCCCATCATCCCGCCATCCATGCCCTTTGTGATCTATGGCGTGACCACCAACACCTCGATCTCGGCGCTGTTCATCTCGGGCATCGTGCCGGGACTGATCATGGGCCTGGGTCTGGTCGTGGCCTGGAAGCTCGAACTGCGCAAGCTGAATCTGCCCATGGAGCATCCGCTGCCGATGCGCCAGCGGATGGTGGCGGTGCGCAAGGCCTTCTGGGCGCTGCTCATGCCCGTCATCATCATCGGCGGGATGAAAAGCGGTGTGTTCACGCCCACTGAAGCTGCCGTGGTGGCCGCCGTCTACGCGCTGGCCGTCGCAATGCTCATCCACCGTGAACTCACGATCGTCGAAATCGGGCCCGTGCTCATACGAGCCGCCAAGACCACGGCCGTGGTGATGTTCCTATGTGCGGGCGCTCAGGTGGCCAGCTACATGATCACGCTGGCGGACCTGCCCCAGGTGGTCACGGGTTGGCTGGGTGGCATGGTGGAGAATCCCCGACTGCTCATGGCCGCCATGATGCTGATCCTGGTGCTGATCGGCACGGCGCTGGACCTGACGCCTACGATACTGATATTTGCGCCGGTAATGCTGCCGATTGCCGCCAAAGCGGGCATCGACCCTGTGTACTTCGGGCTGATGTTCATCCTCAATGGCGCCATTGGCCTGATCACACCCCCCGTAGGCACGGTCCTTAATGTGGTCGCTGGCGTCGGCCGGCTGCCGATGCATCAGGTGATCCGGGGCGTCAATCCCTTCCTGGTCACCTACTTTGCGATCCTAGTCCTTTTCATCCTGTTCCCGCAGCTCGTCACGGCCCCAGTGGCCTGGATGCGCTGACCTTGCTGCTTTCGTTCACCCACACCACTACCAAGGAGCCAACCATGAAGTCCTCTCGCCGTACCCTCCTGGCTGCGATCGCAGTCTTGCACTTGTTCGCGCCGCTGGCCGCCGCCGCGCAGGATATCAAGCCGAGGCTGATCCGCTTCGGCTACGGTCTGAACGAGGATTCCAACCAGGGCCGTGCCGTCAAGTTTTTTGCCGAAGAAGTCGAGAAGGCCTCTGGGGGCAAGATGAGAATCCGCGCCGTGGGCTCCGCTGCCCTGGGGTCGGACGTGCAGATGCAGCAGGCCCTTGTGGGCGGAGCGCAGGAAATGATGGTCGGATCCACCGCCACCCTGGTGGGTATCACCAAGGAGATGGCGCTCTGGGATACGCCCTTTCTTTTCAACAACGTGGCGGAGGCCGACGCTGTGCTTGACGGCCCGGTGGGCCAGAAGGTTATGGACAAGCTGCCCGAGAAGGGACTGGTCGGCCTTGTCTACTGGGAGAACGGCTTTCGAAACATGACGAACAGCAAACGTCCGATCACGAAGCTGGAGGACTTCGACGGCATAAAGCTGCGCGTGATGCAGAACCCCGTTTACTTGGAAACCTTCAAGACTATGGGCGCGAACGCGGTGCCCATGGCCTTCTCCGAGCTCTTTACCGCACTTGAGACCAAGACCGTGGATGGCCAGGAGAACCCTTACACCACCATCCTGTCTAGCAAGTTCTATGAGGTGCAGAGGTTCGTGTCGGCCACCAACCACGTTTACAGCCCTTGGATCGTCATGGTGAGCAAGAAGTACTGGGACGCCCTGTCCAGGGACGAACAGAGGGTTCTTATGGACGCGGCCAGGAAGAGTCGGGACTTCGAGCGCAAGGACACGCGCGAGGCTGCAGCCAAGGCGGTGGCCGAGCTACAGGCCAAGGGCATGCAGTTCAACAGTTTGACGCCTTCGGAGACCGACAAGATGCGCGCCAGACTCACTCAGATCAACGCCTCCATCGCCACCAACGTGGGCATGGACCTCTGGAACGAAGCCCAGGCCGAGCTGAGCAAGATACGCTCGGGCGGCAAGGGCAGGTAGGCCACGGGCGTGGGCGGCTGGTGCAGCATGCTTGCCCTTCGTGCGCCCGCCCCCGCCGTGTTTCTGATTTTCGTGAGGATTCCCCATGGCTGAGTCCTTGCACCCGACCTTAGTCGATGTCGCCCGGCGCATCCGGCAGCGCAGTGAGCGCACCCGTTGCGCCTACCTGGAGGTGGTGAACCGGGCGGCGCGTCCGGGGCCCTACCGCAGTGGCATGGGCTGCGCCAATGCCGCTCATGCCTATGCAGCGATGCCAGGCCCTGACAAGCTGCTTCTCGCGCAGGAGCGTCAGCCCAATCTCGGGCTGATCACGGCCTACAACGATATGCTGTCCGCGCACAAGCCCTACGAGCACTACCCGGAGCGTATCCGCCAGGCTGCGCGCCGCCTAGGCGTGAGCGCCCAGGTGGCCGGCGGTGTACCCGCGATGTGCGACGGTGTGACCCAGGGCGAGGCCGGCATGGAGCTGTCACTGTTCTCACGCGACGTGATTGCAATGGCCACGGCCGTGGGTCTCTCGCACAACGTCTTTGATGCCGCGATGTTTCTTGGCGTCTGCGACAAGATCGTGCCGGGCATGTTAATGGGGGCCTTGCACTTCGGCCATCTTCCGGCGGTGTTTGTCCCGGCTGGTCCCATGACCTCCGGCTTGTCCAATGACGAGAAATCAAGAGTGCGCCAGCAGTACGCCCGGGGGCTGGTTGACCGTGCCCAGTTGCTTGCCGCCGAGCAGGCTGCGTACCATGGCGCGGGAACCTGCACCTTCTACGGAACGGCCAACTCCAACCAGATGCTCATGGAGATCATGGGCCTGCAACTGCCCGGCTCATCGTTCGTGAACCCGGGCACGCGGCTGCGCGATGCTCTGACGGACGCGGCCGTTGAGCGTGCCGTGGCCCTGTCCCGTGAGCCCGGCGCGGGGCTTGGCCACCAGATTACGGCGGAGGTGATCGTCAACGGCATGGTGGGATTGCTTGCCACGGGCGGCTCCACCAACCACACCCTGCACCTGGTTGCCATGGCACGCTCGGCTGGCTGGGTGATCAACTGGGAAGACTTCTCCGATCTCTCGGCGTGTGTTCCCCTGCTCTCACGCATCTATCCCAACGGATCGGCAGACGTAAACCATTTCCATGCGGCTGGCGGCATGGGCTACCTGATCCGTGAGCTGCTCTCGGTGGGTCTGCTGCACGACGACGTGTTAACCATCATGGGCCGCGGCCTGCACCGCTACACGGTTGAGCCGTGGCTTGATCAAGCCGGCCTGGCCTGGCGCGATGTGCCGCTTGCTTCCGGCGACGAGGATGTTCTGCGCCCCGCGAGCCGCCCCTTCAGCCCCGACGGCGGTCTGCGCCTGCTGCAGGGCAATCTGGGCCGCGCTGTTATCAAGGTCTCGGCCGTGAGAACGCAGAACCGTGTGGTGAAGGCGCCCGCCGTGGTGGTCAACGATCAGAAGGAACTGGAGCAGCTCTTCAAGCAGGGCCGGCTGGAACGTGACTTCATTGCCGTCGTGCGCTGCCAGGGTCCGCAGGCCAATGGTATGCCCGAGTTGCACAAGCTCACGCCTTTGCTGGGCGTGTTGCAGGACAAGGGTTACCGGGTGGCTCTGGTCACCGATGGTCGTATGTCGGGTGCCTCCGGCAAGGTGCCGGCTGCCATCCATGTGACACCCGAGGCGGTGGCTGGTGGTCCCATCGCCAAGGTGCGCGATGGTGACCTGCTGACGCTGGATTGCGAGGCCCAGCGCCTTTACCTGGACGTGAGCGAGTCAGCACTGGCTGCGCGCGATGCACAACTACCCGATCTGGCCGCCTACCACCAGGGAATCGGCCGTGAACTCTTCGGCCTGTTCCGAGCTTCGCCGCTACTGGCCGAGGAGGGGGCCTCGCCGCTGCTGGCTGGCTATTTGCGATGAGCAGCGCCGAAATGCAGCACCCTTCGTTTCAGGCCGTGCCCGTTTTCCTTTCGCGGGTAATACCCGTGATCGTCATCACGAATCCGGCCCGGGCCGTGCCCCTGGCCGAGGCACTGCTCGCCGGGGGCATTGACGTCATGGAGATCACCTTGCGCCATGCTGCTGGTCTGCCGGCCATTGAGGCCGTAGCCAAGGCCGTGCCCGCGATGCAGGTGGGCGCGGGCACCTTGACGCAGGCGATCGAGGTGGCCCGTGTGAAGGACGCAGGTGCGCGCTTTGCGCTCTCGCCGGGCATGACGGATGCGCTCGTCGCCGAGGTGCAGGCCCGCCAGCTGCCATTCGTGCCCGGCGTCATGACGCCGGGCGAGATCCTGCGCGCCCGCGACCATGGCTACATGCTGGTCAAGTTGTTTCCCGCCGTCCAGGCCGGGGGGCTGGGCATGCTCAAGGCCCTGGCCGGCCCACTGCCAGACATGCGCTTTTGCCCTACGGGTGGCGTTTCCCTGGCCAATCTGCAGGAATTCCTGAGGCTGGAGAACGTGGCCATGGTCGGCGGATCATGGCTCACGCCGCTGCAGTTGGTGGAAGCCGGCGATTGGGCCGCAATCACGAGGCTTGCCCGCCAGGCCAGCGAGCTGGCACGCGCAATCTGAGCTACCTGCGGCCCACGAGGTAGCTCACGCCCTCGGGCCCGTAGCCTTCGCTGTGGGGCTGGCCTGGCGCAAGCTGGAAGACGTCACCTGCCCGGTAAAGTACCTCGCCCTCGCTCTGACACCGGATGCGGATCTCGCCACTCAGGATGAGTGCACGCGCTTCGAAGGGATGGGTGTGCATGTCGAGCGCGGCCCCGGCCGGACGCGACACCGTGCTCACTTCGTAGCCCCGGGCGCGCAGGTCCCGCTCGAAGCCGTCGCGGTCCGTCATGGCGCAGTTCAGCGCTGAAGCGCCGCCTCGATGGCTGCAGTAAGCTGGGGACCCATGGGTTCCACCGAGCTCGCATAACTCTGCACCCTTTGCCCATCGCGGCTGATCAGGTACTTGTGGAAATTCCACTGCGGCGCGGCTTTCGTGGCCTGGAACAGCTGCGTGTAGAGTGCGTTGCGCTGGGGGCCCACCACGTCCGTCTTGTTGAACATGGGAAACTTCACCCCGTAGGTGTTGAAGCACAGCTCAGCAATCTGCTTTGCGCTGCCCGGCTCCTGCTGGCCAAAGTTGTTGGCCGGGAAACCCAGGATGACCAGACCGCGCTTTTCGTACTTTGCGTACAACGCCTCCAGCCCTTCGTACTGACGCGTGTAGCCGCAGTAGCTCGCGGTGTTCACGACCAGCACCACCTTCCCGGCGTACTGGCAAAGGTTCTGCGGTGCGTCGTCCTGCAAGCGGGTGAACTGGTGTTGCAGCAGGGCGGGGCAGGCCGCAGTGTTCGGGCCGGGCGAGGTTTGGGCGGGAGAAGTCATGGGTAGCCAGGCCGCCAGCAGTACCGCTGAGGCACCCACGCTGGGCAGGAGATTTAACATAAGCGCTATTGTGCGCCCAGACGCAATCTCTTGCTCGGGAGACGCGGCGGCGAGCCCCCTGCGCCGCAAAACGAAGACCCGCCATGCGGGGCTTCGTTTTAGCGGTTCAGAGGAAACTGTTTGAACCAGTCGCTCAGCTCCAGTTCCCCATTCTTTGATGAATTCAAGTATTCGAAGTTATCCTGCAACCATAGCTCAACGAATCGTGCGACAGTCGCGGAAAGCCCCGACATGGCTGTGACAACCGTGACCTACCTTGTTCAGGAAATCGCCAATTCGGCGTTCCAAATCTGCGTAATGCGGATTGAACGTAGATCGCGCACCGGCCTCTCCAGCAGGAGGCGACTGCCCTCCGACCCCATACCAGACCTGCTGGGCCTGCTTGCAAGCTTGAACCTCTGCCTCTGTACGGAATGGAGGGAATCCGCAATTACGATAGGTCCCTGACTCACCATAATGGGGATTCTCTGGCGAGATGTGTACAGCCAGGTGAGAAATTCCAACCACCCGCAGCGATGGCTGCGGCGCCGGAAGCCAGATCTCGCGTGCACCTGGTTTTTGCTCAGGCTGTTTGGAGAAGTAATTGAGCAGCAGGCTGCGATCATCTTGGGCATGAGTATCAAAAAAAAGCCTGTTCCAAGCGACATCCACCACCTCATCATCTTCACTTTGAACCACCAGCCAAGGGATTTGAAGCTTTTCTAAGCTCCGCATGCGTGCTTCAAGCGAGTTCAGCGTCGCCACGGTGGAGGCGATTCCCTGAGTTGGCATCGCGCCGTATCGAGCAAAGTCTTCGCGCGGCCCCAGATCCAGCCAGGGACGGAAAGGCGCAATCCATCGAGCTTGTCGCGCCAGAAAGTGGGATCGTATTCGGTAGGCTGGCGAAAAACCGATGACTGCAGCGATGTCGCCGGGTGAATCGGCGGCAACATTGAGCGCAAGAGCTGCACCCAGCGAAAAGCCCGCAACCACGATGCGATCGCTCTCGCTGCGTGCCTGCCTGACCGCAGCCGCCACGTGCGCCTGCCAGGCGCGGTGGTCCACACCCATCAGGTCCGCAGGACGGGTCCCGTGTCCCGGTAATAAAACCGCTCGGGATTCGAAGCAGTGGTTCGCAAACGTCGTGGCAAGATCCCGCATGGAAAATGCCGTATCAGACAGCCCATGGACAAGGACGACGATGCCTCGGGGTGTATCCGTCGTGCATCCTGAGCCTGGTGGAGTCCTGAACGGTGCCACCTTGACCAATTCAGCATCGGCCATCGACGCATCAAAAGGCAGCCGGTGGGTGCGTAGTTCCTGGCTCACATTCCTGAGATAAGTCTCAAAATCTGCGGCAGGAAGCAATGCTGACGGATTCCCCCAGCCGCTTCTCACCAACTCTGGTCGTGGAGGTGGGTTACCGGTGACTGAGCAACCGAGCAACAGTACGGACAGAAGCATGCCCAAGAGGACCCGCTTTTGATGAGTCCGGGAACATTGGAGCGTCATCTTCGTAGGCATGCTCAAGGCTACACAGCCAGCTAGACAGTCGGCAGGCTCAAGTCCGCACAAACGCGCCCAGAGGCCGCCGCGGGGTCGCAGGCACCGGCTTGTCGGTATAGCCCAGCCGACAAAACATCTGCAATGTCTCATCACCAGGTGAGGCGGGTGCCTGACGTTTGAGCGTGAGTTGATGTACGCGGGCGTAATGTGAGGCCATTTCGGGGAATTCTTGCAAGGCCTGACTCAAGGGATGCACGCCCAGACCCATTTCGGTGGCCTTGAGCTGCAACCGCACGTAAGCACGCCCGGCACGAACCTGGTCTGAACGCCCATTCTTCCCGCTCAGCCAGACAAATCCCATCGCAGTCCGGCTATTGCCTTCCACCTGCGCCATCATCGCCTTGAAAGCTTGGCTGCCCGGTTGCGGCGGCGCGCTGCGGTCAAACAGACCCAGGCTGCTGAGTGCCCGAGCCATCCACGTGTTGATTGGCAAGCCATCCCGATGCCGGACGATCTCGTCAGGCCCGACCCTCAGCAAATGCAAGGTTTCCATAACGGTGCGGGACGTGAGGAATTCGACTTCTGACGACTTCACACACAGTTCGCGCAACGGGGCAAGATCGGCCTCGCTCACAGTTCCGCCCGCTCGAACTTCCCGGTCGTTCACACTGGCCAAGAGTACGCTCAAGGTCTGTGCAGAAACCAGGCGACTGGTGTCGTAGTCGGCTTTAGGGGTATGGCGCTTGAGCACCTGCGCAAACAGCGGGTCGTTTAGGGCACCAGTCCTGAGGGTGAGTCGGGCAACAGGGCGACTGTCCCAGCCTTTCAGTTCAGGAGCCAGTTCACCCTGCGGCCACAAGGCCACTTCCGCTGCAATACCCTGGGACGCCAACGCGATGACCAGCAGTTCGATGAAGGCGCCATGGCCAATCAAGATCTGCCGGCCAAATGGGTCTGTATGTGGCAACACGCGCTCAGGATCTGTCATCACGATGATGACTCCGGTCTCCCGCAGATCAACCAGCCAGGGCTGCAGGTTATGAGGATTTGGTGCCGTGATTGCATATGCAAGTGCGCGCCGCCGCGGATCGGATTCACTCTGAGGGCCGTTCCAAGCCTCGATGGCCTGGGATGGATAGTCGCTGCTCGATGAGCAGCCGGTCAGTGGCACTGCGGCTGAAAAGACAACGCCACCCCCCACCAGTCGTATGAAATTTCTGCGGTCCATCGCTATCTCCATTCATGTACTCTGATCGCGTATTGCCTGGCTAGTACGGCCGGCCGTCTCATGCGGCTCGGCGAATGCCGCGCCATAGAAATAAAGCCCCCAGCGCCATGAACCAGAGCTGAATTCCGGTCGTAGACAGCACGATCGAAATCGGCGGTTCGATGCCGAAGAGTTCAAGGGCAGGAAAGGCAACAAGCACCCCGACGAAAAGCCCCGTCAGACCCGCCCAGGTCGGTAACTGCCGGTCGCGCAGGATAATCAGGCTGACTGCGATGGCCCAGATGGAGGCGAAAGCTGCAACACCTAGCGTCTCCCCGATAGCACCGCCCCAAGCGTTGATGGCGGCCTGCATGTTCTCTATCGCAGCGCGACCTTCAGCGGAAAGTCCGGGCGCGGCATGGGCCTCGGCCAGAGACACACTGCCGGTCAGCCAACGCAGAATGCCAATGGCCCGGGCGAGTGCTGATGCCGCCGCAGCGCCAATCGCAATGAAGGCCAGCGCGCCAAGAGCCCCAGGCCGCGCAGCCAGACGAACCGTCAGGACGCCGGTCACCAAAAAGAGCAGCGAGTAGCCAAGGTATAGCCCGTAGCCCAGCCGCACGGCGTCCAGTTGGTCACGCAGCAGCGGCAGCATCTTTGAGGGCGCAAAGTCAAGGCTGTCCGGCCACTGAATGGCGTTGCCAAGAACTGCCATGGGCGCGAATAGGCTGAACCCCTGCAAAAGCAGAACGATTCCGGCA
Source organism: Curvibacter sp. (assembly GCA_020248905.1). Lineage (GTDB taxonomy): Bacteria > Pseudomonadota > Gammaproteobacteria > Burkholderiales > Burkholderiaceae_C > Hylemonella. The sequence goes on along the minus strand of JADCGR010000049.1, from coordinate 64,121 downwards.
GCCAGAAGGAGGCTTCGGGTCCTTGTGTTATCGCCGCTAGGTGAATCATGTGGTGTCATTGACCGCTCCAAAAAAGATCTGCGCTGGTATTGTGTGAAGCCTTCTTTATGAACACAATTGCCTAAATTTACATACCTGAATATCATTCATGAATAGGTCATTTGACTGGTCACTCGTGCGCTCATTCCTTGCCGTCCTTGACCAGGGAAGTCTTCTTGCTGCCGCGCGGCATTTGCAATCGAGCCAGCCCACCGTCGGGCGACATGTGACGGAGCTCGAAGCTCAGCTTGGCGTGCTGCTTTTTGACCGAACTGGACGAGGCCTGCTGCCCACCGAGGCAGCGCTGCGGCTGGCCGATGCTGCGCGTGCCATGCAGGGTGGGGCCGATGCCCTGGCCCGAAGCGCCATGGGCACACATCACGTTGTACATGGGACTGTGCGCATCTCGGCAAGCCAGCCTATGTCGTGCTACGTACTACCCGGCTTGCTTGCGCGGATGCGCTTGTCACTTCCTGAAGTGCAGGTGGAGCTGGTGGCCACCAATACCGTGAGCAACCTCCTGCGGCGGGAGGCCGACATCGCGGTGCGGATGGTACAGCCCAAGCAGGCGACGGTAATTGCTAGGCGGGTAGGCAAGGTTGCGTTAAGGGCCTGTGCACACCAGGATTACCTGCGTCGACGAGGTATGCCGCGACAAGCAACGGATCTGCTTGAACATGACCTGATTGCCGGCGACCTCAACGACGAGACCCTTAAAGGGTTCGCCGCCGGAGGGGTTCCGGTAACGCGAGAACAGTTTGCGTTCAGGACGGATGACTTGATCGTGGCGTGGGAGGCCGTGCGCGCCGGGCTCGGAATCGGCTTTGTGAGCGAGCACCAGATTCGGACCGATCCAGCGGTTATCGCGCTGCTGCCGAAGCTAAAAATTGATCCGTTGCCAGTCTGGCTCGCTGTCCACAAGGAGATCAGAACCAGCAAACGAATCAAGGCGGTCTATGACTTCTTGGCTGATGCGTTGCCGGGGGCGATTTGAAACTCCAATATCGTCACTGCCGACCTGAACGCCACGATGCCCGCGTTGACGCACTTCCCGGTCATCGGTCCGCTGACGAACCGGTCTATCAGTTCCCAGCGAATCCTTGGGTAGGGCCGCCGACATGGCTGCAATCGCCGCGTTCTTCTCTTTCGTCTTGCCCGGCATATATGCTCCGGTTGGTCATCTTGTGCCTCACAAAAAAATTCAGTACAGGCTCCGGCGCACCGGAAATTGGATGACAACTGGCCTTTAATGCGACCTCAGCAGCGCTTCGACCTCGAGCAGGATGAACTCGTTGTCATCCGCCCGGTTGGGATCGCGCGAAGAGGAGAACGGCAGGTTGTTATCGTTGCCGACAATGATGTGGCGATCATCGACAACATCCACGTTCTCGATGGTGAAAAACGGGAAAGTCAAGACGCCGTTGTTGAGCGGCTTTCTTGATAGCTTCTGCGGATCCTGAATCTTCATCAGGTCAACGTAGCCGATCTTTCGCACTGGCCCGTTGACGTTCGCATCAGACATCTCGATCTTCACCACCCGCTTGAACCTTGCGAGGTCGTGAAAACAGTTCGGCGAAGCTTTGGTGTCGGGACACGCGCGATTTTGGGTTCCCTCGCCGTTGTCACGCTCGATCACAAGTGCAGTGGTCGCATCGATCATGTTGAAGTCACCGATCGCGGTCGCGCCGGGAGACAAGACGTACTTCCAGTGGCGACCGGTCCACTTCTCTTCGGCAACCGAGAACTCCAGCACCCGCAACACTTGCTGGCCGTCGTGCTTCTCCCAGTCTTTGGTTGCTTGGTCCCAGAGTGGGCCTTCAAGGAGGCCATACAGGAAGCGTCCGTCCCTGCTGGCGGCCAGTCCCTCGTAGCCACGCGAGCGGCCCAGGTTCACTGTTGCGGGCAGCGACTGACCGGGGTTGGGCGCGACCACCCGGAAGTGATCCGGGGACATGACAGGCTTGCCGTCCGCCATGGTCTCAAAAACTGCCTCGACACGGCCGTCCATCGACGCGCGAATGAGATAGGGCCCAAACTCCTCGCCTATCCACAGCTTGCCTCCAATGATCTGAAACCCTTCGAGATCGAAATCGGCCCCAGTCAGGTAACGCTTGGCGGTTCCCTCGTGAACAATGCGAAATGGCACCTTCTTGTCGGGGTCATGCAGGAAGACAGTGTTAATACGAGCGATAGTACCTGCCATCCAGTCGATCCGGTAGTGGGACAGGAACAGTGCGGCATCAGGCGAATTGACCTTTGAACCGAAGCCGTTATCGGTCAGTACCCAGTACGTTCCGTCCGACATCTTCTTGATACCTGAGTGCCCTTGAACGGGCTGACCGTTGAAGGGCAGCGACACGCCAGTTGGCCGGCCTGCCGATCGGCCTTCAAACGTTCCGACGCGATCATTACGTTTCATCGCATCCGTGAATTTTCCGGAGATTTTCAAGTCATCAGGAGCGTCTGCGGGCGGTTCAATGAAGGTCTGTGCGGGTAACACAGCGTGCCCGGCCAAAGTCGCCGGAAACTCAACTTGCGCAACGACTACCCCGTGCAGCAGCGCGAGCACCGCTGTTGAGGAAATGAGTTTGCAAAGCACAGGACTCTCCTTAAATGTGATGGGAGCGAGTGCATTATTTTGGAGCTTGTATGACACGCTGATGACGTTATCGCCGAGATCCGCAACACGGAAATTCCGTCACTGGTGAAATATCGCCGTCATGTGACGGTACTAGATTCGGGTGTCTCAGTAGGTGCCTGCGGTGGACGATGCAAGGCCTTCCTTGCGCTGCGGTACCCCGATGAGGCTGACCATGACCCGTGTGCTGAACTTTGATCGCACCGGCCGTGTTTGCTAATTTTCTTGGAGACATCTATGAATTTGGTTTCATTTCTTCGCGGTCTTCGCGGAGCGTTATTCGGCCTGACCCTTACCCTGCTTGCGGCGGCCGCTCACGCGCAACTCACGGTGTATGTGGTTCGACATGGCCAGACCGACTGGAATCTTCAAGGACGCATTCAGGGAGGGACCGATAACCCGCTTAATGCGACGGGTCGCGAGCAGGCGGCGACCCTGGGTCGTACCCTGTCGAGCGTATCGATCGACGCTGTTTACACGAGCTCACATCAACGCGCAAGACAGACCGCAGAGGTTTTTGAGGGGCGGGCGCCGATTCGACCGATGGACGATTTGCGTGAGCGATTTTTCGGCAAGTTCGAGGGAGCAAATGACAAGGACCCTGCCGTGTTGGCAGATTGGAACAAGCGGCGGTTTACCTGGGATGACAATATGGAAGGAGGCGAGACACTCGAGAGTCAGTCGCGCCGCGCAGAGAATGCCCTGCAACATATTCGCGCTCAACATCCGAACGGCGGCACGATCGTCATCGTGGGGCATGGCGGAATCAATCCACTTCTCGTGTCGCATCTGATCGGCGTACCCACCAAAGAAGGCGCAAGTGCCATCAACCAAGGTAACGACGAGATCTACCGCATCGAATTGCCCAAGAGCGGCACCGCGCAGATCTGGAAGCTGATCCCGCGATCAAAGCTGTCGGAGCTCTGACGTACGACGGGGGCTTTCGGCAGCGACACTCCGCCCCCAAAACGAGACTTCGCAGCGGGGGCACAGACGCCGCACCGTCTTTTTGCTGTAGGCAAGGCGCAGCCGGCTATGCTTTGGGGGCATACGCTGGCGTTCATCAGCGGGTGAGCGTCGCTGGACTTCTCACGCATGCCAGTATGTGCATGGCGTGCGATGACGAGGTGATCCCCTTGCAGGACCGGATCGAATCGGTTTCGGACAGTTCAGACCTCGAAGAGGTCTACAACACGGAGCGACGTCTGCTGCATGTCGCCCGCACAAGGCGGCGTGACCATTTCTTTATGTCTGAGATGCAGCCGACTCCAGGGTTGCTGCAGGATCTTGGGGTCTAGCGCGACGCTATTCGGTACGGCACGAAATTCGGCCGCCATCCGGAAACCCCTGGTGCCGTACCGCCCTCTCGGAAAGTCAGAGGGTTCTGAGCCGCGGAGCGTCTGAGACGGCTTTTGGGGCGCCCCGGCCGGAGTCGCAGTCAGAAAAGCCCATAGCAAAAAAGCCCCGCGTGGTGCGGGGCTCTGAGCGCCAAGTATCTTGCCTGAGCGAGTTTGAAGGTCTTGTCTTGGCGGGCCAGCAGCCATCACAGCACTAACTTGCTCAACTGCTGAGGGGGTCGATTTTGGTGGCGGTGGGGATACGAACTCGATCGTCGACACGAGGCAGCTTACGACCCAGACGCGACATTCACTCGCCTCGATTCCACGCCATAGAGCCGACGATCAGTGCGATGTGCTGACGAGATTCAGCCACGCGCCTGTTGCCTTCCCAGAAGAATTTCGTCGATATCTGCAACCGCGGCACTTCTGCGCACCAAGGATGCCCAGAGTTGCATAGACGGCGGGGGAACGAGCAACTGTCGATTGACACTAGACCGACCGGTCTATAGAGTATTGGTGTGACCAAAAACACTCCCACCCCAGCCCCAGGCACGCGCGATCGTCTCGTCGCGGCCATGCTCGATGCCCTGCGCACGCGGGGCTATCACGGCGTCGGCCTGAACGAGTTGTTGACGGCTGCCCGGGCGCCGAAGGGCGTGCTGTACCACCACTTCCCGGGCGGCAAGGCCGAACTCGCAGTGTGCGCGATCGAGTTCGTGGTGGCAAAACTTGGCGCCGACCTCGATAAGGTGATGCAGCGCACCGGCGATCCTGTGGAGGCACTGGGCGCCTGGATGGCCCAGGCTCAGCGGGTGCTGGCCGGTAGCGGCTTCGCAAGCGGGTGCCCGCTAGCCACCATCGCGCTGGAGTCCACGCCCGATGACGAGGCGATCCGCGCCGCGTTGGCCGATGGCTTTTCCGCTATCCGGACGCGCCTGGCAGACGCGCTCGCCGGCGCCGGTATGGCGCACGAGCAGGCGCGCGGCGCTGCGGCGCTGATCGTCTCAGCCTACGAGGGCGCGCTGGTGCAGGCACGCGTGGCCGGCAGCGTGCAGGCCATGAGCGACGCCTCCGAGGCGCTGGTCGGCCTCCTGCGGCTATCCCTTGGCAGGCGCAACACACCGAAAGCTTGAACCCATGACGATCCCGAACGCATCCCCAGCGGCGACTGCCGAAACTCTGATCCTGACCCCGCGCGACGGCGTCCCAATCACCGCGCTTCGCTACCTCGCCCGCAGCCCGGTTCGCGGCCACCTTGTCGTAGCGGGAGCCACTGGCGTGCCACAGCTCTTCTACAAGGCCTTTGCCGAGTTCGCCAGCGCGCAGGGCTACACCACCTTGACGCTGGACTACCGCGGCATCGGCCTGTCCCGCCCGGCCTCGCTCAAGGGCTTCCGCATGGCCTACCTGGACTGGGCGCACCAGGACCTGGCCGCCGCCGTCGACGCGATGGCACACGAGAGCCTGCCGCTGTTCATGGTGGGCCACTCGTTCGGTGGCCACGCCTTTGGCCTGCTGCCCAATGCCGATCGCGTGGCGCGCTTCTACACCTTCGCCACGGGCGCGGGCTGGAACGGCTGGATGCCCTTTGCCGAGCGCCTGAAGGTCGCCTTCCTGTGGCTTATCGTGGGTCCGTTACTGGTGCGCTGGCACGGCTACCTGGCATGGAGCCGGCTGGGGCTCGGTGAAGATCTTCCGCTGGGCGTGTACCGCGACTGGAAACACTGGTGCCGCTACCCGCGCTACTTCTTCGACGACCCGGCCATGACGCACGTCGCGGCGCGCTTTGACCGCATCACCACCCCCATCGTCGCAGCCAACTCGCTGGACGACCGGTGGGCTCCTCCAGCCTCGCGCGATGCCTTCATGGCTGGCTACCGCAACACACGCTGGCAGGCGGTGGACATTGATCCGGCGCAGCGTGGCCTGGGGTCCATTGGGCACATGGGGTACTTTCGCCGCAAGTCGGAACCTCTGTGGCGTGAGGTGCTGGACTGGTTTGGCGAGCATGAGACCTCGCCGGGCTTCCGCGGAGCCATGCCGTGAGCGCGGCCGACGCAGCCGCGTTATCGGCGCTTATCGGCAGCCGCCGCAGCGTGCGCGACTTCCTGCCGCGGCCCATCCCGCAGGAGGTGCTCGACGCGGTGCTGGAGGACGCCAGTTGGGCGCCGAGCTGGTCCAACACGCAGCCCTACCGCATCGCGGTAGCCAGCGGTGCGCTGCGCGACCAGCTGGCCACCGAGCTCTGCGGCTTGTTCGACCGCGGCATGGCGGCGCAGCATGGCAGTGCGCTGGCCAAACTCAAATTGCTGCTCGCCCGCCGCGGGCTCCCGGATGGCGACTTCGACACCCAGTTCGCCTACCCGGACGACTTGCAGCCGCGCCGCCGCGAGACCGGTCGCGGCCTCTACGATCTGCTGGGTATCGGTCATCACGACAGGGCGGCGCGCGACAGCCAGATGCGTCGCAACTTCGAGTTCTTTGGCGCACCGACCGCTTTGTTTCTGTTCGCGCACAGTGGCTTGCGCGAATTTTCGGTGCTCGACACCGGTATTTACCTGCAGACACTGATGCTGTCGGCGCAGGCCCACGGACTGGCCACGTGCGCGCAGGGGGCTCTGGCCACCTGGGGTGGACCGGTGCGCCAAGCCTTCGACATCCCGGCGCCCTACCGACTCATCTGTGGTGTGTCCATCGGCTACGCCTCAGCCCACGCGGTGAACGGCTTCAACCCCGGGCGGGCGGCGCCGTCGATGCTTCTCGCCGAACCGACGCAGCATGTAGGTAGCGAACCGAAGTAAACGCGATCCGAGACCTGGTGCGGCCCCCGCGGCGCCACTTGCTGGCGAAGACGATGCGGCTATCTACTACCCAAGATCGACGAGATGAGATGCCAGAAAGTTGTCTGTCGCCAGCGGAAACTGATGACCGGCAACGGTCCTCTCTGCTAGCTAAGGCTAAGCGAAAGTTCGAATCCCCACCGCTCAAAACCCGCGTGGGGCGCGGGCTCCCGCAAAAGCTCCTGACTTTGCCGACCGTGGTACGGAGGTTCAGGCCAGCGGAAATGCCCGCAAGCGCTTGTCTTTATTGGGTTTTTCTAACTTGCTCAGCAAAATGGTGGTCAGGAGGTGCTGAGCAAATCGCCGTCTCAGACCGGAGTGAACCCGGGTCGTCAGCGACTTTTTTCAAACCTGTAGTACGGCGCGATCGCGGAAAACTCAATCAGATCAATGAGTTGCGATCGGCGATTTGAACGATTGAAAAATTGAAGACAGTCGCGTGGCGGAGAGGGTGGGATTCGAACCCACGGTAGGGTTGCCCCTACGCCTGATTTCGAGTCAGGTACATTCGACCACTCTGCCACCTCTCCGGCTTTGTGGAGCGACGCATTGTAGCAGCGCGCGGGTTGCCATGGCCTTGGACTCTTCAGGCTGGCGCGACGGCCGGGCGCATCAAACGCTGGCATGCGACGGGCATGGGGCTGGTAGGTGCCAGATTCAGCCCGCGGCGTTTGCGTATCCAGGCCATGGGCGTGGTGCTCAGAAACTTGAAGAAAAGTGCGTTCAGGGTCTGGTGGTCCAGGCCGCTCTGGGCCATGAGTTCCTGCCAGCCGATGGGCTCGTCAAGATGGGCTTCAATCCACGTGCACAGTTCGTCAAAGCTCTGGCGATGATCCGACAGGGCGGCCTGTTTGCGCGTGACGGCGGGTAGGGTGATGGTCATGACTTCCTTGCTCCTCTGGGCGGGTCGGGGAACCGGTCCGCAAGGACCGTGAGCGCAGGATGGGCTGGCGCTGTTGCGCGTATCGGTCTCAATCCCGGGCGGCGAGCATCGTTTGTAGCGCAGACTCAAGCTCCTGCACGGTAACCACATGTTTCACCCGTATCTCTTGGAGCAGCTCGGCCAGCGCGAGGACGGGCTGCTGCAGGCGTTTGACGGCCTGCCCGGCTTCTCGGGGGCTGGCAAACCCTTCGCTTTGCAGCAGCAGCTTGCCCTGCGCGTCGACGAGCTTGAAGTAGAACTGGCCGTCGTCCTCGCGGTACTGTTTGAAACTCGGTAACGCCGCCTTGTCTTTTTTCTGCGCGCCGAGGCCCGTCTGCGCCCGCAGGTCGCGCAGGCCCACGGCATGGCGCAATTTGCTGGTGAACGGTGTGGCGATGCTGCGGGCTTTGACCGCACCGGCCTGGAGCAAGGCTTCGAGCCTTTCGGGGTGGGTCATCAGGTCTTCGTAGGCTGCTCGCAGGGGTGCGATCTCGCTGTCGATGCGTTCGAAGAGCTTGTTCTTGGCGTCCGCCCATGCAATGCCGGCCGCGTAATCGGCACGCAGCTGTGCGGTTTCCTGTGGCGTGGCGAAGGCCTGGTAAATCTGGAATAGCGCCGAGCCCTCGGTGTCCTTGGGCTCGCCGGGTGCGCGCGAATCGGTCTTGATGCCAGCGATGAGCTTCCTCAGCTGCTCGCGCGACGCGAACAGCGGGATGGTGTTGTCGTAGCTCTTGCTCATCTTGCGGCCATCCAGCCCGGGCAAGGTGGCCACGGCCTCCTCGATCTGCGCTTCGGGCAGCACAAAGTGCTCGCCATACAGATGGTTAAAGCTCGCGGCCATGTCGCGGGCCATCTCGATGTGCTGGATCTGGTCGCGCCCCACCGGCACGCGGTGGGCTTTGAACATCAGGATGTCGGCGGCCATGAGCACCGGGTACATGAAGAGGCCGGCGGTCACATCGGAATCCGGGTCCACCTGCGCCGCGTTATTCTTGTCCACCGCCGCCTTGTAGGCGTGCGCGCGGTTGAGCAGGCCTTTGCCGCAGACGCAGGTGAGGAACCAGGTGAGCTCGGGAATCTCGGGGATGTCGGACTGGCGATAGAACATCACGCGCTCCGGGTCCAGGCCGCAGGCGATCCAGCTCGCGGCGATCTCCAGCGTGCTGCGTTGGATGCGCGCCGGGTCGTCCACCTTGATCAGGGCGTGGTAATCCGCCAGGAAGTAGAAGCTCTCGACGCCCGCAGCGCGGCTGGCAGCGACAGCCGGGCGGATGGCGCCGACGTAGTTGCCCAGATGGGGCGTGCCCGAGGTGGTGATACCGGTCAGGACGCGGACGATACTCTTGCTCATGCGGTGAGTCTCAGCGGATCAGAAAGGTGAAAGGGGTCAGCAGGATATCGAGCAAGCCGTAGCAGGCCCATGACCGGCTTCATCCAGAGCGCGCTGATCACACCGGCGATGACCAGGCCCATGACGATGAAGAAGCCCCAGGGCTCGATGCGTGAAACCAGCACCGCCTGCTTCCAGGGCAGCAGGCCGACCAGGATGCGCCCGCCGTCCAACGGTGGTAGCGGGAAGAGATTGAAGGCAAACATGACCACGTTGACCAGCACGCCAGCGCGGCACATCTCCAGGAAGAAGCGCTCCTGCACGCCACCGCCCAGCAGCAGGTAAAGCAGCGCGCCCCACAGTACCGCCTGGGCCAAATTAGCGCCCGGGCCCGCCAGCGCCACCCAGATCATGTCGCGCTTGGGGTTACGCAGCTGGTCAAAGCGCACAGGCACGGGTTTGGCGTAGCCGAACAAAAAGGCCCCCGCCGTGGCGAAGTAGAGCAGCACGGGCATCAGCAGGGTGCCGATGGGATCAATGTGCTTGACCGGGTTGAGCGTGATCCGCCCCATCATGGCTGCAGTGTTATCGCCAAAGTGGCGAGCGGCGTAGCCATGGGCCGCCTCATGTACGGTGATGGCGAACAGCACCGGCAGGGCGTAGACGAGGACGGTCTGAATCAGGTTGTTGAAATCCACGGAGGGAATTGTCTCAGAGAGCGGCCCGTGTGCAGCTGGGTCTCTCCAAGCTGGCCCTTGCTCAGGCCAGGGGCGACCAGGATGGTTCAGAGCCCCAGCCGGGCGGGATCGCCGCGGCCCCTGCGCAGCACCTCGGGCGTGTCACCACTCAAGTCGATGACCGTGGTGGGCTCGTGCGGGCAGGCCCCCGCGTCGACCACGGCCGCTAGCTGGTGCTGGTAGCGCTCGCGAATCTCCTGCGCATCGTTGAGCGGGTCGGCTTCACCAGCGGGAATCAGGGTGGCGGCCAGCAGGGGCCCGCCCGCGTGCAGGGCCAGCAGCTCGTGCAGCACCTTGTGTTCGGGCACGCGCAGGCCGATGGTCTTGCGCGAGGGATGGCTCACGCGGCGCGGCACTTCCTTCGTCGCTTCAAGGATGAAGGTCCACGGCCCGGGCGTGGCGGCCTTGAGCAGGCGGTACTGCCGGTTGTCCACGCGCGCATAGTTGGCCAGTTCGGACAGATCCCGGCAGAGCAGGGTGAGGTGGTGTTTCTCGTCCACCTGGCGGATGGCGCGCAGCCGGTCGGCCGCCGCCTTGTCGTCAAGGTGGCACACCAGGGCGTAGCTCGAATCTGTAGGCACGGCCAGCACGCCCCCCTGCGCCAGAAGCGCCGCCGCCTGCTTGAGCAGACGCACCTGCGGGTTCTCCGGGTGGACCTCAAAGAGCTGGGCCATGGGTCTACCGCTTCCTCAGACTTCCAGCGGGTCCTGCTTGACGCGGTTCTCCAGCAGGGCCAGCCATGCACTGGCCGCACCGCAGAAGGCGATCAGCGTCATGCCCAGCAGCGACCAGCCGTCAGGCACATGGCTGAAGACGATCCAGCCTGCCAGCATGGCAAAGGCGATCTGGGTGTAGAGCAGGGGCGTGAGCGTTGCAGCCGGTGTGCGCCGGTACGCCAGGATTAGCAGGAAGTGGCCGATGGTCCCCATCAGCCCCATCAGCAGCAGGGCGGTCCATTCGGTGGCGGTGCGTGGCGTGACCCAGACGAAGGGCAGGGCCAGTGAAGACAGTACTGTTCCGGCCCAGCCCGTGTACACGTGCATCGTGACCGGGTCTTCGGTCTTTACGAGCTTACTTGTGAGGATTTGGAAAGCAGAGTAGGTGGCCACCATGCTCAGCGGCAGCAGCGTGAACCAGCCAAACAGCTCCCCACCAGGCCGGATGATGATGAGCGTGCCCACAAAGCCGCCGCTCACCAGCAGCCAGCGCAGGCGCGACACCCTCTCGCCCAGCCAGGTGGCCGCCAGCAGCGTGACGACCAGCGGCGTCACCATGGCAATGGCCGTGAACTCACCCAGTGGCATGTACTTGACGCTCAAAAAAGTGAACAGGCTGCTTACCGTGAGCAGCACGCCCCGCAGCAACTGGGCCCCGAGGCGCCGGGTGTGGAAAAGTGAACGGCCGCGCTGCGGCAGCACCACGGCCGTGGTGATCACAGCCTGGAAGATGTAGCGAAACCACAGGCCGAGCAAGACGGGCAGCGTCAGCGCCACCACCTTGGCCGAAGTGTCGAGCGCGGCAAAGCAGGCCAGCGCGGCAAGTGCGAACAGCATGCCGCTGAGCGTCCGGGAGGGGCTCATCGGTGGATGCGATTTGCCAGCAGCTCCCACACGGGGGTGAGCTTGCCGGGCAGATAGGGCAGGGCGCCCAGATCGGTGTGCGATTCGTCGGGGCTGTGGAAGTCGCTGCCGCGCGAGGCGGCGAGCTCGAATTCGTGCGCCATGTCCGCGTACTTCACGTATTCCGCTGCGGTGTGGCTGCCCGTGACCACCTCCACCGCGCGCCCGCCGTGGGCCTTGAATTCGGAGAACAAGGCGTACTCCTCGGTCGGCGTGAAGTTGTAGCGCGCGGGATGGGCGATGATGGCTACCCCACCCGCGTCGGTGATCCAGGTCACCGCATCACGCAGTGTGGCCCAGCGGTGGGGAACGAAGCCGGGCTTGCCTTCGGTGAGGAAACGGCGGAAGACCTCGCCCGTGTCCTGGCAGACGCCGGACTCCACCAGAAAACGCGCGAAGTGGGTGCGGGAGATCAGCTCGGGATTGCCCACGTACCTGAGCGCTCCTTCGTAGGCGCCGTGGATGCCTACGGCGGCGAGGCCGGCTGACATCTCCTGCGCACGCTCGCTGCGGCCACCCCGGGTGGCGCGCAGGCCCTGCTTCATCCGCTCGTCGGTAGCGTCGAAGCCCAGACCCACGATATGCACCGTCTGGCCGGCGAAAGTGATGGAGACCTCGGTGCCGGTCAGGTAGGGCATTCCGTGGGCGCGGGCTGCGGCCATGGCGCGCTGCTGACCGCCGATCTCGTCATGGTCGGTCAGCGCCCAGAGCTCCACGCCGTTGGCGTGCGCGCGCGCTGCGAGTTCCTCCGGCGTCAGGGTGCCGTCGGACACCACGGAGTGGCAGTGCAGGTCGGCGTTCAGGATCTGGCTCACCAATCCATTGTAGGACGGCAGGCATTGTTTCGCCTGAGGTCCGCGCCGGCGGCACTTTCAGGCGATACGGAACACTGCCAACGTCTGCGCCAGCTGCTACGCGTTCTGCTTAAGGCCGTCAGGGGCAGAGGCGCTCTGCTCCACCAGTGCCGCGTTCTGCTGGGTGCCCTGGTCAATTTGGGCGACGGCGTCCCTCACGCCGTCGATGCTTCCAGTCTGCTCGCCGCTCGATGCGCTCAGTTCGCCCAGCAGCTCGCTGACCTTGCGGACCTGTCCGACGATCTGTTCCATGCGTTCGCCTGCGTCCTTGACCAGTTGATCGCCTTCGTCCACCTTGCCCAAAATGTCGCTGATGATGGCCTTGATCTCGCGCGCTGCCTCGACGCTGCGCTGGGCCAGTGCCCGTGCCTCGGCGGCCACCACGGCAAATTCCCTGCCCGCCTCCCCCGCGCGCGCCGCTTCGACTGCGGCATTAAGCGCGAGGATTTTCGTCTGGAATGCGATGCCGGCAATGGTGCCTGTGATGTCGCCAATGCGCCGGCTGCAGACGCTGGGCCACACGACCGCGGCCTCGATCAGCGTGATCAGGCTGATGATGCCAAATCCCGGCAGGAACTGGCGTGCGATGGGCATGCGTGCAAGAATGATGAGTGTCTAATTTGCGGTGAAAGGCGCTGGAACGCACACCTGGAACGCACACCCAGCCACGGTTTATTCTGTCCGCGAAGCGCGGGCGCGTTCAGTCGAAACAAGGTCGGATCGGCCGCTTATCTTCCTTCTCCCGCAGCGCCTTCGATCAGAAAACGCACCTGTCTCGTGCCCTGCCATTCGTCGGCATCGAGCCGGAAGGCCAGCAGCACGCGGGCGGGCAGCGGCTCGGTGCGCCCAAACCACATGGCGTCCACGGGCTGGCCCTGGTGCCGCAGCTTGAGCGACAGGTGTTTCTCGCCTACGAGGCGCTGGGAGAGCACATCCACCTCCTCGCTGAAGGTGGGCGGGGCGAAGCCCTGGCCCCAGACTTCGCGTTGCAGCGCATCGACCACGTCGGTGCGGCGGTACTCGACGGGCAGGGCGCCGTCGGTTTCCATCTGGCGCGTGAGTGTGGCGGCGTCCAGCCACTCCCGCGCCACCTCTGCCAGGCCCTGCTCGAAGGCTTCGAAGTGCTCTTGCGCAATCGTGCAGCCCGCGGCCATGGCGTGGCCGCCAAAGCGCAGCAGCACACCTGGGTAGCGCTTGGCCACCAGGTCCAGCGCGTCGCGCAGGTGAAAGCCGGGAATGGAGCGGCCTGAGCCCTTGAGTTCGTGTTCCTTGCCCGGGGCCTGGCTGGCGGCGAACACGAAGCTCGGGCGGTGCAGCTTGTCCTTGAGGCGCGAGGCTACGATACCAACCACGCCCTCGTGGAAGTCCGGGTCGTAGACGCACAGCGCTGGGGGGGGCTCGTCTGCGGGATCGTAGAGGGACTCCACGATCTCCAGCGCCTGCTCGCGCATTGCGCCCTCGATCTCGCGGCGCTCGCGGTTGATGCCATCGAGCGTGCGCGCGAGCTCACTGGCGCGTCCCGGGTCATCGGTCAGCAGCAGTTCGATGCCCAGGGTCATGTCGGCCAAGCGGCCGGCGGCATTCAGCCGCGGGCCCAGGGCAAAACCAAAATCGAAGGTGCTGGCCTGCGCCGGCTTGCGCGCTGCCACTTCGAACAGGGCGGAAAGGCCCGGGGGCAGCGCGCCGGCACGGATGCGTTTGAGACCCTGTGCCACGAGCCGGCGGTTGTTGGCGTCAAGCCGCACCACGTCGGCCACCGTGCCCAGCGCGACGATGGGCAGCAGCGTGTCCAGCTTGGGCTGTGTGTCCGCCGTGAACAGGCCGCGCTGGCGCAGCTCGGCGCGCAGGGCCAGCAAAACGTAGAACATCACGCCGACGCCGGCCAGGGCCTTGCTCTCAAAGCCGCAGCCCGGCTGATTGGGATTGACGATGACCTGGGCCTCGGGCAGCTCGGGCCCGGGCAGGTGGTGGTCGCTCACCAGCACCTGCAAACCCAGCTCGTTGGCGGTCTGCACACCTTCGACGCTGGCGATACCGTTGTCCACGGTGATGAGCACATCGGCGCCGGTTTGCTTGACGCGGCGCGCGATGGGCGGCGTCAGTCCGTAGCCGTCCACCACCCGGTCGGGCACAAGGTAGCTGACATGCCGCGCGCCCAGCATGCGCAGGCCGCGCATGCCGACGGCGCAGGCCGTCGCACCGTCACAGTCGTAGTCGGCCACGATGCAAAGCTTGCGGTCGGAACGGATGGCGTCGGCCAGCATCACGGCAGCCTCGGCGGCGCCCTTCATGGTGGTCGGTGGCAGCAGGCGGGCCAGCCCGTCGTCGAGCTCCTCCTTGCTGCTCACACCGCGCGCTGCGTAGAGCCGCGCCAGCAGAGGGTGGACGCCCGCCTGCTCCAACGCCCAGGCGGCGCGGGGCGGGATGTCGCGTGTGACGATTTTCATGAGGCGACGAGTATGTCAGAGAGCTCTTGCGGTCTGAAGCGTTGCAGGCGTTGCCAGGCTCTGCGCGGTGCGGGCGTGTAGCGCCGGGCGATGAGTTCGCTGCACAGCGTGAGTGTTACATGCTGCCCGGCGTCCAGTGCGGCCTGTATCGGCCCAAGCTGCGCGTCGACGGCGCGCCACGCCAGCGCCCAGCCCGACCAGTCGCCACTGACGCAGGGCCGAGTCAAGTCGTCAAGCAAGACGGGCGCCGCACTGGCAGCCGGCGGCGCCGCCAGCGCGCCGCAGCCGCTCAGCCAGAAGGAGTTGACCGCCAGGGCGCCGCGCGCGGCACGCGCGTCGCTGACAGCAAGGGTGTAAAGCAACATCTGCATTTCGCTCTGCAGGCGGCGCAGCAGGGGCGAGGCGGGCAGCCAGGGGGCGACGTCGCGGCCAATCACCCGCTCGGGCGCGGCGCTCACGATGCCGCGCAGCGGCTCGCCGCTGACCAGCCAGCGCAGGGGCTGCTCGTACTGCAGCGTCAGCCCGTCCCCGGCGAAGTAAGGCTGCATCGCTGCCAGCAGCGCACGCGCCTCGTCCTCGCGCAGGTCCAGCGCCCTCGGGTCGCCCAGGCTCACGCGGGCCTGGCCGATTTCCCAGTGCGCCGGGGTTAGGTAGGCCCAGGCCTCGGTGCTGGCACCGGGCAGCTGCAGTTCGTGCGCACGCAGGGCGGCCCAGGCAGGCGCCTGCGGATCAAGGCCGTGCGCAGCGGCCAGCAGCTGTTCGTGGGCGCTCGTGGGGCTGTGCCCGGGCAGCTGCAGCAACGTTTGTGCGGCCATGGCCGGCAGCAGGGCCGCAAGCCGGGGGAGGTCAAGGCCCCGCAGGGCGCAGCGGGCTGCCTCGTCGTCGCTGAGGGCGTGGGGAATCAGAACGTGCATCAGCGATATTGTCGCGCGCCTCACTGATAATCCCGGGAGCGAAAACACAATCTCATGCAAATCCCTTACGAACTGCGGCTGGGCTGGCGCTACACGCGTGCCGGCCGCGCCACGCGGCGCAACGGCTTCATCTCCTTCATCTCGGGCGTGTCCATGCTGGGCATCGCACTGGGCGTGGCGGCACTCATCATCGTGCTCAGCGTGATGAATGGCTTTCAGAAGGAGGTGCGCGACCGCATGCTGAGCGTGGTGTCGCATATCGAGATCTTCTCACCCTACGGACAGGCCCTGCCCGATGTCGCCAAAACCTTGTCCGAAGCCAGGGCGAACCCTCACGTTGTCGGCGCCGCTCCCTTCATCGGTACCCAGGCGCTGCTGGCGCGTGGCGAGGACATGAAGGGTGCCATCGTGCGCGGCATCGACCCCGCGCTTGAAGGCGAGGTCACGGATTTGGCGGCCGCGCTGCGCGGTGGTGCGCTGGAGCAGCTGGTGTCTGGCGAATTCGGTGTGGTGCTGGGCCGCGACCTGGCCCGCCAGCTCGGCGTACAGCCCGGTGACAAGGTCACGCTGGTGGCGCCGAGTGGCCAGGTCACGCCAGCGGGCGTGGTGCCGCGCATGAAGCAGATGACGGTGGTGGGAACTTTTGATTCCGGCCACTACGAATACGACGCCGGCCTTGTGCTGCTGCACGTGGACGATGCGGCGCGCATCTTCCGCCTGGAGGGGCCCACGGGCATCCGCCTCAAGCTCAAGGACCTGCACCAGGCACGCAAGGTGGCGAGCCAGCTCGCCGCAACGCTCAGCGGCGACCTGCTGATCCGCGACTGGACGCGCCAGAACCGCAACTGGTTCGCGGCCGTGCAACTTGAAAAACGCATGATGTTCATCATCCTGACGCTCATCGTTGCGGTGGCGGCCTTCAATCTGGTGAGCACGTTGGTGATGACGGTGACTGACAAGCGAGCCGACATCGCCATCCTGCGTACCCTGGGCGCCAGCCCCGCAAGCATCATGGGTGTGTTTGTGGTGCAGGGTGCGACTGTGGGTGTGATCGGCACGCTCGCGGGCCTGCTGCTGGGTCTGGGCGTGGCATTCAATATCGATGTGCTGGTCCCGGCACTCGAGCGTGCGCTGGGTGCCAGCTTCCTGCCCCAGGAGATCTACCTGATCAGCCGCATGCCCAGCGACCCCCAGGGCAGTGACATCCTGCCGATTGCCATCATCTCCCTCGTGCTGGCCTTCGTGGCCACGCTCTACCCCAGCTGGCGCGCCAGTCGCGTGAATCCTGCGGAGGCGCTCAGATATGAATAACTCCCAGGCTTCGCACCTGTCGGTGCTTCGCCACCCCCCTAGCAAGGTGCAACACCGGCGGCCCGGCAAA
The DNA here is from genome assembly GCA_020248905.1 of Curvibacter sp. Taxonomy (GTDB): domain Bacteria; phylum Pseudomonadota; class Gammaproteobacteria; order Burkholderiales; family Burkholderiaceae_C; genus Hylemonella. Next base: position 47,060 of record JADCGR010000049.1, on the reverse strand, counting down.
GCCGGTTTCGCGGTGTTTCTTGTTCTTGCTTTGTGGTGGTCGGCATGATTGCGCTCAATTCAAAGATCGTGCTGCGGGCCGAGGGCCTGGAAAAGCGCTACACCGAGGGCCGGCTCGACGTGCACGTGCTGCGCGGTGTGGACCTGCAGGTGCATGCGGGTGAAATCCTCGCCGTTGTCGGTGCTTCGGGCTCGGGCAAAAGCACGCTGCTGCACCTGCTAGGCGGGCTTGATGCGCCCACGAGCGGGCGCGTGCAACTGATGGGCCAGGATTTCTCCAGTCTGTCGCAGGCCGTGCAGGGCCAGCTGCGCAACCGGCACCTTGGCTTTGTTTACCAGTTCCACCACCTGCTGCCCGAATTCAGCGCGCAGGACAACGTGGCCATGCCCCTGTATATCCGGCGTATGGACCGCAGCGCGGCCGGCGAGCAGGCCGCGCGCATGCTCACCGCCGTGGGACTGAAGGAACGCCTGCACCATCGACCGGCCGAGCTCTCGGGCGGCGAACGCCAGCGTGTGGCCATTGCACGCGCTCTGGTCACGCAGCCGGCCTGCGTGCTGGCCGATGAACCCACGGGCAACCTCGACCGTGGCACGGCCGAGGGGGTGTTCGAGCTTATGCTGCAACTGGCACGCGATCAGGGTACGGCCTTCATCGTCGTGACGCATGACGAGACGCTGGCGGCGCGATGCCAGCGGACGCTGCGACTGGAGCAGGGGCGATTGCCGGATTGATATGTAGACGGACTGTGAGCTTCCGAGACGTGCCAACGATGGAGGTTCGCGCAACCCGTATCTCAACGCACTTTGGTGTGACGCCCAGGTGCTCCGCAAAATGCGCAGAGCAGATGGGGATCAGTGTTCAAACTGTACCCACAGGCTAAACACCTATAGAGACTGCCGCCAGCCGTGATCAAATGCGCCGTCTGCGGCATATCCAGCCGCCTCTGTTGCTCCTCTCTGTGCATCGCTACGGCCGTTTCTTGGGCTTTCAACCTATCTTGTGCAGCAAGCTTCCCTGGACACGATGATTGTGATGCGCTAGTTTTTCGCGTAATTGATTTGAGAGAACCGGTTGTCGCCAATGGGTCGTGCGTGCTTTTGAAGAAACCCGATCCCCCGCATTTGAAACAACAAGGTTCGTGCCGCAACATGAGCATGGGGTAGTCATTTCGGCACCTCTATCACCAATGCAGTTTGGTTTCCATAAAGAGATTCGGTAAGTCGGTGTGAATTGTCCCGAAGCCGTGAATACACTCACGCCGGTTGACGTATCAAACTTTCAGCAGGGATACCCAAGCCTTTGTGCAGACGCCACACCATGGCCATGGTCAGCGGGCGTTTGCGGTTGAGCACCTCGTACACGCGGTTGCGCTGGCCGATCATGGGTTCCAGATCTTTGGGTCCCAGGCCTTGCTGTTCCATGCGGAACTTGATGGCCTCCACGGCATCAGGCAGGTCCATGGGGAAGTGCCGCTGTTCATACGCCTGCACCAGTGTGGATAGGACATCCAAGCGGTCGCCATTGGGCGTGCCCGGCGCAGGGTCGGTCACCATCAGGGTTGAAATTTCCTTCAAGGCGGCCTTGTAGTCCCTGGCGGTGCGTACGGGTTTGACTTCCATGACTCTGCTCCTTCAAATCATCTCGACGGTATCTGCGTCAACCGCATCGTATTGCGCGTGGGTGCCGATGAACTTGACGTACACCACGCCCACCCTATAGGCAACGGCGACGATCAGGCGGTAGTCGTTGCCCTTGATGTTGAAAACCACCCTACGGTTTTTCAAAATGCTTGCGTTGGCATAGTTCGCCTTTATATCTGCGGGTTGCGCCCATGTCGCCTTACTGGCTTCGTCGTACCACGCCAACAGCGGCTGTTCGGCATCGGGGTGCGCCACCCAGAAATCTCGCAGCGTCTTGACAGCGATCACACGCATGACTCTATTTTAGTCCCAAAATGGGACCGTCATGAAGGCGGCCCTCACGCCACGCGGTGGTACCACAGCATCGATAGCCCTGCGCCTGCGAGCAGGAACAGCGCACCCAGCAGCGCCAGCAGGGACGAGACTTCAGTTTCCTTTTTCTCCACGGTCAGGCGTGAACTCAGGGTCTCGTAAACTTTCTTGAGGTCTTCGGCCGTGCCGGCGTAGAAGTACTCGCCCTGGGTGCGCAGCGCGATGGCCTTGAGAGTTTCCTCGTCCAGACGCACGTGCATGGACCAGCCTTCGAAGCCGATGGTCTCGCCGTCCACGGTGCCCACACCCACGGTGTAGACGCGCACGCCGCGGTCTGCGGCCATCTTGGCGGCTTCCAGCGAGTCGATGCCCGTGGTGCGCTGCCCGTCGGTGAGCAGGATGATGGCGGCCGAGTTGTAGGAGCCCGGCGCGACCGGTGTGAACTCCTTGGGTGGCGGCGCCTGGTCGATGGCGACGCCGCGGTTACGGCCATACGTCAGGTTACCAATGTCGATGCCCGCGTCCGGAAACAGCGTGGCCAGCGAAAGCACGATACCGTTGCCGATGGCGGTGCCCCGCTGCAGCTGGAAACGGTCAATGGCCGAAGCCAGGTCTTCCCGGTTATGCGTGGGGATCTGCGCCACCTGCGCCGACCCTGCGAAGGCGACGATGCCCACCTTCACGTTGCGCGGCAGCTCGGTAAGAAAGGCCTTGGCCGCGTTCTGCGCGGCGACCAGACGGTTGGGCTTGACGTCGGTGGCGCGCATGCTGCCCGACACGTCCATGGCCAGCAGGATGGTCTCCTGCTGGGCCGGAAGGGTGATGACCGCCAGAGGCCGTGCTGCGGCCAGCAGCAGGCAGATGAGCGCGAGCAGAAAGAGTGCGGGCGGCACATGGCGGCGCCAGGAAGCGCCGCCCATGGCCTGCTTCACCAGGCCCAGGCTGGCGTAGCGCACCGCAGCCTTTTTCTTGCGCCGAAGCAGCCACGCATAGAGCAGCGCCATGAGTGGCACCAGAAGCAGCAGCAGCAACATGCTGGGCCAGATGAAATTCATGACAGGGCCTCCACGGGCGTGTTGGGCACCAGCCGCAGGTGGGTGGGTGGCGCAGCGCAGCGGACGCGGCTGCGCTGGCGCCGCAATTCCGTGAAGCGCAGCAGTGCGTACACCAGCTCATCATCCGTGGCCAGTTCCAGGGTGTCGACGCCAGCGCGCGCAAGGCTGCGGCGCAGGGCGGCCTCGCGTTGCGCGGCGAGCTGGGCAAAGCGGGAGCGCAAGCCCGCGTCGTGGGTGTCCACCATGAGCAGCTCGCCAGTCTCGGCGTCCTGCAGCGGGATGAGTCCCAGGTCCGGGAGCTCCTGCTCCAGCGGGTCATAGAGGCGCACGGCCACTACCTCGTGACGCAGAGCCAGGCGCGTGAGGGGCCCCTCCCAGCCGTCTTCGCTGATGAAGTCGGACAGCACAAACACCGTGCTGCGCCGGCGTGCCAGATGGCTCGCAGCGTCCAGCAGGCCCTGCAGCCGGGTCAGGCCCGGTGCGTCGGATCGGGCGGGCAGGTTCTGTACACGCTGCATGAGCTGCAGCACATGGCGCCGCCCGCTGCCCGGCGGCAGCACCGCCTGCACGCCGCCGTTATCAAGCACGGCGCCTACGCGGTTGCCATGGCGTGTGAGCAGACGCGCGAGCACCGCCACGAAATCGGCCAACTGCTCGCGTTTGCTGCGTGCGCCGGAGCCAAAATCCACCGAGGGGCTGAGGTCCAGCAGAAACCAGGCGCTCATCTCACGGTCTTCGGTGTAGACCCGCACGTGGGGCACCTGCAAGCGGGCCGTGACGTTCCAGTCAATGTGGCGCACATCGTCGCCGCTCTGGTATTCGCGCAGATCGGCCAGGTCCAGTCCCGCACCGCGCATGAGCGTGCGATAGTCTCCCTGCAGCAGGCCATCGAGCCGGCGCAGCACCGTCCATTCCAGGCGGCGCAGCGCCTGCTCGGTGGTCTCGCGGGGGACGGGCGGGGCCGGCTTCATCTCATGCGGCTTTCGGCTCGTGCTCCAGCACCTTGGCGGGCAGCGGTATCTGCGCCATGAAGCGATCGATCAGCGCATCGGCTGTGAGCCCTTCGGACAGAGCCTCGTAGGACAGCACCAGCCGATGGCGCAGCACGTCATGCACCAGATCGCCCACGTCCTCGGGCAGCGCGTAGCTGCGTCCTCGCAGCAGGGCCAGGGCTCGCGCGCCTTCGATCAGGCTGATAGTCGCGCGCGGGCTGGCACCGTAGCCCAGCAGCCGCGCCACGTCCTTGAGGCCGGCTCGTGCCGGCTCGCGCGTGGCCGCCACCAGCTTCACCGCATACTGCACCAGGGCCGGATCGACATAGACCTCGCGGCAGAGCTGTTGCAGGCTGGCGAGCTGGTCGGTCGTGGCCACGGCCGTCACGGTCTGCGAGGGGCCGGTAACACGCTGCACGATGACGAACTCTTCCTCTGCAGTCGGGTAGTCCACGAGCACCTTGAACATGAAACGGTCGACCTGGGCTTCGGGCAGGGGGTAGGTGCCTTCGGTCTCGATCGGGTTCTGCGTAGCCATGACCACGAAGGGCTCGGGCACATGATGGCTGGTGCCGGCGATCGTCACCTGGCGCTCCTGCATCACCTCAAGCAGTGCGCTCTGCACCTTGGCCGGTGCGCGGTTGATCTCGTCGGCGAGCAGCAGGTTGGCGAAGACGGGCCCCAGCGCGGTGCTGAACTCGCCACTCCTCTGGTTGTACAGCCGCGTACCCACAAGGTCAGCCGGGACCAGATCGGGCGTGAACTGGATGCGGCGGAACTGTCCGCGCATGACCTGAGCCAGCGTCTTGATGGTCAGGGTCTTGGCCAGCCCGGGCACACCCTCGACCAGCAGGTGACCCCTCGCCAGCAGCGCGACCATGACGCGCTCAAGAAAGCGGTCCTGGCCGACCACGACGCGCTTGACCTCATAAAGAATCTGCTCCATCAGGCGGGCCGTGTCGGCTGCGGGGTGTTGCTTGTCGATCATGTCTGTCCTTTCAGAAGGGATGCATGCCGATGGCGGAGGCGGCGTTCTCGATGGGGACCGCGAATCCGATGCCGATGAAGGTGCGCTGCTCATTGGGATTGAGGATGGCGGTCACGATACCCACCACCTCGCCGTCGAGTGTGACCAGTGGCCCGCCGGAGTTACCGGGGTTGGCGGCGGCGTCGAACTGGATGAGGTTGCCGATCTGCTGCTTGCCCTCTGGCGAGCGGAAGCTGCGCTTGAGCCCGGACACCACGCCACTGGATACCGAGGGACCGATGCCGAAAGGAAAACCCACGGCAACCACCCCGTCGCCGGGCTGCAGCTCAGCGGTGGAGCGCAGGGTGGCGGCCTTGAGGTCGTCGGGCAGCTTCTGGGCCTGCAGCACGGCCAGGTCGTTCTGGGGCTGGGCGCCCGTCATGAAGGCGGCCGAACGCGTGCCATCGTGGAAGGTCACTTCCACCCGGCTGGCGCCAGACACCACATGCAGGTTGGTGAGGATCACGCCGCTGTCGACGATGACCACCCCCGAGCCCACGCCGTATTCCTTCTCTTCGCCGTCGCCCTCGTTCACAAAGCCATTCACCCGAACGACTGAAGGCGCCACGGCGGCAGCGGCCCGGGCAGCCGCTGAGGGCAGCATCGTGGTCTCCAGCGTCTTCAGAACGGCTGCATCGATGTCCTGCTGGGTCAGCTTGCGGTTCGGGGTGGCCGGCCATAAGGCCGGCAGCAGCAGCGCCGCTAAAGCGGCCAGAGCGCCCAGAGCCAGCCAGCGCCAGTGGCTCTCGCGCCAGGGAGGTAGCTTCGTGCGCCAGCGGGCCAGGCGGTCGGTGTTCGCAGGGCTGGCCGCAGGCGCGACGGGATGTGGCGCGGGATCGGGGCCGCGCATGGATCGGCTGTATAGGGCGGGCTGGCGCATGCTTTACCCCCAGGGTTGTGCTGCTGGTGTGGCGGCTCCGGAAATGACGGTAGCACGGCTGGGCCTTTTTTGCATGTCAGTGGCAACCCCAGCCCGCAAAACCGGATGCGGCATGTCACCCGGTCCTCGGGCGCCGGTCGCCTAGCCTTGCTTTATTATGCTCGGCCCGGGTTGGGGGGTGGGTCCGGGGGCAGGGTTTGCCTGAGGGTGACTTGCCTTGCCCTGTGGACGAGAATTTCGCGCTTGAGTCCACATAAAAGAGCCTCTCCCCGAGGCCAAGAGAGCAAGACATGCAACACCGCAGACGATTCCTGACCCTGGCCCTTCTGGTTCTGGGGTGGGCGGCTCCCGCCTGGTCCCAGAAGCCACCCCCTTTACGTATTGGCCTCATCGGTCCGTTTACCGGACCCTCGGCCGATTTCGGCACGCCCATGCTCCAGGGCGCCCAACTGGCCGTCGACGAGATCAATGCCGTCGGGGGATATCTTGGGCGCAAGATCGAACTGGTCGTCAAGGACGACACGGCCAACCCCGATATCGGCCTTCAGCGATCGCAGGAGCTTGCACGGGAAGGCGTGGTGGCCACGATAGGCTTTTGCAACACGGGCGTCGCCCTCAAGGCCCTGGACGTCTACCAGAACGCCAGGATCCCGCTGATCGTGCCATGCTCGACTGGTACCCCTGTGACCGCAAAGTTCCCTGCCCCTGAAAGCTACATCTTCCGCACGTCAGCCCGGGATGCGATCCAGGCGCCCTTTATCGTTGACGACATCGTCAACCGGGGCTGGAGCAAGGTGGCGGTTTTTGCTGACAAGACGGGCTACGGCGAGGCGGGCTTACAGGATGTGCTCAAGGCCCTCGAGTCCAAGAAACTCAAGCCCGTGCACATCGCCCGCTTCGACCTGGGCGTGAAGGACCTGAGCGCCGAACTCAAGGCGGCGCAGGCCGCAGGCGCGAACGTGATCCTCAGCTACACCGTGGGACCCGAGAATGCCGTGATCGCCCGCAGTCGCCAGGCCTTGGGCTGGAAAGTGACCCAGGTCGGCGCATGGCCCCTGTCATTCCCCTTCTTCATCGAGGGTGCGAAGGGAGCGGCCGAGGGTTCCCTGATGTCGCAGACCTTCATTGCAGAGCCCAGCAACGAACGGCGCGCTTCGTTCCTGCGAGCCTACTTCCGCAAGTACAGCACGGACAAGATCACTGTTCCGATGTCGGCCGCTCAGGCCTACGACACAGTCTACATCCTGACCTATGCGCTGTTCGGGGTTCGCGATGGCGATCTATCAGGACCCTCGGTGAAATTCGCACTGGAGAACATGTCGCGCGTCTACTACGGGGTCACCGCCACACACGAACGCCCGTTCAGCAATGACGACAAGGACGCCATCACCGCAAACATGCTGGTGATGGGCATGGTCAGGAATGGTGCGGTCACCTTTGCCTACCCGGAGGACCGCACCCGCAACCTGTTTGTTCAGCGCAAGCAGCGCTGAGCTACGACGTATCAAGTTCCCGCAGGCCGGCCCTTGTTGGTCGCCTCGGGCATCATCACGGCGTGCAAGGCTGGATCGATACCCACTGTCATCTCGACGCTCCAGAGTTCGCGCCCGATGTGGTCGCGGTCCGCGAGCGCGCCCGGACGCGCGGCGTGGCCCAATGCGTACTGCCTGCGGTGCAGGTGCGGGATTTTGATCACGTTCGCGCACTGGCGCATCGCTTCGGTGACAGCTACGCCCTCGGCATCCACCCGCTTTATGTCGAGCACGCGGTTGAGGAGGACCTGGTCCTGCTGGACGCGTCCTTGGCGCACAACCGGGATGACCCGCATCTCGTGGCCGTCGGCGAGATTGGGCTGGACTACTTCGTGCCCCAGCTGTGCGCGCATCCTCTGCGCGCGCGCCAGGAGCATTTCTACCTCGAACAGTTGAGGATCGCGCGCAAGCATGGCCTGCCCGTCATTCTTCATGTCCGGCGTTCCGCCGACATGCTGCTTAAGGGCCTGCGTGCGGAGGGCAAGGCCGGGCACCGCTGGAGCGGCATTGCCCACGCGTTCAACGGCAGCCTGCAGCAGGCGCAGGCCTTCATCGACCTTGGCTTCAAGCTGGGCTTCGGTGGCGCGCTCACCTACGAGCGCGCCAGCCACCTGCGCAGACTGGCGGCGGAGCTGCCGCCAGACGCCCTCGTGCTGGAAACCGATGCGCCGGACATGCCACCCCACTGGCTGTATACGACCGCGCAGCAGAGGGCAGCGGGGGTGGCGCAGGGCCGTAATGAGCCGGGCGAGCTGCCGCGGATTGCGCAGGTGCTGGCCGAGCTGCGACATGTGTCGATCGAGCAGTTGCAGGCACAGAACCTTGCCAACCTGCAGTCTGTGTTGCCGCGCTGCGTGCTGTCATGAAGGCAGTGCGCCTGCAGGGTCTGCCGCCAGTCGTCGGCACCCAGACCCGCCTGCTCATCCTGGGTAGTTTCCCCGGTTCGGCCTCGCTCGCGGCGCAGCAGTATTACGCCCATGCGCAGAACCAGTTCTGGAAGATTCTGCAGGCCCTGTGGCCCCGGCATGCACTCCCCGGGGCCCAGGACTATGAGCACCGTTGTGCCTGGCTGCTGGCCCGTGGCCTGGGTCTGTGGGACGTTTACGCGAGTTGCGAGCGTGAGGGCAGCCTGGACAGCGCAATCCGCAAGCCGGTGGTCAACGACTTCGCGGCCTTGCGGGCGCGGTGTCCGCAGCTGCGGCTGATTGCGCACAACGGGGGCGAAAGTTTCCGGCATGCCCGGGCCGTGCGCGCGGCTATGGACGCAGAGCATTTTCCGCCGGTGCAACTGCCGTCGACTAGCCCGGCCAACGCGGGTTGGAGTTTTGAGCGCAAGCTCGTTGCTTGGCGGGAGGCGTTTTCGCAGGCGGGGTTGTTGTGATCTTGATGGTTCTTTGTCGGCGAAGCACCACCATGCAAGAAAACAGAAGAAAGACGAAAGCGATAATCCCCACACCTTGAGCAAGCAGAACACGCAACTCCCAGAAGTCCAGTTCTCCGACGAGGGGTCCATCCGGCACCTGCACCTCGATTCCATCTGGATCCAGGGCTCTATAGACACCCGCGATCCGAACCGGCTGGTGCATGAGTACATTCAGCGCATGATGGCCTGGACCCTGTTTGTCGAGCCCGACACCGTAACTCGGCGCCAGGCCCTGCAGCTGGGGCTGGGCGCGGGCTCGCTGACGCGTTTCTGTGCCAAGGTCCTGCGCATGAAGGCCACGGCCATCGAACTCAACCCGGGGGTGCTGCATGCCTGCCGCGGCTGGTTCCAGCTTGCGGTCGACACAGCTCGGATGAAAGTGATCCTGGGCGACGCGGCGCAGGAGATTTGCAAGCCCGAGTGGTTGGGTGCGGTGGATGCGTTGCAGGTTGACGTGTACGACCGCGAGGCTGCGGCGCCGGTGCTGGACAGCCCCGAGTTCTATGCCGATTGCCACCGTCTGCTGACGGACGAGGGCTGCATGACGGTGAACCTCTTCGGCCGCTCGTCCAGCTTCACCCGCAGCGTTGACAGGATCGCTGCGGCTTTCGGCCGGGAGGCCGTCTGGGCCTTCAAGGCGACGCGTGAAGGCAACACCGTGGTGCTGGCCCAGCGCACGCCTTCACGCCCAGCTCGCGCCGTGCTTGCCGAGCGGGCCGAAATCATCCAGACTCGCTGGGGGCTGCCCGCACCCAAATGGTTGCGTGGCTTCAAACCCGTCCACGAACATTGATGCCATGAGCGCCCAGCTGAAACCCCGCAGCCTGTCCAAGTCCGAGCACGTGGGCCCCCTGGGCTGGCGCCTGCTGGTGGAGTGGTTGCAGGCCGATGGCGTGATCTCCGGTGACGAGGCCCAGCGCACCATTGCCCGCTGCGCCCAGGCCGAGAGTGCCCAGCACCCGCTGGTGCGCCTGGCCAATGTCTCCATGCGCCGTGCCAGCGACCACAAGGCGCTGGACGTCGAGCTGCTGGCGCAGTGGCTGGCCGGGCGCGCCGGGCTGGAGTACCTGCGCATCGACCCGCTGAGGGTAGACGTGGGCAAGGTGGCCGACACCATGAGCGCGGCCTACGCCGAGCGGCACAAGGTGCTGCCGGTGCAGGTGCTGCCCAACGAGGTGGTGGTGGCTACGGCCGAGCCCTACATCACCGACTGGGTGGGCGAGGTGGAACGGCAGACCCGGCGCAGCGTGCGCTGCGTGATTGCCAGCCCGGGCGAGATCCAGCGCTACACCGCCGAATTCTTTGCCCTGGCCAAGTCGGTACGTGCCGCCATGAAATCGGGTGGCAGCTCGGGCGGTTCCAGCTTTGAGCAGCTGGTGGAGCTGGGCAGGAGCAACAAGCAGCTCGACGCCAACGACCAGAGCGTGGTACAGGTGGTGGACTGGCTTTGGCAGTACGCTTTCGACCAGCGCGCCAGCGACATCCACCTGGAGCCGCGACGCGAGCAGGGCGTGATCCGCTTCCGCATCGACGGGGTGCTGCACCCCGTTTATCAGATGCCCATGGGCGTGCTCAATGCCATGACGGCGCGCGTCAAGCTGCTGGGCCGAATGGACGTGGTGGAAAAGCGGCGCCCCCAGGACGGTCGCATCAAGACGCGCAATCCGGCGGGTGACGAGGTGGAAATGCGTATTTCCACCCTGCCCACTGCCTTTGGCGAGAAGATGGTGATGCGCATCTTCGACCCGGACAATGCCGTCAAGAGCCTGGACGAACTGGGTTTTGCCCCGCACGACGCGCAACGCTGGGAGGCGCTGGTCAAGCGTGCGCACGGCATCATCCTCGTGACCGGCCCCACGGGTTCGGGCAAGACCACGACGCTGTACTCCACGCTCAAGCGCGTGGCGACCGAGGAGGTCAATGTCAGCACGGTGGAAGACCCGATCGAGATGATCGAGCCCGCCTTCAACCAGACCCAGGTGCAGCCGCAGCTCGATTTCGGCTTTCCGGAAGGGTTGCGCGCGCTCATGCGCCAGGATCCGGACATCATCATGGTGGGCGAAATCCGCGACCTGGAGACGGCCGAGATGGCGGTGCAGGCGGCGCTGACCGGGCATCTGGTCTTCTCCACCCTGCACACCAACGATGCGCCCTCGGCGGTGACGCGCCTCATGGAACTTGGCATCCCGCCCTACCTGATCAGCGCCACGGTGCTGGGCGTGCTGGCCCAGCGTCTGGTGCGCACGCTGTGCAGGCAGTGCAAGGTGCTTGACGAGACGGCCACCCGCGAACAGCTGGCCGAAGTCGTCAAGCCTTGGAGCATCAGCGGCGGCTACAAGCCCTACAAGCCGGTGGGCTGTGTGGACTGCCGCATGACGGGTTTCCAGGGGCGCATGGGCCTGTACGAACTGCTGGTCATCAGCGAGGCCTTCAAGGACAAGGTCAGCAAGGAGCCCAACGTGGATGCCCTCAGGCGCCAGGCCGTGGCGGACGGCATGCGCCCCCTGCGTCTGGCTGGCGCCCTGCGTGTGGCCGAAGGTCTCACGGTGATTGACGAGGTGCTGGGCGCCACGCCCCCGCTCAGTTGAGGCGCCGCGCCTCGCGGCACCACCTCGGTGCTAGGGTATTCCCTGGGTCGTATTCCCCGTGCCACGGTTTGCTGGATAGGTGGAATCCACATCCGGCGCGCGGCTTTTTCCGGGGCAGAATCGCGGCTGTACCGGACTTCCGGTGGACAGGAGACTGTTTGTGAAATTCGTCAAGAGTGAACAAGACTTCTACGCAGGTCTGATGTTCGCGGCCGTGGGCGTGGCTTTCGCCATTGGGGCAACCAACTACAACCTTGGCACCGGCGCGCGCATGGGTCCGGGCTACTTCCCGCTGGGCCTGGGTGTCATCCTGACCGCGCTGGGCATCATCATCATGCTCACCGGCGTGGCGGGCAAGCAGGGCCCCAAGATGGGCAAGGTGTCGCTGCGGCCCATGTTTTGCATCATCGGTGCCAACGTGCTATTCGGCATCCTGCTTGGGGGGCTGCCCAAGCTGGGCCTGCCGCCCATGGGCCTGATCGCAGGCATTTACGGGTTGACCATCGTGGCCAGCCTGGCCCAGGGCAATTTCAGGCCCAAGGAAGTGCTGGTTCTGGCCACCATCCTGGCTCTCCTGAGTTACGGCGCCTTCGTGGAGCTGCTGAACCTGCAGTTCCAGATCTGGCCGGCTTTCGTCACAGGTTGAGGACGACACAACCATGGATTTGTCTGACAACCTGAAGCTGGGCTTCGAAGTCGCCTTCACTTTCCAGAACCTGGCCTACGCCTTCATCGGCTGCCTGCTGGGCACCCTGATCGGCGTGCTGCCGGGCGTCGGCCCTGTGGCCACCATCGCCATGCTGCTGCCGGCCACCTACGCGCTGCCGCCCGTGGCGGCGCTGATCATGCTGGCCGGCATCTATTACGGCGCACAGTACGGTGGCTCCACCACGGCCATCCTGGTCAACCTGCCCGGCGAGTCATCTTCGGTGGTGACCATCATCGACGGCTACCAGATGGCCCGCAAGGGCCGTGCCGGCCCCGCGCTGGCTGCGGCGGGCCTGGGCTCCTTCTTTGCGGGCTGCGTGGGCACGCTGATCCTGGCGGCCTTTGCGGTGCCGCTGACCGAAGTGGCCTTCAAGTTCGGCCCGGCCGAGTACTTTTCGCTCATGGTGGCGGGCCTGATCGGCGCCGTGGTGCTGGCCTCGGGCTCCCTGCTCAAGGCCGTGGCGATGATCGTGCTGGGGCTGCTGCTAGGCCTGATCGGTACCGACGTCAACTCCGGCGTGGCGCGTTTCTCGTTTGACATTCCTGAGCTGACCGACGGCGTGGGCTTCATCGTGATCGCCATGGGTGTCTTCGGCTACGGCGAGATCATCAAGAACCTCTCCATGCCCGAGGAAAGCCGCGAGGTCTTTACGGCCAAGCTCAGCCACCTCTATCCCTCGATGGAGGACTTCAAGCGCATGACGCCGGCGGTGCTGCGCGGCACCACCATCGGCTCGCTGCTCGGCATCCTGCCCGGCGGTGGCGCCCTGCTGGCGGCCTTCGCGGCCTACACGCTGGAGAAGAAGACCCGTCTCAAGCAGGGCGAGGTGCCATTCGGCCAAGGCAATATCCGCGGTGTCGCGGCCCCCGAGGCGGCAAACAATGCCGGCGCGCAGACCTCCTTCATCCCGCTGCTGACGCTGGGCATCCCGCCCAACGCGGTAATGGCGCTGATGGTCGGTGCCATGACCATCCACAACATCCAGCCCGGCCCGCAGGTGATGACCAGCAACCCCGAGTTGTTCTGGGGCCTGATCGCCTCGATGTGGCTTGGCAACCTGATGCTGGTGGTGCTCAACCTGCCGCTGATCGGCATCTGGATCAAGCTGCTGACCGTGCCTTACCGCTGGCTGTTCCCGTCGATCGTGCTCTTCTGTGCCGTGGGTGTGTATTCCACCAACAACAACACCTGGGACATCTGGATGGTGGCCATTTTTGGTATGGTGGGCGCGCTCTTCTACAAGGTCGGCGTGGAGCCCGCACCGCTGCTGCTGGGTTTCATCCTCGGCCCGATGATGGAAGAGAACCTGCGCCGTGCGCTGCTGCTTTCACGCGGCGACTGGAGCGTGCTCGTCACGCGGCCGATCTCGGCGGCCCTGCTTGCGCTGGCCGCGCTGCTGCTCGTCATCGTGCTTTTGCCTGCGGTCAAGGCCAAACGCGAAGAGGCTTTCACCGACGACGACTGATCGCCCCGCCCCTGTTCGTTACACTGAGACGGCACCTGCGGGTGCCGCTTTCACTTGTCGCCGGAGGCCTTGCCATGAAATCCAAACTGTTGTCCCTGCTGGCGGCGCTCGGCCTGTCGCTGGCACTGCCTCTGCCGGCCCAGACCTGGCCGTCCAAGCCCCTGCGCCTGATCGTGCCCTTTCCCGCCGGTGGCGCCACCGACATCCTGTCGCGGGCGCTTTCCCAGGAACTCGGCAAGAAGCTGGGCCAGTCCGTCGTGGTGGAAAACCGTCCCGGCGCGGGCGGAACCATCGGCGCACTCGCCGGCGCACAGGCGGCGCCGGATGGCTACACCCTGCTGCTGACCACGTCAAGCACGCACAGCATCGGCCCGTCCCTCAACCCCAAGATCCCCTACAACGTCGAGACCGATTTCACGCCCATCGTCTACGTGGCCAGTTCGCCCCAGGTCATTCTGGTGCCCCTGAGCTCCCCGGCGCGTACGGTGCAGGAGTTCATCGACCACGCGCGCAAGAATCCCGGGCGGCTGAATTACGCCTCCAGCGGCAACGGTACGATATCCAACCTGTCCACCGAAAACTTCAAGGCCATGACGGGCACCTTCCTGGTCCACATTCCTTACCGTGGCACAGGACTGTCGATTGCCGATCTCGTGAGCGGTAAGGTCGACGTGCTTTTTGATTCGGTGGTCTCAGGCATGCCGAACGTGCGCGACGGCAAGCTGCGCGCGCTGGCCGTGACCAGTCTCAAGCGCAGTTCCCTGGTGCCTGAGCTGCCGGCCGTGGCCGAGGTATTGCCGGGCTTTGAGTCGGTCACCTGGTTTGGTATCTATGGCCCGCGCGGCCTGCCCCCCGAGGTGGTCACCCGTGTCAACGAGGCCGTCAACGCCGCCCTGGCCGAGCCGGAGCTCCGCGACCGTTTCTCGCGACTGGGTGCTGAAGTCACCGGCGGTACGCCGCAGGCCTTCGCGACCACGGTCAAGGCCGAGTCGGCCAAGTGGAAGAAGATCATCAACGAGCGCAAAATAACTGCGGACTAAAGCAGCCCCCCTGAGTCGCCCCAAAGGGCGCCCTCCCCCCGAGGGAGACGACGTCAGTGGCCCGGCCAAGCCGGTTCCACAGCGTCCCCGTTTGGTCCTTCGTGCACGCACTTTCGCTTCTTCGTCCAATGGCAGCGTCGATCAGTCCCCATGAACTTCAATTACAGAAACCCTTATTCCAGCACCCGGCTGCCGGTTTTCGCGCGCAACGTGGTCTCCACCTCGCATCCCCTGGCGGCTCAGGCCGGCCTGCGCATGTTGCAAAAGGGCGGCAACGCAGTGGATGCTGCCATTGCTGCGGCCGCAACCATTACGCTGACCGAGCCGGTGAGCAACGGGCTGGGCAGCGATGCCTTCGCCATCCTCTGGGACGGCAAGGAACTGCACGGCCTCAATGCCTCGGGCTGCGCGCCGCAGGGGTGGACGCCCGATTACTTCCACCGCAAGTACGGCACCGACCTGAAGACGCCTCCGAAGCGCGGCATCGATACCGTCACCGTGCCTGGCGCCGTCTCTGCCTGGGCCGCCCTGAGCGAGCGTTTCGGCAAGCTCCCCTTTGCCGACCTGCTGGAGCCGGCCATCGAGATCGCCGAGCGCGGCTACCTGCTGCCCGTGGTGGTTCAGCAGAAGTGGGCTGCGGCCACGCCCGAGTTGCAGAGCCAGCTCGGTTTCGCGCAGAGCTTCCTGCCCTGGGGCCGCGCGCCCAAGGTGGGCGAGCTGTTCAAGTTCCCGGCAGCAGCGCGCGCGCTGCGCCTCATCGCCCAAACCCGGGGCGAGGCCTACTATCGCGGCGAGATCGCTCAGGCCCTGGAGAAGTTTGCGACCGAAGCCGGGGGCGTGCTTAAGGCGAGCGACTTGGCGGCCTACCGACCCGAGTGGGTACAGCCCCTGGCCAAGAACTACCGCGGCTACACCCTGCACGAGATTCCACCCAACGGCCAGGGCATCGCGGCGCAGATCGCGCTGGGCATCCTCAACTATTTCGATCTCGCGTCCCTGCCTGTGGATGGCGTTGATACCCAGCACCTGCAGATCGAGGCCATGAAGCTGGCCTTCGCGGACGTCTACCGTTATGTGGCCGAGCCTTCCGCCATGGAGCTCACCCCCGCGCAGATGCTGGACGACGCTTACCTGGCCAGCCGCGCAAAGCTGATCGACCCGAAGAGGGCGCGGGATTTCAAGGCCGGCAACCCGGTCAGGGGCGGGACCATCTACCTGAGTGCGGCTGATGAAAACGGCATGATGATCAGCTTCATCCAGAGCAACTTTATGGGCTTCGGGTCAGGCTGCGTGGAACCCACCTTTGGCATCAGCCTGCAGAACCGCGGCCATGGCTTCAACACGGATCCAAGGGGCCACAACCGGGCCAACCTCGTGGCGCCGGGCAAGCGCCCCATCCATACCATCATCCCCGCCTTCCTTACAAAAGACGGTCAGCCCGTGATGAGCTTCGGCGTGATGGGCGGCAATATGCAGCCGCAGGGCCATCTGCAGACCCTCGTGCGCATGCTGGACTATGGCCAGAACCCCCAGGCCGCCTGCGACGCCCCGCGCTGGCGCTACAACGCAGGATTTGACATCAATGTCGAGGCCAGCATGAACCGCGCGGCCATCGAGGGCCTGGCGGCGCGCGGCCACCGCATGGAAGTCATCAATGATTCCTACCAGGACTTCGGGGCAGGGCAGTTCATCTGGCGCGCCGGCGATCCGAGGGTCGAAGGCTACGTCGCGGCCAGTGACCCAAGACGCGACGGGCTCGCGGCCGGCTTCTGAGCATGAGCGTGGGCGGAAAGACGGGTACTCCTGAAAATATAGTGCCTGGTCTTGCCTTGGCTATGGCTGGTGCGGTGGCCTTCAGCGGCAAGGCCATCATCGTCAAGCTGGCCTACCGCCATGGTGTGGATGCGGTCACGCTCATCATGTACCGCATGCTCTTCGCGCTGCCGCTCTTCCTGGCCATGGCCTGGTGGGCAAGCCGGGGCCAAGCCGCGCTGACCCGCCGCGACCGCCTGGGTGTGCTGGGCCTCGGTTTCTGTGGCTACTACCTCGCGAGCTTCCTGGACTTTGCGGGGCTGGCCTACATCACGGCGTCGCTGGAGCGGCTCATCCTTTATCTCACGCCCACGCTGGTGCTGCTGATCGGCTGGATGCTTTATCGCCGGCGCGTGGGCCGCACACAGGCCCTGGGCATGGTGGTGAGCTATGCGGGCGTGTTGCTGGTCTTTGGTCACGAAGTGGGGCTGGAGGGGCACGACGTCGCCTGGGGCTCGCTGCTGGTTTTCCTTAGCGCGATCAGCTACGCGGTGTATCTCAGCTACAGCGGCGAGCTGGTGCAGCGCCTGGGATCGCTGCGCCTCGTGGGCCTGGCCACCAGCGTGGCCTGCGTGCTGTGCATCGGTCAGTTCTTGCTGCTGCGCCCGCTGGCGGCAGCGCAGGTGGCCCCTGAGGTGATCTGGCTCTCGCTGCTCAATGCCACTGCCTGCACGGCCGTGCCGGTATTGCTGGTGATGATGGCCATCGAGCGCGTCGGCGCGGGCGCAACCGCTCAGGCTGGCATGGTGGGGCCGATGTCTACCATCCTCATGGGGGTGTGGCTGCTCGGGGAGCCTTTCACGGCGTGGGTCGTTGCGGGGACCGTGCTCGTCCTCCTGGGTATCTTCGTCTTCAGCCGCGCGAGATGAACCACCCCCCAAGCTGCGTGCACACTACGTGTCGCTACGCTAACCCCTTTCAGGGGTCGTACTCAGCCGCCCGGCCGAACCGGTTCCGCGAGTGATCTGGCATGAAAGCCTGGGTCGATCGGGGTGTAAGCACCGCCCGTATCATTTCAGCTGTTCAACTTTCACTCACAGGACCAACAGCATGGATCTCGGAATTACAGGCAAGTGGGCGCTGGTCGGCGGTGCCAGCAAGGGCTTGGGCTACGGCTGCGCGCTGGCGCTGGCGCGTGAGGGCGTGAACGTGGTGATCGTGGCGCGCGGTACCGACGCGCTGCATTCAGCCGCCGCCACGCTGAGGTCCGATGCGCCAGGCGTGCAGGTCGTCGCCGTGCCCGTGGACATCACGACCGCCCAAGGGCGTGCGGCCGTCTTCGCGCAGCGCAAGGACTTCGATATCGTGGTTACCAACGCTGGTGGGCCGCCGCCTGGCGACTTCCGTGACTGGGACCGCGAGGCCTGGCTCAAGGCAGTCGATGCCAATATGCTCACCCCCATCGAGCTCATCAAGGCCACCATCGACGGCATGGCCGCGCGCGGCTACGGGCGCATCGTCAACATCACTTCCAGCGCGGTGAAGGCGCCGATCGATATCCTGGGTCTGTCTAATGGTGCACGCAGCGGCCTGACTGGTTTCGTGGCTGGTGTGGCCCGCAATCCCAAGACGGCTGCGCGGGGCGTAACCATCAACAACCTGCTGCCGGGCGCCTTCGACACCGACCGCCTGCGGCACACCATGCAGGGCGCAGCGCAGAAGACCGGCAAGCCCGTGGAAGACGTTGCCAATGCACGCCGCATGACCATCCCGGCGCAGCGCTTCGGAACGCCCGAGGAATTCGGTGCGATCTGCGCCTTCCTGTGCAGTCAGCAGGGCGGCTACATCAACGGCCAGAACGTGCTGGTCGACGGCGGGGCTTACCCGGGGACGTATTGAGTCAGCATCCTCCAAGCGGCTGACGCCGCTTTTCCCTCTTTCGCCTGCGGCGGGAGGTAGACGCACCCTGCGGCCTGGCAAAGCCAGCTCCACCGGTGCCCGGGTCTCATAGCACTGTGTTCGGGTCTTTGTCGCTATCGCCTGACCGATGACACCACGATGCCGCAGACGATGAGCACAAAAGCGGCAGCGTGGAAGAGCTGCGGCAGCTCGCCCAGCAGCAGGGTGGACATGACTGCGGCCAGCAGGGGCGTGAGATTGCCAAAGAAACTCGCAACCGTGGGGCCTGCGCGCTTCACGCCGATGGCCCAGGCCCGATAGGCGAGGATGGCCGGGCCAACGGCGACAAAGACCAGCGCCGCCACCAGCGGCCAGCCCCAGACGACGGGCTGGTCCACGACCAGCCACTCACCGCCGGCAAACAGCGCCGACCAGACCAGGCCGTAAACGATCTGGACCATGAGGAAAGCCGCCCAGTCACTGCGGATGTGCACGGGCTCGTCGCCCGGGCGCGCCAGCATCCAGCTGTAGAAGGCCCAGCAGATCGCGGCGATCAGGATGTAGACGTCGCCCGGCACGAGATGCACCTCCAGCAGGGTCTGCCATTGCCCGCGGCTGAGCACGAGCAGCACCCCGCTGATGGACAGCAGCGCTCCCAGCAGCTGGCGACGCGATACAGGCGCGGCGAAAAACAGTCGTCCGACCAATTGCATCCAGATCGGCATGCTCGCCGCCACCAGCGTGACGTTGATCGGCGATGAGGTCTTGAGCGCCAGGTACTGCAGCGCGTTGTAGACCCCCACGCTCAGCAGCCCGAGCCAGCAGAAACGCCGCCAGTGGGTCCACAGCCCGCTACCCGGGCGCAGCACCCAGGCCGCCAGCGGCAGCAGGATGAGCCCGGCCAGCGTCCAGCGCAGCAGGTTGAGCGTCATGGGCGGGATCAGGTCGGCGACCGCGCGGCCGACTACGGCGTTGCCGGCCCACATCAGGGGCGGCAGGGTCAGCAGCAGGGCGGTGGAGGGGCTCAGTCGGGCGTGCATGCCCCGCACTTTAGCAAGTGCCGCATGTGTGCGCCCAGGCGGCGTGGTGCCAGGGAGTTCCGTAGAATTCGACCCATCCCCAGTAAACCCGGAGACACGACATGAGCCAGAACCTTTTTCGCGCCGTTCGCATCAACCAGCACGGCGGCCCCGAGGAAATGAAGATCGTCGAGGTGAGCGTGGGGCAGCCCGGGCCGGGCGAGATCCGTATCCGCCATCAGGCCTGCGGACTGAACTTCATCGACGTCTACCAGCGCAGCGGCGTCTATGCGCTGCCCCTGCCGGCGCAGCTGGGCATGGAAGCGGCAGGCATCATCGAGGCCGTGGGCGAGGGTGTGACGCACCTGAAGGAGGGCGACCGCGCAGCCTATGCCAGCCAGCCGCCGGGTGCGTACTGCGACGTGCGCGTGATGCCGGCCAAATGCGTCTGCAAGCTGCCAGACAACATTTCTTTCGAGACGGGCGCCGCCATGATGCTCAAGGGCCTGACCGCGCAGTACCTGCTCAACAAGGCGCGTCCGGTCGAGGGCCTGCAAGCTGGCGACCACGTGCTGTTTCATGCTGCGGCCGGGGGCGTGGGCCTGATCGCCTGCCAGTGGGCGCGCGCCCTTGGCCTGCAGCTCATCGGCACGGCAGGCTCGGATGCCAAATGCGCGCTCGCCAAGGCCAACGGTGCCGCCCACGTGATCAACTACAACACCGAAGACTTTGTGGCGCGCGTGAAGGACATCACCGGCGGCAGGGGCGTGAAGGTGGTCTATGACTCTGTGGGCAAGGACACCTGGGACAAATCGCTGGACTGCCTGCGTCCCTTCGGTCTGATGGCCAGCTTTGGCAATTCGTCGGGCGTGGTGCCGCCTTTTGCGCCGGGCAGCCTGGGTGCCAAGGGTTCCATCTACGTGACGCGCCAGACCCTGTTCACCCACATCGCCACCCGCGAGGGCACGCAGGCCATGGCCGACGACCTTTTCTCGATGGTCGGTAGCGGCAAGGTGAAGATCCACATCGAGCAGCGCTACCCGCTGGAGCAGGTGCAGCAGGCGCACCGCGATCTCGAAGCCCGCAAGACCACGGGCAGCACGATCCTCATGCTGTGATACGGGGGTGAGCGCCGTCAACGTAGCAGCGTAAGCACGAGCTGCGGCAGCTGGTTGGCCTGGGCCACCATGGCAGTTCCGGCGTTCTGCAGGATCTGCGCACGCGAGAGCGCTGCGGTTTCCTTGGCGAAGTCCGCATCCATCACGCGCGAACGGCTGGCGGTCTGGTTCTCGCTGCTGATTTGCAGGTTCTTGACGGTGCTCTCAAACCGTGACATCTGCGCGCCGAGCTTGGCGCGCTCGCCGTTGAGGTAGTTCAGCGCGATATCGATCTGGCGCATGGCCAGGCTGGCACTCTCGTAGGTGGTGATGTCCACCTGGGACAGGCCCAGCGCGCCCAGGTTGACTGCTCCGATCGCGGTGCTGATGGTCTGGTTGGCATTGGCACCCACTTGGAAGGACTGAAAGTTGCCGGTGCCGCTGGCCTTGCTAACCTGTTCCCAGTCCTCGGCGAAGCCCTGGAGCACATCCTCACCGCTGCGATTGCCGAAATCCTTGACGGTGCTTGCTGCCGAGCGCACCGTACCCCCGTCCACGTCGGCACCGCCAATGGCGCCAACATCCTCGTTATTGAGATCAAAGGTTGCGATGAATGCCGCGCCTGCTGCGGAGAACTTGGTTTTGGCATCCGCTGCGCTCGTGAAGGCGCCACTTGATGCGTTCGCCAGTGCGGTGTTGAGTGTCGAGCCCGGGTTCTTGTTCAGGTACTCCAGCACGTCGCGGATACCGTTGCCACCAGCGGCCTTGATCTGCTGATGCATGTAGCGGACCGCCGCATAGTTGCCCGGATAAAAGCCAGGAGCCGAACTGTTGGAGCCCATCGCATCCGTCACGATCTGTGCTGCGGTCTGCGTCTGCAGCGCCTGCTTGATGGAGTCGTCGCCACCGTGGATGAACTCCGCTGTCCCTTCCACGAACCAGAGATGATTGGTGGTGAGATCCTGCCAGTTGGTGGAGCGCGCCATCACTGCATGCGTGATCTCGTGCATGACGGTGCGGTCCGAGTAAAGAAGCGAATTCGTACCGCCGTTGGGCAACTGGGGTGGGAAGTCCGCCAGGTCCAGCTGGAAGGTCAAGCCGGTGCCCCGGCCCTGCCCGTCGTAGCCGGTGGCCTGCACATAAGCCAGCACGCCGAACTGCCCGTCCGTGAAGCCGGAAAGTCGAATGTTGAGCTGGGCGCCGTCGGCGCGCAGACCGTAGTACTTCGCTATGGTTTCCTCGCTGCTCTCCAGCCAGCCGTACTGCAGGCCTTCGAGCACCGGATCCTTGTTTGCGTCTGCGAAGCCCGAGCGCTTGTTGCGCAACTGGTCGAAGATTTTCTGGCCGTTGAATTCAGAGGTCACGCTGATGCGGTCGATCTCCGAGGCCAGCTGGTTGACCTCCTGCTGCAGCGCACGACGGTCGGTCGCGGCGTTCGTCGCATTGGAGGACTGGACAGCCAGCTCACGGATGCGTTGCAGGTTGGCCGCGATGGTCGAGGTCGCGCCTTCGGCTGTCTGCAGCATGGAGATGCCGTCGTTCGCATTGCGGATAGCCTGGTTCTGGCCGCGGATCTGGGCGGTGAAGCGTTCAGAGATGGCAAGCCCCGCAGCATCGTCGCGAGCGCTGTTGATGCGCAAACCGCTGGACAGCCGCTGGATGGACGTGGCGAAGGACGACTGACTGGTGCCCAGATTCCTCTGTGCCGTCAGCGACTGGATGCCCGAATTGATGACCATCGCCATGATCGGTTCCGTATTCCGTTTGCCTTGTGACAGTACCGGGCGCATGGCCCACATACGGTCCGCCCTGCGGGAAAGACCGCCACATCACTGTTTTCGGCAACTGGCCAGGAAACTGGGGTTTTTTCGATCAGCGAAAGCCCGGGCGATGAAGGGCTAAAGTTCCTCGTCATCGTGCCGATGACTGAGCCATATCGCGCGGCCGAGCCAGATTGCACCAACGCACGCACCCACAAAGCCCAGCAGGCCGAAGGCTGGCAGACCCAGCAGTGTGGGGCCGCCGCCAACCGTCATGACGATGGACGAGCCGATGATGAGCGCCGCGACGATCAGCGCCAGTGACAGGCGGTTGGCCGCGCGGTCAAGCTGGTCGCCCACGCGCTTGAGCGAGCGGCTTTCGATGTCCAGGCCCATGCGCCCCTGGCGCGCGCGGCGCAGCAGACGCCCGAGGTCCTGCGGCAGTTGCTCGGCCACTTCCAGCATGCGCCGCCATGAGCCCCAGGCGCGCTTGGCCAACGCTTGGGGCCTGTAGCGCGCGCGCACGACCTGCTGCAGCAGCGGCAGGGCCTCGACGGCCATGTGGAAGCCCGGGTCCAAGCCGCGGCCCAGGCCTTCGAGCGTGATGAAAGTCTTGATCAGCAGGGCCAGGTCCGCTGGCAGGGCCAGGTGGTTTTCGCGAAGGATGGTTGTCACGTCCACGAGCATCCCGCCCAGGCTGAGCTCGGCCAGAGGCGTGCCGTGATACTGGTCAATGAAGGCTTCGATCTCGCTCTCCAGCCGCTCCTGCGCCACGGCGTGGCCGTCGCGCGTCCAGTCCACAAGCACGTCCACCACGGACGACGGCTCGCGCTGCACCAGGCCCAGCAACAGCTTGAGCAACTGCTGGCGCCGGCGCATCGACAGATGGCCCACCATGCCAAAGTCAATGAAGGCGATGCCATGCTGGGGCAGATAAAAGACGTTGCCCGGGTGCGGGTCGGCATGGAAGAAGCCGTCTTCCACGATCATCTTGAGCACGGCCTGCGCACCGCGGCGCGCCAGCAGCCTGCGGTCCAGGCCAGCGGCAGCCAGTTGGTCCAACGCCTGGCCTGGGATGCCCTGCACGTAGTCCTGTACGTTGACGCGCTCATGGGTCCAGGCCCAGTGGGTGCGGGGGATGCTGACCCAGGCAAAGGCCGCCAAGTTCTTGGCCAGCCGTTCAGCGCTGCGGCATTCGCTGGCCAGGTCCAGCTCGCGGTGCAGCGAGCGGCCGAACTCGCGCAGCAGCAGGCGTGGGCGGTAGGGCGCAAGCGCGGGCATTTCCGCCTCGGCCAGAGCGGCCAGGCGGTCGAGCAGGTGCAGGTCGGCCTCGATCACCTCGCGAATGCCGGGGCGGCGGATCTTCACGACTACTTCGGTGCCGTCGTGCAGCCGGGCGCGGTGCACCTGGGCGATGGACGCGGCAGCCAATGGCTCGGGGTCGAACCACGCGAAGACTTCCTCCGGCTCGCCGCCCAGGTCTTCGCGTAACTGCGGCCGCAGGTTCTCGAAAGGCAGTGCGGGGACGTGGCCTATGCAGTTTCTCGAATTCAGCAATCCACTCGGGGCCGAACATGTCGGCCCGGCCGGCCAGGATCTGACCGAGCTTGACGAAGGTGGGGCCGAGTTCCTCCAGCGCCTTGCGCAGCTGCACGGGCGGCGGCAACTGGGCCAAATCCGCAGCGTGGTCCCAATGAAGTTGGTGGCCTGCCTTGGCCAGGGCGCCGGCCAGACCCCAACGGCGCACCAGCTCGCCCAGGCCGTGGCGCACCAGCACGCCTGCGATCTCCTGCAGGCGGCCCAGGTTGCTGCGTCGGACACCGTGCTGCGTTGGGGCGCTCATGGTGTCAGTTTAGGCCCTACGTTCAGGCGCGGGAACGGCGCACCCGCAAGAGCTCATCGAGCAGCAGCAGTACCACGCCGAGTGTGATCGCGCTGTCGGCCAGGTTAAAGGCCGGGAAATGCCAGTTTCCGATGTGGAAGTCCACCATGTCGACCACATAGCCATGGATCAGGCGGTCGATGACGTTGCCGATGGCGCCGCCCATCACGCAGGCCAGTGCCAGGCAAAAGAGCTTCTGCGCCGGCTGGCTCCGTATCAGGTAGACCATGAAGGCCGTCGCGGCCACGCCGATGCTCACGAAGAACCAGCGCTGCCAGCCTCCCGCGCCCGCGAGAAAGGAGAAGGCTGCGCCGGTGTTGTGCACTCGCACAAGGTTGAGCCATTCGGTGAGGTAGGTGCTCTCTCCCGGGTGGTAGTAGACTAGGATAGCGGCCTTGCTCAGTTGGTCCAGCACGAGGATCACGAAGGCGATGCCCAGCCACTGGATCAGGCCGCCGCGGCCGCTAGCGGACTTGCCCATCAGGCCACCGTCCGGGCTTCGCCGGCACCGTAGAGATTGCTGGTGCAGCGGCCACACAATGTCGCATGGGCTGGGTCATGGCCCACGTCGTCGCGGTAGTGCCAGCAGCGTTCGCACTTTTGATCTGTCGAAGGACTGACATCTACCGACAGAGCGCTTCCCTTGGCATGCTCCAGCGCAACTTGCGACGTGATAAAGACGAACTTGAGATCATTGCCAAGCGACGAAAGTTTTGAGAATACTGGATCGTCGCAGCGAATCACGATGTTCGCCTGAAGCGACGCGCCGATCTGTCCTGTGGCACGCTTGTCCTCAATCTTCTTGTTCACTAAGTCACGGACTTGACGAATGTCTTCCCACTTGGCCAGTAACGCAGCGTCGGGCGCTGGGAGCTCGCTGAAGGTCTCCATGAAGATGGTCTCGGACGAGCCGAGGACCTGCCAAGCCTCTTCAGCCGTGAAGCTCAGGAAGGGCGCCATCCATCGCAGCATGGCGTGCGTGATCTGGTGCAGCGCGGTCTGCGCGCTGCGTCGCGCCAGCGACTTGGGCGCGGTGGTGTAAAGCCGGTCCTTGAGCACATCAAGGTAGAAAGCGCCCAGGTCTTCGCTGCAGTAGACCTGCAGCTTGGCCACAGCAGGGTGGAATTCGTAGACCTCGTAGTGCGCCAGGATCTCGCCCTGCAGCTCGGCGGCGCGGGCCAATGCGTAGCGGTCGATCTCCAGCAGCTGGTCCGCCGGGACGGCGTCCTGCGCCAGATCGAAGTCGCTCACATTGGCCAGCAGGAAGCGCAGGGTGTTGCGGATGCGGCGGTAGGCGTCCACCACGCGCGCGAGGATCTTGTCATCGATGCCGAGATCCCCCGAGTAGTCGGTGGCCGCGCACCACAGGCGGATGATTTCCGCGCCCATCTTTTCGCTGACCTGCTGCGGCGCGACCACATTGCCCACGCTTTTGCTCATCTTGCGGCCCTGGCCGTCCACGGTGAAGCCGTGGGTCAGCAGGCCGCGGTAGGGGGCGCGGCCGTACATGGCGCAGGCTGTGAGCAGCGAGCTGTGGAACCAGCCGCGGTGCTGGTCGTGCCCTTCGAGGTACAGATCTGCTTCAGGCCCGCCGTCCTCGTGGCCGCTGTGAGGGTGCGAGGCCTGAAGCACGGTGGTGTGCGTGGTGCCGGAGTCGAACCACACTTCGAGAATGTCGCTGCTTTTGCTCCAGCGCGCTGCGTCCGTCCTGTCACCGATGCGTTGGAGGATCTCGGCCGCCGTAAGCTTGCTCCAGGCTTCGATACCGCCCTTTTCCACCACCTCGGCGGCGAGATCGATGATCTCGGGCGTGCGCGGATGCGGCTCGCCGCTGTCCACGTCGAGCAGGAAGGGCAGGGGCACGCCCCAGCTGCGCTGGCGTGAAATGCACCAGTCGGGCCGGTTGGCGATCATGTCGCGCAATCGGGCCCTGCCGTTCCCGGGGTAGAAGCTGGTTTGCTCGATGGCGGCCAGCGCCAGCTGGCGCAGCGTCTGCGGCGCCTTGTCCCGGGTGAAGATGCCTTCACCCTCGTCCATGCGCACGAACCATTGTGCTGCTGCGCGGTAGATCACCGGCGTCTTGTGGCGCCAGCAATGCGGATAGCTGTGGCCGATGTCGTGGGTTGCGAACAGGCGCCCGGCGTTGCTGAGCGCCTCCAGCACCACGGGCACAGCTTTCCAGATATTGAGTCCCCCAAACAGCGGAAAGTCGGCCGCGTAGCTGCCATGGCCTTGCACGGGGTTGAGGATGTCCTCGTACTTCATGCCGTGGGCCACGCAACTGTTGAAGTCGTCCACACCATAGGCTGGCGCGGAGTGCACGATACCCGTGCCGTCATCGGCGGTGGCGTAGTCAGCCAGGTACACCGGTGACAGGCGGCGATAGCCGGCATCCACGTCGTACAGCGGGTGCCTGAAGTGGATCAAGCCCAGCTTCTCGCCCTTGACCGTGGCCAGCACCTTGCCCTGGAGCCGGTAGCGTTCCAGGCACTTCTCGACCAGCACAGCGGCCAGCACCAGTAGGCCGCGCTGGGTCTGCACCAGCGCGTAGTCGAGCTCGGGGTTCAGGTTCAGCGCCTGGTTGGCCGGGATGGTCCACGCGGTGGTGGTCCAGATCACAGCATAGGCCGGCTGCTCCAGCGCAGCCAGACCAAAGGCGGCGGCGAGCCTCTCGGGCTCGGCGCATTCGAAGCCCACGTCCAGCGTGCTGCTCTTCTTGTCCTGGTACTCGATCTCGAACTCGGCCAGCGAAGAGCCGCAGTCGAAGCACCAGTAGACGGGCTTGAGGCCGCGGTAGACAAAGCCACGCTCCATCACACGCTTGAAGGCGCGGATCTCGGCCGCCTCGTTGACGAAGTCCATCGTCTTGTACGGGTGGTCCCATTGTCCGAGCACGCCCAGGCGCTTGAAGTCGGCCATCTGGCCGGCGATCTGCTCGGTGGCGAAGGCGCGGCTCTTTGCCTGCATCTCGTCGCGCGGCAGGTTGCGGCCGTGCAGTTTTTCGATGGCGTTCTCGATCGGCAGACCGTGGCAGTCCCAACCCGGGATGTACTGCGCGTCCAACCCCTTGAGCTGGCGGGCCTTGACGATCATGTCTTTCAGGATCTTGTTGACGGCGTGGCCGATGTGGATCTGCCCATTGGCATACGGCGGGCCGTCGTGCAGGATGAACTTCGGCCTGCCCTGGCGCACATCACGCAGCTTCTTGTACAGGCCCTGCTCGTCCCAGGCCCGCACCCAGCCAGGTTCGCGTTTGGGCAGGTCGCCACGCATGGGGAAAGGCGTATCGGGCAGGTTCAGCGTGGCGCGGTAATCAACGGTGTCGGTCATGGCAGGTTTTTCGAAAGACGGGGCGGCCCAAAGGACGGGGTAGGCGGAGCTCAGGCAAGGCGCGGGGCAAGGTGCGCCGATGAGGCCCCGTCAAATTCGCCGGTCAAACCAGGCCCGTGCGGCGTCGCAGTCCTGGGTGATGCCCCGGGTGAGGGCGTCCAGACTGTCGTACTTCAGTTCGTCGTGCAGTTTGTGCAGCAGTTCCACGCGGATGAGTTTACCGTAGCCCCCCTCGGCGCCCAGGGTCTCGGGCCAGTCCAGGCAATGGGTTTCCAGCAGGACCCGCCCACCATTCACATCGTTGGGGTCCAGCGAGGGCCGCACTCCGAGGTTGGCGACGCCGCGCAAAACCTGGTCCGGGAGACCATGCACCCGAACTGCAAAGATGCCGCCAGCGGCCGGCTTCCAGTGGGCGAAGCGCAGGTTCAGGGTTTTGAAGCCCAGTTCGCGGCCGAGCTTGCGCCCGTGCAGCACATGGCCGGAGATATGGTACGGGTGGCCCAGCAGGCGGGCCGCATGGTCCATGCGACCTTCGGCGAGTGCAGCGCGCACGGCCGAACTGGAGACGCGCAGACCATGCACCTCGTAGCTGTTCATGCGCGCAACGTCGAAACCCCGGGCGGTGCCGGCGGCGTCAAGCAGGGCGTAGTCGCCAGCACGCTTTGCGCCAAAGCGAAAGTCGTCGCCGACCAGCACGTAGCGCGCGCCCAGGCCGCGCACCAGTACCTCGTCGATGAAGGCCTGCGGGGAGAGTGCGGCGAGCCGGGCGTCGAAGGGCAGCACGATGACCTGGTCCACGCCGCAGCGCTGCAGGTCGGCCAGCTTGTCG
The DNA here is from genome assembly GCA_020248905.1 of Curvibacter sp. Lineage (GTDB taxonomy): Bacteria > Pseudomonadota > Gammaproteobacteria > Burkholderiales > Burkholderiaceae_C > Hylemonella. The sequence goes on along the minus strand of JADCGR010000049.1, from coordinate 18,826 downwards.
CGCAGGGTGGCGATGCGCGCTGGCGCCAGCGCTGCGTTCTGCGTGACGCCCGCGAAGTAGTCGCGCGGGTGCGGCTCGAAGGTCAGCGCGCAGCTGGGCACGCCGCGCTGAGCCGCCTCGCCACGCAGCAGGGCCAGCATCGCCTGGTGGCCGCGGTGCACGCCATCGAAATTACCGATGGTCAGCGCACAGGCCGGGGCGATGCCGGAATGATGGAAACCGCGGAAAACCTTCATCTGATACTTTTTTGATAGCGACCCGGCCTGTGTTCACGTGCCGACGCGCCAAACCGTCACTGATTCAGGGTATATTGTCCCCGAATGGCGAGGCAGACAGGCCCGGCCTGCCGCCGCAGACGCAAGCGTTCGGTTTGAATGGCATGTTGCCGGTCAGGAGGCGTGTTTTGAAGGTCTTGAAGCTGTCGGCCCAGGGGCTGCCCCAGTCGTGGATCTCGCTCGAGGAGGCGGTGCTGCATTACGCCGCTGACGAGGTGCGTTGGGAGGCGGGCGGCGAGATCGCCGTCTTCCACGGGGGCCATAACGCCATCACGGGCGAGCAGTCCGTCATCACGGTCAACAGCATCATCGGCACCAAGGGCGTGCCCAACATCAACCCTTTTGAGCTGCGGCCCAGCCTCACCAATAGCAAGCTGTTTGCCCGAGACCGCAACGTCTGCGCCTATTGCGGCGACCCGCACCACGAGACCGAACTCACCCGCGAGCACATCATCCCCTTCGCGCAGAACGGGCAGGACCACTGGATGAACGTGGTCACCGCCTGCCGTGCCTGCAACCACCGCAAGAGCAGCCGCACGCCCGAGCAGGCCAATATGCCCCTGCTCTATGCGCCTTATGTGCCCAGCCTGTGGGAAGACTTCATCCTGCGCAACCGGCGCATCCTGACCGACCAGATGGAGTTTCTTATGGCGCACGTGCCGCGCTCGTCCCGCCTGCAGGCCTGAAGCCCGGTTGTCGCGGGCCGGTAGCACCTCTTGTTCCGATGACCGCCCGGGCCCCGTCGCCGCCTGGGCCGCTGGCGACCCTGCGGCTTACGTTGTGGTTGCTCGCCGTCACCAACTTCGCCATTGGCATGGGTGGCTTTGTGGTCATCGGCATCCTGTCGCCCGTGGCCGCCGATCTGGCCATCAGCAAGGCGCAGGCCGGTAGCCTGATGACTGTCTATGCTTTTTTCTACGCCATCGGCTCGCCCCTGGGCGTGGCACTCACCGGCCACTGGGACCGCAAGCGTGTGCTGCTGGCGGGGATGCTCGTGTTCGTTGCCGGCTCGGCGCTGGCTGTGATGGCCGGCAGTCTGGTGACGGTGTGGCTGGCGCGTGCGGTCATGGCCCTGGGCGCGGGGCTGGTGACGCCTGTGGCCGCTGCGGTGGCCGCAGCACTGAGCCCGACCGAACAGCGTGGACGTGCGCTGGCTGTGGTGTTTGGGGGCTTGACGCTGGCACAGGCACTGGGTGTGCCCGTGGGGGCCTGGCTGGGCTACACCCTGGGCTGGCGCAGTGCCTTTGTAGTGGTCGCCGTGCTCGGCGCCACGGTCTGGCTGGCCCTGCGCCTGCGTTTGCCCGAGCGCATCATGGTGCCAGCGGCCTCGCTGCGCGCCCTGGGCGCGGTACTCGCCTGCCGGCCGCAGACACTGGCTGTGTCGTTCACCGCTCTTTTCATCGGAGCGCTCTACGTTGTCTACACCTACATTGCGCCCATGCTGGAACAGCGTTACGGTCTGGGCCGCGACGGGGTTTCCCTGGTGTTGCTGGTTTTCGGCATCGGAGCCGTGGTGGGCAACGGCGTGGGCGGTTGGTTGACCGACCGGATCGGCGGGCGGCGAACCCTGGCGATCCTGTGCGCGGCGCAAGTACTGCTGCTTTGCGCCGTCACGCTGCTGCACCTGCCGCTTCTTGCGCTGCTGCTGCTCACGGCGGTATGGAGCGTGTGTGGCTGGTCGTTCATGGTGGCCCAGCAGGCGCGGCTGGTGGCTCTGGCGCCCGAGCGAGTGCCAGTGCTGTTCGCGCTCAACGCGTCCTTCCTCTACGCAGGAAGCACCCTCGGCTCGGCGCTCGGCGGCCTGGTCCTGCGGCACCAGGGTTTTGATGCGCTGGGGCCGGTGGCCGCGCTGCTGATGGTGCTGGCCGGTGCGTCCTTATGGTCGCGCGCACGGGTTTGAGCTCGGGCGCAGTCGCGCTCAAGCGTCCCGCGCCCGGGCGAGAGCTTCAGGTGAAGACGCCGGCGCTGTCCTGCATGCGGGCAGACACCTGAGCGAGCTGATGCAGGCTGTCGCCCCAGGCCATCTCCAGCTGGGTGAGCTTGCGGAAATAGTGGCTGACGATGTACTCGTCCGTCACCCCGATGCCGCCGTGCAACTGCACGGCCTGCTGGCCGACGTAGCGCATGGATTGGCCGAGCTGGAATTTCGCGCGAGCGATGGCACGGCGGCGTTCGTCGGCGGGGGCATTGAGCTTGAGGCTGGCGTAGTAGCTCATCGAGCGCGCGAGCTCTAGCTGCATCTTCATGTCGGCCGCACGGTGGCGCAGCGCCTGAAAACTGGCGATGGCCACGCCGAACTGCTTGCGTGTGTTCATGTAGTCCAGCGTCACAGCTAGGGTGGCGTCCATCACGCCGATGCCTTCCGCACAGGCCGCCGCCGTGCCGATGTCGGCCGCATGCTCCAGGGCGTTTAGGCCCTCGTTGGAGATCAGATGGGCCGGGGCCTGTTGCATCACCACGTCGGCCGCACGTGCCCCATCCTGCGTGCCGTGACTGCGCGTGCTGACGCCCAGGGCCCTGCGCTCCACCAGAAATAGTCCGAGCTTGCCGCCAGCCAGGGCGGGTACCAGGAAGGCGTCGGCCACGTCGCCAGCAGGCACCATGTTCTTGGTGCCGCTCACGGTCCAGCCGGCAGCGGCCTGCGCGGCCGTTGTCTCGCAGACCTCCAGACGATAGCGCGCCTTGCGCTCCTGCTGGGCCAGCACCACCAGGGCTTCGCCACTGGCGATACGCGGTAGCCACGCGCTCCCGAGCGCGGCGCTGGCATAGCCCGACAGCACGGCACCGGCGATCAGGCTTTGCGCCAGGGGCTCCAGTACGATGCCTCGGCCCAGCTCTTCCATGACTACCATACCCTCGACCGGGCCCATGCCCAGCCCCCCGTCCTCTTCCGGGATGTAGAGGCCGCACAGCCCCAGCTCGGCGAGCTCGGTCCAAGCCTCGCGTGAGTATCCACCTGCGGCCTCGATGCTGCGGCGACGCTCGAAGCTGTAGCCTTTCTCCACCCATTTGTGGACGGCATCGCGCAGTTGCTGCTGTTCGTCGCTGAAATCAAAGTCCATGTCCATGCTCCAATTTTTTCGTTCGCACTGAGCTTGCTGCAGGGCTTGCGAGGAATTTGTGTCAGGGCTTCAAGAGGCTCCGCCCGACGGGATTTATCCCAGAATCGTCTGGGCCACGATGTTTCTCTGCACCTCGTTGGAGCCGCCGTAGATGGTGGTTTTTCGCATGTTGAAGTAGGTCGACGCCAGCGGTGCATTTGCGGTGACGCCGCCCGGGAAATTGCCTTGCCAGCCTGCCTCCATGGCTTCCCGGATCAGGGGCAGGGCGTAGGGGCCGGCGGCCAGCATCATCAGCTCGCTGTAGCGCTGCTGGATTTCGCTGCCGCGGATCTTGAGCAGGCCGGCGATGTCCAGCGAGTTCTTGCCTGACTTCTCGGCCGAGAGCACACGCAGCACCAGCATTTCCAGCGCTACCACGTCGACCTCAAGCTTGGCGATTTCGTCGCGGAACCGGATATCGTCGTAGACGCCCTCGGTCCGGGCGATGCGCTTGAGGCGTTCCAGCTCGCGCTTGGCGCGGTTCACGTCGGCGATGTTGGTGCGCTCGTGGCTCAGCAGGTGCTTGGCATAGGTCCAGCCCTTGTTCTCTTCGCCGATCAGGTTCTCGGCGGGTACCTCCACGTTGTCGAAGAAGACCTCGTTGACCTCACACTCGCCGTCCAGCAGCCGAATGGGTCGCACAGTGACGCCCTCGGATTTCATATCGATGAGCAGGAACGATATGCCTGTCTGCGGCTTTCCCTCGTTGCTGGTGCGTACCAGGCAGAAAATCCACTCGCCGTACTGGCCCAGAGTGGTCCACGTCTTCTGGCCGTTGACGATGTAGTTGTGGCCCTGGCGCTCGGCGCGGGTCTTCACCGAGGCCAGGTCCGAGCCCGAGCCCGGCTCGCTGTAGCCCTGGCTCCACCAGACTTCGCCGCTGGCGATGCCGGGAAGGAAGCGCTGCTGCTGCTCGGCATTGCCGAAGGCCATGATGACCGGAGCCACCATCACGGGCCCGAAGGGCACGATGCGCGGCGCGCCGGCCAGCGCGCACTCCTCCTCGAACAGATGCTTCTGTACGGCCGTCCAGCCCGGGCCGCCAAACTGCTGGGGCCAGCCGTAGCCCAGCCATCCTTTCTTGCCGAGGATCCTCGCCCAGCGCTGCATGTCGTCGCGCGTGAGCTGCAGGGCATTGTGCACCTTGTGCGAAATTTCGGCAGGCAGGTTTGCGTGCACCCAGGCGCGTATGTCCTCGCGGAATGTCTGTTCCTCTGGGGTGAATGCCAGGTCCATGTCATTCTCCAAAATGGCTCGCGGTTGTGATAAACGATTTAAGCACTCTCGTTCTTAAACGGCTGTCCAGATCGCGACAACACCATAATCGGAGCCACCCATGAAAAACATCGTGATCCTCATATCCGGCGGCGGCTCCAATATGGCCGCCATCGTTCGGGCGGCCGAACGGGAGCGTTGGCAGGAACGCCGTGGTGCGCGGGTGGCGGCCGTGATCAGCAACAGGGCGGATGCCAGAGGTTTGTCTTTTGCGAGGGAGCAGGGCATCGCAACCGGCGTGCTTGATCACCAGGCTTACGCCAGCCGTGAGGATTTCGATGCGGCCCTGATGTCGGCCATCGATGCCCACCAGCCTTCGCTGGTGGTGCTGGCCGGCTTCATGCGCATCCTCACGCCAGGCTTTGTTGCGCACTACGCCGGGCGTCTGCTAAACGTCCACCCATCGCTATTGCCAGCTTTCACGGGCCTGCACACACACCGCCGCGCCATCGAGGCCGGCTGCAAATTTGCCGGTGCCACGGTGCATCAGGTGACGGCGGAACTCGACCACGGCCCTATCCTGGCGCAGGCCGTGGTGCCCGTGCTGCCCGGAGACGATGAAGCCACGCTGGCCGCCCGTGTGCTGACGCAGGAGCATCTCATCTACCCTCAGGCGATCACGGAGATGTTAGCGCGACTGTGACGCCTCACCCACCCAGGCGAAGCGCGGCTGGCGCACGCCGTCGATCACCACCGCTTCGCTGAACATGGCCGCCGGCCGCACCCACAGGCCACGCTCGCCATAGAGCGCGCGGTACAGCGTCATGGGTTCCAGCGTCTCGCTGTGGCGCACGGTGCCCAGCACTTCGTACATCAGGCCCTTGTAGTGGCGGTAGAGGCCGGGGCGTGTTTCGATCAGCAGGGGGAGGTTTGCATTGCTCATCGGATAATTGTTACTTATGCATCCTCAAGCACTGCTGGACGTCTGTACCGATCTCGTCCGACTTACCCTCAGGTTCGATCGTCCTGCCGACGCCATCGTCTCGCGCTTCTTCCGCGATCACCGTGGCCTTGGCCCGCGCGAGCGGACCACGCTGGCCGAAACCGTCTACACCGTGCTGCGCAAGAAGCTGTTGTTCGAGAAGTTGGCCCTGTCGGGTAGCGGGGCGAAGGAGCGGCGCCTGGCCATCCTGGGTTTTTCTGGTTCGCGCGATTTCATCAAAAGCGTGCTGACCGACCAGGAGAAGCGGTGGCTGGACCATTGCGACCAGGTCAAGCCGGACGAGCTGCTCGACCTGCACCGGCACAACCTGCCCGAGTGGCTGGTGCAGCCGCTCAGGGAGCAGTTGGGCGAGGGCTTCTGGCTGCTGGTCGATAGCCTGAACCAGGGCGCGGGCCTGGATCTGCGGGTCAACACCCAGCTGGCCAAGCGTGAGGTCATCCAGAACGAGCTCAAGGAAGCCGGTATCCGGGCCGCCCTCACCACGTACTCGCCGTGGGGCCTGCGTATTGAGGGAAAGCCGGCCCTGAACAAGCTGGATGCCTTTACGTGTGGAGCCATCGAGGTACAGGATGAGGGTTCGCAGCTGCTGGCCCTGCTACTCGATGCCCGGCGCGGCGAGATGGTCGTCGATTTCTGCGCCGGTGCCGGGGGCAAGACCCTGGCGATCGGCGCGGCCATGCGCAATACCGGGCGGCTTTACGCCTTCGACACCTCGGCGCACCGGCTCGATGCGCTCAAGCCTCGGCTGGCGCGTAGCGGCCTTTCCAATGTGCACCCGGCAGCCATTGCCCACGAGCGGGACGAGCGCATCAAGCGGCTGGCTGGCAAGATCGACCGCGTGCTGGTGGATGCTCCCTGTTCGGGCCTGGGGACCTTGCGGCGTAACCCGGATCTGAAGTGGCGCCAGTCGGAACTGGCGGTTCGGGAGATGGCCGTCAAGCAGGCGGCCATCTTGGCGAGCGCGGCGCGCCTGCTCAAGCCGGGTGGGCGGCTCGTTTATGCGACCTGCAGCGTCCTTCCGCAGGAAAACGAAGACATCGCGACGGCTTTTTCGTCAGAACACCCCGACTTCCGTCCTCTGGCTGCCGATGAACTGCTGGAATCGCTCAAAGTGCCCGATGCACATCGCCTTTGCCAAGGCGGCGCAAAAGGAGACAGTTATCTGAGGCTTTGGCCTCATCTGCACCAAACAGATGGCTTTTTCGCGGCAATCTGGGAAAAACGGTGAGCATTTGACCTAAATTACGTTTTCTTGCCCTGATTACCCGGAAATGCTGGTCTGGACCGGGGTCTGCCTCTAAAATTGGAAGACGAGCGCGACAATACTTGCGCCTCCTTCTTTTGACCACACCGAAAGTTTTTCATGTTTCTTCCTGAATGGGCTGTACTGACCGCAGCGATCGATTGGCTGGCCTATGGCTTGCTGGACCTGAGCTGGTGGCAGCTCGTCCTGGTGACCCTGGCGCTGACCCATGTCACGATCGCCAGCGTCACGATCTTCCTGCACCGGCACCAGGCGCACCGAGCGCTGGACCTGCACGCCATCCCCTCGCATCTCTTCCGCCTCTGGCTCTGGCTCACGACCGGCATGGTGACCAAGGAATGGGCCGCCATCCACCGCAAGCACCACGCCAAATGCGAGCAGGCCGAGGATCCGCACAGCCCGCAGGTCTACGGCATTCGTAAGGTTTTCTGGGAAGGCGCAGAGCTCTACCGCGCTGAATCCAAGAACCAGGAAACGATGACCCGCTATGGCCACGGCACCCCGGACGACTGGATCGAGCGCAATCTCTACAGCCGTTACTCTTGGCAGGGCGTGGGCGTGATGCTCATCATCGACCTCGCCCTCTTCGGCGCCGCCGGTGCAGCGGTCTGGGCCGTGCAGATGGCCTGGATCCCCGTGACGGCCGCCGGCATCATCAACGGTTTCGGCCACTACTGGGGCTACCGCAACTTCGAAGCGCCCGATTCGAGCACCAACATCTCGCCCTGGGGCATCATCATCGGTGGCGAGGAACTCCATAACAACCACCACACCTACCCGACCTCCGCCAAGCTGTCGGTGAAGCCCTACGAGTTCGATATCGGCTGGGCTTACATCAGCATTCTGAGCGCGCTGGGCTTGGCCAAGGTCAAGAAGACGCCGCCCAAGCTGGCACTGGGTGATATCAAGCCCGTGGCCGACGACAAGACGCTGGAGGCGCTGATCGCCAACCGGTACGAGATCATGGCCGGCTATGCGGCCGGCATGCAGCTCGCGTGCAAGCAGGAATTGACGGCGCTGAAGGCTCGCACGGCTGACATGGCGGTGGTCAAGGCTGCGGCTCGCTGGCTACATCGTGATGCGGACAAAGTGCCGGCCGATGCCGCGCCCAAGCTGGCCCAGGCCCGCGCCGCATCGCCGGTGCTGGACAAGATGGTCACCATGCGCGAAGAGTTGCGCCAGCTCTGGCTCAACACCTCGCTGAGCCGCGAGCAGCTGCTTGCCAACCTGCAGGCCTGGTGCAAGCGCGCCGAGGATAGCGGTATTGCGGCGCTACAGGAGTTCTCCATGAAGCTGCGGGCAGTTCGTGCGTAATTCTCCTTGCCCTTTTCTTGATGAGGCCCGCTTTCGAGCGGGCTTTGTCTTTTCCTTTGCCATGGCGCGACGGGCCAGTCCGGGACAGTACGTTCGCCCTCGATACAACAAACCGAAATGGTTCGTTGGTGCTTGATGGGAACAGCAATGCGAGGAACCTGCAGAGGATGTGTCCTGGCGGTGCTGATTTGGCTTGCCACCTCACAACTGGGCCATGCGCAGCTAGTGCAGGAGATGATCCAGATTCCCGTTGCCGTGAAGGACCGCTTCGGCAAGGAGGTGGCGCGCGACATGGTAGTGACCGTCTTCGTTGAAGAGAGTACTCCCAAGCCTCGTCCCATCCTCCTGATCGGGCATGGCCGGGCGCCGAATGCGCGGGGGCGTGCGTCCATGGGTCGTGCGGTCTACAGCGTCAACGCAAGATGGTTTGCGCAGTTGGGATTCCTTGTGGCGGTCCCGACCCGCATCGGTTACGGTGTGACGGGCGGAGACGATGTAGAGGAGACGGGGGACTGCAGTCGCAAGGACTATCCGCCAGCCTATGCCGCCGCAGCACAGCAGACGCTCAGGGCCCTGGAGGTCTTGCGGCTGCGTTCCGACACCCTCAAAGACCGCGCCGTCATCGTTGGCCAGTCCTTTGGCGGTGCCACGGCCATCAGCGTGGCTGCACAGAACCCGCCGGGGGTGCAGGCCACGATCAACTTCGCGGGAGGTGGTGGCGGCAATCCCGAAACGAGTCCACAGAATCCCTGCTCACCCTGGGCCCTGAACCAGATGTTCGCGGACTATGGCAAGACGGCACGAATCCCGACGCTCTGGATCTACACGGAAAACGACATGTACTTCGGCCCCCGGCTGCCCAGGCAATGGTTCGACGCCTACCGTCAGTCAGGGGGCATTGGTGACTACATGCTTTATCCACCGGTCGGTAACAGTGGCCACGGCTTTTTCACGATGGCGCCCGAGCTTTGGCGTCCCAGGGTGCTGGAGTTTCTGCAGGCGCACGGTTATCCCCATCTGCAAACAGCAGCAGCCGCCCCCGAGGTTCAGCAAGCAGGCGCGTCGGCCGCAGAGCCCAAGGAGTAGCTCCCAGAAAAAAAGCCACCTGAAGGTGGCTCGGTCAGGAGGTGCGAAACTCTTGGAAGGCGTCGTCGTCGATCTGCGCCTTGGCCGCGTTCAAGCCCTCGGTCAGTGCGATGTGCTCGCAGCGCAGGGTGTCCCGGCCCGACTTGTGTGGGTCCACACCGTCATGCGCGTACTCCCGCCCGAAGGTCCCATCGTCACGCGCTACCGCAGTCACCACGATCGTTTTCTCGCGGTACACCTCGGTGTGCATGATGCTCACTTCCTGCTCTTGGGGTCGACGGACAGCAGCTCGGCACCGACGCCCGCCGAGAGCAGACCGGTGCCGGAATAGATGCCCAGCTTGGCGCGCGTGTCCGTGATGTCCAGGTTGCGCATGGTCAGCTGGCCGATGCGGTCCAGCGGGCTGAAGGGAGCGTCTTCCACCTTCTCCATCGACAGGCGCTCGGGCGCATACGTGAGGTTGGGGCTCTCGGTGTTGAGGATCGAGTAGTCGTTGCCGCGGCGTAGTTCGAGTGTGACCTCGCCCGTGACGGCATGCGCCACCCAGCGCTGGGCCGCTTCGCGCAGCATGATGGCCTGCGGGTCGAACCAGCGGCCCTGGTAGAGCAGGCGGCCAAGCTTCATGCCGTTGATGCGGTACTGCTCGATCGTGTCCTCGTTGTGGATGCCGGTCACGAGGCGCTCGTAGGCAATGTGCAGCAGCGCCAGACCCGGGGCCTCGTAGATGCCGCGGCTCTTGGCTTCAATGATGCGGTTCTCGATCTGGTCGCTCATGCCCAGGCCATGGCGGCCACCGATCTCGTTGGCCCTGAGGATCAGGGCCACAGGGTCACTGAAGGTCTGGCCATTCAGGGCGACGGGCTGGCCTTCTTCGAAACGCACGGTGACTTCCTCGCGCCGGACCCCGACGTCGTCCCTCCAGAACGCCACGCCCATGATGGGGTTCACGATGCGGATGCCGGAGTTCAGATGCTCCAGGTCCTTGGCCTCGTGGGTGGCACCCAGCATGTTGCTGTCGGTGCTGTAGGCCTTCTCCACGCTCATCTTGTAGTCGAAGCCGTTGGCGATGAGGAACTCGCTCATCTCCTTGCGCCCGCCGAGCTCGTCGATGAAGTTCTGATCCAGCCACGGCTTGTAGATCTTGAGCGCCGGATTGGTCAGCAGGCCGTAGCGGTAGAAGCGCTCGATGTCGTTGCCCTTGAAGGTCGAGCCATCACCCCAGATGTTGACGTCGTCTTCCTTCATCGCAGCCACCAGCATCGTGCCGGTGACGGCGCGACCCAGCGGCGTGGTGTTGAAGTAGGTCACGCCGGCGGTGGAGATGTGGAAGGCGCCAGCCTGCAGCGCGGCAATGCCCTCGTGCGCCAGCTGGCGGCGGCAGTCGATCAGGCGCGCGAGCCTGGCGCCATAGGCCAGCGCCTTCTTGGGAATCGCGTCGTAGTCGGACTCGTCGGGCTGGCCCAGGTTGGCGGTGTAGGCATAGGGCTCGGCGCCCTTTTTCTTCATCCACAGCAGCGCGGCACTGGTGTCCAGGCCGCCGGAGAACGCGATGCCGACTTTCTGGCCGGTGGGCAGGTTTTGCAGGATGGTGGCCATGGGATTAACCAAAGTGGCAGATGTAGTGATACGGCTCGGTGACGCGGATCTCGAAGCTGGAGTTGCCCGGCACGTTGAACTTCTCGCCGGCCGAGGACTTGACCCAGGCGTCGGAGCCCTTGAGCTTGTACTCGCAGCTGCCGGCTACGCATTCCATGATCTCGGGAGCGCCGGTGTTGAAGGTCAGGGTGGAGGGCAGGACGACGCCGAGCGACTTCCTGGTGCCATCGGCCAGGGTGATGCTGTGGCTGACGCACTTGCCGCCGAAGTAAACATTGGCCTTGGTGGCGACGGAGACACCGTTGTATTGCTGGGTCATGGTGGGTTGCACTGTTTGCAAGGGAAAGCCTGACATTTTAGGGCAGGGCCCACCGATGGCCCCGGTTCAGATACGGGTTGCCCAGTCTGCCGCGTCGAACCCCACGGTCACATGCTGCGCATCCCACTCGACCACCGGGCGTTTGATCACGCTGGGCTGGCTCAGCATCAGTGAGCGCGCGCTAAAGCTCTCCCGAACGACGGCCTGTGCCTGTGGCTGCAGCTTGCGCCAGGTGCTTCCCTGCCGATTCACAAGCTTTTCCCAGCCAACCGTGGTCAGCCAGTGGTCCAGCCGCTCCTCGGGTACACCCCGCTTGTTGAAATCGTGGAAATGCACCGCCACTTGCTGCTCCGTAAGCCAGGCGCGTGCTCGCCGGACGGTGTCGCAGTTGGTAATGCCGTAGAGAGTGATGCCTTGATTCATGGGTGACAATTCTGCGCTATGCCGAGTTTGACCACGCTATCCGACTGGCTCGCCTATTGCGAGCGCCTGCATCCGAAGACCATCGAGCTCGGCCTGGAGCGAGTCAAAGCTGTGGCGCAACGCATGGGCTTGCAGCTGGGCTGCCCGGTGATCACGGTGGCCGGAACCAATGGCAAGGGCTCCACCTGCGCCATGCTCGAATCCATCCTGAGGCAGGCGGGGTACCGCACCGGTGTATACACCTCGCCGCACCTGGTGTGCTTCGAGGAGCGTCTGCGCCTGCAGGGTGAGCCGGTGCAGGCTGACCAACTCTTGCCGTCATTTGAGCGCGTTGAGCAGGCACGCCGCGCGAGTCACGAGATTTCCCTGAGCTATTTCGAGTTCACCACCCTCGCCATTCTGGATTGCATCGCAGGTTCGGGCGTGGATGTTGCCGTGCTCGAAGTTGGTCTGGGCGGAAGGCTGGATGCGGTCAATATTATCGATGCCGACTGCGCCATCATCACCAGCATCGATCTGGATCACATGGAGCTGCTGGGCCCGGACCGTGAGAGCATCGGTCGCGAGAAGGCGGGCGTCATGCGCGCTGGCCGCCCGGTCGTCATCAGCGACCCGATTCCGCCCCAGAGCGTGATTGACCACGCTGCGGCCATCCATGCCGATCTCTGGCGGTCGGGACGCGACTTCAACGTCAATGGCGACAAGCAGCAGTGGGGCTGGGCCGGTCGGGGCCGGCGCTACGGCGGCATGGCCTATCCCGCGTTGCGCGGTGCCAACCAGTTGGTCAACGCCGCCGGCGTGCTGGCTGCGCTCACAGCGCTGCGCGAGTGCCTGCCAGTGAGCGCCCAGGCGGTGCGCAACGGTCTGGCCTGTGTGGAGTTGCCCGGGCGCTTCCAGATCATCCCGGGCCAGCCCACACTGGTGCTGGATGTGGCGCACAACCCGCACTCTGTGGCGGCGCTCACGGCCAATCTGGACGCGATGGGCTACTACCCGACCACGCATGCCGTGTTCGGCGTCATGGTCGACAAGGACCTACCGCCGATGCTGGCGCGCATCACGCCGCTGGTGGATCGCTGGTACTTCACCGATCTGCCCACGCCGCGGGCCGCCAGCGCAGCCGAGCTTCGTGACCGTTGCGAGGCCCTGAACCCGCGCGTGGCCACGCACGCCAGCACCCATGCCGATCCCCTGGCGGCCCTGCGCGCGGCCCTCGCTGCGGCAGACCCCGCTGATAGAATCGTGGTCTTCGGTTCGTTCTACACGGTCGGAGGCGTTCTGAAGGAAGGCGTCCCGCGCCTTCATGCACAGCACCTCAAACCTTAAGCACATGGCCTTCTTCAAGATTCGCAAGGGTGGTGACGAGCAGCCAGCGCCCCCGGCGCAAGCCGAAAGCGTTGAAGTCCTGCGTCGCCGGGCCAAGAACCGACTCATTGGCTCGGCCATCTTGGTGCTGATCGGGGTCATCGGGTTTCCCCTGCTGGTGGACAAGCAGCCCCGTCCGGTCGCCGTCGACCTGCCGATAGAGATCCCGGACAAAAACAAGGTGCTGCCGCTGGCCGCGCCTGCGGCCCCCGCTGCGACCGCGAATCCTGTGCCCGAGGGTACGGTCTCCTCCCCTGCGGCCGCTTCGGGCGTGGTCACACAGGCGGTGCCAGCGGAGCAGGCGCCTGTGCGCGCCGAGCCCAAGCCAGCTGCCAAGCCTGAGGCCCGAGCCGAGTCCAAGGCGCAAGCGCCCAAGCCTGAAGCAAAGCCGGATGGCAGGGCGGGCGTTGAGGCCCGTTATGTGGTGCAGGTTGGCTCCTTTGCCGAGGAGGCACGCGCGCGCGATGTACGCACCCGCCTTGAGCGCGCCGGTCTCAAAAACTACACGCAGACGGTTGAAACCAAGGACGGTAAGCGCATCCGCGTGCGCGCGGGTCCGTTTGCCAGCAAGGCCGAGGCTGAGCGTGCCGCCGAGAAACTCAAGAAGCTTGACCTGCCCGGCACCGTGCTGAGCCTCTGAACGCCCCCATGAGTGCCCTGGACTGGATCTTCGCGGCGGGTCTGCTGGCCTCCGTGGCGTTGGGTGTGTGGCGCGGCTTCGTCTATGAAGTCCTGTCCGTGCTCAACTGGCTGCTCGCCTTCGTTCTGGCGCAGTGGCTGGGCGGCGACGTCGGGCGGCATCTGCCCATCGACGCTGGCTCGGAGTCGCTCATGCAGATCGCAGGTTTTGCGCTGGTCTTTGTGGTGTCGGTCTTTGTGGGCGGTGTGGTGGTGTGGGGGCTGCCCAAGCTGATCGAACAGGCCGGTCTGCGGCCGGTGGATCGCGGCCTGGGCGGTGTGTTCGGCCTGTTGCGCGGCGTCATCCTCCTGCTCGCGCTCACGGTGCTGGTGCTCATGACGCCGCTGAAGAACCAGGGCTGGTGGCGTGAGTCCACGGGGGTGGGCATCTCGATGCGGGCGCTTGATCTGCTCAAACCGGTGCTGCCGCAGAGTGTAGGAAAGTATCTGCCCTGAGGGGCCGAAGGCATGTGCGCTGCACGTGCCTGCCTAAGAGAAGGTCTTTATGTGTGGAATCGTTGGCGTTGTCAGCAACGCACCTGTGAACCAGCTCATCTATGACTCGCTGCTGCTGCTTCAGCACCGCGGCCAGGATGCTGCCGGCATCGTGACCCAGCAGGACCGCAAGTTTTTCATGCACAAGGCCAAGGGCATGGTCAAGGACGTGTTCCGTACGCGTAATATGCGGGCTCTGCCCGGCAGCTGCGGCCTCGGCCAGGTGCGGTATCCCACCGCCGGCAACGCCTTCAGCGAGGAAGAGGCCCAGCCCTTCTATGTCAACGCGCCCTTTGGCATCGTGCTTGTGCACAACGGCAACCTGACCAATGCCCAGGCGCTCAAGGCCGAGATCTTCAACACGGACCACCGGCACATCAACACCGAGAGTGACTCCGAGGTGCTGCTCAATGTGCTGGCCGATGAACTGGACAAGGCCACGCGCGGCAAGCCGATGCGCGTCGGGGATGTGTTCACGGCGGTGCGGGCTGTGCACAAGCGCATCCGCGGCTCGTATGCCGTCATCGCTCTGATCGCGGGCCATGGCGTGCTGGCGTTCCGTGATCCTTTTGGCATCCGGCCGCTGTGTATGGGGCGCAGCTCCGAGGGCACCGTCATGCTGGCCAGCGAATCGGTGGTGGTGGACGGGACCGGCCATGTGTTCGATCGCGATATTGCTCCCGGGGAGGCGGTCTTCATTGATCTTGAGGGCCGAGTCAGTGCGCAGCAGTGCGCCGACTTGCCGCGCCTGAATCCCTGTATCTTCGAGTTTGTGTATCTCGCGCGGCCCGACTCCGTGATGGACGGCATCTCGGTTTACCAGGCGCGCCTAAACCTGGGCGAGACCTTGGCCAAGCGCGTGATCTCCACCGTTCCGCCCAGCGAGATTGATGTGGTCATCCCCATCCCCGAGTCCAGCCGACCCAGCGCCATGCAACTGGCCCAGTTGCTTGGCCTGCCCTACCGTGAAGGTTTCGTGAAGAACCGTTACGTGGGCCGTACCTTCATCATGCCGGGTCAGGCCGTGCGCAAGAAGAGCGTGCGCCAGAAGCTCAATGTGATCGGCAGCGAGTTCAAGGGGCGCAATGTGCTGCTGGTGGATGACTCCATCGTGCGCGGTACCACCAGCCGCGAGATCGTGCAGATGGCCCGCGAAGCGGGTGCCAACAAGGTCTACATGGCCAGCGCGGCGCCGCCCGTGCGCTATCCGAACGTCTACGGCATCGACATGCCCACCGTGGAGGAACTGGTGGCGCACGGTCGCACCGTTGAGGAGGTGCGCCAGATCATCGGTGCCGATGCCCTGATCTACCAGGACGTGGATGCGATGAAGCAGGCCATCGGCCAGCTCAACGGCAGGCTCAGCGGCTTTGATGCGTCGTGCTTTGACGGTGTCTATGTCACTGGCGACATCCAGGCCGAGGACATCGCGCGCATGAACGCGAGCCGCGTCAAGACCGTTGAAGACGAGGCGGACACTTCGCGCCTCGCCCTGCCCAACCATCAGGGAGACTGAGCCCATGAGCGGCAAGCAAGACAAGGAAGGGCTGCGTCTGCAGACGCTGGCGGTACGTGCTGCGGTCGAGCGCAGCCAGTACGGCGAGAACTCCGAGGCGCTGTACCTCACGAGTGGCTACGTGCAGCCCAGTGCCGAGGCTTCGGCGCGCCGCTTTGCAGGGGAGGAAGACGGCTACACCTACGGACGCTCGGGCAATCCCACGGTGAGCAGCTTCGAGCAGCGTCTTGCGGCGCTCGAGGGGACCGAAGCCTGCATGGCCACGTCCTCCGGCATGTCAGCCATCATGCTGATGTGCTTCAGCCTGCTCAAGGCGGGTGACCACGTGGTCTTCTCGCAGTCCATGTTCGGCTCCACGATCAAGCTCATCGGCTCGGAGTTCGCGCGTTTCGGTGTCGAGTCCACCGCCGTGCCGCAAACTGATCTGGCAGCCTGGAGGGCGGCCGTGCGTCCTCATACGCGGCTGCTCTTTGCCGAGACACCCACCAACCCCCTGACCGAGGTCTGCGACATCCAGGCCCTGGCGGATCTGGCGCACAACGCCAGCGCGCTGCTGGCCCTGGACAACTGCTTTGCCACGCCCGCCCTGCAACGCCCCATCGAACTGGGCGCCGACATCATCATGCACTCCGGCACCAAGTACCTCGACGGCCAGGGCCGCGTGATGGCGGGCGCCCTGTGCGCGAGCGACAAGATGGTGCGGGAGAAGTTCCTGCCGGTGCAGAAGAACAGCGGCATGATTCTCTCGCCCTTCAACGCCTGGGTGGTGCTCAAGGGGCTGGAGACGCTGGACCTGCGCATGCGCGCCCAGAGCGCGCTCGCGCACGAGCTCGCCCTCTGGCTTGAGCAGCAACCGGCGGTAGCGCGTGTCCATTACCCCGGACTGACCTCACATCCCCAACACGCCCTGTCCATGAGACAGATGAACGGGCTGGGCGGCGCGGTCGTGTCCTTTGAGGTCAGGGCCAGTGGGCCCGAGCAGGCGCGTGCACGCGCCTTTCATGTGCTCGACACGCTCCAGACTCTGTCGCTGTGTACCAACCTGGGCGACACCAAGACCCTGCTCACGCATCCAGCCAGTACCTCGCATGGCAAACTGTCCGAGGCGCAGCGCCAGGCGGCCGGCATCGGCCAAGGGCTGATCCGCGTGGCCGTAGGCCTGGAGCATCCGCAGGATGTGCGGGACGACCTCGCGCGCGGGCTGGGCACCTTGCCCTGACATTTTTTTTAACTGAACAGATTGCCGTGACCCAGCGCGTCCGCACCCGTTTTGCCCCGTCGCCGACGGGCTTCATCCACCTCGGCAATATCCGCTCTGCCCTCTATCCCTGGGCCTTTGCCCGCGCGCAGGGGGGTGATTTCATCCTTCGCATCGAGGACACCGATCTCGACCGCTCCACCCAGGCCGCGGTGGATGTGATCATTGAGGGCATGGAATGGCTGGGCCTGAACTATGACGAGGGTCCGTACTACCAGATGCGGCGGATGGAGCGCTACAAGGCGGTACTGGCAGAGTTGCTGACAGCAGGCCATGTTTACCCCTGCTACACGAGCGTCGAAGAGCTAGATGCCCTGCGCGAGCGCCAGA
This sequence comes from Curvibacter sp., assembly GCA_020248905.1. Taxonomy (GTDB): domain Bacteria; phylum Pseudomonadota; class Gammaproteobacteria; order Burkholderiales; family Burkholderiaceae_C; genus Hylemonella. The sequence goes on along the minus strand of JADCGR010000049.1, from coordinate 1,588 downwards.
TGGCCCGCAAGGAGAAGCCCCGATACGACGGAACCTGGCGTCCTGCCCCTGGCAAGACGCTACCGCCCCTGCCTGCGGGTGTGCAACCCGTGCTGCGCTTTCGCAACCCGCTCGAAGGCGTGGTGGCCTGGGACGACAAGGTCAAGGGCCGTATCGAGATCAGCAATGGCGAACTCGATGACCTGGTGATCGCGCGCCCAGATGGCACGCCCACCTACAACTTCTGTGTGGTGGTCGACGACATCGACATGGCCATCACGCATGTGATCCGTGGTGACGACCATGTGAACAACACGCCGCGCCAGATCAACATCTTTCGCGCCCTGGGCAAGGAGCCGCCGGTCTATGCGCACCTGCCCACCGTGCTCAACGAGCAGGGCGAGAAGATGAGCAAGCGCAATGGAGCCAAGCCCGTGACGCAGTATCGCGATGAAGGCTACCTGCCTGATGCCATGGTGAATTACCTTGCGCGCCTGGGCTGGAGCCATGGTGACGACGAGATCTTCAGCCGCGCGCAGTTCCTGCAATGGTTCGATCTCGATCACCTGGGCCGCAGCGCTGCGCAGTTCGACGAGACCAAGCTCCGCTGGGTCAATGCCCAGCACCTCAAGGCCACGACCAACGAAGCGTTGGCCGCACTGGTGGCCTCGCAACTCGACCGACGGGGCATCGCCGCAGACGAACGTCTGCCGCAGATCTGCGGCCTGTTCAAGGATCGCTGCGACACCACGGTGGCGCTCGCCGACTGGGCCCAGGCCTTTTATGCCGACGTGCGTCCCAAGCCCGAAGATCTTGCGCAGCACCTCACCGATGCGGTCCGGCCGGCGCTGGCCCAGCTACGCGACAAATTGGCCGTCTGCGCCTGGGACAAGGCCTCGATTGCCGCCGCCCTCAAGCAGGTTCTGGTGGCAACGGGCCTGAAGATGCCGCAGCTCGCCATGCCCGTACGCGTGCTGGTGCTGGGTACCCCACAGACGCCCTCGCTTGACGCTGTGCTGGAGCTTCTGACGCGCGAAAAAGTTCAGGCCCGTTTGCAAGGCGTCTGAAATTCGGTCTATAATTCAAGGCTCAGGTTGATGCTCTTGAGAAGAGCGCATCAGGCGGAACGGGGGTATAGCTCAGCTGGGAGAGCGCTTGCATGGCATGCAAGAGGTCATCGGTTCGATCCCGTTTACCTCCACCAGTTTCTTTTCAAGTCGGAAACAGTCCAGGTTTTGACCCTATCGTCTAGAGGCCTAGGACATCACCCTTTCACGGTGAGTACCGGGGTTCGAATCCCCGTAGGGTCGCCAAGTTTTGCCGCACTTGGTCTGGCTTCGCAAGAGACCAGACGAACGCTGCACCACGTGGAGTGGTAGTTCAGTTGGTTAGAATACCGGCCTGTCACGCCGGGGGTCGCGGGTTCGAGTCCCGTCCACTCCGCCAAAACCTCTAAGCGCCTGATTTATCAGGCCCTTTTTCTTTTGTGCGCCCAGCATGGGCGCACTCTTGCGGGTGCAAGTCCCGCTGCGAACTGGTCACAGTGAGCAAAGCGAAGCGCAACTGCGTGAGGGTGACCGAGCGTGGGAAGGAAGCGTGGAGCGTAATC